>URDJ01000005.1 GCA_900546615.1 uncultured Eubacteriales bacterium | reverse complement strand
CAAGTACCAGTTGACCGTGGCGCTCATATACCGTATACTGGTCTTGCTTTTTCTTTTGTTTCACAAGCTAAGAATAAAGCAAACGGCGAGGTTTGGAAACCCTTTCGGGCTCCAAACCTCGCTTATTTTTTATGGGCTTGTTTTGCAACGGACCCATCTTCATTATCACGTGTTTTGCAGTTTCCGGCGCGTGTCGTCGGCGGCTATTTCTCTCAGCTCCCTCATGAACGGGAAGCGGGCGCAGTCCTCTGTGCCGTATTCGAGGTTAAGGGTCTTTTCGAGTTCTATCCATGTGTCCAGCGGCGCTTCGTTGTGCTGGATGACCGCCTCTATGCGGTCTATGGCCTTGTACAGCTTTGCCTCCGGCGTCTCGAGCGCTGTCAGCTCCGCGAACAGCTCGTCCAGCTCCCGCTTCTTATCCGGCAGCATTGCTGTCAGAGTGCCGACCGCGTCCGTCTCCGTCGCCTCGTCCGCCTCCGTCTTGAGAAAGGACGGTATGTCGCCCGTAACGGCCTCGCCCCAGTCGTGGACTATGCACATCCTCAGCACCCTGTCCATGTCGAGGCCGGGAAACTCGTCCTTCAGCAGAAACGCCATGGCACAGAGCCTGTAGCTGTGCTCTGCCACGGATTCCCGCCGGCCCGTGCTCGTCCAGCCGTGCCTTACGTTGCATTTCATGCGCTCCAGCACGTGCAAAAAATCCATGAATTCCCTTGCAGTCATGTCTCCAGCCTCCTCACGGGGGTATCTTAACACGAGCGCGCCGCTTTTGCAATTGACAGCCGCGCCTCGGGGGTGATAATCTGATATGAAAGATGTTCGTATCGGAGGCGATACTATTGATAAGACTGTATAACGCCAGAATAATGCCCATGCTCGGAGAGAACGACTGCTCCATCCTCGAGGGCGAGCTGTGGACGGACGGGGAGCGGATAAGCTACGTCGGCCCGGCGAGGGCGGACATGCCCGAGTTTGACAGGGAGCTGGACCTCGGCGGCGACCTCATAATACCGGGCTTCAAGGACGCGCACACGCACATACCGATGGTGTTTCTGCGCTCCTTCGCCGACGGCCTGCCGCTGCAGGAGTGGCTGTTCCAGCAGATTTTCCCGAGAGAGGCAAAGCTCTACCCGGAGGCAAACTACGCCTTCACGCGGCTCGGCATACTCGAGCTGCTCTCCGGCGGTGTCACCGCCTGTTTCGACATGTACTATCACCGCGACGCCTATGTCCAGGCTGTGCTCGACAGCGGCTTCCGCTCCGTGCTCTGCGGCGCGGTCGCGGCCGGTGACACGGACTGGACCGTGGCAGAGCGGGACTTTGAAAGGTACAACTCCATGGGCCCGCTCGTGGGCTACAGGCTCGGCTTCCACGCCGAGTACACGGCGAGCGAGGAACTGCTGCGGTATATCTCGGAGCTTTCGCACGCTCACAAAGCCCCGGTCTGGACGCACAACAGCGAGACGAAGTCCGAGTACGACGGCTGCATCGAACGCCACGGCATGAGCCCGACGCGGTATTTCGAGAAGCTTGGCCTGCACGACTACGGCGGCGGCGGCTTCCACTGCGTCTGGTTCGACGAGGGCGACATGGAGATATTTAAAAACCGCGGGCTTTGGGCGGTCACCTGCCCGGCCTCGAACGCGAAGCTGGCCAGCGGCGTCGCCCCGCTCGGGAGCTTCATGGGCAGGGGAATCGGCCTCGCCGTCGGCACGGACGGGCCGTCCTCGAATAACGCCTTGGACATGTTCAGGGAGATGTACCTCGCCTGCGTTCTGCAGAAGCTCAGGGCCGAGGACGCCGCGGCCTGCCCCGCGAGGGACATCCTGTACGCGGCCTGCAGCGCCGGCGCGCGGGCCATGGGCCTGCCCGATTGCGACAGCCTCGCCCCGGGCAAATACGCAGACCTCGCGGTCATCGACATGTCGAGACCCAGCATGAGGCCCATCATCGCCCCGGCCGAGAACCTGGTCTACAGCGGCTCGAAGGACTGCGTGAGGCTCACGATGGTCGCGGGCAGGATACTTTATGAGAACGGCGAGTTCCATGTAGGCGAGAGCGCCGAGAGGATCATCGCGGAAGCGGAGAAATACACAAGGGAGCTGACAGCATGAGTTTACAGGAGAGGATATCACAGTGGGTGGACGCCCACGAGCAGGAACTTATACGGGATATCACGCGGCTGGTCGCGGTAAAGAGCGTGAAGGGCGAGCCTGCGCCGGACGCGCCCTTCGGCCCGGGGCCGAGGGCGGTGCTGGACGAGGCGCTGGCGCTCTGCTCGGAGTACGGCTTTGAGACGGAAAACTACGGCGGCGCCATCGGTACGGCGGATCTGAACGACCTGCCCTCGAGGGTGGACATACTCGGGCACCTCGACGTAGTGGGCGAGGGTACGGGCTGGGACACGCCGCCCTACGAGGCCGTGCTCAAGGAGGACGGCTGCCTCTACGGGCGCGGCACGGACGACGACAAGGGCCCCTGCGTCATGGCGCTTTTCGCCATGCGCTGCGTGAAGGAGCTGGGCCTGCCCCTGAAACACGGCTGCCGGCTCATCATGGGCACGGACGAGGAATCCGGCTCCGAGGACCTGCCGTATTACTACTCAAAACACGCGCCGGCGCCGAACACCTTCACGCCGGACTCGGGTTTCCCGGTCTATAACGTGGAAAAGGGGCTTTTCCGCCCCGTGGTGAAGCGCTCCTGGGCATCTGAGACCGCGCTGCCGCGGGTCACGTCGATAGACGGCGGCTTCAGGATAAACGTGGTGCCCTCGGACGCGGAGGCGACTGTCGCCGGCATGAGCGCGGCAGAGGCGCTGGAGCTGGGCGCGGCCGCGGCGGGAAAGTGCGCCGTCGAGCTGACCGCCTGCGACATCGAGGGCGGCGCGAGGCTCAAGGTGCACGGTCGCCAGTCGCATGCCGCCATGCCCTGGGAGGGCGAGAACGGCAACACGGCGCTGCTTGCGGTGCTCGCGAGCCTGCCGCTGGCCGAATGCGAGTCGACGCGGGCAATAAAGAACTTCTCGGACTGCTTCCCGCACGGGGACTGGCGGGGCGCGGCCTGCGGCATAGCCCAGGGGGACGAGCTCTCCGGCGAGCTGACCATTTCACTTGATCTGCTGAAGCTGGACGGCGACGGTATGGAGGCGCAGCTGGACAGCCGAGTGCCCATCTGCGCGAGCGAGACAAACTGCAAAATCGTCGCGGAGGAAAAGCTCCGCGCCCTTGGCTTTGAGGTCGAGTCATGGATGCAGAAGGCGCACCACACGCCCGCCGAGGGCGAGTTCGTGCAGGCCCTGCTCGAGTGCTACGAGACCTACACGGGCAGAAAGGGCGAGTGCAAATACACCGGCGGCGGCACCTACGTGCACGATATCGAGGGCGGCGTGGCCTTCGGCGCGGGGATGCCGGGTTTCGCCTCCAACCTGCACGGGGCGAACGAGCGTATAAATATGCATGATTCGCTGGAAGCCTGCAAGATTTTTGCACTGGTCATAGCGAAGCTGTGCGGAGAATAAGGAGGAAGGCAAAATGGTGACAAGGTACGAGGACAGGGCGACCGGAAGGATGGAGAACTTCAAGGGCGGCGCCGGCTACGTGACGAACCGCGTGATACTGCCGGGCGAGGACATGTACGGCAAGGGCAGGCTGTTCAATATCGTGAGGCTCGAGCGCGATTGCGAGATCGGCTGGCACGTACACATGGGCGACGGCGAGACCTTCCTCATCCTCTCCGGCGAGGGCGAGTTCAACGACAACGGCACAGTTACGACTGTGCGCGCGGGCGACGTGTGTTTCACCGGCGACGGCGAGGGACACAGCCTCATAAATCGCTCCGACGAACCGCTCGAGCTGGTCGCGCTGATACTGTACAGCTGATGAAAACAGTTCACAAGGACGCGCTGGAGACCAATTTTATAGAGGTTTATGACAAGTTCAAGTTCAGTTTTTACAGAAAGGTGTTCTCGCAGGTGAAGGAGCGCGAGGGTTCGCTCACTGCGATGGAGGTCTTCTCTCTGGAAGTCATAAACCAACTCGGGAGGCCGACCATAGGCAAATTTGCAGAGTTTTTGAACATCTCCCAGTCGAACGCCACCTACAAGGTCGGAAGCCTCATAAGGAAAGGCTACCTGCGCAAGGAGAACTCCGGGCCGGATAAGCGCGAATACTATCTGGTGCTGTCCGAGAAGTACTACGGCTACATCGGCATAATGCGCGACTATGTATCGACGGTCATGGGCAGGATGCGTGAGCGATTCCCGGCCGAGGAACTGGACAAGGTCGCCGAGATGCTGGGCATCATGTCGGCAGAGCTGATGCCCGAGGCGGGCGCGAGTGAATAAAAAAACCGTACTTGACAAAAGAGCACGGGAGTGTTATTTTGTCAGGGAGGAAACCGAAGACTGAGAAGAGTAGCCGGATGTCAGGGCTTTCAGAGAGCGGCGCAGATGCTGTGAGCGCCGCAGTTTCGGACGCTGGTGAATGGACTCAGGAGGGGAGCGAAACTAACTCCCGGGTGTGCGCCCGTTACAGCGCCGCCGCGTGATGGCGCGGGCAGAGCCGGCGGAGCATAGTCTCCGCAATTTGGGTGGCACCGCAGATGTGTTTATCTGTCCCAAATGACCGTTTGGTCATTTGGGACTTTTTTATTCTAAAAAGGAGGATGTAACCATGTCCGAGAACAAAATCCCGTACAAAATTTACCTGAGTGAAGAGGAGATGCCCCGGGCGTGGTATAACGTCCGCGCCGATATGACGGTCAAGCCCGCGCCGCTGCGCAACCCCGCGACGGGCGAGCCGATGACGTTTGAGGACCTGCGGCCGGTGTTCTGTGACGAGCTTATCCGTCAGGAGCTGGATAACGAGACGAGGGAGATACCCATCCCGCAGGAGATACGCGATTTCTACAAGATGTACCGCCCCTCGCCGCTCGTGAGGGCCTACTGCCTCGAGGAGAAGCTGGGTACCCCGGCGCATATCTACTACAAGTTCGAGGGGAACAACACCAGCGGCTCGCACAAGCTGAACTCTGCGGTGGCACAGGCCTATTATGCTAAAAACCAGGGCCTGAAGGGAGTTACTACCGAGACCGGCGCGGGTCAGTGGGGCACGGCGCTCTCGATGGCCTGCGCGTACCTGGGCCTGGACTGTAAGGTGTACATGGTGAAGTGCTCGTATGAGCAGAAGCCCTTCCGCCGCGAGGTCATGCGCACCTACGGCGCTTCCGTGACGCCCAGCCCGTCCATGACCACCGAGGTTGGACGAAAGATACTGGCCGAGCACCCCGGCACGACGGGCTCGCTGGGCTGCGCCATATCCGAGGCGGTCGAGGCCGCCGCGTCGCAGGAGGGCTACCGCTACGTGCTGGGCAGCGTGCTCAATCAGGTGCTGCTGCACCAGTCCGTCATCGGCCTTGAGGCAAAGGCGGCGCTTGACAAGTACGGCGTCGTGCCGGATATAATCATCGGCTGCGCGGGCGGCGGCTCGAACCTCGGCGGGCTTATATCCCCGTTTATGGGCGAGAAGCTGCGCGGCGAGCGTGACTACCGCTTCATCGCCGTGGAACCGGCCTCCTGCCCGAGCCTGACCCGCGGCCGTTTTGCCTATGACTTCTGCGACACGGGCAAGGTCTGCCCGCTGGCGAAGATGTACACGCTGGGCAGCGGCTTCATCCCCTCGCCGAGCCACGCGGGCGGGCTGAGGTACCACGGCATGAGCCCGGTGCTCTCGCAGCTCTACCACGACGGGTACATGGAGGCGCGCGCCGTCGGTCAGACGCAGGTGTTCGAGGCGGCGACGGTGTTCGCGCGCACCGAGGGCATCCTGCCCGCGCCGGAGTCCAGCCACGCCATCCGCGCGGCCATTGACGAAGCGCTCAAATGCAGGGAGACCGGCGAGAAGAAGAACATCCTGTTCGGCCTGACCGGCACAGGCTACTTCGATATGACGGCCTACCAGCGCTTCAACGACGGCGAGATGGACGACTATGTCCCGACCGACGCCGACCTCGAGCGCGGCTTCGCCGGCCTGCCGGACATAGGCTTCTGAGCGTAAAAAAACACCGGCCCGCCCGATATTGTATCAGGCGGGTCAGTTTTTCGGATCGTCAGAGAGGCCGGCGAGGTAGTCCAGCGTCACGCCGTAGAGCGCGGACAGCCTGACCGCAAACTCCAGCGGCAGCGCTCGCTCGCCGCGCTCGTATTTTGAATACAGGGACTGGTCACAGTGCAGGTATTCAGCCACCTGCCTCTGGGTCATGTACGCGTCCTCACGCAGGTCGCGTATCCTGAGCCTCATTTCCATCACCGGATAAAATATACCAAAGGACGATATGTCCTATCAGGTTTTAGGACTATATATCCTGTTCGCTGCCCCTTAGCCACGTTAATTGGTATCATATAGATATACCGATACTATAACATATAAGAGGTGATATTTTGGCAAAGGACGAATTGGTGCTCAGGCCAAAGCGCGTGAGGGGAGAGGACGGTTACCGGACCTTCTCCGTGCGCGTGAAGGAGGATACCGTGGCAAAGCTCGACGCCATCGCGAGCCGTACCGGCCACAGCCGCAACGAACTCATAGGCATCTTCCTGGAATACGCCGCCGAGCACTGCCGCGTGGAGGAATAGACACGCCTTGACACCTGCCGCTCCCGGGTATATAATAACTTAAAAATTTTTAATTAAATAATTTTAAGTATCCAGGAGGCAGATATGGATCTTTTCGCCAAGTGCGAGGCCTATACCACGGCCCGCGAATGCAGGGAGCGGGGCATCTATCCTTATTTCCATGCCCTTGAGTCGAGGCAGGATACCGAGGTCGTCATGGAGGGCAAGCGGCGCATCATGCTCGGCTCGAACAACTATCTGGGCCTGACCGCCGCGCCGGAGGTCGTCTCCGCAGCGGAGACGGCGCTGGCCGAGTACGGAACGGGCTGTTCCGGCTCGAGGTTTTTAAACGGCACGCTCCGGCTCCATCTGGAGCTTGAGCGTGAGCTGGCAGATTTCGTGCGTATGGACGGGGCCGTGACCTTTTCGACGGGCTTCCAGTCGAACCTTGGCATCATCAGCGCGCTGGTTGGCCGGGGCGATTACGTCGTCTGCGACAGGGAGAACCACGCCAGCATCTATGACGGCTGCCGCCTCTCCTTCGGCAAGATGCTCAGGTACCGCCACGCGGACATGGACGATCTCGAGGCAAAGCTCCGTGCCGTGCCGGAGTCGGCGGGCTGCCTCATCGTGACGGACGGCGTGTTCTCCATGGGCGGCGACATCGCGAAGCTGCCGGAGATCTGCGAGCTTGCGGAAAAATACGGCGCACGGGTCATGGTGGACGACGCCCACGGTCTGGGCATTATCGGCGAAGGCGGCCGCGGCACGGCCAGCCACTTCGGGCTGGAGGACAGGGTGGACGTCATCATGGGTACCTTTTCGAAATCTCTTGCCAGCCTCGGCGGCTACATGGCGGCGTCCGAGCTCGTCTGCGACTACGTCCGCCACAACTCGCGGCCCTTTATTTTCTCGGCCTCCATCCCGCCCTCCAACTGCGCCGCGGCGCTCGCGGCTCTGCGGCTTTTGAAGGAACATCCGGAGCTTCCGCAGCGTCTGAATAAATTAGCGTCCTACGCAAGGGCCGGGCTGAAGGTCAGAGGCCTGAGGATAATAGAGTCGGAGACGCCGATAATTCCCATCTACACATATGAGATGGAAAACACCCTCGTCAGCGCCAAGCGGCTCTACGACGCGGGCGTGTATGTGAATCCTGTCCTGCCGCCCGCCGCCGCGCCGGGCGAGTGCCTCCTGCGGGTCAGCTGCATGGCCACGCACACCGAGGCGCTGCTGGACGAGGCCATGGACATTATAGCGGAGGTCCTGGGGAGAGATGAAAACATATAAGGTAGCAATAGTAACGGGAGGTTCGGGCGGCATAGGCCGCTGTACGGCTCTGGCGTTGGCGAAGGCCGGCTGCCGGGTCTACGAGTTCTCCCGGCACGAGAAGGGGAAGGCCGGGGATGTCCTGCACGTCACGGCGGACATGACCGACGAGGCGAGCGTACAGGCGGCGGTGACTGAGGTCGAGCGCCGCGAGGGGCGCATCGACATTCTTGTATGCAACGCTGGTTTCGGCATCTCGGGCGCGGCGGAGTACACCAGCCCCGAGGACGCGCACGCCCAGCTGGAGCTGAACCTCTACGGCGTGGACCGGGCGGCGAGGGCGGTCATACCCGTCATGCGTGCGCAGGGCGGCGGGCGCATCGTGTGCATGAGCTCGATTGCGGGCATATTGCCGATACCTTTCCAGCTCTGGTATTCGGTGTCGAAGGCGGCTATAAACGCCTATGTGCTGGCCCTGCAGAACGAGGTCCGGCCCTTCGGCATAAGCGTCTGCGCTGTCATGCCTGGCGACATCGCATCGGGCTTCACGGCCAACCGGAAGAAGACGCTCAGGGAGGACGCCTACGGAGGAAGGGTCGCCCGCAGCGTCGCGCGGATGGAGCACGACGAGGAGACGGGCATGAGCCCCGAGGCGGCGGGGGCTTTCATAGCGAAAACGGCGCTCAAAAAGAGCAGCCGCCCGCTCATTGCCCTCGGCCTGCCCTACAAGGCGGCGGCATCGGCGGCGAAGCTGCTGCCGAGGAGCTTTTCCAACCTCATAATCGGCAAAATGTACGCGAAATAGGCGCAAAAACAAAGGTGCAACCGTGGGTAGCGGAGATTCCAGCCCACGGTTGCTTGTCATATCGGCCTACCGGATGCTATACTCGGAGCACAAAAGCCGGGAGGTAAAGATGATGAAACTGTCTGAAAAGATACTGTATTGCCGAAAACGCGCGGGCCTTTCTCAGGAAGCGCTGGCGGAGAGGCTGGGCGTCTCGCGTCAGGCCGTGTCCAAGTGGGAGACCGGCGAGGCGATGCCGGAGACGGGCAAGCTCGCGGCGCTCGCGTCGGCGCTGGGCGTATCGGTGGACTGGCTGCTGTCCGAGGACGAGCCGGAGGAGGCACGGGCGCAGTCGGGCGACTGGACGGAGGGCCTGCCGCGCATGATAGGCCGCATGGCAAAGCGCTGGGGCTGGCTTGCGGGCGTGTACATGGCCGTCGTCGGAGCGCTTTTCGCGGGCCTTGGCCTGCTGGCGAGATCTATAACTTCGCGCATGTTTGGTGCCTTCGACACGGGTCTGGGTTACGACTCGGGCTTCGGCATGATGGGCGGTTTTTCCGACACGATAAACAACATCGCGCAGAACAACCCCGTCAGCATCATGGGCGGCGCGATAGCTGTCTTCGGCGGAGTGCTGTTTATCGCGGGCATAGTCCTGGCCATCTGGCTGAAGCGCCGGAGCAGGAGATGAGCTGATGAAGCTGTCTGAAAAGATAGTCTATTGCCGAAAACGCGCGGGCCTTTCTCAGGAGGCGCTGGCGGAGAGGCTGGGCGTCTCGCGCCAGGCCGTGTCCAAGTGGGAGACCGGCGAGGCGATGCCGGAGACGGGAAAGCTCGCGGCGCTTGCAGCGGCGCTGGGCGTATCGGTGGACTGGCTGCTGTCCGAGGACGAGCCGGAGGAGCCGCGGGCGCAGTCAGGCGACTGGACGGAGGGCCTGCCGAAGCTCCTGAAAAAGGCGGCGCGGCGCTGGGGCTGGCTCGCGGGCGTATATTACGCGCTTCTGGGCCTGTTCATGAGCGGCATGGGCGCATATCTCCTCTCACTCGCGCTGCGCCTCAGGCAAGAGGTGCGCCGGCCCCTGGAGGAGATCGGGCTGGGCCACTTGTTCGACCAGCCCGGCACTATGTATTACGACGTTGCGCACGACAAGACGTATATATTCTACATCGTGCTCATAGCTCTGGGCACAGCGCTCTTCATTGCGGGCGTTGTGTCAGCCGTGCTGCTCCGGCGGCGGCGAAGAAGACAGTGATATACCGATCACGACAAGAGAAAAGGCGCGTCCATCACGCAGCATGGGGACGCGCCTTTTTATATTTTCCCGTGCGAGAACGTGTCCCAGCCGCGGTGCATATAGGTCTCGAGCGCCATGGGGACACCGATGTATTTGGGGTCGCGGCCGTCTTTGAGGAACTCCTCGAGGTTCCGCTTCCTGCCCGTGGTGTGGACGACCGGGATGCCGGTGCGGTCTGAGACTTCCCTTAGAATGTCGTAGCCCTGCCTGAGATCGTCCGCGCTGGCGTAGTTCAGAAGGTTTGAGTTGTTGATGAGGCCGGTCACCTTCTGCCTTGCGAAGCCCTCCAGCTCGCCCATGAGCTTTATTATCTTTTCGGGGCTTTCGGACATCGGGCGGAAGACGTTTACGATGTCCCAGACCTCGAGCTGGCCCGGCTCCAGCGCGGCGAAGTCCTGGTGGTAGCGGGCGAGCGAGAGCGCCCCGGCCTGGTCGCCGCCGACGTCGAAGATGACGAGGTCCCAGTCCCCGTCGAAGGCCGAGGCGACGCGCGCGGGCATCACCGTCTGTGTGACGCCCTTGCCGGCAAAGCTCGGGGACACCACGTCTATGCTGTGGCTGAGCAGCATCTCGATGTGGTCGGACATCCTGAAATAGTCGTTTATCCTGTCAAGGTCTATGACCTGCGTTTTGAGGCCCTTTTCCGAGGCCAGCACGGCCATGTTCATGGCAGTCTCGGTCTTACCGGAGCAGTAGTTGCCGATGAGAATGATGACTTTTTTCATGCTTATCTCCCCCGTTCGCTTCAATTATAGCGCCGGAGCGGGTGGCCGTAAAGAGGTTAGCAAAAGCGATAAAATTTTGTGAAGTATGGATAAACTTTTGCGCCGGGCCAAATAGAGATGCTGTTTAAATCGCGGAAAAATAATCAGAGAGCTTGACAGTGAATATTTTGCGTGCTAGATTGCATACAACCTCACGAAAGGAGCCGCGAACGATGTTTGAACGTTATTTCGACCGCTTTAACACCCGCAATGACCGCGGCTCTCGTCGCGCGGTCAATACCTGTGCGTGCACCGAAACTGCCAACGATATATGCCTGTGCTGCCTGGACACTGCGCTTGCGGTGTCCATTTTTGCTGCCCTGCGCCTTATCGTCATACGTCTTGCGAGCCTTATTATAGCGGGCGTAGTAGTACCCGCAGACAGAGTGAGACGACCTGATTTGGTTTCGGCAAACTGATTTGAGTGTATACTTCAAACCGGTCCCGGCCAGCAGGTCGGGACCGGTTTTTTGTATAAATACGCAACCATCAAGGAGGAAATGAAAATGAAGATGAAAAAGTTTTTTGCATTGATGCTGGCCGTAGTCATGTGTCTGGGCCTGCTGGCAGGCTGCGGACAGGAAGCGGGCGACGAAGCGACCGACGCCCCCACCAGCGATACCCCCAGTGATACCCCTGCCACCGACGCGCCCGATGGCGGCGACGAGGGCGATACCACCGGCGCCTTCAAGTTCGGCGGCATCGGCCCCCTGACCGGTGAGAACGCCACCTACGGCGTCGCCGTCATGAACGGCGCGCAGATCGCGGTGGACGAGATAAACGCCGCCGGCGGCATCAACGGCTATCAGGTCGAGTTCAGCTTCCAGGACGACGTTTCCGACAGCGAGACCGCGATGAACGCCTATAACAATTTGATGGACTGGGGCATGCAGATCCTTGTCGGCCCCGTCACCACCGGTCCGGCCATCTCCGTCTCCGCTCAGGTCTATGCTGACAGGGTGTTCGCGCTGACTCCGTCCGCCTCGTCTCTGGACGTCGTCACGGGCAAGGACAACATGTTCCAGCTCTGCTTCACCGACCCCAACCAGGGCATGGGCTCCGCGACCTACATGGGCGCGAACATGCCGGGCAGCAAGGTCGCCGTCATCTACAGGAACGATGACGCATACTCCCAGGGCATCCGCGACACCTTCGTGGCCGAGGCCGCCAATCAGGGCCTTGAGGTCGTCTATGAGGGCACCTTCACCGCCGACACCGCCACCGACTTCTCCGTCCAGCTGACCGGGGCCCAGTCCGCAGGCGCCGACGTAGTGTTCCTTCCCATCTACTTCCAGCCCGCCTCTGTGATCCTCTCCCAGGCCAACGCCATGGGTTATGCGCCGACCTTCTTCGGAGTGGACGGCATGGACGGCATCCTGACTCTCGAAAACTTCGACATGAGCCTCGCCGAAGGCGTCATGGTGCTGACCCCCTTCTCGGCTGACGCCACCGACGAGCGCACCGTGAACTTCGTCACCGAGTACAACGAGCGTTTCGGCGAGACCCCGAACCAGTTCGCTGCGGACGGCTACGACTGCATTTACGCCCTAAAGCAGGCGATAGAGGCCGCGGGCTGCACGCCTGAGACCGCCACCGAGGACATTTGCACCGCCATGATCGAGCAGTTCACCACCATGAGCTTCGACGGCCTGACCGGCTCCGGCCTGACCTGGGGCACCGACGGCACCGTCAGCAAGCTGCCGATGGCAGTCGTCATCCACGACGGAGCGTACGTCTCTGCCGAGTAATATTCCCCCCAGATCACAAAAAAGTGCGTGGCTGCCGGTCCATCCGGCAGCCAATACGCGCTGAGAGGAAGCAGGAGCGCAAGTGAAGGGGTGGTAGACTTTTGGAATTCATTTCATATCTTATAAGCGGAATAAGTCTTGGCAGCGTGTACGCCATCATAGCCCTGGGCTACACCATGGTCTACGGCATAGCGAAGATGCTGAACTTTGCCCACGGTGATGTAATAATGGTGGGCGGTTATGTATCGCTCCTGGCGATGAGCTCGCTGGGCCTGCCCTGGTGGGTGGGCGTGCTGCTCGCGATGGCGGCCTGCACGGTGCTTGGAGTGATAATAGAGGGCCTGGCCTATAAGCCGCTGCGGGCGGCGCCCTCGCTGGCAGTGCTCATCACGGCCATAGGTGTGAGCTATTTTTTGCAGAACGCGGCGCAGCTGCTCTGGGGCGCGAGCCCGAAGTCGTATACGCCCGTCGTTGGCGGCGCGCTCTCGCTCGGCGGTCTGACGATCAGCGGAATATCGCTGCTGACCATAGCCATGTGCGTTGTCATCATGGTGGGACTGACTCTGTTCACGAGCAAGAGCAAGATGGGCAAGGCCATGCGCGCCTGCTCCGAGGACAAGGGCGCGGCGCAGCTCATGGGAATAAATGTAAACCGCACGATAAGCCTGACATTTGCGATCGGCTCGGCGCTCGCGGCGATAGCCGGAGTGCTCCTGTGCTCCTTCAACACCTCGCTGATGCCCACGACCGGCTCCATGCCGGGCATCAAGGCCTTCACCGCGGCGGTGTTCGGCGGCATAGGCTCGATACCCGGGGCCTTCCTCGGCGGAATGCTGCTGGGCATCATAGAGTCGCTCTCCAAGGCCTATATCTCTACGCAGCTGGCCAATTCCATCGTGTTTGCGGTACTTATCATCACGCTGCTGGTGCGTCCGGCCGGCCTGCTCGGAAAATACGTGCCGGAGAAAGTTTGAGGTGGCGGGATGAGTAAAAAAATACGGCTTGGAAGGGCCAGAATCACGGATTACGCCACCTATCTGGGCGTCATAGCGGCCTTCCTCATAGTGAACAGCCTCATGGGACAGGGGTTGCTCACCCGTTCCTTCACGGGGCAGCTTGTACCGATCTGCTGCTACATTGTCATGGCAGTGTCGCTGAACCTCACGGTCGGCATACTGGGCGAGTTGAGCCTCGGGCACGCGGGTTTCATGAGCGTGGGCGCTTTTTCGGGCGTCGTTGCGGCGATGAGCCTGCAGACGGTCATACCCTCGGGCGAGCTGAGGCTCGCCATAGCGCTGGTCGTCGGGGCAGTTTTTGCCGCCGCCGCGGGCTTTATCGTGGGCGTGCCTGTGCTCCGCCTGCGCGGCGACTATCTGGCCATCGTCACGCTGGCATTCGGCGAGATCATAAAGGAGCTTATCAACTGCCTCATCGTCGGCTATGACGAGAGGGGCCTGCACATCATCTTCAATGCCACGGGCACGAAGAGCATAGCCGACCTTGGGCTATCCGAGACCGGCAAGGCCATTATAAAGGGCGCGCAGGGCGCCACGGGCACCGAGCTGCTCGCAAGCTTCACGGCGGGCTTCATACTTATAATTATAACGCTCGTCGTCGTGCTGAACCTCGTGCGGAGCCGTTCCGGCAGGGCTATCATGGCTCTGCGGGACAACCGCATAGCGGCGGAGTCGGTGGGCATCAATATCACGAAGTACAAGCTCATGGCCTTTGTGACCTCGGCGGCGCTGGCCGGCGCGGCGGGCGCGCTCTACGGCCTTAACTTTTCTAATCTCACGGCAGCCAAGTTCAACTTCAATACCTCAATACTCATCCTCGTGTTCGTCGTGCTCGGCGGGCTGGGGAACATCTGGGGCTCCATCGTGGCCGCGACGGTGCTGACCATACTGCCCGAGGCGCTCAGGGGCTTCGAGGACTACAGGATGCTGGTCTACGCCATCGTGCTCATACTGGTCATGCTGGCGACGAACAACTCCAGACTCAAGGGGCTGTTTTACAAGGCGCTCGGTCCCCTGCGCGGTCTGAGCTTCGGGCTGAAGAAAGGAGGGGCGGAAGGTGGCGAAGGTCAAATCTAAGAACGAAAGCCCGCTGGTCTCGCTGCCCAGCGACGCATATATTCCCGAGCGCGATCTCGACAAGCTTCCGGTGCTCGAGGCGAGGCATCTCGGCATAGATTTCGGCGGCCTGAAAGCCGTGGACGATTTCAATCTGGTCATAGGCCGCACGGAGATAGCTGGTCTCATCGGGCCGAACGGCGCGGGCAAGACCACGGTGTTCAACCTGCTGACAAAGGTCTACCAGCCTACGAGGGGCACGATAATGGTGGACGGCCGGGACACGAGCGGCATGAACACGGTGCAGGTGAACAAGCTGGGCGTTGCGCGCACCTTCCAGAACATCCGGCTGTTCTCGAACCTCTCCGTGGAGGACAACGTGAAACTGGGCCTGCACAACCAGATAAAATACGGCATGCTGGGCGGCATGCTCCGTCTGCCGTCCTACTGGAAGCAGGAGCGCATCGCGCACGAGCGTGCGCTGGAGCTGTTGAGCATCTTCGACATGCAGGACATGGCGGACAAGAAGGCCGGCTCGCTGCCCTACGGCGCACAGCGCAGGCTGGAGATAGTGAGGGCGCTGGGAACGAACCCGAGCCTGCTGCTGCTGGACGAGCCGGCTGCGGGCATGAACCCCTCCGAGACGGCAGAGCTTATGGAGAACATCATGAAGATACGCGATACCTTCCAGATCGCCATCCTGCTGATCGAGCACGACATGAATCTGGTCATGGGCATCTGCGAAGGCATATGCGTTTTGAATTTCGGCAAGGTCATAGCCAAGGGCACGCCGGAGGACATACAGTCGAACCCCGTGGTCATTGAGGCCTATCTCGGCCGCAAGAAGGAGGCCTGAGATATGGAGCAGATACTGAAGGTCGAGAATATTAACGTCTATTACGGCGCGATACACGCGATAAAGGGCATATCCTTCCACGTGGACGAGGGAGAGATCGTGACGCTCATCGGCGCGAACGGGGCCGGTAAATCGACGACGCTGCAGACGATCTCGGGGCTTATCCGCTCGAGGACCGGCGGCATTGAGTTCTGCGGGGAGAGCATCTCGAAGCTGCCCCCGCACCGGATAGTGGAAAAGGGCCTGGCGCACGTGCCCGAGGGGCGGCGCATCTTTCTGCAGATGAGCGTGCAGGAAAATCTGGAGATGGGCGCGTTCACGCAGCGCGGCGGCGCGGCGGAGGAGGATTTGGAGCGCGTCTTTGAGCAGTTCCCGAGGCTGAAGGAGCGCCGGAAGCAGATAGCAGGCACGCTCTCGGGCGGAGAACAGCAAATGCTGGCAATAGGCAGGGCGCTCATGAGCCGACCCAGGCTTCTGATGCTGGACGAGCCGTCGATGGGCCTTGCGCCTATACTGGTGGAGCAGATCTTCGAGATCATCCAGCAGCTGCACCGGGCGGGTACTACTATATTATTAGTGGAGCAGAACGCGCAGATGGCGCTCTCGGTCGCGGACCGCGCCTACGTCATGGAGACGGGCTGCATCAATCTCAGCGGTACCGGCAGGGAGCTGGCTGAGAGCGACCGGGTCAAAAAAGCCTACCTCGGAGGCTGAACAGCAAAAAAACGGAGCCGTCAAAAAAACGGCTCCGTTTTTTGCTGCCCGTATATGACGCTCAGTCCTCGACCTCGACTATCATCTCGATCTCGACGGGGATGTTGAATGGCAGCACGGAGGTGCCGACGGCGCTTCTGGCGTGCCTGCCTCTGTCTCCGAATACCTCCACGAACAGGTCGGAGGCACCGTTCATGACCGAGGGCTGCTCGGTAAAATCCGGTGCGGAGGCCACGAAGGCCAGCACCTTCACGAACTTCCTGACCCTGTCGAGGTCGCCCACGGCGTGTTTGAGCTGGCTTATGAGGTTTATCGCTGAGAGCCTCGCGGCCTCGTAGCCCTGCTCCGCCGTGAGCTCGGCGCCGACCCTGCCCTGATACAGCGGCGTCTTGCCGTCCATGGGGCCGCAGCCGGAGAAATACAGTATGTTCCCGGCCCTCTGCACGCTCACGTAATTTGCCATGGGTGAGGGCGCGGGCGGCAGCACGATGCCAAGCTCCTCGAGCCTTTTTTCTGTCTGAGCCATTTTGAATGTCCTCCTGTTCAACTCCTGGTGGGCTTATTCGACCGTCTCCAGTATCTCTGCCAGCAGACGGTATGCTTTGCCGGTGGAGGATATCTGCATGGCCTCCTCCGTGGAATGGGCGTTCGGGGTGTTGCAGCCGAAGGCGATGGTATCCACCCTGCGTCCCTGCTGCCTGAACTTGGCGAGGAAGGTCGCAACCTCGACCCCGGCGTGTATGGCGATGGTCTTGGGCGCCGTGCCGTTCTGCTTTTCATAGATGCGGCAGGCGGCCTCGCGCAGCGGGGAATTCGGGTCGTACTCCCAGGAGCCTATGCGCCGGTCGGTGACCAGCTCTGCGCCGAGGTATCCGCAGATGGTCCTGTACTTTTGCAGCAGCTGGTCGTGGCGGTATTCGAGGTTGCTCCTGATGCTCATGACCATATGGAAGGCCCCGTCCTCCTCCGTGAGCGCACCCAGATTGGCCGAGCTTTCGGCCAGAGTGCAGGGCGCGTCGTAGACCGTGTACATGCCCACGGGCACCGTGTACAGCAGGTCGATGAGCCTGTCCCTCGACTTCTGGCTCAGCGCGGTCTCGCCCCCGCCGAGAGGACGCTCGCAGGCTGTTATCTGCATGTCCGGGTCGGTGCGCAGATAAGTCGCCTTTATCTTCGCCGCCGCAGCCTCAAGCGCTGCGGACAGCGCCGCGGCGTCCCGCGCCTCGCAGCAGAGCTCGGCCCCGGAGACGGTGCTGATGACGTTGAACAGCCCCTCGCCCCGGGCGGAGAGCAGCTCAAAGGGCACGGCCTTGCGCAGCTCAAAGAGCAGCTCGCCAAGGACGGCCACGGCGTTCGCGCGGCCCTCGTATATCATCTCGCCGCTGTGCCCGCCCTTCATGCCGCTCAGCGAGACACTGAAAGCGGTCTTGCCTGCCGCCGGAACGCGCTCGACGGCAAGGTCTATACGGTTTATGCTGATGCCCGCGCAGGAGACCAGAAAGGCGTCGTCGCGGAATACGTCGAGGTTTATCATGTACTGCCCGTCCGGCCAGCGGTAGTCCATCTGCTCCGCGCCGGTGCAGGCGACCTCCTCGGACGAGGTGAAAAGCACCTGCAGAGGCGGATGTTTTATCGTCTTCGAGTCCATGACGGCCATTATCATGGCCACGGCGGAGCCGTTGTCCGCGCCGAGGGTCGTGTGCCTCGCGCGCACCCAGTCACCGTCCACGTAGAGCTGGAGCGGGTCCTTCGTGAAGTCGAAGTCGAAGCCCTCGTCCTTCTTGCATACCATGTCCATGTGCGCCTGCAGGAGTATCTTGGGCCTGTTCTCATAGCCGGGAGTGGCCGGCACCTCTATGGCGAGGTTCCAGCTGTCGTCCTGCTTGACCTCAAAGCCGCGCTCGCGGGCGAAAGCCATCAGATAGTCGCTTATGGCCTTCTCGTTGAAGCTGCCCCTGGGGATACGGCTTATCTCCTCGAACCAGTAGAATACCTCCTGAGGCTCTATGCCTGCCAACGCTCTTCCCATAACAGATGCCCTCCTTCAGTCTCTGAGCGCGTATTTCGCGCTCTCCTCAGCGTGTATCAGCGCCGTGTCATAGACCGGCAGCACGCTGTGCTCCTGCTGTATGAGCAGGCCTATCTCGGTGCAGCCGAGGATAACGCCCTGCGCTCCGCACTCCTTCAGCTTCTGTATCTCGCGCATATAGTATTCCCGTGAGCTGTCCTTCAGCTCTCCAAATGCCAGCTCAGTGTCGATTATGCGGTGTATCTCGTCCCTGGCTTCCTGCTCGGGTATCAGCGGTGTTATCCCTCGCTTTATGAGGATGTCCTTGTAGAAGTCCTTTTCCATGGTGAACTTCGTTCCAAGCAGTCCCACCGTGCGCACGCCGTCAGCAAGAAGCCTGTCGGCTGTGACATCCGCGATGTGGAGCAGCGGCAGGCCCGTCGCCTCCCGAATCTGCGGGGCTACGATGTGCATCGTGTTCGTGGCCAGCACGAGAAAGTCCGCCCCGGCCCGCTTGAGCGACAGCCCGGCCTCGCTGAGCACCTCGGCCGCGCGGTCCCAGTCCCCGCTCCTGTGGGTCTCTACGATGTCCTGAAAATCTACGCTGTACAGGATGCACCGCGCGCTGTGATGGTCGCCGAGCGCTTTGTTTACACAGTCGTTAATGACCTGATAATACGTCACAGTGGACTCGCAGGCCATACCTCCGAGTATGCCCATAGTTTTCATACCGTCTTGTCCTCCTTACAGTCGCTGCTGCCTCTGATCTCGTCCAGATAGTGGTACAGCGTAAATTTGGAGATGCCGAAGAACTCGCAGAGCCGGACTCCGGCCTTGTTTATCTGCAGCACGCCGCGGCTGTCCAGATAGGCCAGGGCCCGCAGCTTCTCGGCGCGGTTCATCTGCGGAGCGGGCTTGCCGATCTCGCGCTCCACCTCGTCCAAATAGCCGTCCATCAGCTCCTGAACGTTCCTGACAAACCTCTCGCCGCTGGGGCCGCCGCGAGCTTTTTCGGGCGCATTGAGAAACTGCCCGAGATCGCGAAACAACACCTGCGAGCGGCTTACGTCCAGATTGATGCAGACCGCACCCACGATGTTTCCCATCTCGTCCCGCAGGAAGGTCGTGGATGACTTTATCAATCTGCCGCCAGTCTCGTTGAAATAGACGGAGAGTTCCTCCTCGTGGCCGCTCAGATCCGGCGCGTGCTCGAAAAACAGCGAGCTGGGGCAGCCCCCGATCTCACGCCCGGAAAGCTCACCGTTCACAATGTGTACAATGGTGCTGTCACAGTCCCCGCTCAGATCGTGTATCACGATCTCACAGCCGCGGCCAAGCAGTTTGCCCAGATTGTCGGCCAGCCGCTTCAGATCCTCCAGCTCACGCCCCATTTTTGTCCTCCTTCGTCTCGCGGCCGATCAGCCGCAGTTCAAGTATACAAACAGAAAGTATGATTGTCAATCAATTAGTATGAACCGGCTGACGCCGCCACCGGGCGGCGTCAGCTTTTTCACTTTTTGATGAGTTCCTGGAACTCCTGGACAGAGAGCTCGCCGGCCTTGGCGCGTTCCAGCAGGCGTTTGGCAAAGGTGACCCATTCTCTGAATTCCGTCTCGGCATTGGTCTTGTTGCTGAGGTTGCGGCGCTTGCGTGCGTTATGGGTCTTGTAGGCGGTCCGATAGATCGTGAGCAGTTCGTCTGCATTTATCTTGACCTCGTAGTCCAGCTCGCGGCACATCTTGCCGTTCGGCTGGACCCGGCAGCAGTACTGCTCGTCGCTGCGGTTGAGGGGCACGAAATAGTTGCCGCAGTTCTTGCACCTGCGTATGCGCAGGTCGTTGTCTATGAGCAGATACATGCTGAGGCTGCACGCCGCGTAGATGTCGCCAGGTTCCTGTAAGATCAATTCCCGCGTAAATTCGAGCTTTTTGTCCCTTATGAGCTTCACCAGGTTCTCAGGCTGTATGGAAGGGTCATGCCCCTCTATCACGGACTTGAAGTCCATATTGCCGCTGCCGCTCGCGAAGAAGTTGGAATTCTCCGGCCGCTGTATCCTGCTGCGGTGCACCGTCTTGCCGAGCGGGGAGGCGTAGGTCTCGTGCAGGTTGTACAGAAGGTTTATGGGCGAGCGATTCAGAAACTGGTCGTCGAAGAAGGAGCGGAACAGGAATGCCCGCTGGATGTTGCTCAGATGAGTGAAACACTCCGGCTGGCTCGCGTCCAGACAACAGACCAGAGCGTCGCTGAGCGCGGAAAGCTTGGACGAGTAGAACTCAAACCACTTTATATAATCCTGCAGCTGGTCGCACACCGCGCCCCAGTAATACTCCTCGTCCATGAGCCTGTCCACCTCGTCGTAGGTCTCGATGAGGTATGGGCTGGGATGCTGGCTGTAGAACCTGTAGTTGTTGAAGTCGTTCCAGAGCTGGTTGAGAGGCATGCTGGAGGCCCACCAGGAATGAAGGTTCCTGACATCGTTGTACAGCCCGAAGGTGTTTTCAAGATAGACCGGCACGAGATGATGGTCGAAGTTCTGCGCCTGAATAAGTCTCAGGTCATGCTTCATCTTGGATACCAGGGAGGGCAGACAGGCGTTCGAGACGATGAGGAAGTCTATCATATGCTGTCCGATGGGGGTCTCGTCATAGTGGACGCAAATGAATTCGTCGGAGTCAGTGGCCTTTTGCCTGTAGACCGACATGCATTCTCTTGTCATGCTGCTGCCGAAAGTCAGCTTCACATATATGTCGGGGGGACAAACTCCGTTGTTGACCATGAGACCTCCTCCGTCTACATATACAATGTAGACAATGTGCTTTTGTTCAAATTAACGCAAATGTTGCTGTAGACACGCGAAATTTGTAGACAAGGCAAAAGCAATTTGCTATGTCGTCAAAAATATTGCAAAAACATTGACTGTATTTGTGTATTAGTGCTATATTTAATACGGTTATAGGGTCATACAGCAAAAATAGCGCCCGTGTCTATGTAGACACAAACTATTTTGAAGTAGACAAATTTGCCAGTTCGCACTTAGCATGTCGACAAATCGGGACTTTCTGTCATTATAATTCCTTTTTGTAATTATGTCCATAACATTTTGCCGTACGGCTCTGCGGACGCATGAAATGCACAAAGAATTTTTATGGGGAGGTAAATTTCCGTGAGCAAAATCACCCTGAGGACTGAAAACTGTAAGGCGTGCGGCAATTGTGTGCGCAACTGCAAGCGCGGCGCGCTGAAGTTCACCGAGGAGGTCAATGCCAAAGGCTACCGGACGATAGCGGTGGATGAGAGCAAGTGCATCTACTGCGGCATGTGCTATACGGTGTGCCCGGACTATGTGTTTTCCATTGAAGAAGGGAGCGAGACGGTATGAAAAAGCTGATGAAGGGCAATTACGCGCTGGCTGAGGGCGCCATACGCGCCGGCTGCCGCATGTTTGCGGGCTATCCCATCACGCCGCAGACGGAGATACTGGAATACATGTCCTCGCACATGCGCGAGGCGGGCGGAGAGTTTGTGCAGACTGAGTCCGAGCTGGCGGGCATCAACATGGTGATAGGCGCTGCGGCGGCGGGTCAGAGGGCGATGACCAGCTCGGCCGGCCCCGGTTTCTCGCTCAAGCAGGAGGGCATCTCCTATCTGAGCTCGATGGAGCTGCCGGCGGTCATCGTGGACGTCATGCGCTACGGCATCGGCCTCGGCAACGTGGTGCTGGGTCAGGCCGACTATTTCCAGGCGACGAAGGGCGGCGGCCACGGCGGATACAAGGCACCGGTCTATGCCCCGGCCTCCGTGCAGGAGAACGTGGATTTTGTCTTCAAGGCATTCGACACGGCCGAGAAGTACCGCACTCCCGTCATCGTCCTCTCCGACGCGGCGATCGGCCAGATGATGGGTTCTGTTGAGCTGCCCGCACCTGTGGAGCACGACATAAACAAGTTCTCCTGGACGCTCAAGGGGCGCGACGCGGAGCACCCGACGGGCCGCAAGATGACGGACGTCATCTATTACGACTACGCCTACGACGACTACGACCCGCACATCCGCGAGCGCTACGGCAGGATGCACGACGAGCTGCAGGAGTGGGAGGAGGTCGAGTGTGAGGACGCCGAGCTGATCCTTGTGGCCTACGGCATAAGCTCCCGCGTGTGCAAGGAAGCGATAAAGATAGGCCGCGGCGAGGGCCTGAAGATAGGCCTGCTGCGTCCCATCACCCTCTGGCCCTTCCCGGAGAAGGCGCTGGAGAAGTATAACGGGAAGATAAAGGGCTATCTGACGGTCGAGATGAACGCCTGCGGGCAGATGGTAGAGGACGTTGCCCTGCATGCGAAGGGCACAAAGGTCTATTCGGACCCGACGGGCCGCAAGGTGGCGGACAGCGAGGAGCTGGTGGAGCTTGTGCGCAGTATTCTCGCCGGCAATGTGAAGGAGGCGTACTGATATGGCCATAACCAAGAAAATACCGGATACGATCTATGCGGCGAACTCGTTTTGTCCCGGCTGCGGTCACGGCATAGTGATAAGGCTGATAGGTGAGGTGCTCGACGAGATGGGCATGTCCGACAGGGCGATAGGTACCCTGGCGGTCGGCTGTGCCTGCCTGGTGAACCGTTCGCTGGCGGTGGACCTGCTGCAGAGCGCTCACGGCCGCACGGCAGCCGCCGCAGCGGGCATCAAGCGCACGAGGCCGGCGAACCTTGTGTTTACCTATCAGGGCGACGGCGACGCCATATCCATAGGCATCGCTGAGACGCTCTACTCGGCGCAGAGAGGCGAGAAGATAACGCAGATAATCGTAAATAACGGCGTGTTCGGCATGACGGGCGGGCAGATGTCGCCCACGACGCTGGTGGGTCAGAAGACGGCGACCTCGGAGAAGGGACGCAGCGCCGAACTCAACGGCGACCCGGTGAACATCATGGGTCTGCTCAGCCAGTTCGACGTGGCATATCTTGCCCGGGGCAGCGTACATGACGCGGCGAGCATACTCAAGACGAAGCAGTACATACGCACTGCCTTTGAAAAGCAGATGCGGGGCGAGGGCTACACCTGCGTGGAGGTCATCTCCCCCTGCCCGACCAACTGGCACATGACGCCGCAGCAGGCGGCCGCGCGGATAGAGAACGAGGTCCTAGAGGTATATCCGCTGGGCGAGTTCGTGAAAGGAGAGTAAGGCGCGATGATAAAGGAATTTGTATTCTCAGGCTTTGGCGGTCAGGGCGTCCTGACGGCCGGTACGCTCCTCGCCAACACCGGCGCGCTTAACGACCTTGAGGTATCCTGGATACCGTCCTACGGCTCGGAGATGCGCGGCGGCACGGCAAACTGCGTCGTGAAGATAGGCGACGAGGAGGTGCCCTCCCCCTTTGCCAAGCGCATCGACGTGCTCGTCGCGATGAACAGGCCCTCGCTCGACAAGTTCGCGGGTATGGTGCGCAGGCAGACGGGCATCATCATCGTGAACAGCTCCGTTGTGCACGACATACCCGAGTACGAGGACGTGACGGTCATCCCCGTACCGATGATGGAGATAACGCTGAAGCACGAGAACGAGCGCGGCTCGAACATCGTGGCGGTAGGCGCGGCGGTAGGCGCCTCGGGCATCATGTCGCGCGAGATGATGATAGAGGGCATCGAGGCCTATTTCTCCAAGTACGGCAAGGCCAATGCGAAGAACATCGCCGTGTTCAATGAGGGCTATGACCTTGTCAGAAAGGAACTGGCCAAATGAATCTTGAAAAACTGCTCAGGCCCCGCAGCGTGGCTGTCATAGGCGCCAGCGAAAAGCCGGGCTTCGGCCTTTCCACCTGCAAGAACCTGCTCAGGTCGTCGAGGCAGGAGCACATCTACTTCATCCATCTCAAGCGCGAGAGCGTGCTTGGCAAGAGGTGCTATAAGAGCATAGAGGAGCTGCCGGAGCAGGTGGACCTGTGCATCGTGCTGCTGAACAAGTCCCTTGTCATCCCGACGCTGGAGCAGGCGGCGGCCTGCGGCTGCAAGGCGGCCATAGTCTACGCCAGCGGCTACGGCGAGACGGGAGACCGGGAGTCCGAGCGCGAGCTGCGCGAGACCGCGCAGCGTCTGGACATGGCGGTCATGGGCGTGAACTGCGCCGGATACATAAGCAACAACGACGACCTGTTCCCCTTCGGCATGATAGTCAACCGCGACGCGCGTCCGGGGAACATCGCGATAATATCCCAGTCGGGAAAGATCTGCCTGAACATGATGCAGGTGGATTACATGAATTTCTCGTATCTGATCTCAGCCGGCAACTGTTCCTGCCTGCTCATGGAAGACTACCTGGACTATCTCATCGACGACCCCGGCACGAAGGTGATCGGCCTGTATTTGGAGGGGGTCAAGGCGCCGGAGAAGTTTACGGACGTCCTGCGCCGCGCTGCGCTGGCCAAAAAGCCGGTCGTCATCCTCAAGGTGGGCAGGAGCGCTGCCGGCAGCCGGGTGGCGTCGTCGCACACGGGCAGCCTTTCCGGCTCTGACAAAGCCTTCGACGCGCTGTGCAGGAAGTTCAACATCGTGCGCGTGGACGACATCGAGGAGCTGGTGCAGATGTGCCACATGCTCAGCGTGCTGCCCGAGCTGCCCGAGCAGCCGACCATAAGCGCCATGTGCCTTTCGGGCGGCGAGACAGGAGTCTGCGCGGACGTGGGCACGGCGGAGGGCCTGGAGTATCCGGAGTTCACGGAGGAGACGCTCAAAACGCTCACGGAGCTGCTGCCCGACTACGCTTCTCCGGCAAACCCGTTGGACATGACGGCGACCCTGTCCCACGACGGGCCGAAGTACGCCGAGGTCATCAAGACCATCATGCGCGACCCGAACGTAGGCATGGTGCTCTGCGGCCAGACGATCCTGTCGAAGCAGGGCCTGAGCGACGTCATATACCCTATGTCCGACGGCATGGTCATGGCGGCGAACGAGCGGATAAAGCCCGTCGCGGTGGTGAACTTCTTCAACTGCGACAGGGACCCGGCCATAAGGAGCAAGCTGGAGGCGGCGGGCGTGGCCGTCCTGCCCGCGACGGGCACGGCCTTCAAGCTGCTGCGCAGGCTCATGAAGCTGGCGGCGTACGAGCCGGAGAAGAAGACCCTGTCCCTCGCCGTGCCGCAGCCCGTGGAGGGCGAGCGCGAGGCGCTCAGCGAGTACGAGAGTAAACAGGAGCTGCAGCGTTTCGGCGTGAAGGTGCCCTACTCCGAGGTGGTAAAAAGCGAGGAACAGCTCGAGCGGGTGGCGCGTGAGGTGTCCTACCCCTGCGTCGCCAAGATCGAGTCGGCGGACATCCTGCACAAGTCGGACATCGGCGGTGTCAAGCTGAATCTCAAGAACGCTCAGGAGCTGCGCGCCGCGTGGGCGGAGGTGCTGAAGAACGCGGCGGAGCGCGCGCCCGGGGCGAAGGTGAACGGCGTGCTGGTGCAGCCGATGCTGCCGCAGGGCGTGGAGGTCATTGTGGGCGTGAACGTGGACCCGCAGTTCGGGCCGATGGTGCTCTGCGGGCTGGGCGGAGTATTCGTCGAGGTGTTCAAGGACGTGGCCCTGTACCCGGCGCCGCTCAACAAGGGCGAGGCGCTGGAGATGATACGCTCGCTCAAGGGCTACAAGATGCTGACGGGCTACCGCGGCGGCGCGAAATGCGACGTTGACGCGCTCGCGGAACTGATAGTACAGGTTTCGGACTACGCGGTGGCCAACAAGGACAGCCTCTGCGAGATGGATTTGAACCCTGTCTTCGTCTACGAGGAAGGCCGGGGAGTGGACATTGCGGACGCGGTGATCATCAGGAGAGGGATGAAATAAGGCGCGTTCGCGGATACGGGCATGAGGCGCCCCTTCATGAGGGGAAGTGAGGGGGCGCTTGTAACAAAATAAAGAAGAGGAGAGAAGAAAATGGCACAAAGCAAGCAAAAGAAATGGTTGGCATTCATTGTCCTGACCATTGCCGCGGGACTGATATATCGCGTCCCGTACCTCAAGACAGTGTTCTACGACCCGCTTGTACAGGCCTTTGGAGTCACGAATACCGAGGTAGGCACCATGATGAGCGTCTATTCTCTGACGAAGACCATCCTGTACATACCCGCCGGTATCCTGGTGGACCGCTTTGACAACAGAAAGATGCTGGTGTTCTCGATGGTCATGCTGGCTGTGCTGACCTTTGTCTACGCCCTCATCCCAAGCCTCATGGTCATCTACATCCTGTACGGGCTGATGGCCGTGTCGAACGTCATATTCTGGACGGCTTTCGTTAAGGCAGTGCGCATGTTCGGCTCTGCGAAGGAGCAGGGATCCGTGTTCGGCTACTCCGAGGGCATACGCGCCGTTGCCTCTCTGGTCATCAACTTCATCGCTCTGGGCATGTACGCGAAGCTGGAGCTTACGAGCGGCACCCCGCTCAGCGGCGTACTGTATCTCTACGGCGGCATCTACCTCGTGATGGGCGTCGCTATCTGGTTCCTCATCCCCTCCGGCACGGGCAACGAGGATGGGCATCATGCGACCTTCAGGGACTATGTCAATGTGCTGAAGGTCCCGGCGGTGTGGATAGTCTCCCTGCTGGTCATGTGCTGCTACAGCGTCCAGGTCGCGTCTGAGTACACGACCCCCTACCTGAGCAACGTCATGCTCATGTCCGCGGCGACTGCGGGCGTCGTGGCGACTATACGCAGTTATGGCGTCGGCCTGTTCGCAGCTCCGATCATCGGCAAGATAACAGACAAGGTGAAGGTGCCGTATTCGACCTCCGTCATCATTCTGCTGGCTCTGGAGATAGTCACGACGGCCATACTGCTGATACTCCCGGGCGATCCGAGCGTGCTGGTGGTCTGCATCATAGCCATCCTCGCGTTCGCGAGCTTCATGTACGCCCTGCGAGGCGTGTACTATGCGACGCTGGGCGAGGCGGGCGTACCTCTGGCCATGACCGGCACCGCGACCGGCATCATCTCGGTCATCGGCTACCTGCCGGATACCTTCATGAACCTGCTTATCGGCGACAAGCTGGACAAGTACCCCGGCGCGGCCGGCTACAAGTACATTTTCATGTACATGATCGGTTTCGCTGTGGCGGGCATCGTCATAGCGGTCATTATCAACCGCATCGGCAAAAAGAACGCTGCAAAGGCAGCTGAGTGAGCCCGTTTTTCAGTCAAAGGCGCGCGGCGGACAAAGCGCCGCGCGCCGGAGGCTTTATTCTCGGCGATATGAGGTGCCTTTGATATGACACTTGTTTTGACAGTTGTAGGGCTGTATATGGCGGCGATGCTGGCGGTGGGGATCATATTCTCCAAAAAGGCCAGCAATGCGGAGGAGTACTATCTGTCCGGACGTTCATTGCCGACGCCGGTACTGATGTTCACCTTCGCTGCGACCTGGATAGGTGCTTCCTCGACCATGGGTAAGTCCGGCCTTGCCTATGTGAACGGCATTTCCGCCATATCCCCGACCATAGGCTCGTTCATAGCCTTTTTCATCTTCACGGCCTTCGCGGGGCGCATCCGCAGGATAGGCGCGGAGCACAACGTCAGTTCCATACCCGACCTGTTCGAAAAGCGCTTCGGCAAGGCGACGTCCCTCATAGCGGCGCTGGTGATCGCCTGGACGATGATCTGCACGACCGGCACCCAGCTCATCGCGTTCTCAAAGGTGCTCGAATACATGTTCAGCCCATACGGCATCTCCTATGAGCAGGCCCTGATAATAGGCATGGCGATAGTGGTGTTTTATACGATGCTTTCCGGCATGTACGGAGTGGCATACACAGACGTCATTCAGGGCGTGATACTGCTCGTGGTCATAGGGCTGATCGTGCCTGTCGGCGTGATGGGCCAGGTGGGCGGCTTTGCGGAACTGAAACTCCAGCTTGGGCGGGAGTACTTCGAATTCTCCCCGGACATCAGTATGCTGGGCTATACCTTCACGTCGTTCCTGTACTTTGTCGCCGGCCCCCCGTACTGGCAGAGGGCCTTCGCGGCGAAGTCGTCCAGATCCGCCACTCGCGGTTCGCTCGGCGGGAACATAATAATAATCTTTTACACCTTTGCGGTCGTCATAACAGGCATATGCGCGGCCTGCATCTACCCCAGCGTATCCGAGTCCGAGACGGAGATGGTGCTGCTGATGGTGACGGAGATGTTTTTCCCGCCCATCGTGTACGCACTGACGATAGCTTCCATAATCTCGGTGATAATGAGTACGACCGACAGCTATCTCATTCTGTCGGCACAGACGGTCACGACCGATATAATATACAAGGTCACGAAGCAGCGCAGCCAGAAGGAGACGGTCATAATAAGCCGAATATCCGTCGTGGCGGTCGGCGTGTTCGCGGTGCTCTATGCACTTAAGATGAGCAACATATTCGAGGCGATGATGCTTTCGATGACCCAGTTTTCCGCGGCAGTGGCGGTCCCCGCACTGGCGGCTCTGTTCTCCAAGAAGGTCACACGCGAGGGGATGATATCATCCATGCTGAGCGGGCTGGTGTCATCCATAGTATGGAGCGGAGTGCTGCACAACCCCTGGGGCATAAGCGAGGCCATATCCGGGAGCGTCATTTCGCTGGCTGTGATCGTGCTCGTGTCGGCCTGCACGCAGAAAAAGGGAAAACCCGCGCCGTATTTCGGCTAGAAACATAGACAGATATGACTTACAGGAGGAAAAACATGCGAATAGTAAACACCTGCCACTACGCGAACCTGCCGAAAGAACACCCGGCGTTCCAGCGAGTGCTGGAAAAGGCCGAATTTGTGACCTGCGAGAAGAAGCAGCTGACCTCAGAGGAGCTGCTGGAGTTCGTGCAGGGCGCGGACGCGCTCATAAGCGGCACAGATTTCATAAGGGAAGACCTGCTTGAGCGCTTCCCGAAGTCGCTCAAGGTCATCTCGCGCCCCGCAGTCGGCTACGACCGCGTGGATGTTGCGGCGGCGAGGCGGCTTGGCATAGACGTCTGCAACGCGCCGGGCAGCAACTGCGAGTCCGTGGCGGATTATATAATGGCCCTGATGATCATGGGCGCGAGGGATATCTACAACAACATCTGTGATGTCAGGAGCGGCAAATGGGGCTGCCGTCACAAGGGCGTCGGCCTGAAGGGGAAGACGGTCGGCATAGTCGGTCTGGGCGCGATAGGCAAGAGCGTTACGCGGCGCTGCAGCGGATTCGATATGAAGGTCGTGGCCTATGACCCGTACATTGACACGGATTTCTGCCGCGAGAACGGAGTGACCTCTCTCAGCCTTGACGAGCTGCTGGCCTGCAGTGACTTCATCGTCCTCGCGCTGCCGCTTATGGAGTCGACCTACCATATCATAGACGCCGAGGCGATCTCGAAGATGAAGGACGGGGTCATCATAGCGAACGATGCCAGAGGCGGCGTGGTGGATGCGGCGGCGATGGTGGCGGCGCTCAAGAGCGGCAAGGTGGGATTCTACGCCACAGACGTTACGGACCCTGAGCCGCCCTCGCCGGACGACGAGCTGCTGCACCTGGAAAACTGCATCGTGACCTCCCACATAGGCGCGGAGACAACGGACGCCACGAACAACATGATGGCCATGGCGCTGACAAATGCCATGGACGTGCTCGAGGGTAAGGACTGCAAGAACATAGTGAACAGGTAGATAAATCAGAAAGGAAGGCGGAGCAATGAAACCGTATCTGGTCATTGAATGGAACGACATTGAGAGCGAAGCCCACGGCTGGCTGTGCATACACAATCTGGTCAAGGG
Organism: uncultured Eubacteriales bacterium; assembly: GCA_900546615.1. Classification (GTDB taxonomy): domain Bacteria; phylum Bacillota; class Clostridia; order Oscillospirales; family Oscillospiraceae; genus Scatomorpha; species Scatomorpha pullistercoris. The sequence continues at coordinate 54,588 of URDJ01000005.1, read as the reverse complement.
GCTCGCGGGCGGCGGTACCAGAATGCACCCCTCCGTGACGAAGGAGGAGGTCATGCGTTTGGCGGAGATCATGGCCTACAAGTACAACGCGGCGGGCATCCCGGACTGCGGCGGCTGCAAGGCCGGCATAGTGTATGACAACAAGGCTCCTGACGCGCTGGACGTGCTCAAGCGCTTTTTCTCGGCGATGAGGCCGTACGTGGAGATCGGGCTTGCGCTGGGCAACGACCTCGGCACGACCGGGCCTGCCATAGCGAAGATACGCTCCGAGCTGGGAATGGCGACGATGACCGAGACCAAGAGCCAGATGCAGGACATGCAGATGCGCGAGAACATGCAGAAGAAGGCAAAGCTGCTGCACGAGAAATATGACGTGTTCACGGTGAATGACGCCATGACCGGATACGGCACGGCGGCCTGTGCGGACGTGGCCTGGAAGAAGAAGCACGGCGCACCGAACGGAGCTAAGGTGCTGGTGCAGGGCTTCGGCAACGTGGGCGCGAGCGCGGCGTACAAGCTCTATAAGCTCGGCTACAAGATCGTGGGCATCTCCGACGCGAAGCAGCTCGTGGTGTGCGAGGACGGGCTGGACGTGCCGTATCTCGTCGAGCACCGCACGCCGTATCTGGAGATGGACACGGATACGCTCAAGCCCGAGTACAAGGTGCTGCCAAATACGGAATGGATGGACGTGGACTGCGACATATTCATCCCGGCCGCTCTTGAGGCGGTCATTAACAAGGACACGGTCGGCAGACTCAAGGCGACGGTGATCTCCGAGGGCGCGAACATCCCGACAACGGAGGAGGCCGACGCGGTTCTCAAGGAGCGCGGCGCTATCGTGATACCGGACTTCATAGCGAATCTGGGAGCGATAAGGTTCCACGGTTATGCGCGCCTGGGCCTCATAGACTTCACCCCGGAGGCCGCAATAGAGGACGTCATCATGTGCAGTGAGAAGAATACCGAGCTGCTGTTCGAGGAGCACGAAAAGACCGGCGAGTATTTCCGGGACATAGCTTATCGCCTGTTTGCACCGACAAAACAATCCGAATTTGAATTCTGAGCCATATTTTCACACCCCACTTTAACACAGCAAAAGCTCCGGCCCTCGGGCCGGAGCTTTTGTCATGGCGCTTATCGCTCGTATGTTTGTCTTTTGCCTTCAAGAAATGCCTCTATGATCTCAAGATACTCGTCGGGTTCAAAGGCGATGGGCGGGACGAAGCGGCTCAGGCCGTTGAAGCCTCCGTCGATAGTGCTCACTGAGGCGATCTCCCCGGCGTTTCCGACCTTCAGGCCGCCGCCATAGACGATCGGCAGTTCGCGGCCGAGCATCTCCCGGCACAGCTGTTTCATATAGCCTGAGGCAAAGGCGACATGTCCCGCGCCGGGGGTCTTTTTCCCCGGTCCTATGGCCCACACCGGCTCGTAGGTCAGGCAGACATTGTCCAGGAGCGGGGAACCCCGCAGCTCACCCAGACCGACTTCCAGCTGCTGCCTCAGGACGGATTCGACACGGGGCGCGTACTCCTCGAACGTGCCGGGCCCCTTCTGCTCTGCAGTCTCGCCTATGCAATAGAGTATCCTCATGTCCCTCTCAAGCGCCCGGCGAGCTTCCTCAGCGCAGGCCCTGTCAACGGCCAGCCATGCTTTTTTGAGCTTTTCCGGGTCAACCATTATCTCCGGGTCGTAGTCCGCCATGAGCTGGAATTTGTCCCGTCTCTCATCGCTGTGTGCTACAAGTGAGCGGCAGCAGCCCAGAGAGATCATTGCGGAAGCGGGCCTTGTGCCGGTCATCGCCCCGTAATCCCCGCCGGGCGAGGTATCGCGCCGGTACAGCCCCTGGCTGCCGACATTCAGGCCCGGGCCGCAGCCGCTTTCGCGCACGGCTTCCATGGCCGGTACTATGCAGGACTCGGGGAAGTAATAGGTTACATCGATATCGCCGCGCCTGTCGAGGCCCAGCTCCACGCTCCTGCGTATTAGCCTGCCGGCCCAGGCCACTGGGTCGGGGTCGCGGCAGATGCCGCCGTATTTTTCGGCTACCTCGAAGCGCTTGAGGTCTACAAAAAAGTGATATACGCTCATTTTCCCGTTCCCCCGTAAAAGTCCGTGGCCATGCCGGAGCTGCCCACGACCTTTCTGAGCTTGTGCCTGACCTCGTTTTCCCAGGCGTTCCTGGCGAACTCGAGGTAGGCGGTGGGGAAAAACTCCCCCGGCCGCTCGGAGAAGAACTGCCTTAGTGCACCTGTATAGGCCAGCCAGTTATCCACGTCCATGTTTGCCTTTCGAACGCCGCTCCTGCAGGCACGGGCAATGTCGGCCTCGCTGCATATATGCACAGGCGCTATCGAGCCTCCGTAGAGGTTGACGTATTCGCGCAGGGCGTCGGGCATCGAGGCGGCCCCATGCAGGACGAGAGGGTAGCCCGGACAGGCGCACACCAGCGCCTCGAGCCGGTCGAAGTCAAGAGGCAGGTGTTCGTTACCGGCGACGCCTCCGTGCGCCGTGCCGACGGATACTGCCAGACTGTCGCAGCCGGTCTCGGAGATGAAGCGCCTGGCCAGCTCCGGCGAGGTATACTCTACCCTGTCGGTAAAGCAGTTGTCCTCCATGCCGGGGATGGAACCCAGCTCAGCCTCGAGCCATACCCCGCGCTCGTGCGCGTATCGCGCCGCCTCAGCGCTGTTTGCGGCGTTTTCCTCGAAGCTGAGCGAGGAGCCGTCGTACATGACCGCGCCGAAGCCGCGGTCTATCGCCAGCTTTGCTTCCTCGACGCTGGAACAGTGGTCGTGCTGGAGCAGAACGGGTACCTTGCAGCGTCCGGCATAGAGCCTGACGGCGTCAAGGTATGTTTCAACGTCGCGCACATATTCCTCCGTGAGACGCAGTACCTGTACGATCACCGGGGACGCCTCGGCCTCCGCCGCCCAGAGCACTGCCTGGAGCGAATCAAGGCTGCTGATGTTGAAGGCGGCGAGGGCGTAATCACGCTTTATTGCGTGGGCAAAGAGTGCCTTTGCATCAACGACAGGCATATTTCCTCTTACGCCTCCAGGTCGACGATGACCTTCTGGAACCTCTCAGGGTGTTCCTCCATCTTCCTGAGCGTGGGGATGGCTTCCTCAATGCTTATTACGTGGGAGATGAGCTTTTCCGCGTCCACGAAGCCGCCGGCGATGAGGTTTATGGCACCGGGGAAGCAGTGGCTGGCGTTGCGGGAGCCGAAGACATCGACCTCCTTGCGGATGATAGCGTCTTTGTCGAAGACGAACTCTTTGTGCGTCCAACCGAGCAGCACGATGCGCCCGGTGTTCTCGACGTAGTCGCACATATGGCGGCAGACCTCGATATCCCCGCAGGCCTCATAGAAGCAATCGGCAAGGTGGCCGTTGTTGACGCTCCTGATGTACTCGGCGAAGTCCTGTTTTGCGTTGTTGCAGGTGTACTCTATGCCCATGGCCTTAGCATATTCCAGCCTCTCGTCATGGATGTCGCAGATTATGGGGATGCCGCCGCGCGCCTTGCAGGCCAGGGCGCTGAGGATGCCTATGGCTCCGCTGCCCGCCACAGCGCAGACTTCGCCGGGCTGTACGTCAAGGCGTTTGGTGCCGTTTAGCCCGATGGCCAGCGGCTCGATTATGCAGGCGGCGTTGTCGCTGATGTTATCCGGCAGCTTATGGATGAGGTGGATTGGGTGGCTGTGGTACTCCGCAAGCATGCCGTCCTGATGGACTCCGGTGCAGCTGAGATGCTCGCAGTTGTTGTAGCGGCCTCTCTTGCAGGAGTAGCAGACGCCGCAGGAAGTGTAGGGCTCGCAAGTGACGCGGTCACCGGGCTTGAGGCCGCGGTCGTTGTTCTCATCGATCTCGACTATCGTTCCCACGGCCTCATGGCCGATTATGACGGGGTAACGATAGTTGTCCGCCAGCCCCATGAAGCCGTGCACGTCCGTGCCGCAGAAGCCGCACTTGCGCATTTTCACGAGCGCCCAGCCATCTTTCACCTCGGGCACAGGTCTCTCGCACAGCTCCATGCTGCCTCTCTTTTCCATGTAAAGCGCCTTCATTATTGAACCTCCAATGTATTGTTTTCAGCTTTTCTTATCAGTTCCTTCATCAGTGCGAGCCGCTTTTCCCGGCCCGTCACGGGGTCGAAGCATCCCGGATAGCCGAGCACGACCCCGTCGAGCCCGCCTTTGACGAGCTGACAGATGTTGTCCGGCGACACGCTGCCGTCCACCTCTATAAAGAGACTGCGGCCCCTTGCTGCCGCCATCTCGCGCAGCTTCCGGCATTTGTCGAGCACCGACCAGTAGAATTTCGAGGCGGGCTGGCCGGCCCTGACTCCCATGAGCAGTATGGCGTCTGCCTCGTCCAGCAATTCCTCCGCGTCTTCGGGTTCCTCGTAGCTGTTTAGCGCCAGACCGGGCACGGCGCCCCTGGCTCTGAGACTCTGAAGCAGACGGTGCGGGTGTTTCGTGGTGTCGGCGTGCATATACGCGACCTCACCCGGACGCAGTTCATACATATCCAGCATCTTTTCCGGCTCATAGGTCATGAAATGCAGCTCTATGGGCAGTGAAACGGTGTTTCGTATCATATTCACATAGTCCGTGCCGCCCATGATGGGACGAACAAAGCGTCCGTCCATGATGTCTATGTGTATCCTGTCGCAGCCCTGGCTCTCGAGCCATGCCAGGGTCTCGGCAACTTTTGCGTAGCCCCCGGTGCAGATGGAAGGGGAGAGTATCACAGCGCCGCACCTCCTGTCTCAATGGTGGAATATCCATGCTCACGCAGGATGGATTTCACCAACCCGAGCGTTGGCCCTATTCCTCCGAGAGCTTTGTTGAAGCAGGTATATGGCCCGCAGACTATATCGTCTGCGCCCGCCTCGACGATCTCAATGAGGTTTTCGGGCGTGACGGCTCCGTCGACCAGAAAACGCAGGGAAAGACCGCGGCTGTCCCTGAGCTTGCGCAGCAGCCGGAGCTTTTCGAGCGTCCTTGGTATGACCGGCTGCCCTTTAAATCCGGGGTTTACTATGAGGACCAGCAGAAAATCCAGCTTGTCCATGAACGGTTCCACGCGTGATACCGGCGTGCCGGGATTGACGGCCAGCCCGGCAAGTGCGCCTGAGCTTTGTATCCTGCGGATACAGGCCTCCGTATCTACGTCGTTCTCGATATGAAAAGCCAGACGCTCGCCGGGCCTGAGCTGCAGGTCGTCGATGAGATCTGCCGGGTCTTCCACCATAAGGTGAAAATCGCAGGGAGCGGCAGCCAGACTGCGGATGCAGTCCGCCACATCCAGGCCGCCGGTCATGTTTGGAACAAAATGCCCGTCCATAATGTCCGTGTGCATGAGGCTGACCCTGGCCTCGTTGATCTGCCTTATATCTCCTTCCAGATCGCCCGGGTCCGCGCAGAGCATACTTGCGGAAAGGCCGATTTCTCTGAGCATACGCAATTTTCCTTCTCCTGTATCCATAACTTTTTGTGTTGCCTATTCGCGAATTAATGGTATAATTGTAGTATAATTTCTCTCAGACGGGGTATAGCAATGACACTAAAAGAAATTGCCAGACAAGCCAATGTTTCCATCTCCACCGTATCAAGAGTCATCAACGGGAAGAGTCCTTCTGCGGCCAGCCCCGAGGTGCAGCAGCGCATCCTGAGTATCGCTCAGAGTGCAGGCTACACGCCGAACGCTGCGGCGCAGGACCTGAAAAATAAGGGCAAAACTGCGGGAACACCCCCGAGAGCGGATCAGTCCATAGCCGTCCTTTTCGCGCGAATGCCTTTTGCGCTCATGGACCCGTACTTTTCCCAGCTGATGCAGAGCATCGAAGCCGCAGTATCCGATACGGGCTATTACATCAAGTATATGTATTCCTCGGCGGATTTCGATAACCCGTCCATACTCCAGGCGTTTACCGAGGACAAGATGAAAGGTATCATCATACTCGGCCGCTGCGAGAAGAGGATAGTTGACTGCCTGACAAGGACGCATGTGAACCTTGTGTATGTAGGACTCAACGAATTTAATCCCAGCTACGATCAGGTGCTGTGCAACGGATTTGACGTTGCTTTTGAGGCGGTGGGCTACCTCATACGTCAGGGTCACAGAAACATAGGTTACGTCGGCGAGTCTGAGAATGAGGTGCGATACAAGGGCTACTGTGCAGCTTTGGTAGCCAACGGCATAGAGCTGAATCCCGATTACAAGGTCGAGGTCGTTCTCTCCTCCGAGGGCGGCTATGCCGGCGCAAGGAAGATCATGTCCCAGTCCAAGGGCATCACGGCTCTTTTCTGTGCCAATGACATGACCGCAATAGGTGCCATGCGTGCGTTAAAAGAGGACGGATACAGGATACCGGATGATATTTCGATAATAGGCATTGACGATATCCCGACCTCTCAGTATATGTCGCCGGCGCTGACGACAGTGCATATTCCGATCGAGGAGCTGGGCAACATGACGGTCAAGCTGCTCATCGACAGGATAGAGGGAAAGCACAACCTGCCGCTCAAGGTTTTTCTGCCGTTCAGCATAGTGGAGCGGGAGACTTGCATACCGATCGCCTGAGATATTCTGATATAAGTAATAAAGAGTGAATTTGCAAAAATTCACTCTTTTTTGTTACTTAAACAGATCTTCTTCGAGCTGCTTGACGATTTTTTGCTGGCCGCCGCAGAAGTCGATCCTCCACTGCGGGAAGTCCTGCATGAATTCAGTGTTTATGAAGATGTTTGCCATTTCCTTTGCCATGCCGGTGCCGACGATGAAAGCGCCGACGCACATTATGTTGGCGTCGTTTATCTTGCGGCAGTACTCGGCAGCGTAGCAACTTTCGACGACTGCCGCATATATGCCCTTGTGCTTGTTTGCCATTATCGACATGCCCATGCCCGTGCCGCAGAAGAGGAAGCCGCGTTCGGCCTTGCCTTCCTGGATCATTTTCGCGGCGGCGGGTGCGGTCACGGTGTGAGGTCTGGGCGAATCCAGGTCCGTCGTGCCAACGTCGAAAACGGTGTGGCCCTGCTCTCTGAGCATCGCCGCGATCTCTTCCTTCAGCGGATAACCGTTTTTGTCCGAGCCAACAACTATGTTCATTTCAAGATCCTTTCTTCAGCCGCTGATGCAGGTGACAGCGCCCATGATGATGATGTATATGTAGCTCAGCTTGCGCATGTTTTTTGCGTTGATCTTTTTGAGGACGGAAACTCCGGCTACGGTGGAGATGAGCACGGCCACGACCATGGACGCGCTGCCGACCACGGCGTCGGCGTTGAAGTTGCCGTACCAGATATGCATTGCGAGCGCCACAATGGCGGACGGGGCGAAAATACAGTTCATGTTGGCGGCGTATCTTTTCGGATCGTGGCCGTACCTGGCCTGGCAGTAGATAGCGGCTGCCGGGCCAGATACGTTAAAAACCCCTCCAAAAAAGCCCCCAAGACCGCAAAAGACGGCCGCCTGAAGCGGGGTGCCCTTTATCCGCATGGCCTTGATATCCAGCAGCTGAGTGACGGAATACACGATGAGAAACACGCCGAGCGCGATGCGCAGCAGAGCAGACTGCAAATGCATCATCAGCACTATGCCAATCATCTTGCCTATGGCAAGTACTATGCTCGGCATTATGATCTCTCTCCAGTCGATATACTTCCGAAGCGAGATGCTGATTTGAAATACGAGCACAAACAGTGCTACCGATACGACGGCTGCGGCGTTGTTATACGGAACGAACAGCGTTGTCGTCGCCATTGCGATCATGCCGAAGCCCATACCCAGCGAGCTGTGTATAAATCCGGCAAGCGCTGCGGCGCAGAAGTACACCGCCAGTTGTTCTACATTCATAGTATGATCCTTCTTGTGGCTGCGGGGCACAGGGCCTTGCAGTTATTTTGCTCCGTTCGCCGCGTTCATGAACCTCCTGTGGAACTGCATGACGACGGCGTTCGAGGTGAACTGGGCAAGCAGCTCGGGGCCGGCGGTTATGACCACGCGGTCGGCCATGTCCAGATACTCCGGCTGCATGAGCAGACGGTCGATATAGGGATAGTAGTTCTCGCCCTGCATGTTGCAGATGATGAGCCTCGTGTCCGGAAGGTTGGCCTGCCTTAGGCAGTTGAGGTTGTGCCTTATGCCGTCCAGTCCGTCCGAGGCGGGGTTGTCGAGGAAGCCGCGGTACCTGAGTATCTCCCGAGCACGGGTGTAGGCCGCAAACCTGTCCGCATTCATTTCCGAAGCCGAGAGATAGTCGTTCTCGACCATGTACTTCTGGAGCTGCTCGACAAAGAGCGGGTCTCCGGTCTCCTCATAGGCACGCATCAGGCCCGCCATCTGCATGCTCTGCGAGTGACGGAACATGATGAAACTGTTGATGAAGTACGGCCTGGCCTGGAGCGCCAGCGCGGTCTGATATGGCTCAAACATGAGCGTGAAGTTTACGCGGTAGCCGTGTTCCTGGAGCATCAGCGCCAGATTGTGGCCCCGGAAGAAATCCGCCGTCGCGCCCTCGTTGTAGCGCTTTGAGAACTTTTTATCCCCGGTCATCAGCTCGGAGACGTTCGAGGCGTTGACAGGGCCGGTATGCGGCACCTTTATGACGACACGGTACTTGGACAGCAGCTCCCTGAAGCGCGCGGCTTCCTCGAGTATCTCGCTCTCGGAGGAGCCGAAGGGGTCATTCAGCTCGACGCTTATGTCGCAGCCGGGGCCAAGCATATCACCGATGTCCTTGAGCACCTCGTCGCGGGTCTTATACTTGCCGCCGACGTTTGCCTTGGGGTTGTTGATGAACAGGTTGTAGATTATCGCGGGGTTGCAGGTCAGGTTAGAGATGAGCTTCTTCATCGGCTCGACCTCATAGGGGTTGGCCGAGTCCGCGCTGAAGAGTATCTTCTGCGGGCGCTTTACCCCGTTTTTGTCATAGGAGATGTCCCTGACGAGGTCAGCCCTGACCGCTCCGTCGCCCTCGAATACGTACTCCACGCGGAAGCCTGCGGGCGTCTCGCCGGGTGCGACCTTGAAATAGTCGATGATCTCCTCGAAATTTTTCGTCACTCCGAGCGCAGCCTTGCGCTCGATGAACTCGTCATAGAGCTGCTTGCTTATCTCATGCTCAAGTATCCGGCCGACATAGTCCTCCTGTCCGGGGACCACGGGCAGCCGATTTCCGCCGCCAAAGGCGGAAGAGAGCCTGTAGTGCATTCCGTCCATGCTGAAATTACCTCCGTTACCACCATTTGATCATATCCGTGATATGCTTCCTCATGTCGATGAACTCCTTGCAGGTGATATCACGCGGATACGGCAGATTGTTTACAAGCTCCTCTTTGATCTTGGCGGGCTTATTGCTGAGGATAAGCACCTTTTCCGAGAGGTAGACCGCCTCCTCGATATTGTGCGTGATGAACACGACGGTGGTGCCTATCTCTCGCCAGAGCCTGAGCACCTCGTCTTCGAGGTAGAAGCGGAGCTTGATGTCCATCTGGCCGTAGGGCTCGTCCATGAGCAGCAGGTCCGGCTCCATGGCGAAGGCGCGGCCTATTATTACGCGCTGCTCCGTGCTGGTGGAGAGGGAGGAGGGATAGTCATGCCTGAACTCCTCGAGACCCAGCAGCTTTATTATCCTCTCTACCCTGGCGTCGATGACTTCTCTGGGCAGCTTTTTTATCTTCAGCCCGAACTTCAGGTTTTCCTCGACGGTGAGCCAGGGGAAGGAGGAGGGTTCCTGGAAGACGAAGGCAAGGTTGTGCTTTTTGGGGTCGGCCAGCTCCCCGTCTATTTTCAGTGTGCCCTCCGAGGGCTCGTATATTTTAGTGAGAAGATTGAGGAACGTGGTCTTGCCGCAGCCGGTGGGACCGACGACGCACACGAACTCGCCCTTCTTGATGTTGAAGGAGACATCGTCCAGGACATGAAGGGTGCCGAAATATTTAGTGAGATGGCTGACCTCGACCTTTACGGGGCGATCGTCCTGCACTGCCTTTTCGATTGTTGCTTCGCTCATATCTGTTGTTCTCCTTTACTTCGTGTCGATAGCGAGGTCCGTGTTGTCAGATATGGCGGTACGGAGCTTCAGGAACTCGTCGGATATCATGTCCCTCGGCCTTGGGAGATCATTCGGGTAGATCTCCTTAATCTTGGCGGGACGGTTGCTGAACAGGATGATGCGGTCGCCCAGGTAGCAGGCCTCCTCGATGTTGTTGGTGACGAAGATGACCGTCCGTTTCTGGAGCTGCCATATCTTAGCTATCTCCTCCTCCATGGCGTATCGGGTCTGGGCGTCCAGAGCGCCGAAGGGTTCGTCCATGATGAGGATCTCGGGATCGTTGGCGTAGGCCCTTGCTATGCCGACGCGCTGTTTCATGCCGCCGGAGAGCTGGGCAGGATAGGATTTTTCAAAGCCGTGCAGTCCGACAAGATCGATAAACTTCTGGGCGGTGGCGGTACGTTCAGCTTTGGATACGCCCCTCCACTTGGGCCCGATCTCGACGTTGTGCATGACGGTCTTCCAAGGCATGAGCGCGGTTTTCTGCAAAACCATGCCTATCTTGCGATCATGGCCCTTTACGTGTTCACCGTCGAGGATTATCTCGCCCTCAGTGGGCGTTTCCAGACCGGCTATCATGTTGAGCATGACGGTCTTGCCGCACTGACCGGGCCCGAGCAGTACCAGGAACTCGTTGTCGTAGACGTCGAAGCTCACGCCGTCAACGGCGACGGTGTCGCCGTTTTTGCCCTGAAAGACCTTTCTCAGGTTCTTTATCTGTAACTTTACTTTATTTGCAGCCATGGGCACAACAACCTTTCAATAATCGACGTGACGACACCGAGCAGAGCGCCTACGATGCCTATGGTGATCATAGCGACGAGGACGAGCGGCATATCGTTGCCGTCCATACCTCTGGTGACGAGGAAGCCGACGCCGCTCTTGGCGCTGAGCATCTCGGCCGCGAGGACGACCATCCAGCCCGTGCTCGTGGCGGTTTTAATACCGGCAATGATGGCGGGGATGGCGCTGGGAATGGCCACCTCGATGAGCATCTGCCTGCGGTTGGCGTCAAAGAGCCTGCCGACGTCAAGGTAAAGCGGCTCAACATTCTTGAGTCCGGCTCTGGTGTTGATGACGATGGGCATTACGGCGCCGATAAACACGATGAGGATCTTCGGGAACTCGCCAATGCCGAAGGCGATGATGATAAGCGGTATCCAGGCCAGCGGCGGGATGGGGCGGATAATATTGAATATCGAGCCGAAGAAGGCGTCGAGCTTTCTGTTCCAGCCCAGCATGGTGCCGAAGGGGATGCCTATGGCTATGGCTGCGACGAGGGCGATGAGCACTCTCTTGAGGCTGGCCCAGATGTGGCCGAAGTAGGAAACGCGCATGATGGGCTGCTCAAAGAGCTTTATGAGCCTGGCCCATGTTGCCTGCATCGTGGGGAACATGTCCGGCGCGGAGGAGGAAACATAGTACCAGAGGAAGATCAGAAGGCCCAGGGAGATGACGGGCAGTACAGTGTAGATAACATCCTTTGGTGTTATCACCTTGAACTCGCCCTTGCGGCCGTTTTTGTCCAGTTTGACCATTTCTTCACCTCCACTTGATGACGCGGTTCTCTATGAGGGTGAGAAGACCGTTGAAAATCGCGCCGATGATACCGATGACTATCATACCGAGGAGGATGATGTCCGGCCGGGCATAGAGCCTGCCCATAGAGATCATATATCCAAGTCCGGCGCTGGCGGCGAGCATTTCGGCCGCGACCAGCGTGGACCATGCATTGCCGACCGCGACGCGGATGCCGGAGAATGCCAGGGGCATCGCGGAAGGGATGCCGACCTTGATGAAGGTCTCAACAGTGCCGGCGCCACTGGTTTTTGCCACATTAATAAGCGTTTTGTTTGTGAGCTTTATACCCGTGTAGGAGTTGATAACACAGGGGATAAAGGCCGAGAAATAGATGATGAATGCCTTGGCCTGAAGCCCGATGCCCAGCCAGAGGACCGTCAGAGGGATCCAGGAGATGGGCGGGATAGGCCGGATGATCTCGAAGATGGGGTTTACGAATCTGTCGATGCCCTTGAACCAGCCCATGAGCAGGCCCAGAGGCACTCCGGTGACCACGCCGAGGCACAGACCGGTCATTGCGACCTGAAGACTGGCCCAGATGGAGACGGGAAGGGTCGCGCCGTCGGGGTTGGCGTTTGTCAGTTTGTAGATGAACAGCAGAACAAGCTCGGTAGGCTTGGCCAGATAACGGTCGGACACTATACCGAACTCCAGCAAGAGCTGCCAGATTATCAAAAAAGTCAGGATACCGGCTATGGACAGCATGGCATAGACATAGGAATTACCAGTCCTGCCGCGTCCGGGCTTCTCAGCCTTTTTGTCTGTTTTTCTCATTTTTTGTACCAACCTTAATAAGATGAACGGCCTGGGCATAGCCCGGGAGGACTATGCCCAAAGCCTAATCGGTGCTTAGCGGGCCGCGATTATCTCGGCAACCTCCGTGGCTATGGAGTTGTCGACCATGTTGTTTTCGATGATATAATTCCTGTCGTCAATGGTGTAGCTGCCCTGGGACATGAAGAAGTCGAAGGTGTTGAACAGCTCATTGTAGCCGTTTCCGATCTCGCCTTCGTACAGTCCGGCGGCGTCGGGGGCGGAGGTGGTCATCATCTCGATCATCTCGTCGATGTACATGGGGAAGAACCAGTCGTTCAGGGAGGTGTAGCACAGGTCATAGTCGTCGGCTCCGCTGACGCCCTCGATGGTGCAGGTGTCGGTGTAGAGCTGGGCGGCCTCGTCAACGTTCTCCTTGATCCACTGGAGGGTGCGGTAGTAGAGCTCCCAGAGCTTCACGATAGCCTCATGCTTGAGAGAATCGTTCAGGGCCTCCTCGGTGGCACAGATGGCGGTGGGGATGACGACGCCATTCTCGAGGGAGCTGGCGGCGCGCACATAGCCGAGCTGCTCGGCCTCAATGGAGGTGCTGGTCCAGACACACATCATGTCGCCCTCGCCGGCCTTGAACGCGGTCATGGCGGTGGTGACGTCCATGTTCTGCATGGTCACGTCGTCGGCGGTCAGGCCGATCTGCTCAAGGACGGTGACGAGGCTCTGGTGCGCGGTGGTGCCGATCGGCAGCAGGACGGTGGTGCCCTTCCAGTCGTCAACGGTGCCGTACATGTTCGGGTAGCCCTCGATGTTGCCCTGCCCGGACTGGGCTATGGCGGAGTCCTCACGGACGTACATGTTGATGGAAGCCTCCTCGTCGCAGTAGCCGATGACCTTGACGTCATAGCCGAGCATGCCGGGGATGGTGCCGGGAGCGCCGGTGGAGCAGATGTCCCACTCGCTGCTGGCCTCCATCATGACGGGACCGGAGATGAAGGACAGGTACTCGAAGGAGATGCCGAGCTCCTCGGCCCAGCCCTTCTCATCCATGACGTACCAGGGCAGGGCGTGCATCGCACCGGAGAAGTAGCCGAGGTTCATGGTGATGGGCTCGGACATGGGCTCGATGCCCCAGGTGGTTTCAGTTGTATCGCCGCCTTCAACGGGTTCGCCGCTGGTGGGGGGATCGGTGGTCTCGTCTACGGGCTCGGTGCCGCAGCCGGCAAGAATGCCGACCAGCATCACGGCGACGAGCAGGATTGACAGAAGTCTTTTCATTTTGATACCTCCATAAACATTTATATTGTGCCCTTGGGCCAATATCCTTATTTCTTCCTTGCCACGGCCGTTTTCGCGGCGACAGCGATATCGTCCGCGGTGATGCCGAAGCGCTGTTTCAGATAGTCGGACGGTCCAACCTCCCCAAACACATCTTTGGCTCCGATGCGCTCGACAGGAGCGGGGAAGCAGTCTGCGAGCAGCTCCGCTACCGCGCTTCCGAGTCCGCCGACTATGTTGTGGTTCTCGGCGGTAACGATGGCGCCGGTCTCCCTGGCGGCGGCGAGCACTGCCTCGGAGTCCAGAGGCTTTATCGTGAACATGTCCAGTACCCTGGCGTTCATGCCCTCGGCGGCGAGCAGCTCGGCCGCCTTCAGGGCCTCAATGACCTCACGCCCTGCGGCTATGATCGTGACGTCGTTTCCATCGCGCAGGGTGACGGCCTTGCCGATGTCAAACTCGGAGCCGTCCTCGTAGATGGTCTCGACCTTTGTCCGGCACATCCTGATGTAGAACATGCCATAGGTGTGAGCTATCTTGGGGATGAGGTCTTTTACCATTGCTGCATCTGTCGGCTCGACTATCGTGACCTCGGGCACGCAGCGCATCATGGCGACGTCTTCAAGGGCCATGTGCGTGCCTCCGTTGAGCGCAGCGCAGACGCCGGGGTCGCTGCCGAGCATTTTTACGTTCTTTTTGGCGTATGCTCCGCTCATGAACACCTGGTCCATGACCCTCCGGCTCGCAAAGGTGCCGAAGGTGTGCGTAAAGGGAATGAAGCCCTCTGCGGAAAGGCCGCAGGCCACGCCTATCATGTTGGCCTCCGCGATGCCGCAGTCGAAGATGTTGTCAGGGTACTTCTCCTTGTAGGGGAGCACTCCTATGGCGCGCATGAGGTCTGCATCTGTGGCGATGATGGGTTCGCCTGCCTCTATCATTTTGACCAGCGCCTGGGCGTAAGCCTGACGCATTTCCAGATCGCCGGGGCGGTTGTCCTTTGCCAGTTTGATATTCATATCGTGTACCCTTACCTTTCTCCGGCCTCAGAGGGCGGCCTTGTACGCCTCAAGCTCGGCAACGGCGGCCTTCGCCTGCTCGGGGGATACCGGTATGTTGTGGTTGAAAACGCCCTCGGCAAAGCAGCAGCCCTTGCCCTTTACCGTGTGGAGTATGAGCATGGAAGGCTTGTCCTTGACGCTCTTGGCGAGGTCGATGGATTCCATGATCTGCTCCACGTCGTTGCCATCGGCGACATCAACGACATGCCAGCCGAAGGCTTCAAACTTTTTGCCGATCTCTCCGAAGCCCGCTACCTCGTCGAGGGAGCCGCAGAGCTGAAGGTCGTTCTGGTCAACGAAGCCGATGACGTTCGTGAGGCCCTTGGCGGGGGCAAATATCGCGCACTCCCAGACCTGGCCCTCCTCGCACTCGCCGTCGCCCAGGAGGATGTAGACATAGTTCTCGAGACCCTTTTTCTTGCAGCCCATGGCAATGCCGAGACCGGTCGAGAAGCCCTGGCCAAGAGAACCGGTGGTCATGTCCACGCCGGGGGTCTTGTTGCCGTCGGTGTGGCTGGGCAGTCGGGTGCCGGGCTTATTGAGGGTCCTGAGTTCCTCCCGGTCGAAGAAGCCGCGCAGGGCGAGGGCCGCGTACATCGCAGGGCCCGCGTGGCCCTTGGACATTATAAAGCGGTCACGCAGTTCCCACTTGGGATCCTTGGGGTCTACGTTCATGACATCGCCGTAGAGGCAGGCCATGAGATCGCAGATTGACATCGTGCCGCCGACATGGCCTACGCCTATGGACTCGAACTCCTCGAGGGCAGCTATGCGGATGTCCGCGGCAAAGAGCCGAAGCTCCCTGACTTTCTCCTTGGAAATCATCTCTGTTCTCCTTTCCGCTCAGCCGTCGTATCCCTCGTCCGCCATGCAGAGGTGGACGGCGCCGATCTTGAAGGTCTTGGGCAGGGCGAGAATCTTCGGCTCAGGCCCGACGTATTTCTTCATCGCGTCCTCGAGCGCCTCCTCAAAGGTGGCCCTCGTCTTGAGCCCCATGCCCCTGGCAATGCCCGGCTCCTGCGCCCCGACTATATATATCGCGGAGGTATTCATCTCGGCAATGTGGCCGCAGCTCATCATCGAGAAGCCGTGGAAGGGGTGGAAGGCGTTACAGAAGCGGTACTTGCGGATGTACTCCTCGTTGGTTGCAAAATACTCGCCGTAGCGGTTCATGTCCGCAAGGGTGTTCATGTAGTCGTGCTGGAACATCTCGTACAGCTCGCGAAGATAGGGCCAGCGCTCGTCGTGGAAATAGCCGTTGCAGATGGATGAACAGATGATCACGCAGTTGTCTTTCATGACCCGCTTGTGACGAATGACCTGCGCGGAAAGTGC
This sequence comes from uncultured Eubacteriales bacterium, assembly GCA_900546615.1. GTDB lineage: Bacteria > Bacillota > Clostridia > Oscillospirales > Oscillospiraceae > Scatomorpha > Scatomorpha pullistercoris. Next base: position 38,500 of record URDJ01000005.1, on the reverse strand, counting down.
CTGCATCATCTGAATGGGATTCGTTCCCATGCCATTGCCGTAGTGGAAGTCCTGCGGCATGCCGAACACCATCACGTCGTATTTTTCCTTCGCATAGGGGACATAGGTGCGCCTGTCGGCAATCTTCCAGGAGGCTGGCTGCATCTCTTTGGCCCAGCCGCTGAATATCGCGATCTGACGAGAATAGGTGTCCAGTACGGCGTCGCAGCAGAAGAAGGGATGGCCCATTTTCTCCTCCATGTGCATTCCGATCTCGTCGAATTTGGTGCGCATGAGGCTGTGGCTGCTCACCGGGGTGAAGTCCGCTCGGTGCATGACGCTGGGGACATGATGGCTGGCTATGCTGCGCCAGTGGGTGATACCGGTCGCGCAGTGCTTGTATCCGCCGGAATATCCGCCGTAGGGGTTGCCCTGAGTGTGGCCTATGAGAATGGGGATATCGCAGTCGTAGACGTATTTGTTCATGAGCACCGGGTCGCCTCGGCGGGTGCAGCCCAGATCGACCATGTGCTCGGGGTCCTCGCTGTCGTGGCTCGTTATCTGCCCGCTCCAGTAGAATTCTCCAAAGAGCTCCTCGCCGAGTATTTTCTTCATCTCCGCGACAGTTGCCCTCGGGTGAAGACCGTTGGAGAAAAGAAGAAGGATGTCGTGCTTGTCCACGCCGGAGGCATAGAGCTCGTCAAGGCAGGCACGTATGGCCACTCTGCGGTGCGCGGTCGGCTGGGTGCCGCCCTTCACGATGTCCGGAATGACGAAGACTACGCTCTTGCCGGGACCGGCGATCTCGCGCAGAGGCTTCATGCCGATGGGAGCGCGGATGCTCTCGAGCGTAGCGGCATAAAGGCTGTCCCAGTCCTGAGGCAGACAGGGGGGATCGGGCACCGTTTCCCCGGGGATGAAAACATCCGTGCTGTCGGGAAGCTCCGCGGACATGAGACCCTGGCCGTATTCGAATTCGAGCTTTTTCATTTGACCTTTGCCTTCCTTCATTTAACGTAAGCCTGGATGATGTTCTTCAGGCTCGCCACGTCGAACGCAATCGGCGGGACAAACTTTGTCAGGGCGACGAAACCGCCGTCGATAGTTTTTACCGCGGCAAGCTCCTCGGCATTTTCCTCCTTGAGTCCGCCTCCGTAGACTACGGAGAGTTCCTTGCCGTAGACCTCACGGCAAATCTCCTTGATGCAGGAGCTGACGAATGAGACATATTCTCCGCTGGCGGGGGTCTTGCCGGGGCCGATCGCCCAGATAGGCTCGTAGGCGATAGCAACTTTTTGACCCTCTGCGGCGGCTTCCATCCCCGCCAGACCCTCTGTAATCTGCCTGCGGAGGACTTCCCTGACCCTTGGCTCGTAGACGGCGGGGTCGTCGGAGCCCTTCTGCTCCTCCGTTTCACCAATGCAGTAGAGCACGCTCATTCCGCGTCTCAGGGCACAGAGCATTTCGGCGTTTATTGTCTTTTCGACAGTGCGCAGCGCAGCGTCAATGTCCCCGGCGGAATTTTCCGCCTCGTCGTACATTTTAAGGAAAGAGAGCTTGTCCTTGCGCTCCTCGCTGTGACCCACAACGACCCAGCTGCAGCCGATGGCCTTGAGCGCCGCCGCGGGCTTGTTGGTCGTGAAGGCGCCGAAGTTGCCTCCCGGCTCCACGTCCTCGCGGAAAACCCCCGCGCAGCCGATCTTGAGACAGCCGGTCTTCTCCGGACCCTCAGCGGCCACGGCGTCAAGCGCCGGCAGCACCATGGACTCGGGGACAAAATATGTTAGATCCACGCCTTCGATGTTCCCAAGGCCGTATTCAGCGGTCTCGTGGATTATCTGCCTCATCCAGTCCACCGGATTCTCCAACGGGCAGATGCCGCCCATGCTCTTTGGGACCTCAAAGCGCTTTAGATTAACATAGATTTCTTTCATACTATCCTCCGCTTTCGCATTATTGAGCAGACCCGGCGGCTTCTCATGGCACAGTTTGAAGCTGAATGCAGCCCAGGACGCCCATTTTCGTGATTTGCCTAATTTTACGCAAACATTTGTGCGGCCCGACTCTCAATGTAGACATTTTAACCAGGAGCACAGATTTCAACGCCAATGTCTTTGCAAATTATGACTACCAAACCAAGACTATTTTACTCTATTCATTCGGGACTTGGCAATGATTTTTTAACCAAACGTTTGCGTTAAAACAAATTGAAAGCGAATTGTGTTATTATAGGCCGATTTTAAATATGAATGCAACAAATTTGTCGGTTTAGCGATGCGAAAACCCCGCGGTTTGGACGGTTTTTTATTTATTTCGGCAAAACGCTGATTATGGGCTTGCTTCTTTATTGCACTTTAACTATGAACCGCTTTGTTTTGTTAAAAAATCATCGGTATTTATAGCCAAATTCCACATATTATTGCCTCCAGAATACAAATTTGGAGGCCTGCTGCAGCGTGCCGCGCCCAACTTGAAGTTCTCGCTCGAATTTGCATATATTGCTCATTGTATTAAGCAAAAACCGGCGCCCCGCTTTTTTGCGGGACGCCGGTTGCATTTGAAATGCGTGGTTTATTTTTTGCTGTTCAGGAAGTTGTGACCAATGTTGTTTGCTGCAATGATGGCGTTTCGGACGACATCGGGCGTAATGACGACTGGTTCTCTGTGGATAAGCGCGTTTTTGAAGACGGTATGCTCCACGATTATGTCGAGGTTTTCGTCGTTGCACTCGATGCCGAACTGCTCCATGGTGATAGGAAGATCGATGCTGTGCATCAGCTCCAACATGCTGTTGATGAGCTCGTCGTCTGCGTTCTCGAGCACGAGTTCGCAGACGAGGCCGAAGGCGACCTTTTCACCGTGCAGATAGGCGTTGCCGGCTTCGATCTCGGAAATTCCGTTATGCACGCCGTGTGCGCCGGCACAGCCTGCGTTCATGAAACCGAGGCCGCTCAGGAGCACGTTTGCCTCAATCACGTCCTCCACGGCGGGGGTGAGAGCCTTTACCTTGACAGCTTCATAGGCGCGTTTGCCTTCCGAGACAAGCACTTCATAGCATTCTTTGGCTATGGCCATGCCCGCGCGGCTTATGACGTAGCCGCGGCCGATCCAGTTCGGGGTACCGGCTTTTTCGTTGGCGACGGCTTCAAACCAGGTGACGAGGGCGTCGGCGATACCGGCGGCGAAGAGCCTTGCAGGAGCCGTGGCGATGATGGCGGAGTCAACCAGGACCAGCTCGGTGCTGCGTTTCGTGGGCACGCCGCCCAGATGGACGCCGTTTATATCGTAGACCGCCGCCCAGTCGGCCGCAGGTGCGTCGCTGGAGGCGGAGGTGGGCAGGATGATACGGGCCACATCCGCGGCGTCCGCCACGAGCTTGACCGTGTCGAGCACTTTGCCGCCGCCGACGCCGCAGACAACGTTGCAGCCGCTCTGCTTGACGACAGCGGTCAGGGCCTCGACATTTTCCTTGCAGCATTCTCCGAAGTAGGACTCGTACATCCAAGAGCAGCCGTTTTTGTCCTCAATAGCCTCGATCTTGCCTTTGATCATATCGAACACGCCAGAATCAATTATAAAGAGGAACTTATCTCCATACTTCTTGCCGTAATCAAACACATGCCCAAGTTCGCCCGGGCCCTGGATATATCTCTGGACACAGCCGAAGGCTCTGGACGGCGACGTGAGCAACAGGTTTTTGTGGCTGAATTCCTGTGACATTTTGTATTCTCCTTTGCGAATTTAAGTGTAATGGCGGTTTGGCAGCCATTTTACACAAATCACGAAAACATTTGCTTTAAACTTAGCACTTTTGAGCAGACTTGTCAATCATTCACGCAACTATTACGCAAACAAGCTTCGGCTCTATATATTATGCCCGACTCGAGACGCTGAGAGGACAACTTATAGCTGTTTTCGCAAGAAATAACGAAGGGGTCACTTCGGGGTTATCATGTCACGCCGGATTTCTATTATTTTGGCGTGGTGAATTGCGGGGACATCAGGATAATCGTTGGCCCGGCGAGTCAGGTAGGCGGCGGGGAGCGTGAGCTTCGCGAGCTGGCCTTCCGCGCGGACGTGCCGCAGGAGCGGGTCGGCGAGTTTGTCTCTGCGATGCGGGCCATTGTGCCGATGCCGCTCGAGAGCATCATCCGGATGCTGTGCGCGGTGAACTTTATGCTCGGCGGTGAGCGGCTGGAGCTCAAGGACGTGACAATTTACGACTCCGAGCAGCGCGAGCTGCGCGGCGCGGCAGCTCGCCGGCAGTACGATGCGCGCATGACTGGCCCCGCGGGCGGTTCGCACAACACGATGGATGTGGAGCGGCAGGTGCTGCAGATCGTCCAGCGCGGGGACATACAGGGGCTGGAGGCCTGGGCGGCGACGGCCCCGGCGGTGCGCGGCGGTGTCATAGCCCGCGACCAGCTGCGCCAGCTGAGGAACACCTTCGTCGTCACCTGCACGCTGGTCTCGCGCGCGGCGATATCGGGCGGCATGGGCGCGGAGGAGGCGCTGGCCATGAGCGACTCGTACATACAGCAGTGCGAGCTGCTGGGCAGCGCGGAGCGGATATCAAATCTGCAGTTCCATATGGTGGCGGACTACGCCCGGCGCGTGGCGCGGCTGCGCGGCGTTGGGACCACCGAGCTGACGCTGAAGGTCGCAAACTACGTTCAGCGCCACCTGTGCGAGCGCATCAGCGTGAACGACATGGCGAAGGAGCTGTATATCAGCCGCCCGTATCTCTCCGAGCGTTTCAAGGCTGAGTCGGGTGGGAGCCTGACGGACTATATCCTGCGCGAGAAGACCGCAGAGGCCCAGAGGCTGCTGGATTACACCGATAAGAGCCTCACAAGCATCAGCTCCTATCTCGGGTTTTCCTCGCCGAGCCATTTCTCCCGCGTTTTTAAAAAATACACCGGCATGCTTCCGAGCGAGTACCGGGACAGATAAAAAGCGCCGTGCCGAAACTCACCTGAGAGACGGCGCGGCGCGTGTCATAACTGCGGTTAAAATGCGGACGGGGCGATACGGGCTGGAGCGGAATTTACAGTTTGTTAATCTAAAAAGTTCTTCCGTTTAAGCTTCAGTTAGGGTCGGCTTTTTACACTGGCCTTACGATCACAGACCTGGAGGCGGCAGATTTGACGCAGATGACATTTCAGCGCTATGAATACAAATATCTGATGGATTCCGACCAGCTCCGGGCGGTCCTGAGCGCGATGGAGCCATACATGGAGCCGGACGGCTACAGCCACAGCTCGATACGGAACCTGTACCTGGACACGCCGAGCTTCCTGCTCGTGCGGCGCAGTCTGGAAAAGCCGGTGTACAAGGAGAAGCTCCGGCTGCGCAGCTATGGCCGCGCGGGACAGGACGACCAGATCTTCGTTGAGCTGAAAAAGAAGTACCGCTCGGTGGTCTACAAGCGCAGGATCTCCCTGCCCCAGCAGCAGGCGATGGCCTGTGTCGCCGGCACAATGCCCTGGCCGGAGAGTCAGATAGGCTCGGAGCTGGCCTACACCATGGGATTTTACAGACAGCTGCGCCCCACCGCGTTCCTCTCCTACGAGCGAGACTCCTATCGCGGCGTGGAGGACAGGACTTCCGCGTTACCTTCGACAGGGAGATACGCTGCCGCCGCGAGCTGCTGACGCTGGACTCCGGCACACACGGCGCTTCGCTCCTGCCGCCTGGCCGGGTTCTGATGGAGCTGAAGGCGGCGGGCGGTCTGCCCCTGTGGATGGTGCGTGTTCTCTCAGGACTGGGGCTGTACAGGACCTCCTTTTCCAAGTACGGCACAGCCTACATGGACATGATGGCGGCGGAGCGGAAGGGGGAGAGGAAGTATGCCTGACAGCCTCTTTCGCGGGATTTTCGACAGCTCTCTCACCGACACTATCGACCCCGCCGATTTCCTTCTGTGCATAGGCGTGTCCCTGCTGCTGGGCCTGCTGCTCTGCGCGATGACCATGTGGCGCTCGCGTTTCAGCCGGAGCCTTATGGTCACGCTTGCCATCCTGCCGGCCGTGGTCTGCGTCGTTATCCTCATGGTGAACGGCAACGTGGGCACGGGCGTAGCGGTGGCCGGGGCGTTCAATCTGGTACGCTTCCGCTCGGCGCCCGGCTCCGCAAGGGAGATAGGGGCGCTGTTCGTGGCCATGGGCACGGGGCTTATCACCGGCATGGGTTACCTCGGCTATGGTGCGCTTTTCACCCTCATACTCGGCGCGGCCATGATGCTATACAACGCCCTCAGCCTGCGCGCGGAGTCAAAAGGCGCCACGGAGCGCACCCTGCACATCACCATACCGGAAGATCTCGACTACGCCGGGGTGTTTGACCCCGTCCTGGCGAAGTATACCAGGAGCTACCGTCTTGAGCAGGTGAAGACTACCAACATGGGCAGCCTCATAAAGCTCACCTACGACCTCGTCCTCAGGGACCCGGCGCAGGAAAAAAGCCTCATAGACCAGCTGCGCCTGCGCAACGGGAATCTCGAGATATCCCTGGGCCATCAGGATAGCGCCACGGCAACTTTGTAAGACAAGGAGACCGTACGATGAAAATAAATATACGTATACTCGTGTCAATCCTGCTCTGCGCCCTGCTGACTCTCAGCGGTTGCGGCGCGCAGGACGTGACCGCACAGACCGACCCTGCGGCGGGGACCGATACGCCCGAGGAAAGTCCGTCAGCCGGGACGGATGCCGCATCTGTCTCGTCCATCTTCAGCGACAGGGACCTCGCCGGCAGCTACGACGAGGCTGAGGCCGTCGCCATCATGCTCGAGGGAGAAAGCGCATCCTGCTCCTCTGACGCCGTCTCAGTGGACGGCGGGCAGATAGTCATAGGCGCGGAGGGAGTCTATGTCGTTTCCGGCACGCTCGACGACGGACAGATAATAGTGAACGCGGGCGAGACCGACAAGGTGCAGCTCGTCCTCAAGGGCGCGGATATCACCTGCGGCAGCTCCGCCGCGATCTATGCTCTGGAGGCCGACAAGGTCTTTATCACCCTGGCTGAGGGTACTGAGAACAGGCTCGCGAACGGCGGGGAATATATCGCCATCGACGACAACAATATCGACGCCGTCATCTTCGCCAAGACCGACCTCACGCTCAACGGCTCAGGCAGCCTCAGCATAGACGCGCAGGCGGGCCACGGCGTGGTGTCGAAGGGCGACCTCGTCATAGCCGGCGGCAGCTATACCATTGCAGCTGCCAGCCACGGTCTGTCAGGCAAGGACAGCGTGGCCATCGCCTCGGGCAACTTCGCCATAAGCTCCGGCAAGGACGGCATCCACTCAGAGAACAGCGACGACCTCACGCTGGGCACGCTCTATATCGCCTCCGGCAGCTTCGATATCACGTCCCAGGGCGACGCCGTGAGCGCCCAAGGCGAGCTGCAGATAGACGGCGGTGACTTTGAGCTGTACACCGGCGAGGGCAGCGCGAGCGTGGAGATGAGCACGGGCGACGATTTCGGCGGCATGGGCGGGCCGTTCGGCTGGACGGATACCGGTGCTCAGACGCAGGATGACGAGGACTCCGTCAGCCAGAAGGGCATCAAGGGCGAGAGCGCCTTTACGATAAGCGGCGGCACGCTGGATCTCACCTGCAACGGCAATGGCGATACTGCCATCGACTGCGACGGCAGCTATGCAAATAACGGCGGAGAGGTCAGTACAAACGATGGCTCGGAGAACAACCCTGGTCAGATGGGTGTTGGACAGCGCGGAGACATGGGCGGCCAGACACCTGCCGGGCCTGGCGACAGGAGAGAACCCGGCGGTCAGACTCTCGGTGCTGCGTAATGTTTTTGTCCGGCGCCGCAATTGTCTTGTTTGTGCGTGGGGAATGTGTCATGAGCAGACCTGCCCACCGGACAAATGCGCAAAAAAGCGCTCGACAGGACGTTGGAACAATATCTGCGCGACTCCACCGGAACGCACAGGCCGGAATAAGGAAACATATGTCTGCATCACGTACAGCGTCCCCGGCCACAAAACTGTGGCCGGGGACGAGTTATCTATTCTTCCTTATCCTTAGCTGCTTCGGCTTTGAGCCTTTGGGCGCTGCGGTAGACAGTGTAGACTATAGCCAGTTCGGCTATCACAATGATGGCACATATAAGTATGAACACCAGCTCCGATACGCCGGATGCTCCTGCGGCATGCAGTGTGCCGAGCTTATACAGAATATACAGTAAATACAGCAGTGCAAAGACTCTTATTGCAATGCTGCTCCACAGCCGGCGTTTATTCTCGTCCATAGCTGTCCAGCTCCGCAGTTGATGGTATTGAAGGCGCCGCACCCTTGCGCGATACCGCTATTGATGCCGCCCGGGCAGCGCGCAACAGCGACTCGGCCACGCTCCTGCCGTTCATCCAACCCTCCAGGAAGAAACCAGAGAACGTGTCGCCGGCCGCAGTCGTATCCACCGCCTTCGTCGGCACCGCCGGCTGGAACCTTCGCTCCTGAGCGTCCGAGTACCAGGCACCGTCCGAACCCAGCGTCAGTATCACCGCAGCTGTCGGGTGCGCGCCAGCAAACCAATCCAGTATCGCCTCCGGCTCCGTCGCGGGCAGACCGCTTATCTGAGAGCCCTCCACCTCGTTCACGAGGAACAGGTCCACCTTGTCCAGATCGCAGCTGAGCACCGCCGCGTCGAAGGGAGAGGGGTTAAGCACCACTTTCAGACCGCGCGCGTGCGCCTCGTCAATAATTTCGTCGAGCCGATTGACCTCGTTTTGCAGCAGGATCATGTCGCCCGCGCCGAAGTTCGCAAGAACCTCCCTGATATACTCAGTCGTGATGGCCCTGTTCGTGCCGCCGTAGACGATGATGCAGTTCTGGCCCTTCGCGTCCACCTGTATGACCGTATGCCCCGGCGCGGCGTCAGCGTGTCTTATGAGCGAGGTGTCCACCCCGTTTGCCTCGAGCATGTCCGTCAGCAGCTCGCCGCCCGTGCCGCAGATGCCTGCGTGCCAGACCGGCAGTCCCGCCTTCGCCATGGCCACGGACTGGTTCAGGCCCTTGCCGCCGGCAAATATCTCGCGGCCTGTAGAGAATATCGTCTCTCCGGGTGCAACTATGTGGTCAAGCGAGTACACATAGTCGATGTTCATTGAGCCAAAACACAGAGCCTTCATACCAGTTTCCTTTCCTCCGCTCAGAATATGCAGCCGGCTGTCAGTATCACGTTCGGATAGGGGGTGAATTCACCCGTGCGTATGGCAAATTTCACGTTCGCCGAGCGCTTCTTGAGCTCTGCGTGCGGTATCTTCTCGCAGGGCAGTCCAGCCAGCTTCTCCTGCATATAGTTTAGCATCTCAGGATTGTTTTCGTCAATCTCCTCCGCAAGCGTATAGCTCTCCACGCAGGTCTCGGCCAGCACGGCGTCCATGACCTGCCTAAAGCTCGGCACTCCGCCCACCAGCACGAGATCCACTATTTCCACGCCCTTCGGGATGGGCATGCCCGCGTCCGCTATCATAAACGTGTCCTTGTGGCCGAGGGCCGTGATGAGGCCCATGAGCCGGGCGTTAAGTATACCTGTCTTTTTCATATCACTTCGCCTCATTCTTGACGCGCAGAGCCATCTTGGCCTGCAGGTTCCTCTGGTACTGGTCGATGACAACAGCGAGGATGATGACGGCGCCCTTGATGACGTTCTGCCAGAACTCGGTGACACCGCACATGGTCATGCCGTCGTTGAGCACGCCGATGACGAAGGCGCCGACGAAGGTACCGCCTATTGTGCCGATGCCGCCGGCCATGGAGGTGCCGCCGAGGACGGAGGCCGCGATGGCGTTCATCTCCCAACCGTCGCCGCCGGCCGGGTGCGCGGCCATGAGCTGGGCGGTATTGATGATGCCGACCAGCGCGGCGCAGGCGCCGGAGAGCATGTAGACGTAGATTTTGACCCTGTCGGGCTTGATGCCGCTCATCTTTGCGGCACGCTCGTTGCCGCCGACGGCGTAGACGTGCCAGCCGAAGGTGGTCTTGCGCAGGATGATGGCCGTGATAACGGACAGAATGACCAGCAGGATGGCGCCGACGGGTATGCCCGCTATGGACGAGCCCATGAACTTGAGACCGGTATTTCCCAGACCCTCATAGCCTGAGATGTTGGAGAAGGTCGCGCCGCCGGAAATGATGTTTGCAAAGCCGCGGCAGATGTACATCGTGCCCAGAGTGGTTATAAAGGGCGCAACGCGAAGCTTCGTTATGACTGCGCCGTTCACCCAGCCTATCAGGCATCCGAGGAGGATGACTATGAGTATGACCATGGGTACGCTGAAGTACAGCGTTGAGCCGCCGATGGTCAGGCCCTTCTGGATGAGGTAGCCGGCGATCATGCCGCCCAGACCGACCACGCTGCCCACGGACAGGTCTATCCCGCCTGTGATGACGACGTAGGTCATGCCGATGGCCAGTATGCCGTAGAGCGCGACGTGCTTTGCCACCATCAGCAGGGTCGAGGTCGAGAAAAAGTTCTCGCTCAGCACGCTGAACAGCACCACGAGGATTATGAGGACTATAAAGGTGCGCCCCTTCAGCAGGGTCATTATGAAATCGTTTTTATCATACTGTTTCTTTGTTTTCATCTCGTCGCTCCCCCCTTTGATTCAGGCTGTGGCCTCTGCGTCGGCGTCGGCATCGGTGTGGTGGCCGGCGTAGGAGGCGAGGACGAGATCGTCCTCGGTGAGGCCCTCGCCCGCAGTGAATTCCGCCGTTTTCACGCCGTTGGACAAAACCATTATCCTGTCGGCTATATTCATTATTTCCTTCAGCTCCGAGGACACGACGAGTATCGTCAGGCCCTGGTCGGCAAACTGGTGGATGATGTCGAAGACCTCGGTCTTGGCGCCGATGTCTATGCCGCGTGAGGGCTCGTCCATAAGCAGTATCTTCGGCCCGGTGAGCAGGCCCTTGCCGATGACGACCTTCTGCTGGTTGCCGCCGGAGAGCGAGAGTATGGGCAGCTTCTTGTCCGCCACCTTGATGTGTATCTCGTCTATCACTTTGTCCACGTCCTCGTCCTCCGCCTTCTGGCTGAGGAAGAGGCGTTTGGCATACTTCTTGAGGTTGGAGAGCGAGGTGTTCTTCTCGATGTCGAGCGTCTGGATCAGGCCGGAACCCTGCCTGTCCTCGGGAACTATGGCTAGGCCGCGCTTTATCTGCTCTGCCGTCTGACCTATGCGCAGCTTTTTGCCCTCGAGATATATCTCGCCCGTGTGCTCCGGACGCAGGCCCATGATGCACTCCATGAGCTCGCTCCGGCCCGCGCCCAGCAGGCCGTATATGCCGAAGATCTCGCCCTTCTTGACCTCGAAGGAGACGTCGTGCAGCAGCCAGCCGCCGCCCTTCTTGGGCAGGGAGAGCTTATCGACCCGCAGCTCCACCGGCTGCTTGTCAAGGTCGATGCTCCTGGGTGTGCGGGTGTAGCTCTTGTTCTCGCCGACCATGTTGGTGACTATCCAGCTGAGCTGGATGTCCTTCACATCCGCGTCGGCGACGTAGTGCCCGTCGCGCAGTACTAGACCGCGTCGGGCGCGCTGAATATGCTGCGCCTCGTCGGAGCGAATCCCAGTTTGATCTGCGCCATACTTAACAGCCTCACTTTTAACTATAATTTCCGGTTATGATTATAAAAATTTATATAAACATTGCTAAGATTATTTTGTTAATTTAAATATTTCGGCTGTTCTCACAATCTAAGCTTGGCGGTTTTGCAATATAGGTATGATTTTCAGCTTTATTGCCCCCTTTGAACGTCAAATCCAGCCTGTCGACCGTTGAAACAGGTATGAATCAGCGGAGAAATCGCCTGCAAAGAAAACAAAAAGCAACAAAGCCGCCTGCAGTTTGCAGGCGGCTTTGTAAATTGATTTAAATTATTTATATGAGCCTTAACCCGGACCGTCTATCACGCTGTCGCGCTCGATGAACTCTGTACAGCTTTCGATCTTAAAAATGCCTGTATTGGGGTCATCCATCATGGTTATAAGTCTGCGCACGGATTCCCAGCCCATGGTGCGTTTGTTCACGTGTATTGTTGTGAGCGCAGGGCTGGAGACTGTGCAGTAGGGCAGGTCGTCAAAGCCAACGATAGATACGTCCTCCGGTACCCTGTGCCCCCGTTCTTTTAGTGCCCGCATAACGCCGAAGGCGATGAGATCGTTATCAACGAAAAATGCTGTCGGCAGTATCGGATTGGTGTCCAGATATTTCAGCATACCCACGTACGCGCTGTCCGTCTTTGTGCCCACGGTGACGCACCATTCGGGGTTAAGCTCTATGCCGTGCTCCACAAGCGCTTGACGGTAGCCGCATTCGCGCGCCTGAAATGCCTTTATGCGGAATTCTCCTCTGACATAGCCAACTTGTTTGTGCCCTCTGTTTATGAGATAATGTACGGCGTTTTGTGCCGAGTCAATGTTGTTTATGAGTACTCCGTTGAACGGCTGCCTTTCGCACCAGCCGTCGAGCAATATCAGAGGGCACTTGCAGTTAAAATACAGGTCGAAATCCTCCTCCAGCATCTCCGTGGCCAGAAGTATTACGCCGCCGTTGGAGTCGGAGATTATCTGGTTCACCTGCTCGACATAGTCAGGCGATGTGTAATTCAGCCGTATGTATATCGTGGACAGACCGTTTTCCTTGGCGGCTTCCTCGACACCCTCTATGACCGCAGGATGAAAAGGACTGTCGTCAATTATGCCGCCGTTTCGCCTGAACTGGACAAACTTGATGCTCTTGAGGCTCTTGGAGCCGGTAAAATACCCCAGCTCGCCTGCAACCTGAAAAATGCGCTCCGCCGTTTCCTTATTAACCCCGCGTTTCATATTCAACGCATTGGACACGGTGGCCGGAGAAAACCCGGTGATCTCGCTTATTCTTTTCACGCTTGGTCTGTTGCTGGTCTTCATAAACTCACCTAAATCACTTTAGTTTTGATTATTAAAATTTATTATATTCACTTATAAAACGATTTGCAACCATTTTTATCAGTTTTTACGCTGTCGTTTTTGAAATGTGTATGGTGATCTCTGCGCTGCACTGGTATCCGCTCAGTCGCTCGAAGCCACGGTTATTTAGCTTAAAGTAATTGACTTTGCTCAAATGATGAAGTATACTACAGGATAGTTAGCGGCAGCTAATCGCTGCCGATTTTGTTTGCAGCAAGGTTAGCTGTATCTAACTGAACGATGGCGTTATCGGAGTGTGAGGTATGATAGACGGGAAGCTGTTTCGGCTGTTGGGCAAAAACAGACGATACATCGGATGCGCTGTAGTACTGATGCTGTTTGGGCAGATGGCAAACATAGCAATTACGGCATGCATTTGCTGGACGATTTGGCTGGCATCCAATTATGAGAGTTGCGGAGAAGGGCCGGCGATTTTCATCTGTCCTGGCCTGGTGTTGGCACTTTGCGCGGCACTGCGCTGCTGTGCGGCGCGCCTGGCAGGCCATTGCAAGGATGCCCTGGGAAGGAAGACGAAGAAAGAGCTTCGGCAAAGGGCCTATGAAAAGATAGTCAGGCTCGGCGTGTGCTCAACTGAAGACATGAATATGGCGGGCTTGACTCAGGTCGCTCTGGAGGGGATAGAGCAACTGGACCTTTACTATTCAACTTATATACCCCAATTCTTCTATGCAATGCTGGCTCCGGTGCTCCTGTTTGGGGTCACTGTGTGGGTTGACTGGCGGCTGGCCGTACTGCTGCTGGCGTGTGTGCCGCTCATTCCTCTGTCAATAGTGGTCGTATCACGCTATGCCAAACGCATTTTTGCGAAGTATTGGAGCGAATATACCTCAATGGGCGATGCATTTCTTGACAGCGTGCAGGGGCTGAAGGAGCTGAAAATATTTGACGCTGACGAAGCCCAGCACTTACGAATGAATGGGGCGAGCGAGCGGTTTCGCCGAATTACAATGAAGGTGCTGGTGATGCAGCTGGCAAGCACTACGATAATGGATCTTGTGGCTTACGGCGGAGCGGGGCTGGGCGTGGCGCTCACGCTGTGGGGAGTTGCCGGCCGGGGCCTGTCGCCTTATGAAGGGCTGTTTCTGATATTGGTCGCCGTGGAATTCTTTTTGCCGCTCAGGGCCTTCGGTTCCGCGTTCCATGTGGCAATGAACGGTGTCAGCGCAGGTCACAAGCTCATATCGCTCCTGGAACAGCCAGACCCGGTGTGGGGTGAAGCGATAGCGGAGGATATCAGACTCCGGCTTGAGAGCGTGGATTTCTCCTATGATGGCAAGCGCAGGGTGTTGGAAAATGTGAATATGGACTTTCTCAATCCGGGAATGACGTCCATTGTCGGAGAGTCGGGCTGTGGGAAAACGACGGTAGTAAATCTGTTGACAGGCGCCCTGCGCCCGGATGACGGGCGTGTGACTTCGGGCGGCAGGCAGATATCGGAGCTGTCGAGGGAGGATTATTACTCACACCTTTCGGTAGTCAGCTACAACACTTACATTTTCAATGAGACTGTCCGTCAGAATTTCCTGCTTGCGAAAGAAGACGCTGGAGATAAAGAGATATACAGGGCGTTGGAGGAAGTGGATCTTGCGGGGTTCATCCGCAGCAACGGCGGGCTGGACAAGGTCATAGCTGAGGATGGCGCCAATATTTCAGGCGGGCAGAAACAGAGGCTGGCTCTTGCTGTAAATCTGGCGGCGGACAAGGACGTATATATTTTCGATGAGGCCACAAGCAACATCGACATTGAAAGCGAAGCCATAATCATGGAGGGAATAAGGAAGCTGGCGCGTGAGAAGTCGGTAATCGTGATATCGCACAGGCTGGCCAACGTGGTGCCGTCGGACAGGATCTATTATATGGAGTCCGGCAGGGTACTCGAGTGCGGCACACATGGCGAACTGATGTCCCTCGGCGGCGGATATGCGAGGCTGTACTACGCTCAGAAGGAGCTTGAGGAAGGCTACGCGGAGGTGAGAGCATGAACGGCAGGCAAAAACTGCGCAGAAGCGGGGCCAGGATCATGGCGAGCCTCATACTTCTGCTGGGCAGCCTTGCGTATGTGATGCTCCTGGCTGTTTTAAACGGTACGGTGGGCAATTTGTGCGCAATGGGAGTTACGCTCTCCGGCGCTGCCGGCATAGCCAGGGCGCTCGGTGAAGACCTCGCCGTATCCTATGGCGCTTTGATGGCCCTTGCCGTGGGATGCGGAGTGCTGCGGGGTTTCCTTCGCTACTTTGAGCAGTACAGCAACCACTATATTGCGTTCCGCCTGCTGGCGGTGCTGAGGGACAGGATATTCGGCGCTCTGCGGCTGCTGTGCCCTGCAAAGCTGGAGAGCAAGCAGAAGGGCTCCATTATTGCCATGATAACCTCGGATATAGAAACGCTGGAGGTATTCTACGCTCACACCATCTCGCCAATATGCATTGCAATGCTGGTATCTGCATCCGTTGCGATGTTTGTGGGGATCGCGGCCAACTGGTGGCTATCCCTGGCGGCGGTCACGGGGTACATTACCGTGGGGATACTGGCGCCAATGCTCTCCTCGGCACAGCTGAAGGCCTCGGGCGTGCGCTACCGGGCCGAGTTTGCAGACTTCAACGCATTTTTCCTTGACAGCATCAAGGGAATAAAAGACATCGTCCTTCATAACGGAGGGGAAAAGCGAAGGATGGAGGTCGACCGCCGCTCCGATGTGCTTCTAAATGAGACAAAGAAAATGAAGCGCAGTATCACAAAGGCGTCGTCATCGACAGAGCTCATAGTCACCGCTTTCATATTACTTGTCCTGGCAATTGGCGTCGTTCTTACTGTGCGCGGCGAGCTGACGATCGGCCGGATGGTAGTCGGTGTGACCGCCGTGTTCGGCTCATTTGGCCCGGTGATAGCCATATCAGCACTGCCTGGGAATCTGACACAGACTCTTGCCTCAGGCGACAGGGTGCTGGATCTGCTGGTGGAAGAGCCGGCCGTACGTCCGGTTGAAAGCGGCGTCGAGCTTGGCGATTTTGAGGAGCTTTCAGTAAATGGCCTGTCTTTTTCATATGACGGGGCGACGCAGGTGCTGAACGACATCTGCATGTATGCAAAGAAGGGAGAGATCGTCGGCATAGTGGGGGCGTCCGGCTGTGGTAAATCAACATTCCTGAAGCTGCTGCTTCGGTTCTGGCAGAAGGACAGCGGCCGGATAGAGTACAACGGAGCAGATATAGACAGTGTCAATACGCACAACATTCTCGAGCACGTTACCATGGTAAGTCAGACGACCTGCCTGCTTGACGAGACGATAGAATACAATCTGCGCATAGCCCGGCCTGGAGCTTCGCGCGGGGAAATAGAGGCGGCATGCAAACTTGCGTCCGTCCATGATTTTATCCTCTCGCTGCCGGAGGGATATCAGACGCGTGTAGGTACCTTGGGAGACAACCTCTCGGCCGGTGAGAAGCAGCGCATCGGCCTTGCCAGGGCATTCCTGCGTGGCAGTGAATTGATACTGCTCGATGAACCGACCAGCAACGTGGACAGCATCAACGAGGGCATGATACTCCGCGCCCTGAAAGAGCAGAAGCATAAGAGGAGCATCGTTATCGTTTCGCACAGGGAATCCACCATGGCTATTGCAGACAGGATATACCGAGTGGAAGGAGGCCGTATGTATGAGTGCGGCTGAGAGCAAAAGAGAGCGTGAAAAGCAGGTGGTTCAGCTGATGATACGGCTGTACTGCAAAAAGCTCCACGGCACCCAGAAGGGCCTTTGCCCGGAGTGCCGGGAGCTTGCGGAATACTCCGTTATGAGAAGCGACAGGTGCCCCTTCATGGAGACAAAGACTTTTTGCTCCAATTGCCGCGTGCATTGTTACAAGCCGGAAATGAGGGAAAAGATTCGCAAAGTTATGCGTTTTTCCGGCCCGAGAATGCTGCTGCACCACCCTGTGATGGCAGTGCGTCATGTGATGGAGAGCCGGAGAGGAAAGAGAACGGGAGGGACAGGCATGAAATTGAAAAGACTGTTTTGGATAGCGTTTGGCTGCATGGGTGTAGGACTGGGCGCGGTCGGCGCGGTACTTCCCATGATACCGGCTTTTCCATTCCTGCTGCTGGCGGCGTTCAGCTTTGCCAGGAGTTCGGAACGTCTGCACAGTTGGTTCATAAACACCAGGCTCTATAAAAATAACCTCGAGAGCTATGTGAAGGGCCGCGGCATGACGCGCGAGACGAAGCTGCGCGTGATACTCACCGTGACGGCGCTCATGTCCATCGGCTTCACGATGATGTATCTCAAGGGACTTTACATACCCTGTGCCGTACTGGGCGGCGTCTGGATCTTTCATATAATCTATTTCACATTCGGCGTAAAGACCTGCCGGCCGGAGGCGAGCGAGAGCAGACCGCCGCTGGATGACGCGGCCTGAGCGCACAAAGCCGCCGGGGCAGAGGGCCCCGGCGGCGTGGGTCAAATTTGTCCATATTAAGAGGGGCTTGCCGGGGTCACCCTGCGAGCTCCTCAATTATTCCGACCAGCAGTTCAGCCGTGAGCTTTACGTCGGCCACCTTGCAGGTCTCATTCGGCGTGTGGACGTCGAGGAGGGTGGGGCCCATGGAGATCATATCCAGCTCAGGATTCTTTTCCGCAAAGGCTCCACACTCCACACCGGCATGCACCGGCTCCACTATCATTTTTTCCCCGGTCAGGCGCTCGTAGATATCACAGGCAATGGGCGTCAGTTTGCTGTTCGGATTTACCGCCCAGCCCGGGACGTGGCCCTCGCTCTCGAACTCAAAGCCGAAGGCCTCGCTGAGAGCGGAGCAGATAAGGCCAAGCTGCGTAGCCTGATACGCCACTGAGCTGCGTGCAAACACAGTGAAGCGGATGTCGCGGTCTCCGACCTCCACGACGCCGAGGTTCGACGAGCTTTCGACCAACCCGTCCACGAAGGGACTCATAGTGTGTACGTTGTTCGGAACGCTGCACATCAGTCCTGCAAGCGCATAGCTCGTCTGCTCTGAGAGCACCTTCTCCGGCACCGCGACAGGGCCGAAACGCAGCTCCATATCCGGCTCAATGTTGCCATAGCAGTCGCGGAACTCCCGCTCAAAGCCTGCTAGTACCGCTTTGGCCTCGTCCGCCTTCGATGCATCCAGCGTGATGACTGCGCGCGCCTGGGCCGCTATGGCATTCTTCGCCTGGCCGCCGCTGAAGGAGCCGATGCGGAAGGCGATACCGGCCTGCCTGAGCGCCTGCAGCGCGGTCGCGGCGCTGACTATGGCGTTGGCGTGGCCCTTGTTGATACCGACGCCGGAGTGCCCTCCGAGCAGGCCGCGGAAGCTCAGCTCAAACCCGATGCTGCCCGCTGGAACCGCGCCCCAGTCCGCCGTGCGCCTGTAGTTGAAAAAGTCGCCGCCCGCGCAGGAGTTGCACAGCGAGCCTATGGTCTCCCAGTCCAGGTTAATGAGATACTTGCCCTCGAGATATTTCGGCTCGAGCGCGATGGAATCCATGCCGTCCTCCTCGTTCGTCGTAATGACTGCACGCAGCGGCCCGTGCCTCAGGCTGTCGTCCGAGAGAAGATACAGCGACAGGGCGATGCCGATGCCGTCGTCCGCGCCGAGGCTCGTGCCGTCCGCACGTATGGTCTCGCCGTCATATATGACCTTGATGGGGTCGCTTAGCGGGTCGAAGCTCACGCCCTCGGCGGCGACGCATACCATATCCATGTGCGACTGAAGTATCACCCTCGGCACGTTCTCGCAGCCGGGCGATGCGGGCTTGTCGATGATGACGCTGCCCATGGCGTCCATCTCCGCCTTGAGCCCGTGTTCCGCCGCCCAGTCCATGAGATATCGGCCTATCTTCTCCTCGTGGTGCGAGGGGCGGGGTATGCGCGTGATCTTCAAAAACTCGTCGAGTACGGTGTTGAGTGCGTCTTTTTTGCTCATTTGTTACATCCTTTCAAAAGGGAGTTTGGGAAGGCCGGATGTCAGCATGCCGGCCTTCCCGGGAGAGAAAAAGCAGGGAAAGTGTATCGTCGTATTATTTGGCTCGCACCGTGGCCTCTTCAATGGTCATCTCGCCCTGGCCGACGAGCGGGGTCCTGGCGAGCAGCTTGTAGAGCACGATGTAGACCACGAAGGATATTATAACACCGTCAAGCGCGGGACTGAAGACCGTAAATACGGGTATGGTCTCGCATATGGCGAAGCCGCCGCCGCAGACCCAGGCGATGATGCCGACCCAGTTGACGCCGCGCTGGGGTTTCCATAGCTCCTTTTTGCCCTTGCAGATGACCCAGTAATCACCGATTACTATACCCATGATGGGCGGAACGACCGCACCGAGGATGGTGATGTAGGTGTTCAGCACGTCGGCGAGGCCCATGATGGCCAGTACTATGCCGAGCACGCCTACAGCCATGGTGACCTGCGGGCGGTACTTGTCTTTCACATTGAACATCTTGCAGGCCGCGAGGCCGGACATGTAGGCGTTGCCGGTGTTTGTAGTCCAGGTGGCGAGGATGAGCACCAGCATGGCGATGACAGGCAGGCCGAGGCCGGCGAACATGCTCGTGACGTCGTAGTTGCCGGTGCCTATGGCCATGATTGCGCCGACCATTATCATAAGCACCGCCGCAGGCAGGACGCCGAGCAGCGTACCCTTGACGACGTCGCCCCTTGTGCGGCAGTAGCGCGTATAGTCGCTGTTGCAGGTCGCGCCCAGGGCGAAGAGGCCGATGACCGTCGAGATGGACGCGGGGATGGACATGGCGTTTTCGGTGACGGCGCTTGAGATATATCCCCAGCCGACGCCGCTTATCGTGTGTATCGCGCCGTAGGCGCAGAGTATGACGAGCAGAGGCACGGCTATGTAGTTGAGCCATGCCATCCACTTGACGCCGTAGACGGCGGTTATGAACATTATCGTGCCCCATATCACGCAGGAGAGCCAGAAGGGCACGGTGACTCCGAAGAGCTCCATGAGCGTGTTGGCCGCGAGGGCGCAGGTGGCGGTCTGCACGGCAAACCAGCCGGCCTCGGCAATGAACACCACCAGCGCCATTGAAAAGTTCGCGCCCGTCATGCCGAAGGCGCGGGTCGAGGTCATCGTCGCGTTCAGGCCCAGATCGGAGCCTATGATGCCGCCCATGACCATCAGGAAGCAGCAGATGGCGAAGCCTATGACCGTGACTATAAAGGTGGTGCCGAGCGTCAGCGCGCCGCCGAACATGCCGCCGACCATAAGCATCGGGATGCATATCATCGTGCCAATCCAGATGAAGGCGACGCTCCACCAGCTGCGCTTCTCGTGCGGCAGGATCTGGGACATACCCTTGTCGCCGCTTGTGGTTTCTGTCTGAACGTTCCTGTTCTCTTCCATATTATCTCCCTTTCTTTTTTCTTACCCTTGATGCGCTTCCTTTCGCTTTATTCGGACATGGCCGGGAGCTCCCCGGCCATGTCCAAGGAGTGTGATTATTTGCTGAAGGGGATGTTGCCGCCCTCATAGCCGACGTTCTCGAGGAAGGGCTTCCAAATCTCGAACATGTTCGGGTTCTTCCACCAGGCGTCGGGAGCCTTGATGGCGCCGAGGACGATCTCGAGACCCTCGGTGATGTCGGCGTTCGTCAGGGGCTCGCCCGTCTTCGCGTTGTAGTAGCAGGTGATGTCGGGTACGGTCATGACGGGAACGTCGTCATGCGAGACCATGAGGTTTTCGTTCTGGAAATAGATGGTCCACATTCCGTTCTCGGCCTCGACGTAGACCTTGCCGTAATCAAAGCCCTTCTGCTGGACGTTCTCGCACTTTACGACCTTGCCCTTGGCGAGGAAGCGGCACTCGACGCCTGCGCGGTTGAGGTTGCCGAAGACGTCTCCGCCGTTTTTGGCGCAGGCGCGCAGTTCGCGGCCGATCTTCTCGCAGAGCGTGACGGTGCCGGTGGGCAGGCTGCTCTCGATGTCGGACTTTTTGACCATCCAGCCGGAGAGGCCGGCTATCTGACCGAAGGCGGTGCAGATCCAGCGGCCTATCTCCTCGCCCATGGGCGCGTCCTTGGGGTCCTTGAGAGTAATGTTGACGCGGTTGTCCTTGCCGTCGGCCATGGCGAGGGGCGAGGTATCGAGGCCGTTTATGTGCAGGAGCAGGGTGTCCAGCGCGGGCACGGCGCGGCCTGCGCCGTCGCAGTCGATGAAGGGTATGTCGTTGAGCAGGGAAATGAGCATGGGGCAGAAGGTGTTGAAGCCGCCGAGCTCGACGGGTATGCTGTACTCGAGCTTGCGCGGCGGGTCCATCTTGGCCGCCATGTCCTTGAGCGCGTTGAAGGCGTTCACGGCGTAGAGCGAGAAGTCCACGTTCTTGAGCACGGTGGGAGCTCCCATACCGGCGGTAACAGCCGCGTAGGCGTTCGGGTCCATGTCGCAGGTCTCATAGAGCGTGAGCTGTACGGGCTTTTCCGGGTGCAGGCGCTTGTAAGTCTCGAGCAGGTCGGTGCCGCCGACCATTGCCCCGCCACCGCCGCCGCCCATGAGCGTTGCGCCCCATATGACGTCGATGAGCTGTTCCTCTGTCAGAATGCGTTTTGCCATTTTCTTTACCTCCGTGAAATATTTTTGCGCTTTGCACAACAATTCTGTGAAAATTATAAGGTCACGGAAGCGGGGCTGTAATCGTTCGGCTATTCAAAGATTTTGGGAAATGATTGTTCAACAAAACAAAAAGGGGCGGCTGTTGAGCCGTCCCTTTCGATATCCTGCACAATGCCGGCCTCAGTTTAGCAGCCGGTAGAGAGCCGAGGCCTGGTAGATCTCAAACACAGAGGGCATTTGAGACAGGTCGGAGCCGAGGATATTGCGTATCTTGTTCAGTCTGTAGTTGACGCTGTTTTTATGCATGTAGAGGATGGAGCCCGTCTTCTGCGTGCTGGACTCTGCGTCGAGCAGATAGACGCACAGGGTCTGCAAGAGTTCCGCCGCGTCGCTCTGCTGCTCAAGGCGCTCGAGCACGGCCATCTTCCTGCGCGTGCACTCCTCTCCGGCCTCGAGGGCGTCGCGGCAGTCCTTTACGAACCTCAGCGAGCTGTAGGTGAAAACGTGCCGCTCGGGATAGACCCGCCTTGCGCCGGCGAGGTTCTCGCTCGTGAGCACGAAAGCCTCCCTGGCCTGAGCTGTGGTGTCTATGTCCTTGAAGACGGAGCAGCTGAGCTCCAGCTCCTGCTCGTGCAGGCGTTCGCGGAAGTTTTCAGCAAGGTCGGACTCCGAGCCGTCGAAGAGGTTGGCGTCCGAGAGAGCTATGATATACGGGCCGAAACTGTCCACAACAGTGAGCTTGTGGTATTCCTGCAAAAACAGCTTCGCCTTGAGGATGCAGTCGCGCCTCTGGCTGTCGCTGAGCGCGACGCCCGTGAAGTTTTCGATCTGCATGACCCACATCGTGTGTATGGAGCTGATGTCAATGTGCATGCTCGCGGACAGGCGCTTCATCTCATCGGGCCTGTCGCTGAGTATGGCGTGGATGAGCGCGTCGGTGCCGTCATAGAAGGTGTTTTTATTCCAAATGTTCAGGAAGAGCTCAATGACTTCCACCGCCTGCTGGAGCATGTCGTATTCGAGCCGGCGCTGCTCGTCGATGACGACCAGCTGGAAGCCCCTGTGCATATCCGAGCTCACGGGCATGCACCAGACGAGGCAGTCCTTGCCTTCAACCGACATCTCGCGCGGTGTGCTGCCGTCCTCAGCTGAGGCTTTCAGGCTATCGAGCAGGGCGTGACAGTCGAGTTGAGCGGAAAGCGGCCAGGGAGCGAAGCCGCGGCGCTCCATGTAGCGGTCGGCGAGCAGCAGCGTGCAGCGCAGCCGGTCGCTCAAAAGCCGCAGCACAGTTTTTATAGTGCGCTGCTCCGGCTGCAGCTGGGAGATGCGGCTGACCATATCGGAAGCGTAGTGCCGCTCCTGCCTTTGCCTGAACAGGACCAGTTCCATGACGTCGGTTATCATGTCGCTGTAGCGGCAGTTCATGCGGCCAAAGGGCATGACTATGAGCGGGAAATCCAGCTCGTCAGCCGTTGCGAGGAGCCTTGGATCAAGTTCCCGGACATAGACGCCCACATAAAAGACCACGAGGCAGGCCGCGCCCATGAAATGCAGATGCCGGACGAGGCGGCACTGCATGTCGATATCGTCTTTTATCTGGGTCAGGGCAGAGATCATGAGTTCGTTCCCGACGAGCAGTTCGCTGGAAAGCACCGGGATATCCGGGTACTCCATGACGGAAACAGAGGCCACAACGCGATTGAGACCGCCGGCCCCGGCAAAGACGCGTGCTTCCCTGAAAGTGGGCAGTTTCATGCAGTCGGCGACAGTTACGTTCACATGCATCGCTCCAATTCTGGGATTTCTGGCATGAGTATAAAATATTATCCACTTTTTTGCAATCAGAATTTAGTATCCCGAGCGGAGATATAAACGATTTATTCCTGCAGACATGAGGTCGGTGTTCAGGGGCTTTTCTAAAAAAGAAGGTTGATATATCGTCTGGAGTTGTGGAGCTTGGGGGGCGAGCCTGCTTAGATTTGCAGGGAGATGAATTTAAAGAGAGCAGAAGAAGCCAAATAAAACCTGCTGCATAGGAAAAACTAAACTGTGGATACTAATTCCTGCAGTGAATTGTCAAACTAAGTGCAACAGGAGTTGAGCTCAGCATCCCACAATTCCTGTGCAGAATGGAAGTTGAGAACCCTACGAGGCCTGGCGTTTATTAGCGCCGGGTTTCGTTTTAGCGTGGCCGGAGCAATGCGGGAAAGGTTTCTGCCTTTGGGATAAAACTCACGGAACAGGCCGTTTCTCTATCCGGCGCCAGTTCGCAAACTCCGGGTCCTGGTCGCAGGTGATCGTCTTGACCAGCTTCGGAGGAAAGCCAGAGAGCGCGGTGCCAATGCCGTCCTCCATGGCTTTTCCCTTGCGGCGCAGCGCTTTTAGAATGCCGTTCACGAGATGCTTCTCGTAGATCCGGCGGTAGATAGTCCGCCGGCTGGGCAGCTGCAGATCGCAAAGCGCTGCCGCACGGCGGTTGGCACAAAGCTCCCCTGACGCGGGCTGATAAGCCTGTGTCAGGGGAGCTTGATGTTATTCCTGCGTGTGCTCAGTCCTTGGGCGGCATAACGGTGGCCTTGCCCTTTATAACGACCTCGCCGTTCTGATTGGTGCAGACAGTGTCCAGGATAGCGCGGTTCTTCTCGGGGATGAGCTCGGCTACTGTGACCGTAGCGGTTATCGTGTCGCCGAAGAAGACCGGCTTGGTGAAGCGGAGCTCCTGACCCATATATATAGTGCCGGGGCCGGGCAGCTGAGTGCCGAGAACCGTGGAGATGAAGCCGGCAGAGAGCATGCCGTGGGCTATCCTCTTGCCGAACATGCCCTTCTGTGCCTCGACCTCGTTGACGTGGGCGGGGTTGAAGTCGCCGCTGACGCCGGCGTAGGTGTAGACGTCGTGCTCGGAGACGGTCTTGGTGAAGGACGCGCTGTCGCCCACCTGCATTTCAGAAATGGTGATGCCTTTCATTGATATTGCCTCCTGTCAGAGTAATTATGAATGATGATTCATAATTCGCATGATAGCACAGCGCCAATATTTCGTCAATGCCAAAAAGCAAGCAAAATTTTGTGCATATTACGGGGTGAAATCTAGTGATAATTCGGATAATTTGTGTTGACATACAAGCCGACGAATGATATATCTATGACAATGTGAATGAACGTTCACAAATAAACGAGACGGAGAGCGAAACGATATGAACAATGTACCTGTGGGCATAGTTGGAATCGGGGTTTATCTTCCCGACACTTTTATGACGGCCAAGGAGATATCCGAGGCTACCGGCGGCGCGTGGTCTGAGGACGCCGTGATAAACAAGCTGGGCATTCGTCAAAAGCGCATCCCCTCCGATAAGCCTTGCGATGGTACGCAGGAGATGGGCGCGCTCGCCGCCCTCGACTGTCTGAAGAACACCGGCATCGATCCCATGGAAATCGACGCCATACTCTGCTTCGGAGAGGAGTGGAAGGAGTACCCCCTCACCACTTCTGCCTGCTATATTCAGGATCGAATCGGTGCCCGCCGCGCCTGGGGTATTGACGTGCAGAACCGCTGCTGCACCACCGTTTCGGCCATGAAGCTGGCCAAGGATATTCTTCTGGCCGACGACGAGTGCAACACCATCCTGGTGGCCGGCGGCTATCGCAACTGCGATTTCATAGACTTCACTGACAGCGGCGTCTCTTTCATGTTCAATCTCGGTGCCGGCGGCGGTGCTCTCATACTCAAGAAGGGATATGAGAAAAACCAGCTGCTCGGAACCCACATAATGACCGACGGCTCCGTCGTACACACCTGCGGTTCCAAGGTCGGCGGCATAGTGGAGCCCGTAACGGCCGAAAATGTGTCAGAGTTTGGCATGCTCCGCCTTATGGACTCCCCGAAGATGAAGGGCATGCTCAACTCCACCTCAATGCCGAACTGGTACCACTGCATCGACGAGGCTCTCCGCAAGTCCGGCATGACTCGCAAGGACATTGGATATCTTGACATTCTCCACATCAAGCGCTCCGGCCACAAGGCCATGCTGGCCGATCTGGGCCTCACAGAGGAGCAGACGATATATCTCGAGGACTACGGCCACATCGGCCAAGTGGACCAGATACTCTCCCTCAAGCTCGCGCTCGAGCAGGGGAAGGTCAAGGACGGTACCGTCATTTCCATGATTGCCGCCGGCATCGGCTACACTTGGGCGGCCAACGTTATCAAATGGGGTTGATAATTTGTTTGCGTCATTTCTCTCCACCATTTGCGGCTCGCTGCTAAGCGTATGCGTGACGGCTCTCGCGGCCTTTGCGGTAACGCTTATATTCCGGACATCCACGACTACAAACTTCGCCCAGGGCTCCATTGCTGCCTTTGGCTGCTACATCGTTGCAGACCTGCTTGAGGACTTCGGCCTGCCCGTCTGGATTGGCGTGTTTCCCGGAATGGCCGTAGGCATAATCATCGGGTTGGCGATAGACTTATTCATCTTCCGCAACGGCAGACATGTCAACGCCATAGGCAAGCAGATAATCACGATGGGCATAGTATCCCTGTTCTTCGGCGGCATCCCTCTCATTTTCGGGACGCCGGAACGGATACCGTTCGAGGCGTTCTACAACACCGTCAAGGCAGGTGTCTCCCCGAACATATCGATATCCGCGTTTGGCGGCAGCGTCATTGTCACGAAGCACGCGCTTATCTGCCTTGCGATAAGCGTAGTGGTTCTTGGGGCGCTCTTCATCCTGCTGAAATACAGCAAGTGGGGGCTGGGCGTCAGGGTAACGGCCTCAAATGAGTTCACGGCGGAGCTGATGGGCGTGGACACGCGCAAGATAACTGCGGTCTCCTGGGCGCTCGCGGGAGCCCTGGGTGTTCTGGCGGCGGTGATGTACGCCGGAGGCGGCACGACCATTTCAGCCTCCTTTATGACCACCATACAGGTCAACGCGTTCCTTGCCGGCATCCTGGGCGGCTTCTCCACCTTTTACGGGCCGGTCATCGGCGCTGTGCTCATTCCGGTGGCCTCCAGCTGCGTCGGTTTCCTGGCCAACTTTCCGGCCTTTTCCGGAATATCGCGTTGGCAGATGGTCGTTGTCTATGTGCTGATGCTATTTGCCATCCTCCTGAAACCCGAGGGCCTGTTCGGCAAGAAGACTATCAAGAAGGTATGAGGTGTGACAGTGGGACTGAAGAAAGAATACATAGACACCGTCGTGCCTGAGAGCACAGGCGGAGCGGGCCGTTCCTCCGGGACAACCTTCATTGCCTTGCCGTCAGTGAATATCATCATCGCCGGTATAGTGCTTGCGGCTTTGCAGGTTGCCGCGATGAACGGGCTTTTGTCCTCCTCCTTCGTATATGCGCTGGGCAACACTCTCATCTACGCAATAGTCGCCATTGGCTTCTGCCTGCTGCTGGGCTATTCGGGCCTGGCTTCGCTCGGCACGGCGGGGTTCATCGGCCTCGGTGCGTACACGGCGTTTTATATGATACAGGGGCTGGGCGCCCCGTATTACCTCACACTGCTGGCGACGCTGGCTATCTCCATCGCGATCGGTGTGATAGTCGGCTTCATTTCGCTGAGGATAGAGGGCATCTATCTTGCCATCATGACCCTGGCGCTGTCAGAGGTGATACGCAACGCGCTCATGGCGCTCAAGGCAACCATTAAAATTGATATAACGAACGTTTGCCTTTTCGGCGTCAACGTAAATGAGAGCGCTGTGTATCTGCTCATAACGTTCACTTTCATCGTGCTCATGCTGCTGACCTCGAATCTCATACGCAGTCCGATAGGCCGCGCCATGATAGCGATGAAGAACAGCACCTCCGCGGCTCAGGCCATGGGCGTCAGCCTGATGAAGTACAGACTTATGGCCTTTGTCATCTCCACGATAAATGCTGCTCTGGGCGGACTGCTCTACATGCTCTACGTCAGGAACATCACGACCTCCACCTCTACACTGTTGACGCTGACCACCTCGCTGAACATACTTGGTGCCGTCATCATCGGCGGGGCAAAGTCGCTCTGGGGTACGGCCTTCGGCACATTCGTCATTTATGGCCTGCAGTCGATGTTTTTGAGCAAGATACAGTTTTTCATCGACAACCCGGCCTTCATCACGATGGTGACGGGACTGCTCATAATCGTTGTTGTGATGTTTTTCCCTGGCGGCTTTGCGCAGATGGTAACGTCTATGCGGGGCTGGATAAGAAAGCAGAAGGTAGAAAGGAGGCTGCGCGCTTATGTCAAGGATCAGCTTTAATGAGCGCAGACTCCTGAACCGTGTTCGGAAGCTGGAAAACCACATCGCGATACTCAGCGAGCTGTGCGAGCTGCGTGCTGGACAAGAGGCGGAGAAGATATCCGAGCAGTACCTGGAGCGGGAACGCGACGTGCTGCGGGAATTGGCCGGCGCCGAGTACGAGGGAATGAGCCAGCCGGAGCTAGAGCGTGCGCTGACGCAGCACCGCCAGCAGGCAGAACGCGAAAAATTCCAAAAACTGCAGATGGATGCGGCAATGGCCGGCATAGTGATTAGCCGGGAACGGCAGGAAGAGCTGCTCAAAAGCCTTCAACTGAAGCTGGACGGCATAGCGGAAGATGTGCGCAGGGAGCTCGCAGCCGCCGGTGCAGCTCGCGAAGGCGGGGGTCTGGAAGATCTGAGGACCGAAGCCGAACAGCGCATAAAAGGTATCCGCGCGGAAGCAGAGGCGGAGGCGCAGAAGAAAAGGGCCGAGGTCAGACAGCGCTTCAGTCCAAGGCTTGACAGACTTGGCGCAAAAAAGGCGGCGGCCGAGGAAAAGCTCCGCGGCATAGCCTCGAACGAGATGGACCGGGAGCTTGAGGACGGCATCGCCCTGGAAGCCGAGGATCTCAAAATGTATTTTGGCGGCGTAAAGGCCGTGGACGGCCTGAGTTTCAAGGTGCATGAGGGCGAAATCTTCGGCTTGATAGGCCCTAACGGCGCAGGTAAGACCACGGTGTTCAACTGCATCACGCAGTTTTACAAGCCTACGGCCGGCAAGCTGCTTTTCCGCGGACGCGGAGAAAAGGTGATAGACCTCACAAGAGAGCGGGTACACGACGTAATTTTGCACGGTATCGTACGAACCTTCCAGAACGTAGAAGTCATCCGGGAACTTACGGTGCTCGAAAATCTGCTGATTGCGGGGCACAGGCAGTTTGGCTCCGGCCTTCTCGCCTGCGCGCTGCACCTGCCCACCCTGAGGGCTGAAGAAGAGGTCGTGAGGGCGAGGGCCATGCGCGTGCTTGAATTCATGGGGCTCACGGCTTACAGCGGGCATTATGCCTTTGGCCTGCCCTACGGCGTGCTCAAGAAGATAGAGATCGCGCGCACGCTGATGTGTTCTCCTCGGCTCATAATCCTTGACGAGCCCGCTGCGGGCCTCAACGACACGGAGACGGTGGAACTTGCCGGGCTCATTCGCCGCATACGGGATGAGTATAACTGCACCATCCTGCTGGTAGAGCACGACATGGGGCTTGTCATGGACGTGTGCGACAATATTTGCGCCATAGCCTTTGGAAAGCTGCTGGCATACGGCACTCCGGACGTCATCCAAAAGGATGAGGGTGTGCAGCAGGCATATCTTGGCGCGGATGACGAGGAGGTTCTGTGATGGCATTGCTTGAAATTCGGGATCTCTGCGTGAATTACGGTCCCATCCAGGCTGTCCGCGGGGTCAACATGGACGTGGAAGAGGGCAGCATAGTCGCGCTGCTCGGCGCAAACGGTGCCGGCAAGACCACGACGCTCAGGACGATAAGCGGCGTTATAAAACCCGCCTCCGGAAGCGTCAGATTTGACGGCAGCGAGATAGGGGGACGAAGGGCAAACCGCGTAGCCCGGCTGGGAATCAACATGTCGCCCGAGGGCCGACTGATCTTCAACGAATTGAGCGTCGAGGAGAACCTGCGCGCCGGTGCCTACTGCATACGCAGCCGGGCAGAGATGGAGAGGAACATGAAGCGTGCGCTCCAACTCTTTCCGAGGCTGGAAGAGAGACTGCGGCAGCGTGCCGGCACCTTGTCCGGCGGCGAGCAGCAGATGCTTGCAATTTCAAGGGCGCTCATGGCCAGTCCGAAGCTGCTGCTGCTTGACGAACCAAGCCTTGGTCTGGCACCGCTCATAATCAAGGACATATTTCACGCGCTGCAGGAGATACGGGCTGAGGGAACGACTATACTCATCGTTGAGCAGAACGCCCTGGCCACTCTCAAAATAGCAGACCGTGCATATGTGCTCGAGCTCGGACGTATCAGCATGGAGGGCCGGGCGGATGTGTTGATCCACGATGAAAAACTTATCGAGGCATACCTGGGAAACAAGAAGTCATAAACCGCGTGCGCGGAACTTGATAAAGAAGGAGAATTTAAAATGAAAAAGACACTGGCACTCATCCTTGCGATGGCGCTCTGCCTCTCCCTTGCGGCCTGTTCCGGCCTGACCAACAGTCCGGCGGGCACTCCCTCGGAGGCCCCTGCCGGCAGCGATGCCCCTGCCGCCAGCGAAGCCCCGGACAGCGGCAGCTCCGACGGGGCCTATACCCCCTTCGTCGACGTTCAGGGCGTGGATGACAGCACCATCTACGTTGGCAACACCGCCGCTACCACCGGCAGTTATGCCACCGTCGGCGTGCCCTTCAATGCCGGACTCGAGGCTGCGTTCAAGGCCTACAACGACAACGGCGGCTTCCAGGGCAAGAGCATCGAGCTTATCCACTATGACGACGGCTTCGACGCCGCTCAGGGCCTGACCTACACCAAGACCCTGGTCGAGACCGACAAGGTCTTCGCCATCGTCGGTCACTTCGGCACCAACACCGTTGCCGCTACCCTCGATTACCTGAAGGAAATGGGCATCCCCATGGTCTATGCCGCCACCGGCATCGAGGACCTGTATCAGGAGGGAGCCACCGGCAACGACAAGGTCATCTATCCCGTGCAGCCCATTTACAACTCCGAGGGCCGCGTGCTGCTCGCCCGCGCAGTTGCCCCCGCTGATGACGGCCTCGGTCTTGGAGCCACCAAGATAGGCGTCATAGCCACCACCGACGACGCTGGTACCGGCCTTGTCTACGGCGTGAAGAAGCAGGCTGAGACTCTGGACGACGAGATAATTTACCAGGATGTGGACGCCGCCGCCACCGACTATTCCGCCGCGGTCAACGTCCTCAAGAACAACGGCTGCGACGTTGTTATCGCCTGCATGAACCAGGTCCCGCTCGCCACCCTGATGGCTTCCATGCGCGACGCCGACTATAATGCGGACGTCATCACCTCCTATGTGAACGCCTCCGCGGTCACCCTCGGCGCATTTGTCGAGAACGGCTCCGTTACTGCTGAGCGCAGGGTCTACTCCACCGCCTGGCTCGACACCAGCACCGAGGCCGGCATGAACGACTATCTCACCTTCTACGGCGCCATGAACGCCTGGGAGCTTGAGAACGGCGGCTCCGGCGACGATTACGCCCTCAACTCCTATGCCATGGCTGGTTACATAGCGGGCAACATCTTTGTTCAGGCGCTGACCGCCCTTGACGAGAGCGGCCTTGAGCTCAACTGGGCCAACTTCAACGACATCATGGAGTCCACCGAGTTCCATCTGCCTATGGGCGGCACCATCAACTTTGCGAATGGCGACAGACTGGCCGTCACCTCGCTCGCGCTCAACACCATCTCCCTCGAACCCGGTGAGAGCGGCTACTACGAGCTGCAGCTTGTCAGTCCTATCATGCCGCTCGACGACGTGCTTGCCGCCATCGGCTGACTGTGATTTAATCTGAGTACAGGCGGCCGTCGCCGGCCGCCTGCATATCAATGGAGGAATGGCTCATGGACTACACTTCCAAAATCATCTCCCTTGAAAAGGCCCTCTCACTCGTCAAGAGCGGCGATACCATAGTCACCGGCCTCGGCGCAAGCGAGGCGGGACTCTTCATGGAGAACATCCACACCCTGACGGGCAGCGTCAGGGACGTCAAGATAGTAAACTGCAATCCTACCCACTCCTGCGAATTCTACAAGCCTGAGTATACGGATACCTTTTCTGTTGACGGTTGGTTTTACGCGCCTGCCATGCGGCGTGCGCACGAACAGGGCAACATGGCGTTCATCCCCAATCACCTCCACCTTGCCGCCACTAAGTGGCTCTACCGCAACAGGCCGAACATCTACGTAGGCGCTGCCTCGATGCCCGACAAGAACGGCTATATCTCCCTGTCCACTTCCAATACCTATGAGCGCCGCATGATAGAGGCCGCGGACATCGCCATACTTGAGATCAACCCCAACTACCCCTTCGTCTACGGTGACCATGTCGTCCATTGCTCCGAGGTGGACTATCTTATCGAGGCCGATTACCCCGTGCCCGTTGTCCCCGACATACCCTCCAACGAGAAGGACATGAGCATAGGACGCCTGATAGCAGGGTATGTACCGGACGGGGCCTGCATCCAGCTCGGCATAGGCGGCATACCCAACGCCGTCGCGGAGTTCCTCAAGGAGAAGAACGACCTCGGCGTGCACACGGAGCTCATAACCAGCGGAATGGCTGAGCTTGTCAAGATGGGTGTCATCACAAACAAGCGCAAGCAGATAAACCGCGGCCAGATGGTGGCCACCATGATACTTGGCACGCAGGAGCTCTACGACTTCGCGGACCACAACCAGGGTGTGGCGCTCTACGATGGAGCCTGGGTAAACGACCCCTACGTCATTGCGCAGAATGACAACCAGATTTCCATCAACACCAGCCTTGAGGTGGACCTTACCGGCCAGTGTGCCTCGGAGTCTATAGGCTCGCGGCAGTTTTCCGGCACTGGCGGCCAGTCCGATACGGCGGTCGGCGCGCAAATGTCCAAGGGCGGCCGCTCCATCATAGCGCTCTACTCCACCGCAATGGTGAAGGACAAGACCACCGGGGAGAGGCACGAGGTGTCCAAAATCGTAGCCCAGCTCCAGCGCGGTGCGGCAGTCAGTCTCTCGAGAAACGATGTCGATATCGTCATCACCGAGTACGGCGCGGCTGACCTGCGCGGTACGAACATCAGGCAGAGGGTGGAGGCGCTCATCAGCATCGCCCACCCCGAGTTCAGGGACGAGCTTTGGGACCAGGCGCTCGCCTGCGGCATCATAGGTAAGCGCTGATGGCGGAATTCATATTTGAAGGAAAGCAGATATATTACGAGCTGCATGGCGAGGGCCGTCCGTTGCTGCTGCTGAACGGCATTATGATGTCCTGCGGCAGCTGGGCCGAATTCGTGGAACCGCTTTCCGCCCAGAATCAGCTCATCCTCCTCGACATGCTCGACCAGGGCCGCAGTGCGAAGATGACAGAGCCCTATGACCACTCCGTACAGATACGGCTGGTTCACGCACTGCTGGACCATCTGGGACTCGACAAGGTCTGCATAGCCGGCATCTCCTATGGCAGCGAGATAGGCCTCGAGTATGCCATAGAGCACCCGGAACGCGTCGAGCGGCTCATGCTCTTCAACGCCACAGCCGCCACCGGAGCCTGGCTTAACGATGTCGGCAAGGCCTGGAACCTCGCCGCCGGGGACGGGGAGAGCTATTACTACACTTCCATCCCCGTCATATACTCACCCAGTTTCTTTATCAAGCACAACGATTGGATGGAGCGTCGGCGTGAGCTGCTCGTCCCCATCTTCAACAACCAGGCATTCATCCAGTCGATGATACGCCTTACGAACAGCTCATCTAATTATGACGTCCGCGACAGGCTGGATAGAGTTACCTGCCCCGTGCTCATCGTCTCCTGCCAGCAGGACTACCTGACACCGATAGAGGAGCAGCAGTTCCTTGCGCGGAACATCAGGGACAGCCACTACCTGGTCATACAAAACAGCGGCCATGCTTCCATGTATGAGCAGCCGCTGCTGTTCACCAGCCTCATACTTGGTTTTGCGAACACAGTCAAAGACAAATTCAGCATCGTCTGACCGGACAGGGTATTTTCAGAAAACAGCGATTGAAAGCAGGGCCCGTGCGGCGTATAATCAAAATAAATTCAGCACGGATTATGCGGAGGCAATCATGACTGACTTATTGAAAATACCTCGGACAAAAAAGGGCGTAGACACGCTCAACAGCATCCTTTCCGCCGCAACTCAGCTTATCTATGAGCGTGGCTATTACGGGGCAAACATCGCGGACATAACCCAGCTTGCGGGTGTGGCCGCGGGAACCTTTTACGTTTACTTCGACAGCAAGCTCAGCCTCTACCGATACCTGCTGCTTCAATTCAGCCATAGGATTAGGAAAGAAATGTCCATAAAGACCTCGGGCTGTCCAGACAGACGCAGCGCGGAACGCGCAGGTATCCGGGCCTGGCTGGAGTTCATCGCGAAGAACCCCTACATGTACAACATCATCTGGGAATCGCTCTATGTGGACCGCAAGCTCTTCACGGAGTATTACGAGAACTTCTGTAAGTCCTATATGCGCAGCATAAACAGCGGCAAGAAAAAGGGCGAGGTGCGCGATATCGACAGCGAAGTGCTGGCATATATGCTCATGGGCATCTCCAACTTTGTCGGTCTCAAGTACGGTATGTTTGAAAAGAGCGGCGTAGACTTTGACCGCATCACAGACGAGGTTATGAAGGTGCTCGAAGGCGGCATGTTTACAGGAGATATGCCACAGCTGCGCGAAGTGGACACGGAACAAAAGAAAAACATGGATTTTCGCGTGGAGGTCGACTTCGATTTTCTCGGCGAGGAGGACCCCAGCGCAGCAAAGGAGTAACTATGGAGATCAAAACTATAACTACCTCCAGGCTTACCACCGCCTGCCGGGTCCATGGCACGCCCGGCGCGCGCAAGCTTCTGCTCATCCACGGCAACGCATCTTCCTCAGCTTTTTACGAGCCGCTCATGGAACGGCTGGAGGGCGAATTCTTTATGGTCGCCCCCGACCTTCGCTGCTTCGGAGGCAGCGACACGCTTCCGGTGGATGCGACCCGCGGCATGCGTGATTTCTCCGACGATATCCACGAGCTGGTTGAAGCTCTGGGCTGGGACAAATTCTCCATACTCGGCTGGTCCATGGGCGGCGGCGTTGCCATGCAGTACGCCATAGACCACAGCGAACGGCTGGAGGCCATCGTGCTGCAATCCCCGCTTTCACCCTTTGGCTTCGGCGGCACCTACGGCGCGGATGGCAAGAAGCTCGAACCCCTCGGCCTCGCCAGCGGCGCCGGCTGCGCAAATGCCCAGCTCATTGCCGCGCTTCAGGCGGGAGACCGGGCTTTCGTGGGCTCCGTCATAGACACCATCTATGTCGTACCGAGCTATCAAATTGAGCCGGCTCTCAGAGAAAAATTCATTGACAGCGTGCTGACCACACGCGTGGGTGACGGACTTTACCCCGGCAATTCGGCAACGTGCGGCAGCTGGCCTTTCGTCGTGGCCGGTGACAAGGGTATCTGCAACACCATGGCTCCCAATTGGTGCGACCTCAGTGGCCTGGCTGATATTCCCAACAAGCCGCCCATTCTTTGGATACGCGGAGAGCAGGATCTCATGGTCTCAGACAACAGCGCCTGCGACCTTGCGTTCCTCGGCAAGGCCGGACTCGTGCCCGGCTACCCCGGCGAGGACATTTGTCCGCCGCAGCCTATGCTGAGCCAGACGCGTTTCGTACTCGACAAGTACAGCGCCAACGGAGGCAGTTATCATGAGGCGGTCATACCCGGCGGTCACGGCTGCATGCTCGACCATGAGGATGAATTCATCTACGAACTTCGCAGCTTTTTCTGAAA
The DNA here is from genome assembly GCA_900546615.1 of uncultured Eubacteriales bacterium. GTDB lineage: Bacteria > Bacillota > Clostridia > Oscillospirales > Oscillospiraceae > Scatomorpha > Scatomorpha pullistercoris. Next base: position 3,150 of record URDJ01000005.1, on the reverse strand, counting down.
CACAGTAAAAACGGGCGCGTAACGGGCCCCTGCCCTCAGCGCGCCCAATTCTAAAAGCAAAAAACTGAACAGCCATTCATATTAATACGAGAAAGGACAGAAAAGCCATGTTTAATCTCTCTGAGGAGCACATCCAGCTTCAGCAGACCTTCCGCGAATTTGCCGAAAACGAGGTAAAGCCCCTGGCCAAGGAGCTTGACGAGACCGAGCGTTTTCCCACTGAAACCGTACAGAAGATGGCGGAGATGGGCATGATGGGTCTGCCCATCCCTGAGGAGCTTGGAGGCAGCGGCGTGGACCAGCTTGGCTATGTCCTGGCCGTAGAGGAGCTCTCCAAGGTGTGCGCGACCACGGGCATCATTCTCTCTGCGCATACCTCCCTGTGCTGCTGGCCGATAATGACCTTCGGCACTGAGGAGCAGAAGGAGAAGTATCTCAAGCCCCTCGCAAGCGGACAGAAGCTCGGCGCCTTCGCCCTGACCGAGCCCAGTGCGGGTACCGATGCCTCTATGCAGAAGAGCACTGCGGTACTCGAGGGCGACCACTATATTCTCAACGGCAACAAGGTTTTCATCACCAACGCCGGCGCCGCGGACGTGTTCATCGTGTTCGCCATGACCGACAAGGAGCAGGGCACCAGGGGCATAACCGCCTTCATCCTCGAGCGCGACATGCCCGGATTCACCATGGGCAAGCCCGAGAACAAGATGGGCCTGCGCGCCTCCTCCACCTGCGAGCTGGTGTTCGACAATGTCCACGTACCCGTGGAGAACCGCCTCGGCGCCGAGGGCAAGGGCTTCAAGATAGCCATGGCCACGCTGGACGGCGGCCGCATCGGCGTTGGTGCACAGGCTGTGGGAATCGCCCAGGGCGCCATCGACGAGGCTGTCAAGTTCACAAGGGAGCGCATCCAGTTCGGCCGCAGGATCTCCCAGTTCCAGAACACCCAGTTCACCCTTGCCGACATGCAGACCCGTACGGATGCCGCACGGATGCTGGTCTGGCGCGCGGCAGCCGCTGAGCAGGAGGGCCGGCCCTACACGCACCTTGCCGCTATGGCCAAGCTGTTTGCTTCCGAGACCGCGTCCTATGTCACCAACCGCGCTGTCCAGCTCTGCGGCGGCTACGGCTACACCAAGGACTACCCCGTCGAGCGCATGATGCGCGACGCCAAGGTCACAGAGATCTATGAGGGCACCAGCGAAGTGCAGCGCATGGTCATCTCCGGCTGGATGGGCGTGAAGTGAGCATGAAAATAATAGTGTTTGTAAAGCAGGTCCCGGATACGGACGACGTCAAGCTCGACCCCAAGACCGGGAACCTTTGCCGCGAAGGAGTCAAGAGCATGCTCAACCCCCTCGACGCCAACGCCGTAGAGGCGGCGCTGCAGCTGCGCGAGGCGCACGGCGGCACCGTGGCGGCGGTTACGATGGGACCGCCGCAGGCCGAGGAGGCGCTCAAAAAAGCGCTGGCCATGGGCTGCGACGAGGCGTATCTGCTCTCCGACCGTGCCTTCGGCGGTGCGGACACGCTGGCCACCTCGTACGTCCTATCAAAGGCTGCGGAGAAGATAGGCGGCTTTGACCTTCTCATTTTCGGCCGCCACGCCGTGGACGGCGATACCGCCCAGACAGGCCCGGCTACGGCCGCTTTCCTGGATATCCCCCAGGTCACGCTGGTATCGGCGCTGGAGGTCGAGGACGGCTGGGCGCGCTGCGAAAGGGAGCTTGGCTCCGTTCGCCAGACGGTCCGAGTGAAGCTGCCCGCGGCTGTGACGGTCTGCGGCAGCATCAACAAGCCCCGCTATGCCACGCCCATAAATATCATGCGCGCGCTCAAAAAGCCACGGACCACCTGGAACGCCGCCGACCTCGGCTGTGACACGTCAAGGACCGGTGTCCCTGGCTCGCCTTCCTGCACAAAGAGAGTGTTTGAGCCCGAGAAGCTCAGCGCGGACACAACATATCTGTCCGGCAGCCCCTCCGACATGGCCAAGGCACTGGTGGAGGCGCTCAGGGACAGACACCTTATCTGAGGAGGCGAGAGAATGGCAAAGGAAGAATACAAGGGCATATGGGTATTCGCCGAGCAGGAGCACGGCACGCTGCACCCGACGGTTTTTGAGCTGCTGGCCAAGGCAGCAGAGCTCAAGGCCGTCTGCGGAGAGACGATAACGGCCGTGCTGCTGGGCAGCGGCGTTCGCGCACTGACTCAGGAGCTTTTTGACCACGGTGCAGACGAGGTTATACTTGCCGAGGATGACGCGCTCGCGGAGTACAGCGCCCGGCCATATCAGGCAGCATTTACACAGCTGGCTCAGCGAGGCCGCCCCTCTATCGTCCTCTTTGGAGCGACGCCGCTGGGCAGGGACCTGGCTCCCCGAGTCATGGTATCGCTGGACACGGGCCTCACGGCCGACGCCATAGACGTAGGCTTCGACGACGACGGAGTGTTCTGCCAGACCACGCCTGCCTACGGTGGCAAGATACTCGCACACATTGCCATACTTGAGCGCAGGCCGCAGATGGTGACGGTGCATCCGCAGATATGCAGGCCTTTGGAGCTCGTCCCGGGTTCGGCCGGGATCTTGCGCGAGGAAAAGGTAGATGTCCGGCCTGACCTGGACTACCTTGTGGTAGAGACCGTGAGCGCAGAGGGCGCGGACGAGGCCATAGACGCTGCGCCGGTAGTCGTTGCAGGAGGCCGCGGAATCAAGAGTCAGGAGGATCTGGCCATGCTCGGAGAGCTGGCCGAGCTTCTGGGTGGACAGTTGGCTTCGTCCAGACCTCTGGTAGACTGCGGCTGGCTGGAGCACGACCGGCAGATCGGTCAGAGCGGTGTCACCGTGGCGCCCAAGGTCATCATCAACGCCGCCATTTCCGGCTCCGTGCAGTACCAGCTGGGCATGCGCAACGCCGAGTGCATAGTAGCTGTCAACAAGGCGGCAGATGCGCCGATATTCGACATCGCGCACTTCGGCATAGTGGATGACTATCGTAATTTCATCCCCGCGCTGATAGAGGAACTCAAGAGACAAAACCAATAAGGCGGAAGGAAGAGCACAGCCTGAACAGGCTGTGCTCTTTTGCTCTGAAGGTGAATTATACTATCAAGAGCAACACTTTAGGGAAATAAAAAGGGAGTTCATAC
>URDJ01000004.1 GCA_900546615.1 uncultured Eubacteriales bacterium | reverse complement strand
ACATACATACAAATAGCCCCGGTGAGAACAGTGTGCCATACTGTCCTCACCGGGGCTTTGTATTGCCGTCATTGTCAAAGCAAACGTATCTTCAGCCTGTTTTCGTACGTCTCGCCGGGAGCGAGCCGCCTGATGCCCGGCTGGGTCTCGAGATCCTCTACCACGTCCTGACGCGCAGGCAGGCTCATCCAGGGCTCGACACAGACGAAAGGCGCCTCTGTCTCCGGCGTGTGCCAAAAGGCTACGTAGTCCATGTCCGGGTACGAGACCTCCACCGCGTGCGAGTCCTTGTCGGTTTTGAGCGTCACGGTCTTCGCCGCGCCCTTCAGGATGACCGCGTCGTGGTCGAACAGGCCGTGGCGCAGTTCTATCGCGTTGTTTTCGAGCCTGTACGGCTCCGTCTCGCCCGAGATGAAGTATTTGGGCGAGAGCAGCACGCGCTCGGGCACGCATGGCTCAGCAAACTCCAGCCGGTAGTCCTCGAAGGCGAGTCCAGGCGCGAGGGGCACGTTGAAGCCCGGGTGCCCGCCGAGACCAAAGGCCATGAGCCCTTCTCCCCTGTTTTCTACCCTGTAAGTGATGTCCAGCGCGTCACCGTCCAGCTCATATATGAGGCTGAAGCGGAACTCGAAGGGATATGCGGCCCGCGTCGCCTCGCTCGGTCCGAGAGTGAGCACAAGGCGGGTATCGGATACTTCCTCCGCCTCGAAGACGCTCGCGCGCGCAAATCCGTGGCGGGTCATGGAGTATTCCGCGCCGCGCCAGGTGTATTTGTCGTCGGTGAGCCGGCCCACATAGGGAAAAAGGTTTGTCGCGCGGCCGCGCCAGAAGCGCCCGTCACCCTGCCAGAGGTATTCCGTGCCGTCAGCACCGCGGACAGATTGCAGCTGTGCGCCCTCCGCGGCCACGCGGACGCAGAGTTTTTCGTTGTTGAGGCAATATTCCATCGTCATCACTCCCGCTATCATCTTAACATCTTTCCAAATTTTCCGCAACATTCGTCGCTGTTTTGCGACATATAAGGTGAGGAGGTGGCTGCATGAGCGAGAACAGTGAAAAAATTTTTGAGGCGGTCACGAACATATCCGACGAGCTGGTTGAAACCGCTGATGTGAAGCGCAGGAGGCCCCGGCGGGCGTGGTATGTGAGCGCAGTTGCGGCGCTGCTGGTCGTGGTCATAGCCGTGGCGCTGTTCAGGCCAGGCGGCGGGGCGCTCGCGATAGCGGAAGCTGCTTATCACGAGTACGAGCGCCTGCCGGACGGCATTACGACGCCGGAGGGCTGCTTTGAGGCGCTGACGGCGCAGTTTCTCTCAGGCGCAGGCGAGGAAAACGCCGTGCTCTCGCCGGTGAACATCTACATGGCCCTCGCCATGCTCGCCGAGCTCACGGACGGTGAGAGCCGCGCGCAGCTCCTTGACCTCATAGGCTCGCAGGACATCGAGGCCGTCCGCGAACAGGCGCAGGCCATATGGCGCGCGTGCAGCATGGACGAGGAGGAGATACAGAGCGTCCTCGCAAGCTCCGTCTGGCTGCGTGACGACCTCGGCTATGTGCAGGAGACCATGGACACGCTCGCGAACACATACTACGCCTCATCCTACCGGGGCGAGATGGGCAGCGGCGAGATAAACCGCGCCATCCAAAGCTGGCTCAACGAGCAGACGCGCGGGCTGCTCAAGGAACAGGCCGCGACGATAGAGACGAACCCGCTCACCGTCCTGCTGCTGGCGACGACCATCTATTACAGCGCCCAGTGGACGGACGAGTTCAACGAGGAACTAAACTACACGGACGTCTTCCACGCCCCCTCGGGCGACGTGGACGCCGAGTACATGTACGCCGGGCGGTTCATGGAGTATTACAGCGGCGAGGGCTGGGGCGCTGTGCGGCTCTCGCTCCGCGGCGGCAACGGCATGTGGTTCATCCTGCCCGACGAGGGCGTATCCGTGGACGCGCTGCTTGAGGACGAGGACGTCGCGCGGCTCATGTCCGCCGGCGAGGCGGACGGGGGCGAGTATGCCAGGGTCTATTTCTCCGTGCCGAAGTTCGACATAGCGTCCCAGCTCGACCTCACCGAGGGGCTGATGGAGCTGGGCGTCACTGACGTCTTCGACCCCGATGTCTCGGACTTCACGCCGATGACGACGGACACGGACGGCGTCTTTGTCTCCGAGGCGACGCACGCGGCGCGGGTGAAGATAGACGAGGAGGGCGTGGAGGCCGCGGCCTTCACGGTGCTGGACGCCCCAACTTCAATGGCGCCGTCGGACGAGGAGATATACTTCACGCTCGACCGGCCCTTCCTCTTTGCCATCAGCTCGCAGGACGGCCTGCCGCTCTTTGCGGGCGTCGTGAACAGGCCGTAATGAAAGGAGGCGCGGCATGGAAGACCGCGAGATCGTAGCCCTCTACCACGCCAGGAGCGAGAGCGCCATAGCGGAGACGGCGAAAAAATACGGCGCGTTTTGCCTGCGCGTGGCCCTGAACCTGCTCGGCATCCGCGAGGACGCCGACGAGTGCGTGAACGACACCTACATGGCCGCCTGGACGCGGATGCCGCCGGAGCTGCCCGCGAGCCTGCGCGCCTTTCTGGGCCGCATCACGCGGAACCTCTCAATAAGCCGCTACCGGCAAAACCGGGCGCAGAAACGCTACGCGGGCATGGACGCGCTGCTCTCGGAGCTGGACGACTGCGTACCCTCGCCCGTAACGGTGGAGCAGGCCCTTGACTCCATGGAGCTGACCCGGCAGATCGAGGCCTGGCTCGGCACGCTGCCCGAGCGCGAGCGGCGGCTTTTCATCCGTCGCTACTGGTACGGCGACGCGCTGGGCGAGCTCGCGGCGCAGGAGGGCGCAAAGCCCGCGCAGCTGTCCCAGCTCATGCTGAGGCTCCGCCGCTCCCTGCGCAAACACCTTGAAGCGGAGGGTGCGGCGATTTGAGCCTCGCGCCGTGAATACCTCTTGAAACTCCTGCGCGGCTGAGTTATCATATGCCCGAAGGGGGTGGCATTATGGCCTCAAACACACCGAAAGATTACCGGAACCTCGTCATGTATTCCGTTTTCGTCCGCAACCACACCAAGGAGGGCACTTTCCGCGCCCTTGCAGCCGACCTTGACCGTATAAAGGCCCTGGGCGTGGACATTATCTGGCTCATGCCCATCCACCCGTTGGGCGAGAAGGCGCGCAAGGGCTCGCTGGGCAGCCCCTACGCCATCCGCGATTACCGCGCCGTCAACCCCGAGTACGGCACGCTCGAGGACTTCAAGCGCCTCGTGGACGAGATACACGCGCGCGGGATGCGCTGCATCATCGACGTCGTGTACAACCACACCTCGCCCGACTCCGTGCTCGCCTCGGAGCACCCGGAGTGGTTCTACCACAGGCCCGACGGCAGCTTCGGCAACCGCGTCGGGGACTGGACAGACATCATCGACCTCGACTACTCCAACCCCGGGCTCTGGGACTACCAGATCGAGACGCTCAAGATGTGGGCGCAGATCGTGGATGGTTTCCGCTGCGACGTGGCCCCGCTGGTGCCTCTGGAGTTCTGGCTGCGGGCGCGGCGCGAGGTCGAGGAAGTGCGCCCCGGCTGCTTCTGGCTGGCTGAGTCCGTGGAGCCGGAGTTTATCGTCTCCATGCGCGAGCGCGGGCTGATCGGGCATTCGGACTCCGAGATGTACCAGGCCTTCGACGTCTGCTACGACTATGACATCTTCGGCGCGTTCCGGGACTGTCTCAAGGGGAAGCTGCCCCTCGAGGGCTACATCGCCCGGCTGGGTATGCAGGAGTACATCTACCCTGACAACTATGTGAAGCTTCGCTACCTCGAAAACCACGACAATACCCGCGCGGCTTTCCTGCTGCCGGACAGGCTCCGGCGTGTAAACTGGACGGCCTTCACTTTCTTCCAAACGGGCCTGCCGCTCATCTACGCAGGACAGGAGCACGCTGTCCGCCACCTGCCCAGCCTCTTTGACCGCGATACCATCGACTGGGAGAGCGGCGAGGACGAGACGGAGCTAGTCACGCGGCTCGCGCACCTGCGCAAGGACGCGCTCTTTGCCACCGGCGCGTTCAGGCAGGAGGCCCTTCCGAACGGCGTCGTGAGGGCCTCGTACTCGGACGGGACGCGGAAGCTATGCGGCGTCTTCTGTCTCGAAGGAACGCCCTCGCTGGTTGAGCTGGAGCTGCCAAACGGTTCTTATGTAAACCAAATCGACGGCAAGACTGTCGAGGTCCATGCGGGCATGCTTGGCACCACGGGCGAGCCGGTCATCATCCGGGCGTAGGAAAAGAAAAATATGCTGAAGGGAGAAGCAAACGCTTCTCCCTTCAGTTTATCTATCCTATTTTGCCCTTTCTCTCTTTTACCGCTCGGGTCAGCAGGTATTCTATCTGGCTGTTTATTGAGCGGAAGTCCTCCTCCGCCCAGGCCGCGATCTCGTCCCAGAGGCCGGGAGCGAGGCGGAGCACTATCTGCTTTTTGGCCCCCTCCTTTGCCTTGACCGCACGTTCGCGCTCCCTTATCTCCCGCTCGAGGGCTTCGATGCGCTCGAGCCGCTCCATCAGCTCGGTCTCACGCTGCTCCGGGGTCTTCGCCGCGCCCATCAGTATATCGACCCGCTGTTCACTACCGGCTGGGCGTCACGGTTCCCGCAGAGCACTACCAGCAGGTTCGACACCATCGCCGCCTTACGCTCCTCGTCCAGAACTACCACCTCGTCCTCTCCGAGCTTGTCAATGGCCATCTTCACCATTCCGACCGCGCCGTCCACTATCTTCTGCCGCGCAGCAATTATCGCCGCTGCCTGCTGACGCTGCAGCATCGCCGCCGCGATCTCCTCCGCGTAGGCCAGGTGCGTTATCCGCACCTCCTCGACCACGATGCCCGCCTCCTCGACTCGCTTCTGCAGCTCCGCCTTCATGCTCTCCGCTATCTCCAACGAGCTGCCGCGCAGCGACTTCTCACTCGCCGTCGCGTCCTCGTCCTCGTCGAAAATGTCATACGGATACAGCCGCGCTATGTTGCGTATCGTCGAGTCCGTCTGGATGGAGAGAAACGACGGATAGTCCTCCACGCAGAACACCGCCCGTGTCGGGTCCACTACGCGCCAGATCACCACCGCGCCTATGATGATGGGGTTGCCAAGCACATCGTTCACCTTCTGGCGGCCATTGTCCAGAGTCATCGTCTTGAGCGACACACGCTTACGCGCTGATACTGCCACCGGCGTCGAGCCGGAATTGTGCGCGTCAGCCTCCTTAGCCTTCTTCATTGCCTCCGCCGCTGCCTTATCATAGGCCGGGCTGACCGCCGAGCAGAAGGGGTTCACAAAGTAGAAGCCCGGCTCCTTCACCGTGCCGTGATAGCTGCCGAACAGCGTCAGCACCAGCGCCTCGTTCGGCCTCACCGACTTCAGGCCCGCAAAACAGATACAGTCCGCGATCAGCAGTATCGGCCCGACCGCTATCGCCAGCAGCCCGAACAGCGGACTCCAGCCAAGCAGCACTGCCCCACCTATCATCAGCAGCACGGACACGACTATCAGCACCAGCTCCAGTATAAGTACCGGTATCCCGTTCGCGGGATGAAGCACCCGCTCCTCTATCTCTGTGTTTTTCATGGTCTTCTCCTTTGATATCAATATGATATCAATATACTACCACTTCCCCTGCCCCTTGTCAACCCAGTTTTCGCACGAACGAGAATTCCTCCTGCGACGGGGGCACGGCCATGGCTGGGTCGGCGAACACCGCGCCGCGTCTGACGCTGTCCAGACCGTAGCGGCTGCGGAGTCTGTCCACCGCCCGGTCGAGCCGGCGCTGTTTATCGAGGCTTTCGTAATCCGTGAACACGTCCATCTGCTCCGGCGTCGCCGCGGGGATAAGCTCCTCGGCCCTGACCGCAAGGCTGCGCAGAGGGGCCGGCCACTCGTGCGCCTCGTGCAGCAGGCCCAGCGCAGTCCTCAGCAGCTCGCGGTCGCAATCCGTATACCTCTCCAGCCGCCTGCGATGGCTTATCCAGTTCAGCTCTGTGCTGCGCAGCTCCAGTGTCAGTACTCCGGCCTTGACGCCGAGCTTTCTCATCCTCGCCCCAACGCATTCGCACAGGCTCACTAATACGGGCAGGGCGTCCTCCATGCTCCGCATGTCCCTCGGCGTCGTTGTGCCGTTGCCCACGCTCTTGGCCGGGGCGTACTCTCCCTCGCGCAGAACCGGCGAATCATCTCGCCCGTTCGCGTAGCTGTAGAGCAGCTCGCCCATCTTGCCGAGACGAATCTTCAGCATTCGGGAATCGGCCCTTGCCAGGTCGCCTATTGTCTTTATCCCCAGCGCGGCCAGCTTCACCCGCGTCGAGCGCCCCACGTACAGCAACTCCTCCACAGGGAGAGGCCACACTATATCCCTGTAGTTGGCCCGGTCTATGACCGTCACCGCGTCCGGCTTCCTGTAATCTGAGCCGAGCTTCGCAAACACCTTGTTCCATGACACACCGACGCTCACCGTAAGCCCCAGCTCCTGCCTCACGCGCCTGTTTATCTCCCGCGCGCAGCGCTCGCCATAGCCCGCCCGTATACAGCCCGTAATGTCCAGCCAGCTCTCGTCTATGCCGAAAGGCTCCCGCCGGTCGGTATAATCCGAATATATCCGCTGCACCTGCTTCGAGTAGTATATATACCTCTCGAACCTCGGCGGCAGTACCACCAGCTCAGGGCACAGCTCCCGGGCCTGCCACAGCGTCATGCCTGTCTTTATCCCGGCTCTCTTGGCCTCCTCCGACTTGGCCAGGACTATCCCATGACGCTTCTCCTCGTCGCCGCCCACCGCGACAGGCTTGCCCCGAAGCTCCGGCCTGAACAGCAGCTCCACGCTCGCATAGCACGCATTAATGTCCGAATGCAAAATGACCCTATCCATATAAGACATTATACTATCTTATACGGATAGGGTCAAGCGCATATTTATCTCAATAGGATATTTTTTAGCTCATCGACTGTCTCGGCCAGATATATTGCACCTGCCGAGAGCAGCTCTCCGGGTTCGGCGTAGCCCCAGCTGACGCCTATGCAGGGCAGGCCGCAGGTCTTTGCGCCGTTGACATCATTGTCGCGGTCGCCCACCATGACGGCGTCCTGTGCGCCGTGTCTTTTCAGCAACTCCGAAATGACCTCCCATTTCTGGCTCCGGGTACCGTCGAACTCGCTGCCGAGCACGTCGTCGAACAGGTCGCCCAGGCCGTGCTGCTCGAGTATATCTACGGTGAACTTTGTCGGCTTGCCGGTGGCTATGAGGCACTTCCTGCCGTCTGCGCGGAGCTTCCGCACCAGCTCGGGCACGCCGGCGTACACGGAGCACTCCATCAGTCCTTCCTTTGAGTAGCGCTCTCGGTACTTTGCGGTCATCTGCTTTGCCGTGTCCCTGTCCACCCCGTAGCGGCGCATGAAGCTCTCGATGAGCGGCGGGCCGACAAAACAGCGCAGAGCCTCAAGTTCCGGCTCGGCATATCCGAAGGCCTCGGCCGCGTACTGCACGCTTTTCATGATGCCCTCACCGGTATCGAAGACCGTGCCGTCGAAATCAAACAATATGGTCTTATACATGATCCTCACCTCGCTTTCGGGATTATAACCCAGCCTGCGTCCGTTGTCAATCGAGCGGGCTGCGGCATAAGGTGTAGAGAAAACGACGATTGAGGGGTATCGATATATGGAAAAGCTGCAAAACACGAGCTGGTTTCTCGGGGCGAACTCTGGCAACGGCTTCGCCTCACTGTACGAGGGCTTCTGCCGGGCCGACGGCGACTTCCTGAGGGTCATCAAGGCCGGGCCGGGCTGTGGAAAATCAACCTTCATGCGGCGCATAGGCGAGGCGGCGGAGGCGAATGGTCTTGAGGTGGAGTACATCCTCTGCTCCGGGGACCCCGGCTCGCTCGACGGCGTGTACCTGCCCTCGCTCGGGCTGGGCTATGCTGACGGCACCGCACCGCATATCATGGACCCGGAGTGCTTCGGAGCCAGCGGAGATTACCTTAACCTTGGCCGGTACTGCGACACGCTCAGGCTCCGGGAACACGCGCTTGAGCTTGAACTGCTGACACTCAGCTATCGAAGGCGCTATGCGCGGGCCTATTCCCTGCTCCGCGCGGCAGCGAACGCCTCGCCCTCCGTGACCGGGACGTATCTGAAAGAGGCTGACCGGGCCGCCGCGGTGAAGCGGGCGCAGGCAATGGCCGCCCGCGAGCTTCCTCGGGCCAGAAAAGGTACGGTACGAGGGCAGGTAAGCAAGCGTTTTCTTGGCGGCGCGACCTGTATGGGCCGGGTGTTTCTGACCGGCACGCTGCCGCAGCTCTGCGGGCGCATATACCGGCTGGAGGACCGGCTGGGGCTTGGTTCGGTGTTCATCGGCGCCATGGCGGAGGAAGCGCTCTCCAGAGGGCTGGACGTTACGCTCTGCCCGCACTGGCTGGACACTACGAAACACGAGGCGCTGGCTATACCCGAGCTGGGCCTGGGCTTCATAGCTGACAGCGGCGACGGCGCAGCTCTGCCCGAGACACGCCGCTGCCTGCACCTCGACTCCATACCGGAAGCAGCGCGCAGCCGCGATGCCAGAAAAAAATACCGCGCCGAGGCGAAGCTGGCGCAGGAGCTGAGCGTGCATGCCATGGAAAGTCTCAGCGAGGCCAAACATCTGCACGACGAGCTTGAGGCGGTCTATCTGCCCTACGTAAACTTCAGCGCACTCGACGAGCGCCTTGAACAGGAGCTGAAGACCCTGCGCCTGAAATGAAACAGACGCGCCAAAGCAAAATGCCGGCAGCCTGAGCTGCCGGCATTTTATCATTCACTTTTTCATCTGCCGTTTTTTCCGGCCGCATTCAGCTTTCTTTTTTACTCAGGTCTCAGCCCTGTAGACCTCGGTGTATTCCCCGGCTCTGTCCTCGTACACTGCCTCGGTATCGCGGTCGAGGACTTCCAGCTTTGGGGTCTCAGACTCGTATCTCACGCAGGTGCCGCAGCTGCTCGACAGCTTCCTCGGCACCGGCGTCATCTGCGCCGCTATGCCCTTCGCGCTCAGGCTCCGGCTGCTCCGCAGAGCCGCCAGGTGCGTGTGGAAGGTCGCTACGTACCGTTTCATTTCTTCAGACTCAGCCTGAAATCCGCGCCCTCGGCCGTCACCTCGACCTTATAGCCCTGACTGCTGCCGTACCTCGTCACGTTCTCCACCGAGCACTGGTTGTCCACCAGCACCTCCAGCGCCTCCGGCTTCTCAGCCGCCACCGCCTTGCGCACCATTACCACCGGGATGGGGCAGCTGTGGCCCCTCGCGTCAACTGTCTTCACGCCTTCTCCTCCTTCCCCGGAAGATTCATCACCGACACCACAAGGCAGACCACAAAGCCCAAAATCACCGCGACCTTGCCCGCTGTAGAAATTCCGCCCACGACCAGCTCGCCCGCCTCGTTGAGCGCGTCGGCATTGCCGGCAAGCCCGAAGTTATGCGAGATAGCCGCGCCTGCCATCATGCCCAGCACCGTCACCGCGCTGTCGCCGTTGCCCTCGCCCGCGAGGATGAGCTGACGCAGCGGGCATCCGCCCAGCAGCACCGAGCCGTAGCCCACCAGAGCCATGCCGAGGAAATTCCACACATGCGAGCTGTGCGACACCGGCTGCAGCTCAAAGCCCAGCTTGAACGTGCCGTTTATCAGATTCCCAACCAGCACCGCAACGAAGATCGCCACAAAACCGTAGAGCAGCTTGAAGTCCCTGAACAGGAACACGTCGCGCAGTCCGCCCGCCATGCAGAGCCTCGCCCTCTGAGCCAGAGCGCCGACTACCGCCGCTATCAGCAGAGCCGCGATGACCGGAGCGCGCATCGAGCCGGGGCCTTCCGTGCTCGACTTGAACAGCGCCGGCACCGCCAGCACCAGTATCAGCAGCCCCGCCATGATGACCGGCAGCACGCCTCCCTCGGCCTTGCCCACGGGGTACGCCCGCTTGAGCGAATATCCCCGGTTGAGGAAGAACACGCCGCAGAGTATACCGCACACAAAGCCCGCGAGCGCCACCAGCGCGTTCAGGTCGCCGCCGCCGAGCCTTATCACCATCCTCAGCGGGCAGCCCAAAAACGCCAGCGCGCCTATCATCACAAAACCGCCCAGCACAAAGCGTGTCGCCGGCGAGGAGCCGGCCTTCGCCTTGAACTCGCCCGTAGCAACCGACAGGATGAACGCGCCCAACACGAGGCCTATGATCTCAGGCCGCACATACTGCACCTTCGCCGCCGAGTGCAGCCCGCAGGCGCCCGCAATATCACGCAAAAAGCACGCGATGCAGAAGCCCATGTTCGACGGATTCCCCAGCAGCGTCAGTACCGCCGCAGCGACGCCCACCGCGAGACCCGCCGCGACTACCATCCAGCTTACCTTCTTCACAACACTACCCCTCTCAACAATTTATCCCCTAGCGTTATTCTAAGTATAGAACAACGCTCAGGGGATTTCAACAATTTTTTATCGGTTTCGAATATTATTTAGCTGGAAGTCGCTTCTATCGCCTCCAGCGCCCCGTCGATGTCGGCCTCGGTATTCGCGTAGCCGATGGAAAAGCGTACGCTGCCCTCCGGCCAGCTTTCCAGGGTCTTGTGGGCCGATGGCGCGCAGTGCAGGCCGCAGCGCGTGAGCACGCCGAAATCGCGCTCGAGCTGCCACGCCGCGTCGGCGTTATCGCGGCGTATGAAGCCGATAGATATGACGCCGGTGCGGGCGCTCAGGTCATAGGGGCCGAACAGCCTCACGTTCTTTATGCTCCGCAGGCCGTCGAGGAATCTCCGGGTCAGCCGCCGCTCATGTGCTTCGAGGTCGGCTATACCGCGCTCCTCAATATATCTCAGCGCAGTCTCGAGGCCGTAGATGCCCGGCAGGTTCATGGTGCCGGACTCGAACCTGTCCGGCATCCAGCCGGGCAGCTCCTCCATATCCGACGCGCTGCCCGTGCCGCCAGCTATCAGCGGCGTGAGTTTTTCCGCGAACTGCGCATCCAGCAGCAGTGCGCCGATGCCCTGCGGCCCGAGCAGGCCCTTGTGCCCCGGAACGGCCAGCGCTGAGAGCCGGAACCGTCCGAAATCCACGTCCATGTGCCCCGCCGACTGCGCGGCGTCGAGGGCGAAGGGTATGCCGTGCTCAGCGCAAATCTTCCCAACTGCCTCCGCGTCCTGCACCGTGCCGCTGACGTTCGAGGCGTGGGCCATGACGACGAGCTTCGTATTCTCCCGAATGAGGCCCGGCAGTTTTTCAAGCTCCAGCCTGCCCTCCTTGTCGCAGGGCGCACGGTCGAAGCTGACGCCCTCCTTTTCAAGCTGCATCAGCGGGCGCATGACGGCGTTGTGCTCCATTGAGGACACTATGCAGTGGTCGCCGGGCCTCAGCAGGCCCTTTATGACCATGTTCAGCCCCGCCGTTGCGCCGGGCGTGATCACAGCCCGGGTCGGGTCGGGGTGGCCGAACAGCCTGCACAGCCGCTCCCGGAGCGTGAGTGTTACGAGGCCCGCCTTCTGCGCGGAGGCGTAGCTCGAGCGGTTTATCGTCGCACCGACCTTCTCAACGTAATCATACATGCTCCGGGCAACGCCGGGCGCTTTCGGGTACGCCGTGGCGGCGTTATCGAGGTAGATCATGCCCTCACCTCAGCCTTATATACGCCCCGCCGTCGTACTCCACCGCGCGGCCTATCCTCTGCGCGGCCGGGACGCGGTCCTCCAGCTCCGCCATGAGTGCGTCGGCGTCCGCGGGGTCAACGGCCATCAGCAGCCCGCCCGAGGTCTGCGGGTCGTAGAGCAGATCCTGCTGCCACAGCTCCGCCTCGCCCGCGTCCACGCGGCACTCCGCAAAGGAGCGGTTGCGGTACATGCCCTCGGGCAGCAGCCCCTCTTTCGCCAGCTCTACAGCCTCAGCTATGAACCTGAACTGCGAGACATCGTACTCGATCGCGACCCCGCTGCCCTCGGCCATCTCGACCGAGTGGCCCAGCAGGCCGAATCCCGTCACGTCCGTGCAGGAGTGTACGCGGTATTTAACCATGGCGTCGCGCGCGCCCTTGTTCAGCGTGGTCATGAGCTGCACGGCGTACCTCATCGTCTCCTCGGAGCACAGCTCCGCCTTGGCCGCCGTCGTGAGCACGCCTATGCCCAGCGGTTTCGTCAGGATGAGCACGTCGCCCGGCCGCGCGCCCGAGTTCGTCAGCACCCTGTCCGGGTGCACGAAGCCCGTCACCGCGAGGCCGTATTTCGGCTCGTCGTCGAGTATGCTGTGCCCGCCCGTGATGATCGCCCCGGCCTCGTACACCTTGTCGTAGCCGCCCCTCAGGAGCGCGTGCACCGCCTCGCGCGGCATCTTCTCAGGTATGCACATCAGGTTTAGCGCCAGCTTAGGCTCACCGCCCATGGCGTACACGTCCGAGAGCGCGTTCGTCGCGGCGATCTGCCCGAAGGTGTAGGGGTCGTCCGCTATGGGCGGGAAGAAATCCACGGTCTGCACGATGGCCAGCTCGTCCGAGAGCTTATACACCGAGGCGTCGTCGCTCTTGTCGAAGCCCACCAGCAGGTTCGGGTCGGTGTGTACCTTTATCCCGTCCAGCAGCTGAGCCAGCACGCCCGCGCCCACCTTCGCGCCACAGCCCGCACATTTTGCAAGTTTAGTCAGCTTAATCTCGTTTTCCATATCTCTCACTTCCCTCTCACTGCGCCCGTCAGCCTCAGCACGGCCTCGAGCGCCCCGCCGCCCACGGCCAGCGCCTTGTCTGACACCGTATAGCAGTTCTCCACGTTCCCGCGCGGGTCCACGTCGCCGGATTTCATGCCCTTCGTCACAGGCGTGCCGTCGGCGAGGATGCCCCGCAGGACGCCGCTTATCGTACACACCATCGGTTTTCCTTCCACCGTGCCGACCGTCTCGCCCGCCTCTACCAGTGCGCCTATCTCACGCAGCTGTCTGAACGTGCCGTCGGCCGGCGCCCGAAGCACACGCTCGCCCGCGAAGCCTCCGATGAGTCCCGGCACCGCAGTATTTGGCAGGGCGCTGCCCCTGTAGTAAACCCGCCCGAGCGTGTGGCCGCGCATCGTCTCCACCACCGCGTGGCAGTCCACGCCCGCCGTGAATCCCGGCCCTACGCCCACGACCACCGGGGCTATGTCCATCGTCGTGCCGAGGTTCCGTTTCGCCAGTATCGCGTCCACCACGGCCTCCGGCCTCAGAAGCGCAATGCAGTTCGCGCCCTCGTCCACCATGACCGCGATGTCACCCGCGTCCAATATGTCACATACTTCCTCCGTTCCGCGGGCCAGCCTCGCCGTCACATCCTCTACGGTCTGGCTGCCGCTCACGACCGCGCCGGAGAAGCTGACCGTCCGGCGTATCGCCGTGGGCCGCGCCGTGTCTGTCATCACGACCCTCATGCCGCTCCTGTGGAGCCTTATCGCTATGCCCGAGGCGATATCGCCCGCGCCTCTTATTACCACAAGCATACTGCCGTACCCTCCCTGATGCTGCCGCAGACCGAGGGCCTGTCCAGCAGCGCCGCTAGCTTCCGCGCCCGCTCCATGCCGCAGATATCGCACTGGTTTAGAAAATACACGTCCGCAAGCGCCTCCCTGTTCAGTACCGACGCCAGCAGTTCCTCCGTCACGGGCACGTCGCACGGCGCAAACAGCTCCGGCCGGTGCACGGCCTCCGATACCCGCCGGCCCAGGCCGGACATGCCCACGACACAGATCGTCCTGCCCGCCTCTACCGGTATCACCGGCTCATGCGCGGCGTGGGCCTTGAGCGGCAGGCGTTTCGAGCCGTCCGCCTCGACTATGATGTAATCCGCGAGCGCCGTGAGCCTTGACATAGGGATGCCCGGTGCATGCAGCCGACCATCCTCGCCCGGCACGCCCACGCATACGGCACCCTCCGCGTCCAGCACACGCGCTATCGCGGCCTCGTCCGGCTCCGCCAGCGTCCGCATGCCGCTTGCCGGGAACATGTGCGTCGTCGTGCAGAGCAGCACCCTGTGCTCCGCTCTCAGCTCCGACGCGAGCTTATCCAGCAGGCTCGACTTGCCGCCGCTGCCTATTACCGCCGTCACCCCGCGCTCCACTCCGAGCGCCTGTGTGAACCTCATATCCTCACCCCGTTATTCTCTTTTGAGAATACCACCCCTTTCCACCCCCGTCAAGCGTTGACGCGAATACTGTGAAAGTGGTATAATATTTATATGGAAAATATGCACTACAACTTATCTGTGAGGCTGTTCACGGCCGGGAAATGCTTTGGTCCGGGGCTTGCGACGCTGCTTACGCTTGTCCGGGAGCGTCATTCGTTGCGCGCTGCGGCGGCGGAGATGGGCATGGCCTATTCCAAGGCGTGGAGGATATTGCGGGACAGCGAGCAGGCGCTGGGTTTCCCGCTGCTGGACAGTACGACTGGCGGCAAGCACGGCGGCGGCGCGGTGCTCACCGACGAGGGCGCGGCCATTCTGGCAGATTACGAGCGCTTCTGCCGGGAACTGAAATCCCAAGGCGACGAGCTGTTCGCCAAATGCTTTGACAAGTGGATGAAGTAAATATAGCTCAAACCAGCCCCGCGTACGATTAGGACTGCGGGGCTGGTTTTTCATTTGCGAAACTGTTATTGCAGCTGCGATATCGTCGCGCCCATGTTGCTGCCTTTGGCGGTCATGGTCAGGCCGGGGCAGTTCAAAGTGG
Organism: uncultured Eubacteriales bacterium; assembly: GCA_900546615.1. Lineage (GTDB taxonomy): Bacteria > Bacillota > Clostridia > Oscillospirales > Oscillospiraceae > Scatomorpha > Scatomorpha pullistercoris. The sequence goes on along the minus strand of URDJ01000004.1, from coordinate 72,862 downwards.
CCGTGTAGGTGTTTTCTATCTCGCTGGGCTGGGCGGTGCGCGCTATGCTTATGCTGCCGCAGTACTGCGCCGTCTCGCCGTCATACACGGTGAACACTATCGTCGCCTCGGCTGTATCCGGTTCCGGCGTCCAGCGAAGGCCCTGCTCCTGCTGCAGCCGGCCTTCGTCGCAGCTCGCCTCTATCCGAGTCCAGTTGAAGTCGAAATCGAACATGAACTGTATGCCGTAGAGACTACTCACAGCCAAGTTCGACGTCCAGCTCACGCTGCCGGCATAGACGCGCTCGTACAGCTCGAGCGCCGCGACCTCGTAGTCGCCGCCCAGCTCGCTGACCGTCTGCTCCGTCACGACGCCGATATAGCGCCAGTCCTCGCCGTCGCGTGACAGCAGCATGTAACGCTCGCCGCCGCTGTCGATACGTGTAAGCCAGCCGTCCTCTATGAGCATACCACCCATGGGCATCACGTTCTCCGGCTCCGCCAGCTTATACCTGGCGCCGAGCCTGAACAGCAGCAGCGTCTCGCCCTCGGGGCCTTCGGTCTCGGCGTAACAGGTGAGATCGGTTATCTCGGCCCTTTCGACATTGATCCAGATCATCATCTCCACCTGCTGCACTGTGCAGTTGACGGCGTAATAGAGCACCTGCGCGGGGAAATTCTCGTCCAGCTGCGCCGTTATAGCCACGCGCTCGCTCTCGTCCTCGCCCGCATCCTCTGCGGCGGCCTTGGGGTCGGTTAGAAAGCACACCGCCGCGCCCACGCAGACCACGACTGCCAGCGCGGCCAGCCAGACGGCGGGCTTTTTATAACTCAGCACCGACTTCACCCGGCCCTTTACCGGGGCCTCGCCGAAGGCCAGCGGGCAGGCGCTGACAAAGCGTCTCGGGCGGCTCAGATCCAGCAGCGCCTGCGAGTAATCGGCCCTCTCGCCCGCCGCCATTCCGCGCACGACCCGCTCGTCGCAGGCCAGTTCGATATCCCGGCACAGCAGCGCGTACGCCAGCCACACCAGAGGATTGAACCAGTGCAGGCAGAGCAGCAGGAAGCCCAGGAGCTTCACCGCCTGATCTCCCCTTCTGATGTGCTCCTGCTCATGCGCCAGGACGTATCCGCGCTCGGCTTCGCCCAGCCCGAAGGGCAGGTATACCCTCGGCCTGAACAGGCCCAGCACGAAGGGGCCGTCCGCCCTGTCAGACTCGTAAACGTTCCCCTCGAGCCGCACCGCCGTCCGCATCCGCGCTCTCAGCCTCAGCCAGCTGACCAGCGCCCAAATGAGCAGGGCGGCCATGCCCGCGAGCCATATCATTGACCCGACCGGCAGCAGCACCTGCAGCGGGTTCGCGCTCGCCGCAGGCTCGGGTGCGAAGGCCGCGGTGAAACCCGGGTTAATCGCCTCATTGAGCGCCGCTATGCCCGTGTCCAGCGCCGGTGTGCCCTCGAGCATGATGCCCTCCGGCAGCGTCGCCGCGCTGGGTATGAGGCTCAGCGCGCTCTCAATGCTCCAGGGCAGGGCCAATCTCAGGCCCACCACGGCCCAGAGCAGCAGCGTGTACCGCTTCGGCGCCCTCTTGAGCAGGAACCGCAGGACTATCACCGCGAGTATCAGCCAGCTCGCGGCTATGCTCATATTGAGTAGCTTCTGGAACACCTCAGCCATCGCCCTCGCCCTCCCTGAAGCTGTCTATCATCCGCTGCACCTCGTCCAGCTCCGACTTTGAGAGCCGCCTGTTCTTCGCAAAGGCCGCGATGAAGGCCGGCAGCGAGCCGCCGAATTTCTTCTCGACCAGCTCGTCTATCTCCGCCGCCTGCACCTCGTCCTTCGTCACCAGCGCGCGCACGACCGAGTTCTCATTCACCAGCACGCCGCGCTCCGACAGCCGCTTTATCACCGTATACGTCGTCGTCGGCTTCCAGCCCAGCTGCTCGCGGCAGAGCGCCACAAGCTCGCTGCTGCGCACCGGCTCGTGCTCCCACAGTATCAGGCAGAACCTGTACTCGCTCTCAAACACCTTCGGCGTCTCCATATGCAAAAACCTCCTCTAACCTGTTAGAGTGATTTTAGTCTAACAGATTAGAGGAGGTTTGTCAAGAGGTATTTTATTTTCCCAAGCTCTCGTCTAGGGCTTTTCTGACGGCCTTGAAGATGTTCTCGTAGCCGGTGCAGCGGCAGAGGTGGCCGGCGAGGGCGCGGCGGAGCTGTTCGTCCGTGAGCGGCTCGCCCCGGTCAATGAGTTCCTGGGCAGAGAGGATGATGCCCGGCGTGCAGAAGCCACACTGGATGGCTCCCTCGTCCACGAAGGCCTGCTGTATGGGGCTGAGGCTGCCGTCCGGCCCCAACAGGCCGTCCACAGTCACGATGCTCTTGCCGTCCGCCCAGACTGCGAGGTAGATGCAGGAATTATATGTTTCGCCGTCTATCAGCACCGTACAGGCCCCGCACTCGCCCACCTCGCAGCCCTTCTTCACCGAGGTCAGTGAGAAGTCGTTCCTCAAGAGGTCTGTCAGCGATGCGCGGACGTCCACCATCGTATCCACCGGCCTGCCGTTTATCGTGCAGCGTATGCGTTTAAACTGTCTCTCGCTCATATCGCACCTCCCAACCGCCTCACGCACTCGCAGAGCGCGCGGTATGCGCTCTCCTCCGCCACATGCAGGCGGAAATCCCGGCTCGCGCGCCAGGAATCACGCGGGCTGAGTTCCGTGACCGCGCTCTTTGCTATCTCCCGCGCCGTCTCGGCGTTTGCGGGCGCTCCCGCAAAGCGCCGCTCGGTCTCCGGGCACCTCGAGGGCACCGGCCCCGCCACGCCGAAGGCGAGGCGCAGCCGCTCAATCGCTCCTCCGTCCGCCGAGAGCCTCAGGTTCGCCGAGCAGCCCAGTGTCGCGATATCGAGGCTGCTGCGCGCGGAGTATTTTATGTAGCAGCCATGTGTGGCCTCATAGCTCTGCTTAGATACGAATATCCCGGTGAGCACCTCGCCTGGCCTCACGTCCGTCCGGCCCGCGCCCAAGTAGAAGTCAGCTATGGCGAGCCTTCTTGTGCCGTCCCGGCCCCTCAGCCCCAGCTCGGCGTCGAAGGCGAACAGGGTCGAGGCGGTATCCGCCGAGGTCGCGCCGTTGCAGATGTTCCCGCCTATCGTCCCGATATTCCGTATCTGCGGCGAGCCGACCTCGCCGGCCGCGTCCGCCAGCACCTGCATATGCTCCCGTATGAGCACGTCCCGCTCAAGCTGGGAAAAGCTCGTCAGCGGCCCTATTCTGAGCTCTCCGTCCGGCTCCATTGTGACGCCCTTCAGCTCCGCGATATCCCTTATCGAGACAAGCTCCGCCCCGGGCAGTTTCCCGTCGCGTATCTTTATGAGCAGGTCGGAGCCGCCAGCGATGAGCTTCGCCTCGGGATATCTCAGTCTCAGCTCTATGGCTTCCTCCACCGTATGCGCCTCATACAGCGCCTTTATATCATACATCTGCCCAGCCTCCTTTTTCCAGTGCCCGGTACAGGCTCTCCGCCGTTATCGGCAGCTTATCGAAGGCCAGTCCCGTTGCCTGCATGACTGCGTTGCGTATCGCCGGGGCCGGCGGGCAGGCCGGCGGCTCGCCCAGCGCCTTCGTCCCGAAGGGGCTTGTAGGCTCGGCGTTCTCGAGGAACAGCGCCTCGAGCCGCGGGTGGTCGGTGAAGGTCAGCAGCTTGTAGTCCAGCAGGTTTCCGTTTAAGGGCCTGCCCGTTTTCTCGTCGAACAAAAGCTTCTCCGACAGCGCGTAGCCCATGCCCATCGACATGCCGCCGTGCACCTGCGCTTCCGCGAGCTGTGGATTGACCAGTTTGCCGCAGTCGTGCACGTTCATCAGCCGCGTGACCTTTATCCGGCACATCCGCATGTCCACCTCGACCTCAGCGAAGGAGCAGCCGAAGCTGTAGGCGTTCGATTTTATCTGCGCCGTCGCCTCCGCGCTTATGTGGCGGCTGTCCTCCATAGAGTACAGTGCCTCCGTCGCCAGCTCTGCGAGCGTCATGAGTCTCTCGCCAGCCGCGTTTTCGATGACGCCCTCACGCAGTTCGAGCTGTTCGGCGGGCAGCTTTGTCAGCTTGGCTGCGTAGTCGAGTATCTTACCGCGCAATATCTTCCCTGTCTTTTCGATGGCGAAGCCGCCGACATAGGTCTGCCGCGAGGCGTAGGCCCCGCTGCCGTAGGGCGACATGTCCGTGTCCTGCGTCGAGACCACGTGGACGCTCTGGAAGGGTATACCCACGGCGTCGGCCGTCATCTGCGCAAAGACCGTGTCGCAACCCTGCCCTATCTCGGTCTCGCCCGTGAACACCTGCACCGAGCCGTCCTGATTGAGCACCATGCGGCAGGACGAGGACTCCAGCGATATCGGCCACACGCCCGTATTGTACCAGTAGAGCGCCATGCCCACGCCGCGCCGGATATTCCCCGTCTGCGGCTTTGCGTACTCCGCGAACTTTCGCTCGAAATCCGTCGCCTCGGCGCCCGCCTCCATGCAGGCCCTGAAGCTGTCCGACCAGTTGACGTTGCCGGAGAAGGCGTCCCTGTAGCCCTTCGGCATGGCTATCTTGCGCCTCAGCTCGATGGGGCTCATGCCGATAGCCCGCGCCACGTCGTCTATGTGCGCCTCGCCCGCGAAGGTGGCCTGCGGGATGCCGTAGCCGCGCATCGCGCCCGCCGGCGGCAGGTTCGTGAACACCGTCCATGCGTCGCACTCGAGGTTGTCGCAGGGATATATCTGCGGAAAGGCGTTCATGCCCTTGGCCGCTATGCCGTGGCCGTGAGAGGCGTAGCCGCCCTGATTTGACCAGCACTCAAGCTTCCTCGCCGCGAAGCTGCCGTCAGGCCGCACCCATGAGATGATGTGGCTGCGTATGGCATGCCGCACGCGGTTGCAGTGGAAGGTCTCCTCCCTCGTACACTCTATCCTGACCGGCCGGCCTCCGAGCATGGTGGTGAGCCAGGCGCAGAGCGGCTCGTAGAGCGCGTCCTGCTTGTTGCCGAAGCCGCCGCCTATGTAGGGCTTTATTATGCGCACGTCGCCCCAGGGCCGGCCCAGCGCCTGCCCCACGATGCGCCGCACGATGTGCGGTATCTGCGTCGAGGTCACGACCGTGACGCGCTCACCTTCCATATAAGCCCAGCAGTTGTGGTTCTCGATGTGGCAGTGCTGCACCGTCGGAGTGTCGTACCAGCCCTCGACTTTTATGAGGCCCGGTTCCTTTGTCGCGGCCTCATAGTCTCCCCGGCGTATGCTCGAGTGGCCGAGGATATTGTTCTGGAACTTCTCGTGCAGCTGCGGTGCACCCTCGAGCATCGCCTCCTGCGCGTCGAGAACGAAGGGCAGGTCCTCGTACTCGACCTCTATCTCCCTGAGCGCCTTCGCCGCCGTCAGCTCGTCCGCGGCCACGACGACAGCCACATCGTCGCCCCAGAATCGCACGTGGTCGGTGAGCAGCAGCCGGTCGGCCACGTCCTGATGCTCGGGGTCTGTCGACCATGGGTGCCCCGCTGTCGGGAAGTAGTTCTTCGGCACGTCAAAGCAGGTGAACACCGCCTCGACGCCCTCCATCTCCCGCGCCCGGCGCGTATCTATCGACTTCACCAGCGCGTGCGCGCGCTCGGCGTGCAGTACCTTTGCCGTCAGCGCGTTCTTATCGCACAGGTCGGCCGCGTATTTCGCGCGGCCCGCCGCCTTGTCCTTCGCGTCCACGCGCGGCATCCGCTTTCCGCTGTAACCCAAGTCGCCGCCTCCTTTCATTCTCCTTATTATAAACCAGCCCCAGCCCTGCCGCAAGTTTTATCGCCCTGCTTGACGCGGTGTCCGGTATTTTATATACTAACTTTTGGAGGTCATAGCGAATGGACGCACCGCATATAAGCTGCATAATCATGGCGGCCGGGGCCTCGGCCCGGTTCGGCTCCGACAAGCTGGCCGTTCAGCTCGGCGGGCGGAGCCTGCTCCGCCGCGCCTGCGAGGCCGTGCCGTGCGAGCGCTTCGGGCGTGTCTGTCTCGTCACGGCGAGGCCGGAGGGCATTGCCCTCGCGCGCGAGTTCGGTTTCCGGCATGTGCCTAACGGCCGCCCGGAGATGGGCGCGAGCCTGACCGTGCGGCTGGGACTGGAGGCCGCCGGGCCGTGCGACGCCGCCATGTTTATGACCTCCGACCAGCCACTTCTGCGCCGTGGGAGCGTCGAGGCGCTGCTGGAGGCATGGCTGCACGAGCCGGAGCGCATCGCCGCGCTCTCGCACGGCGGCGTGCGCGGCAACCCCGTCGTCTTTCCCCGGAAATACTTCCCCGAGCTGCTTGCGCTCGAGGGCGACCGCGGCGGCTCCGCCGTCATACGCCGCCACCCCGAGGAGCTGCTTCTCGTGGATGTCCCCGCCCCCGAGCTGGCCGACGTCGATCGGCCGGCTGATCTCGAGTTTCTGAACACATACAGGGAGTGATAATATGAAACGCATTTTCTTCGCGCTCTTGGCTCTTCTCATGCTCATTCTCTCCGCCTGCGGCTCCACCGTGGACAGCACCCCCACGGCCGCTGCCGGCACTCCTGCATCCGTGACAGACCCGCCTTCCGCCGCTCCCACCGCGACGCCCGAGCCGGACTACAGCGCCTTCGTCGCGGAGCTGGCCAACTTCTGCGTCGTCAACATGTTCACATGCTACTACGACAACGCCGTGGTCACGCGCTTCGACTTTGACTCCGACGGTGTTCCGGACTGGCTCGTTTACAAGCAGGCCGATGACCCCCACGGGGCCTGGCTGATGCTCGACGGAGCCGTTCCGGCCGCGTCGCCCGCCGTACTCTACGACGTCAGCGCCGCCGGGGACATACGCATCCTCTATTCCGAGACCCTCGGCTCCGCCGTCGTCAACAAGTTCTATGGCTCCGTCGGCAACTCCGTCGACTACTACTTCACCTTCGACGGCGTCCCGGGCACCCAACTCGCCTATTACAGCAGCATCTGGGAGCACGATGATGTCTTCACCGTGGTCCGGCAGATAGACGGCGCGGACGACTGCAGCGAGGAGGAATGGAACGCCTACATAGATTCCCTCGCGCTCACCGAGCCGGGCAGTTCAGTGCCGGCCTCCGACTGGCAGAGCATGTCCCTCGACCTGCCCGCAGAGGCCCTCGACAGCGTCGCCGAGCGGCTCTCGCTCCTGCCCATCGTATACGAGCAATACAGCGCGGACATCGACGGCGACGGCGTGGACGACCACTTCTTCATCCTCAGCACCGGCGCCTACGGCGTGAATAACCTCGGTGAGCAATATTACATGAGCGGCGACACGCTCTCCAAATACGACAGCTACGCCGTCGGCTCATGGGGCAACTGTTACCTGCTGCTGCGATCAAACGGCGGCAGCCCGACGGCCGGCGTCGTCGAGAGCTGCGACGACTACGTGAGCCAATTCCGCGAGGCGGCGTTTTCCAGCGGTGAGGCGCTTTCAGGCATCGAGTCCGACGGGGATTACCAGCTCGACCTCTACAAAAACCTCATCACCCAGACGGACGGCGGCTGGCTGGCCTACGCCGAGCTGATGAGGCCCGCCACCGTCTCGGACGAGGCCCTGCGGCAGGGGCTGGGCGACGAATACGACGTCTCCGACAACGGCAGCTATCAGAGCATCTATGCCGGGGAAGCCGGGTACATCTACTACCGCGGAACAGACAGCGAGCCGTGGAGAGTCAGCGCCATGTCCGACGTCGTGCTTACAGAGGTCGCGGCGGCGGGCCTCGTCTTCATACCGGACACGGCGACCTATGACGACTCCATGTCCTCCATGATGTTCGGCGTTGTACGCGAGGTCAACTCCCTGCCCGAACTTTTTGAGCCGCCGTTCGAGTACATCACCTACGACACCATAGACGTCATTGTCACCGTCTCCGGCGGCGAGATATCGCATATCCTGTATCCGTACTCGCCCTGAGAAACCGCACAACACGCAGCAAAGCCGCCCCGTCAGGAGCGGCTTTGCTCTTTTTTATCCGATTTTAGTGCTTCCTGCTGTAGTAAGTGTCCTCCAGCGGCAGGGTCGTTCTGAACTTGCCGTCGCGGAAGTAGTAGGCGCCCTGTACCGCCGGGGCGGTCGGAATGGCCGATATCTCGCCTATGCCCTTCGAGCCGTAGGCAAATGGCAGCAGCTCGTCCTTCTCCACGTAGATGGCATGGATATCAGGTATCTGCGTCGAGTGCAGCAGGCCCAGAGTGCCGTACTTCGCCGTCGGTACGCAGTCCTCGAGCGGGAAGGTCTCCGTCAGGGCGTAGCCCATGCCCATGAGCACGCCGCCCTCGATCTGGCCCTGTATCGACGTCGGGTTCACGACCTTGCCCGAGTCGTGCGCCGCGTAGACCTCCTTCACCTTGCCGTCGTCGTCCAGCACGACCACGTGCGCCGCGAATCCGTAGGCCACGTGGCTCTTGGGGAATGGTACGTCCGCGCCCAGCTTGTCCGTCGGGTCGAAGAACTCGGCAAAATACTCCTTGCCCTCGAGCTTCGACAGGTCTCCGCCCGCCTCGTCGAGGTCCTTCTTCAGATCGACGGCCGCCATGCGCACGGCCTCACCGGTGATGAGCGTCTGGCGCGAACCGGATGTCGTACCTGAGTCGGGCGACAGCTCGGAGTTGCTGCCCATGTTCTTCATCTGCGACAGCGGCAGGCCTGTGGTCTGCGCCAGCTCCTGTAAGAAAATGGTCGCGCAGCCCTGGCCGATATCCGAGGCCGCCGAGTACAGCTGCACCTTACCGTCGTGTACCTCGAGGCGGCAACGGCCCTTGTCCGGCAAACCCACGCCGACGCCCGAGTTCTTCATCGCACAGGCGATGCCCACTCGGCCCGGATTCGCGTCGTAGGCTGGCTTCACGGCAAGCAGGCACTCCTTGAGCGCCGTGGAGACGTCCGCTATCTGGCCGTTCGGCAGCACCTTGCCCGGCTCGATGGCGTTGCGGTACCGTATCTCCCAGGGCGAGATGCCGACCTTCTCTGCCAGCAGGTTTATGATGCTCTCCAGCGCGAACTCGCTCTGCGTCACGCCGAAGCCGCGGAACGCGCCCGCGGGCGGGTTGTTCGTATAATAGCTGTAGCCCCTGATATCCGTATTCTGGTAGGTGTACGGCCCGACCGAGTGCGTGCAGGCCCTCTCGAGCACGGGGCCGGAGAGCGAGGCGTACGCACCCGTGTCAAAGTATATCTCGCAGTCGAGGCCGGTGAACATGCCCTCCTCGTCGCAGCCGAGGGTGAAGGTGGCCTCCATGTAGTGGCGCTTCGGGTGGAAGTTTATGGACTCCTGCCTCGAGAAGCGGAACTTCACGGGCCGGCCCACCTTGAGCGCGCAGAGCACGGCCACGTGCTGGGCCGAGACGTCCTCCTTGCCGCCGAAGCCGCCGCCAACGTACTTGTTTTCAACAACGACCCGGCGCTGCTCCCAGCCGAGCATGATGGCTATCTCCTTGCGGGTGTCGTAGACGCCCTGGTCGGAGGTATAGACCTTGACGCCGTCCTTATACGGGAAAGCCACAGCGCACTCCGGCTCAAGGAAGGCGTGCTCCGTGAACGGGGTCACAAAGCTCTTTGTTACGGTATACTTGGACTCCGCGAGCGCCTTCTTCGCGTCGCCGCGCACGACGTGGCGCTGCTGGCAGAGGTTCCCGTTCGGGTGCAGCTTCGGTGCGTTCGGGGCCTTCGCCTCCTGCACGTTGCGCACCGGCTCGAGCACCTCGTACTCGACCTTGACCAGCTTGCGGGCCTTGTCCACGATCTCCTGCGTCTCGCCAACAACGAGGCAGATTGCGTCGCCCACCATGCGCGTGATGTCGCCCTTGGCTATCATCACGTCCCAGTCCTGCTGAATGTGGCCGACCTTGTTGTTCGGCACGTCCTCCGCCGTCAGCACCGCCAGTACGCCCGGCAGCGCCTCGGCCTTCGAGGTATCGATGTCCAGTATCCTGGCCCTGGCATACTTCGAGCGCACCGCGCCGCCGTACACCATGCCCTCCATCTCGATATCGTCGCAGTACTCGCCGTAGCCGAGCACCTTCGGGCGCACGTCCGTCCTGAAGGCCCTCTGGCCCACGCCGAACTCGTCGCCCTTCTCGAGCATCGGGTCTATCTCCGCATCGCCGCGCAGGATGGCCGCTGCGAGCGTGATGCCCTCGATTATCTTCTTGTAGCCCGTGCAGCGGCAGATGTTGCCCCTGAGCGCTACCTTTATCTGCTCCTCCGTCGGGTCCGGAACTTTATCGATGAGCGCCTTGCCCGCCATCACCATTCCAGGGATGCAGAAACCGCACTGCACCGCGCCCACCTTGCCGAAGGCATACACGAAAGCCTCCTGCTCGTCATGCGTCAGGCCCTCGACCGTGACGATGCTCCGTCCCACTGCCTTCTTAGTCGTCAGCACACAGGACTTCACCGCCCTGCCGTCGACAATGATGGTGCAGGTGCCGCAAGCGCCCTCGCTGCAGCCGTCTTTCACGGATTTCAGGTTCAAATCGTCGCGGAGGTAGCGAAGCAGCGGCTTGTCCTCCGTCGTGCTTCGGGTTATGCCGTTTACTTTGAATACGTACTCAGCCATGATGCCGCCTCCCTTTCAGACCTGCGGCCCGAGGATGCCATAGACGTCCTTGATAACGCCCCTCGGACACTTCGATGCGCACATGCCGCAGCTGACGCACAGTCTCTCGTCGATGACCGGATGGTTGTCAACGATTCTAATAGCCCCCATGGGGCAGTTCCGCTCGCACAGGCCGCAGGCGATGCAGCCCGCGTCGCAGACCTTCCGCGTCGCCGCGCCCGTGTCACAGCTGCTGCACGCGACCACGATGTTCTGCTCTCTCGGCACCAGCCTAATGATCCCCTGCGGGCAGGCCTTGACGCACAGACCGCAGCCAACGCATTTCTCCCTGTCCACCTCTGCGATGCCCTTCGCGCCGACCTTCACAGCGCCCAGCTTGCACGCCGCGGCGCAGCTGCCCAGACCCAGGCAGCCATACTTACATTCCAGTATCCCCCCGGGATAGTCCGCCAGCGCCTGTCGGCAGTCCCCGGTGAGCTCCTCACGCGGTACGATCCTCCGCGCAAGCTCTCCGCCCGAACAGCCGACAGCCGCTACCATTTTTCCGGCACTCCGCGCCATTGTCAGTCGCCCCTTCCACCTCAAGCATAATTATTTTTTAACGCGCACAAATTCTTTTAGTTTATGATACTATATTCTCCCTAAAAGTACAAGGGGTACTTCGCAATTTTTTTGTCAATTCCGTGATTCTTTTTTCAGACTAACGTACAAAAAGCGGCTCGCCGGCCTTTTTTGACCGGTGAGCCGCTTTTTATTTTTCTCCTGGCATAGCGGCGGGCTGGCTTACAGTTCTTTCCTGTAGCTGTCCATTATCATATGTTTGAACAGCCGCTCCTTTGCGTTCAGGTTATACCCCTTTCTGGTTATCAGGTTCACCGTAAGGTCCAGAGAGTGTCCATCCAGCTCCAGCACCTTTATCCTGTTCAGGTCGTGGTCATTTATCTCCGCCGCTATCGTCCTTGCTGCCAGCTTCGGGTTGTTCGATATGACGTCTATTGTCTGCCTCGGGCGGTTGCATTCGTAGGCAATATTCAGCCTCAGGCCGGCCTGCTCGAAAAGCTGGGCCATGAACAGCCTCGGATAGCTGAACCTGTCCGGCAGCACCATTGGGTAATCGTCCAGGTCCCGCAGGCTTATTACATCTTTCTCCGCCAGCGGGCTGTCTTTGCTCACAATCAGCACCTGCTCCACCGTATCCAGATGCGTGACATTGAACTTGCTCTCATCACAGCTGCCGTATATTATCCCAAACTGCGCCTGCTTCTCCTGCACCATTCTCGCGCAGCTGGCCGAATAGTCCTCTATCAGCTTCACATCGTATTCACTGTTGCCGTTTATGAGCACCTGCTGAAGTTCTATCGGCAGGCGCACGATGAGGCTCTGCGTTATGGCTATGCAGATATGCGTCTTGCCCGCACTTTTCATGCCGCACTGCTCGTAGATATTGTTCACGTGCCTGAGTATCTCCTCCGCCTCTGCCTTGAATATACGGCCCGCCTCGGTAAGCACAAGCCCGTTCCACTTCCTGTAGAACAACACGCACTGAAGCTCCTCTTCAAGCTTTCGTATCGCGACGCTTATCCCCTGCTGGGTTATATGCAGGCTCTCCGCCGCCTTCGCCATGCTGCTCTGGTTGCAGGTCTCTACAAAATACCGTATTTGGTTAATTTCCATAGCATATCTCCCCTCGACCAGCGCCCGCTTTTATTTAATTACTAATTTAACATACTTTCCGCGTCCTGTGTAAACAACTAATACTTGTATAGCAACAACTGCTGCTGGTGTCAACAACTCAATGATGCTTGTCTCAAAATTCACATACTTTCTACAATTCTTACTGTTTGGCATCAATCTAAGCGTTTATTGTGGAGTATTCAAACTATTGTTATTATTAAGACAATAAACGCGAGCATTTGACAATTATAGTCCGGCCGGGCTGTTCACAATGTAAAAAGGAGAGATGAGAGCTGCATGGAATTCAACAACGTCGCATTCAGCAAGGAGGGCCCTGTGGCTTATATTGTGCTGAACAGGCCCGAAAAACGCAATCCCATTAACATTGACACACATCGTGAGCTGCGCGAATGCTTCGATCTGTGCGACTATGACCCGGAGGTGCGTGTCGTAGTCATCAGGGGTGCCGGCGGGAACTTCAGCGCCGGAGGCGACCTCAACGCCATGAAGAAGCGCATCGACGCCGGCATCAGAGGCACGCGGAAGGTCTGCCGCATAGGTGCGGAAACTAACCTCCGTCTCCTGAACGTCAAAAAGCCCGTCATCGCCTGGATAGAGGGAGCGATAACGGGAGCCGGGATATCTCTCGCGCTCTCGTGCGACTTCCAGATCGTATCCGAGACCTCTAAGTGCGCTTTTTCCTTTGTGAACATCGGCTTTGTCCCGGACTCTGGCGCGGCCTATCTCGTTACTCGTGCCGTGGGCACCACGAGGGCCAGGGAGCTTTTCATGTCCGGCCGCTTCTTCAGCGGCAGGGACGCCGCTGACTGGGGCCTGTTCACCGAGGCCGTGCCAGCGGACCAGCTCGAGGAGCGCGTCATGAAGTACGTCAAAAAGTACTCTCAGGGCCCGGCAGTCGCCTACGCCGGCATCAAGACGATGATCAACCGCGCCCAGTTCGCCGCCTACGGCGACGGCATCCAGACTGAGATAGACGCTCAGGGCGAGTGCGAGCTTACCGAAGATTACGCCGAGGCTGTCACGGCTTTTCTCGAAAAGAGAAAGCCCGTATTCAAAGGAAAGTAGGAGCTTACGATATGACAAAACTGGTCAAACCGAATCGCAAATGGCTCATCGATGTGATCGTGTTCGCCGCTTTGTACCTGCTATTTGCATTCGTCCTGCCCGCGCCCGAGCCGATGACCCGCGGTGGCATGACCGTCATAGGTATCCTCTGCGGCACCGTATACCTCTGGATAAAGGTAGACATAGGCTGGCCCAGCCTGTTCTTCCTCGGCCTAATAGGGTTGAGCGGAGTCACCTCCCCCACTGCCCTTTTTCAGCAGACCTGGGGCAACTCCATGGTGCCCTTCCTCATCAGCGCCTTCCTGCTGAACATCGTCATGTCCGAGAGCGGCCTCACGAGGCGTTTCGCCATGTTCTTCATAACCCGGCGCTCCAACGCAGGCAGGCCGTGGCGGCTGCTCACCATGTTCTTCCTCGCCGTGCTGCTGATGGGCCTAGTCTCCACCAGTTCCGCCATCACGGTCATGTTCATGGCCATTGCCGAGGAAATATTCAAAATGACCGGCTACAAAAAAGGCGAAAGGCTGCCAGAGGTCATGATGGTCGGCATCTTCTGGGTCGCGCAGGGCGCCATGGCCTTTACCCCCATCTCTCACGTACTCATCCCCATGGTCTTTGAGTACATCCAGAACGACTTCGGCATCACAGTGACATACAGCCGCTACACCATGGGCTTCATTCTGACCGGCGTCGCCTTTTTCATCGGCTGGGTGCTCATGCTGCGCTTCATTATAAAGCCCGATGTCAGGAAGCTTGCCACGCTCAACATAGACGAGTTGAAGGCCACCGTCAAGCCCTGGTCGGCTCAGGAGCGCACCATCCTCGTCGTATATCTCGTTGTCATCTGCATCTGGTGCCTGCCCGACCTCATCGGCCTGATCCCCGGTCTCGGCGGACTCTCGGCCTGGATGTCCTCGCTCGGCTCCGCGGTGCCGCCCATGGTCGCCTGCGGTGTGCTCTGCTTCATACATTTCGACGGCAAGCCTCTGCTTAATTTCAGAGAAAGCTGCAAAAAAGTCCCCTGGAACAGCGTTTTCATGATGGCCGCCGTCATGGGCATGGCCTATATCTTCGGCCTTGAGAGCTGCGGCATCACAGCCTGGATAACTTCCACTCTTGAGCCGCTCATCGGCGGACTGTCTCCGGTCGTCTTCACGCTGGTCGTCGTAGCCTTCGTCGTGATCGCTACGGACTTCATATCCAACACGCTTATCGCCTCGATGTACGCCATCATCATACCGATAGCGATGACCATCGAGGGCGTGAACCCCATCGTAGTGGCGCTGCTCATTGCCGCGGGCTGCAACAGCTCCTTCTCCTTCCCCAGCGGCTGCCCGGCCGCCAGCATGGCCACCGGCGGCGGCTGGACAAGGGTGAGCTTCCAGCTCAAATACGGCATGCTGCTCGATATCTGGATAATCGCAATGTACATGGTATGCGCCTACCCACTATTGCAGCTGCTGTTTCCTGTCTGATTTTTTCCACAGTTTATCACAGCTTTTCGAGGAGGTACAAATGAAAAACTACTACCACATGCTAACCTACGAGCAGAGAGCCATTCAGGAGATGGTACGCCAGTTTGCAGACGAAAAAATAATCCCCATCTGCAAGGAATGCGACATCACCGGCAGGTTCCCAGCCGAGCTTTACAAGGAGGCCTTCGAGCTGGGCCTGACCACCTTCACCATACCCGAGAAATACGGCGGCGCTGGCGGCGATATCTTCACCTACTCGCTCATAAAAGAGGAGCTTGCCAGAGGCGACGCGGGTTTCTCCGGCACTGTCGCAGGCGCATACATGGGCGTTGTCCCGATAAAGGTGGCAGGCAATGACTACCACTGGAAGCTCGTCGCCGACATACTCACCCAGGGCGGTGCCATGTCCTTCACCCTCACAGAGCCGAACGCCGGCTCTGACTCCGCTGCCATTCGCACCCAGTACGTTGTTGACGGAGACTCCGTCATCATAAACGGCACCAAAGGCTTCATCTCCAACGGCGAGATTGCCGACCTCTATCTGCTCTTTGCCACCAAGGACCCCTCTCTGCGCGCCAAGGGCATATCCTGCTTCATCGTCCCGCGCGATACGCCGGGCATATCCATCGGCAAGCACGAGGACAAGATGGGCTACCGCAGCTCGTGCACCAACGATATCATCTTCGAGGACGTCAGGATACCCCTCAAGAACATGATAGGCGAGGAAGGCCAGGGCATGGACATCGTCAAGCGCTCCCTCGGTTACACTCGTCCCACCTCCGGCGCAGGCGCAGTCGGCAACGCCCAGTACGCCTATGAGTGCGCCGTCGAGTACTCCAAGACCCGCGAGACCTTCGGCAAGCCCATCTGCAAGAACCAGGGCGTGTCCTTTATGCTTGCGGACATGTACATCAAGCTCGAGGCCGCAAGGCAGATGGTCTGGCACGCGTGCAAGTGCGCCGACGCCGGCATCACCGACACCCGTCTCGCCTCCGCCGCCAAGGTCTTCGCCTCCGACGCGGGCATGCAGGTCTGCACCGACGCCGTTCAGATACTCGGCGGCTACGGCTACTGCCGCGACTACCCCGTCGAGAAGCGTTTCAGAGACGCCAAGATCTATCAGATATTTGAAGGTACTAACCAGATCCAGAGAAAGATCATCTCCGGAGACATACTTTACACATGAACGACATGAAGATACTTGTATTTGTAAAACAGGTGCCGAACTCCGACGACGTGAAGCTCGACCCCAAGACCGGAAATCTCAGGCGCGAGGGTGTAGAAAGCATAATGAACCCCCTCGACGCGCACGCGATAGAGGCGGCGCTGCAGCTCAAAGCGAAACACGGCGGCACAGTCACTGCGATAAGCATGGGCCCCTCGCAGGCTGCGGACGTGCTCCGCAAGGCTCTGGCGCTCGGCTGCGACGAGGCCGTGCTGCTCTCCGACCGTGCCTTCGGCGGTGCAGACACGCTCGCGACGTCGTACACCCTAGCCATGGCAGCCCGAAAGCTCGGCGATTTCGACCTGCTGCTCTTCGGCCGCAACGCCACCGACGGCGACACGGCCCAGACAGGCCCCGCCACCGCGGCTCAGCTTGACATTCCACAGATAAGTTTCGCGGACTCCATCGATATCGAAGACGGCTGGGTCTGCTGCACCCGCGAGTTTGACGGTATGTGTGAAAGGGTTCGCGCAAAGCTGCCGGCGCTCGTCACCGTCTGCCGCGAAGCAAACACTCCGCGCTATCCGACGCCGATAGGCATCATGAAATCCGCGCGCAAACCCATCACCGTGTGGGACGCGGCCGAGCTTGGCGCGGATACCGCAAGGACAGGCATGCCCGGCTCTCCCTCGGCTACCAAAAAGGTATTTGAACCCGAGCGCGTGAACATGGACACCCGCTTCCTCGACGGCAGCCCCGAGGATATCGCCGTACAGCTGGCCGATGTGCTCGAAGCCGAGCATCTGCTTTAAGGAGGCGGCACTATGGAAGGTATCAGTAAAAATGCTATATGGGTCTTCGTTCAGCAGCGTGATTCGCATATCGAATCCATTACCTTTGAGCTGCTGGCCAAGGCTCAGGAGCTCAAGGCCCACAGCGGTGAACCCGTGTGCGCCGTACTTATGGGCTTCGGCGTCTCGGCTCTTGCGCCCGAACTCATCGCAAGCGGCGCGGACGAGGTGCTGATCGCCGAACACGAGGCGCTGGCCTCTTACAGTGCGAGGCCATTCCAGCAGGCGCTGGCACAGCTCGCGAGGCGCTTTGAGCCATCCGTCATCCTCTACGGCGCGACGAGCGTCGGCCGCGACCTGGCCCCGCGCGTCATGGTCTCCCTCGGCACCGGTCTCACAGCCGACGCCATAGACCTCGGCTACGACGAGGACGGCATGCTCTATCAGACCACGCCCGCCTACGGCGGCAGTATCCTTGCACACATCGTCATACCCGAGCGCAGACCGCAGATGGCCATCGTCCGCGAGGGTATAGCCCAGCCGCTCGAGCCTGACCGGTCGCGCCGCGGCGTTGCGGAGAGCGTTCCTGTCGAGGTCGAGCCGGATGCCGGCTTCGAGCTGCTCAGCCGAGAGCCGAAAGCTGCATGCGGCGTGCCGATATCCGAAGCCGAGATCATTGTAAGCGGCGGACGCGGCGTGAAATCCGAGGAGGAGTTCAAGCTGCTCGAGGAGCTTGCCTCCCTGCTCGGCGGTCAAACCGCCTGCTCGAGGCCCCTTGTGGACAGCGGCATGCTTCCGCACAGCAAACAGATAGGACAGTCCGGTACCACTGTCAAGCCCAAACTGATAATAAACGTCGGTATCTCCGGCTCGGTACAGTACCGAATAGGCATGCAGGGCTCAAAGCTTGTGGTCAGCATCAACCACACGAAAAATGCCCCGATATTCGATATCTCAAATTACGGCATAAACGCCGACCTCAAGTCGGTGCTGCCCGCAATTATAGCCGAAGTCAAAAAAAGAAAACAGGAAACTGTTTAAAAACAAGGAGAGAAGAAATGGAAAAGGTATTTGAAGGCATCAGGGTCATAGACTTCACGAACAATGTCGCAGGCCCCTGTGCCACGGCAATGCTCGCCGACATGGGCGCCGAGGTCATCAAGGTCGAGCGTCCCGTGGCCGGCGACGACTCCCGCGGCATCGCACCCAGGCTGGAAGGCCAGTCGCTTCAGTTCAACTGGTTCAACCGCGGCAAGAAATCCGTCGAGCTTTCGCTCAAAAGTCCCGAGGCTCAGGAGCTGCTGCTCAGGATGATCGCCGATGCCGACGTCGTGGTCGAAAGCTTTAAGCCCGGCCAGATGAAAAAGTTCGGCCTCGATTACGAATCCGTCGTAAAGGTCAACCCGCAGATAATCTACTGCTCAGTCTCCGCCTGCGGCCAGACAGGCGGCTACGCCTCCAAGCCCGGCTTCGATGTCATAGCCCAGGGCATGAGCGGCTTTATGGACATGCAGGGCGACCCGGACGGCGCCCCCGTAAAGTGCGGAACCACCATTGGCGACTACATCGGCGTGCTCGACGCCTACGCGGGCATAGTCACAGCGCTCTACTACAGGAAGCTCACCGGCGAGGGACAGTTCATCGACATCTCCCTGCTTGACGGTCTCATAAGTGTCATGTCCCCCTTCGAGAACGCCGCCACTCTCGGGGCACATCCCACGAGATCCGGGCGTCATCACGGCACCATGGCCCCCTACGGCATCTATCGCGGCAAGAACGGCCAGAGCGTTATAATCGCCGCTTTCACGGCAAATCAGTGGGTAAAGCTCTGCGCCTCCATGGGCATGCCTGCGCTCGCGGAGGACGAGCGCTTCGCCTCCAACGTACTCAGGACCAAGAACATAAAGGAACTCGAAGCCGTCATCGAGGGCTGGCTGGGACAGTTCGACAACATTGAGGACGCCATAGCCGTCATGGAAAAGAACGGCGTCGCCTGCTGCAAGATAAAGTCTCTCTACGAGGTTGCACACGACGAGGTGCTCTGGGAGCGCGGGACTTTCGTCAAGCTGCCGCTGCCGCCCAGCTACAAGGAGCACAGAGAGATCAACGCCCGAGGCCCCTGGATAAGGTATTCCAAAACCCCGGCCCAGATGCTCAGGGCACACGACCTCGGCGAGGACAACTACGAAATACTCGGCAAATACGGCTGGGACAAGGCCAAGGTCGACAGCATGGAGGAAGAATGGGCCTCCGGCTTCAAAAAACAGTAAGCTCACACAAAACTCTATAACGATTTCTGGAGGTTATTATGGCTGCCAAAAAGTCCAATTCGAGCTGGTATATCGACATGGGTATTGTCGTCGCTATCTACGCGCTGTTCCAGTTCATTCTCCCGGCTCCTGAACCGATCACGAGAGGCGGCATGGGCGTCGCCGGCATCTTTATCGCCACTCTGTACCTTTGGATAAAGGTAGACATCGGCTGGCCCAGTCTGCTGCTCGTCGGCGTCGTCGGTCTGACCGGCGTATGCAGCGGCACAGACCTGTTTGCAAAAACCTGGGGCAATGTCATGGTCCCCTTCCTCGTCTGTGCCTTCATGCTCAACATGGTCATGTCCGATACCGGCCTCACCCGACGTTTTGCCCTGTTCTTCGTCACCCGCAAAATGAACAAGGGCAAGCCCTGGCGCACCATGATAATGTTCTTCCTCGCCGTCGCGCTCATGGGCCTCGTGTCCACCAGCTCCGCTATCTGCGTGCTGTTCATGGCCATTGCCGAGGAAATGTTCAAGATGACCGGCTACAAGAAGGGCGACCGGCTGGTCGAGACCACCATGATAGGCATCTTCTGGATGGCTCAGGGTGCCATGGCCTTTACGCCTATCTCGCACGTCCTCATCCCCGCGATTTTTGAAAACCTGCTCGCCGACTTCGGCGTCACAGTCACCTACGGACAGTTCTCTGCGCTCTTCCTCATCGTCGGCGTCGCCGTGTTCCTCGGCTGGATCATTATCTTCCGATTCATCATCAAACCCGATGTGAGGAAGATGGCCGACCTCGATATCGACGCCCTGCGCGCCACCCTCAAGCCCTGGAGCAAGGAGGAGAAGACCATACTCATCGTCTATGGTGCCGTCATCGTCATCTGGTGCTTCCCCGAGCTCATTGGTATGATACCCGGTCTCGGCTCCGTGGCGAGCTGGATGAGTTCTCTCGGCTCCGGCATACCCCCGATGGTCGCCTGCGCGATCCTCTGCATGATACGCTTCAACGGCAAACCGATGCTCGACTATCGCGACTGCTGCCGCCGTATCCCCTGGGGCAGCGTGTTCATGATGACCGCCGTCATGGGTACCGCCTACATCTTTGGTCTCGAGAGCTGCGGCATCACCCAGTGGATAACCGCCACGATGCAGCCCATCATGTCCGGGCTCAGCCCCACCATGTTCGCGCTCATTGTCATCATCTTCATAAACGTCATGACGAACTGCATGTCGAACACTCTGGTGTCCTCCATGTACGCCGTGGTCGTTCCGCTGGCACTTGCCGTGCCCGGCGTGAACCCCATCGCAATTGCCCTGCTGGTCGCCGCCGGCTGCAACAGCGCCTATGCCCTGCCCAGTTCCTGCCCCGCGGCCGGCCTCGCCTCCGGCGCCGGATGGACCCGCGTCGGCTTCCAGGCAAAATACGGCGGTCTGCTGATGGTCTGGACTATAATCTGCTACTTTGCCATCGCTTATCCCCTGCTGCTCAAGTTCTTCCCGTATTAATAAACTGCTCTTACACATTTTCCTGGAGGTATACTTATGAACACACACGTTAAAACCGCCGCAACCGAAATGCTCGGCATCGAATACCCTATCATGCAGGGCTGCATGCAGTGGATCGCCAAGGCTGAACTTGCGGCAGCGGTCTCCGAAGCCGGCGGTCTCGGCATCATCTCGTCCTCGACCTTCTTCACCGCCGAGGACCTGCGCGGCGAGATAAAGAAGGTCCGCGAAAAGACCGACAAGCCCTTCGCCGTGAACATCACCTTCCTGCCCGCCTCCTTTGAGCCGGACTTCGACGGCTACATCAGGGTCTGCATCGAAGAAGGCGTCAAAATCATCGAGACTGCCGGCCGCCTACCCTCCGAGGAACGCATCGCTAAGATAAAGGGCGCGGGTATCATCTGGATACACAAGTGCACCATCGTGAAGCACGCTCTCAAGGCCCAGAACGCAGGCTGCGACATGATTGTCGCCGACGGCTTTGAGTGCGCCGGGCACCCCGGTGAAAACGACATCGGCTCCATGGTGCTCACCCCGAGCATGATACAGGCGCTGAATATCCCCGTCATCACCGCAGGCGGCGTGGGTACCGGCCGTCAGATGGCCGCAGCGCTCATGCTCGGCGCGGCAGGCGTCTACCTCGGCACCCGTTTCCTGCTGACCGAGGAGTGCCCCGTCCTCGACGCAGTCAAAAAGAACATCGCTGAGAAAGCCACTGAGATGGACACCGCGCTCATGCTCCGGTCCTACACCAACACCACCCGCGTCTACAAGACCAACATGACCAAGAGCGTCATCGAGCGCGAGCGCGCCGGGGCTAAGTTCCCCGAGGTAGCGGGCGACATCAACGGCGCCAAGGTACGCGAGATGTTCTTCGAGACAGGCGACGTCGAGAACAGCGCCTACATCTGCGTCGGCGAGACCGTCGGCCTCATCCACGACATTCTGCCCGTCAAGGACGCAATTGAGAGCATGATGGCTGAGTGCGTCGAGACCATCCACAAATTCTGCTGAGTACCGCAGCTGTACGATATAAAACTCCCCGGCCCGTTTTTCGGGCCGGGGAGCTGCTTATTTCGGCGTACAGTCCATCAATGCGGCTCTCCTGTGTGGCTGTCACAGTATTCGATGAGCGCGTTCAGGCTGCGTATGCGGTACAGGCCGTCTTCCACGCGAAGCAGGCCGTGCTCGCGCAGCTTCTTCAGTTCGCGCGCCACCGTTACCCTGTGCAGGCCGCTCAGGGCGCCTATCTTGTCCTGCGTCAGGCGCTCAGTTATCACTATCTCGCCGTTTTCCTCCTCACCAAAGACCAGCGCAAAGTCCAGAAACTGTCCGCAGACCTTCTCCGTCGCGTCGGCCTCCGTCTCAAACATTCGCTGCTGCAATGACATCGCTCCCAAGTCCGATATCGCGTTGAGAATGTCCAGTGTAACTGAAAAATCCGACTTCATCGCCTGCGTGATGTCGTGGTAGGATATCATCTGCGCCGTGCAATCCGTCACCGCCCGGTAGTACAGGTCGCATGGCTTGCCCGTCAGCTGATACTGCTCCAACAGCAGGCTGTCGTCCTCAAACGACAGCATCAGTCGCTGGTTCTCCGCGCTGTTCACAATGCCCGCGATGACCCGGCCCGTCTTCAGGAAATAGCTGTATCTCGGGTACATACCCGGCACGGCTATGAGCTGGTCCGCGCGGAACTCCACAGCTTCACCCAGCCTTTGAAAAAACCATGCGTTCTGTCTCGAGCTGATGAAGCCGGGCACCTTTATCCTGATCTTCGGGTTGACCTTCATGCCCATCCCTCCGCTTCGATGATACCCGGCTCCACCGCCCCTGTCAAGTCAGCGCAGACGCAGCACCGAGCGCTCGACCAGCGTTTTGGCCACCTGCACCTTGTAGGCGTTCTTCTCGAAGGGCAGCGCGCCCTCCAGCGCCAGCTCCGCCGCCGCCTTGGCGGTCTCGGCGTCCGGCTCGCGGCCTGCCAGATAGGCTTCCGCCGCCTCCCTCCTGAGCGGCACCGGCGCAACGCCGCCCAGCACAAGACTTGCCGACGCGATTTTGCCGCCCTCCAGTTTGTAGCTCGACGCGAGGCTCACCATAGCGAAGTCCACGCTGTCCCGCAGTCGGAACTTGTCGTAGTGCGTTACTGCGCCCTCCTGCGCCGGGATGCTGACCTCCGTCACTATCTCGTCCGGCTCGAGCTTATCCTTGACCTTCAGCTCCTGTGTGAACAGCTCCGCCGCTGAAAACTCGCGCTTCGTCGTCTTCACCGTCGCGCCCAGGGCTACCAGCACCGGCGAGAGGTCGGAGGCGTTGACGGAGTAGCAGCCGCAGTTCATGCAGCGCCTGGCCTCGGCCTCGGCAGCCTCCATGCTGATGGTCACCGTGTCCTCGCGCTCCAGATTGCGCTCCTCCACCGGAATGCTGATGTCCTTAACGCCACGGTGCAGCTCGGCAAAGCTCGGGTCGAACTTCAAAAAGCCCTCGTGCTTGTACACTGGCTTCGCTATCCCCACGCTCGCGTTTATCGCCTCCGCCGCGTTGCGCCCCTGACGGATGGCAGAGATGACCGTACTCGGGCCGGACACTATGTCGCCGCCCGCGTAAACGCCCGTGTGGCTCGTCGCCTGGCTCTCCTCGTCGACCACCAGACGGCCCCTCGCGCTCGCGTAGTCGCCGAGGAAGCTGAGGTCAACCTGCTGGCCCGCAGCCATGAGCACGCTGTCCGCGTTCACGATGGTCGTCTCGTCCTCGTCGTAGTGCAGCACCAGCTTGCCCTTCTCGTCGCGCGTGTAGAACGTGCGCTTGAGCTCCATGCCCGTGACCTGGCCGTCCTTGTACAGCGCACGCTTCACGCCCCACTGGGGCATGATCTGCACGCCTTCCTCCTTCGCGCGCTCGATCTCCTCGCGCGACGCCGTAAGCTCGTTCTCCGGCTTGCGGAAGATAAGCGTCACGCTCTTGGCGCCCAGACGCTTCGCCGTCACCGCCACGTCCATGGCCACGTTGCCGCCGCCGATGACGATGACGTTCTCGCGCTTCTTCTTGTTCATCCACTTGTTGACCTCGACCAGGAACTCCAGGCCGAATTCGGTGAACTCCTCTCCGTCGAAGCCCAGAACCGGGCGCTTCCACGCGCCGGTCGCGTAGAACACCTTGTCGAAGCGCTTTTCGAGGCACTCAGCATCGAAGTCGCGGCCCAGCTCCTTGCCGTACTCGAAGTGCACGCCCATGCCCTCTATGGCGGCGGCAACCTCGTCCACGTAGTGCTTCGGCAGGCGGTAGTTGGGTATGGCGTACTGGAGCATGCCGCCGGCCTTCTCCATCTTCTCGTAGGCCGTGACGCTGTGGCCCGCCTTGCGCAGGTAGTACGCGGCGGTGAGGCCTGCAGGGCCTGCGCCCACGACGGCGACGTTCACGCCGGTCTCGCTCTCAGGGGCCTTGTAGTACACGTCCTTGTGCTGCATGGCGTAGTCGCCCAGCGCGCGCTCCACGGTGTGGATGGAGACGCAGTCGTCGGCCTCTGAGGCGTCCTGCGTGGCCATGACGGTCATGCGGTTGCAGTGGTTTTCACACAGGTGCGCGCAGACGCGGCTGGTGATGGTGGGCATGGGGTTCACGCGGTAGAAGATCTCGGCCGCCGCGGCCCAGTCACCCGCGCGCAGTTTTTCCATGTACGCGCCGATGTCCGTGTTGTTCGGGCAGCCGCCGGAGCAGCCGACCGGCGACGCAACCTTCATGCCGCCGAAGATGCTGTGGTATCTCGAGTCGCCCTTGAGGGCAAAGCACTCGGAGCCGCCCTTTCTGGCACAGTCGAGCCTGCCGCCGACCTCGTTGGGGTAGCGGTAGAACCAGCAGCGCACGTCCTGACAGAGATTGCCGCCCACGGTGCCGAGCTGGCGGATGAGCGGCGTGGCGACGGAGTGCGCCGCCTCAGCGAGCGCCGGTGCGCTCTCTTTGACCGTCTCGCTCTCGCAGACCTCGCTGAGCGTGGTCATGGCGCCTATTTTGAGCGCTCCGTCCTCGAGCCGGATGCCCTTCATGTCAGGCAGTTTCTTGAGGCTCACGAGCTTTTTGGGGTATTTGGGCAGTATCTCCTGCTTGAGCGTACCCAGCAGGTCACTTCCGCCCGCTATGTACACCGCGCCCTCTGTCAGTTCCTTTGCCGCCTCCACGCAGGAGCCGGGCCGAACATAGTCAAAATTCTTCATCTTTTCCGCTCCTTCCTCAGATCCTGCCCAGGGCCTTCAAAATGACGTCCGGCGTCGCCGGGTACTGCGAGACCTGCACGCCTATGGCGTTCGAGATGGCCTGCATCGTGGCGCTCGCCGCCGCCGCGCCCGCTATCTCGCCCACGCCCGTCGCCTTGAACTGGAAGGTGTCGAACTTGCTCTCAAGGAAGCAGGTCGTGTAGTCCGGGAACTCGTTGAAGGGACGCCACTTGTACTCTATCATGTCGTAGCTGAGGTTCCGGCCCGTCGCCGGGTCGATGATGTGCTCCTCAAAGGTCGCCGTGTCCAGCGAGGCCGAGCCGATGCCGCCCTGCGCCTGCATCTCCAGGCCCGAGGGGTCAATTATCTGGCCGCAATCCGTGCCGCCCAGCATGTTCAGCACGTCCACCTTGCCCGTCTCCTTGTCCACCTCGACCTCAAGGAACACGATGAACATGTTCGGCGTTGAGAAGTTCTCAAGATGCTGGCCGTAGCCCGTGAGCGTCAGGTCCTGCGGGATGAGCTTCTTCCAACTCACGAACTTGCCGGGGCGCGCCACGGTCGCCACGCCGTAGTCCGTCAGGTACATGCTGTCCTCGGCCACCTCGAGATAGGGCTTCGCGAGCTCAAAAAGCTTGTGCCGCGCGTCCTCGGCAGCGCTCGTCACCGCGTGGCCGTAGGTTATCGTGCCGCGCGAACCGCAAAGGCCGAAGCCCGTCGGGTTAATCATCGTGTCTCCAGGTGTTATGTCAACTTTATCAAATGGCACGTTCATGACCTCAGCGACCATCTTGACGATATTGCTGCGCTGGCCCATGCCCGACTCCGTGATGTTCGTCTGGAGCACGATGCGGGCCTTGTCGCCGATGAGGTCGGGCACGACCCGGACGTAGGCCTCGGTGTTGTCCTCGCCGATGTCCGCGTTGCCGATGATACCGCAGCCGACGCCGCGCACCTTCTTGCCGTCTTCGCTGGTCCAGCTCGGCACGCCCCAGCCCTTCCAGCGGCGCTTCCAGCCAAACTTCTCCGCCGCCGCCTCGATTGCCTTGACGTAGCTAATCGAGTGTGCCTGCCACTGACGCCCGTCGCGCCAGGTGTAGACGTCGCCCTCACCGACGTAGTTCTTCTTGTAGCACTCCACCGGGTCAAAGTTGCCCGCGCGCATCGTCCGGCCTATTAGCAGCGAGAGACAGGAGTTCAGCTCCTGGCCGCCGTAGCCGCGCACTATGCCCGCCGGCTGCTTGTTCGTCACGACGAGGTTGGTGTCCAGGTCCCAGTTCGGGCACTTGCACATGACCAGCTGCGCCTCGCCTATGCCGACGCCTATCTGGCCCTGCGTGGCGTTGCTCAGGCAGCCCGTGTCCACCGTCCACTCAGCCTTCACGGCCTTCACGACGCCGTCCTTGTCCATGCCTATCTTCGCGTGTACCTGGCTGCCCAGGCGGGTCTCGAAGCAGCACAGCTGCTCCGTCTTCGTCTGGTAGAACTTCACCGGCCGGCCCGTCTTCATGGACAGCACCGCCGCTGACGACACTATCTGCACCTGGCTCTGCTTGTTGCCGTAGCTGCCGCCGACGTTGAAGGTGTGGATGTCCATGTTGCAGCCCTCGATAACCGAGGCGTTGGTTATCTTGCAGATGTAGCCCGACTGCGTGTCGCACCAGACCGTGAAGTCCTTGCCGCCTTCCCAGCGGACTATGGCCCCGGGCGGCTCCGGCGAGGCCGGCGCGGCCATCTTGGAGAACTCCACCGTGTCCTCGGCTATGTAGGCGCAGTCCTCAAAGCCCTTTTCCGGGTCGCCCTTCACAAGGTGCCAGAACGCGCCGTCCTTCTGGAAGGGCGGGTAGCCCGGCGTCACGATGTTGTGCTCGAACATGCCGGGATAGAGCTGCGGCGCGCCGTCCTTCACGGCCTCGATGCCGCTTGTAACCGCGGGCAGCACCTCGTACTCCACGTCGATGAGCTCGATGGCAGCGTCGGCTATCTCGCGCGTCTCCGCCGCGACCAGCGCTACGGGGTCGCCAACGTAAAGCACGCGCTCGCCCAAAATGGGCTTCATCGGCGGCCAGCCCATGAGCCAGCTCTGGTCGATGTCCTTGTAGGTCAGCACCGCCGCGACGCCGTTTACAGCCTTCGCGCGCTCGACGTTAATGCTCTTTATCCGCGCGTGGGCGTGCGGGCTGCGCTTGGCGCGGCCTATGAGCATCTGCGGCAGTGTGAAATCGTCCAGGAAGGTGCACTTGCCGGTGACTATCTCGTAGGCATCCTTCCGAGGGACGTTGACGCGGCCGACGTAGCGATAGTTCTCCTGCGTGTAGTTCTCGTTTCCGAAGTGCTTCATCTCCTGCCCTCCCATTTCTCTTCGAGGTCCACGCCGCGGCCCGTCAGGGAATCAATGGCTTCAAAGACGTGGTACTGGCTGATGCAGCGGCAGTAGTTGCCGGAGAGCGCGTCGCGGACTTCCTCCTGCGTGGGGTTGGGGTTCTTGTCCAGCAGCGCCGTGGTGGTCATGATGATGCCCGGCGTGCAGAAGCCGCACTGGAAGGCATTGTAGTCCAGAAAAGCCTGCTGGACCTTCGAGAGCTCGCCGGTCTCCTTGTCCGCCAGGCCCTCGAGGGTGGTTATCTCGGAGCCGTCGCAGTCAACGGTAAGCAGCGAGCACGAGGGCACCGCCTCGCCGTCCTTGATTACGGTGCAGCAACCGCATGCGCCGCCGTCACAGGCCTTTTTGGCTGCCGTCAGCCCGAGCCGGTCGCGCAGGGTCTCGAGCAGAGTCTCGCTGTAGGGTACCTGGCCGAAGGCCTCGCCCATCGAGAACACGCGCCGGACGCCGTTTACCGTCAAAGTGGTGGTATCCACGCCCATTTTAATTCCTCCTTGCCAAATTCAAACATGGCGGAAAACCCGCCGTCTGAGGCAATGATAAAGCAGCCCGACACCCGGTACAATGCGGTTTGTAGCCCAGACTACATATAAAGTTTATTTTTTGACGAGCGCTTATGCAAATGTGCAAGTCCAGATTTAAGATACAAATTGCTGATTTGTTCGGCATCACAGTCAATGGACTTTGTGTAAACAAATCCGTCTGCTCTCACATGTTAACAAGAGGGAGTTTCAAAACTGAAACTCCCTCTTGTGGGCAAATGTAACTAGTTTACACCTGACAAATTCTTTACTACTCTCTTATCAGTCTTACTCCATCAATTTGCAGTGTCGTTCCTCCGGGCGAATCCACATAAAAGCCGACATCCACACTTCCTGTCAGGTTCAGGCCGCTTACCTCATAATGCCTCCACTCATTGCTCTGCGCTATATTGCAGTATGTGGGCTGGCCGCCTGCGCAGGTTATTTCCGCTCTGGCGGTCGTTGGCGCAGTATTGAAACATCTTGCCCAAAACTCGAGCCGGTAAGTGCCTTGGCTTACGTTGTTAACCTGATGTATGCTCTGCTGATACGCGGAGCTCAGATAGAAATACGCTCTCTGTTCACCTTCTTTGGCCGTCTCAGGCGGATTCATCCCTATGCCTTTGTCTACGCCATACGCCTGGGTCTGACCGTCAGGATGCCATTCCGTCCAATTACTGCTCTCCCATGTCGGCCGCTCGAAGCCTCCGTTGTCAAGCAGATTGACCTCAACTCCTGGCTCCGCAGCAGAGTCGTTAGTGACTTCGAGCTTGTCCAGATTCACGTACCCGCTGTTGCCAGTGTCAAACACAAAGGCGATGGTGTTCTGTCCGGCATTCAGCTGGACATCACCCTCCCAGTTCTGCCACGAGTTCCAATCAGTGCCGGGACTGCTCAGGGAAGCGGTTTCGCTATATGTCCCGTTTACATACACGTTGAGCGTCTTTTCCGTCCCGTTGCCGTTGGCATAGCGCATGGTCATATCGTATGTCCCGCTTGTCGGCACAGTAACGTTTCGGAATTCAACGCTGCTGCCGACCTGCTCTATTCCCGCAGCAAAGCCTGAGCCGGAATAGTACCAGTGGTTGGTTGCGCGGGCAGGACCGTTGTGCAGCGCCGCAGACTCGGCTTCATACGCGGCAATATCCGGCAAGAACGGAACATAGATGTTGTCGATGTTGACATAGCCTGTGTCGCCGCTTTCCGAGTCAAACTCCAGCTTGATGCTGTTTGCTCCGGCTGCAAGCGGCAGATCCTCCGTTATGGTAGCCCAGCTGTCCCAGCTGCTTGTCTGGGCAAAGTCCACCTGCCTGATGAAAGTGCCATTGACATAAATGCTCAGGCTGGCTGCCGAGGCGCCTCCGTTTGAGTATCTTATATCAACAGGGTACTGTCCGGCAGTTTTGCCGTTTACACGGAATGTCACCGCAGCGCCGTCAGTTTCAAACTTGTCGGCAAAGCCGGTGCCGGTGTAACCGGTGTGGTTGTTGTTTGAACCGGCCATGCCGTCGGTGCTGTCTCCGGAAAGCGACGCATCCTCTGCCTCATATCTCATTCCCTCAGCGCTCTGAGGCACCGAGCCCGTGGCGGTGATGTTTCTGGAGACGCCGGCATCGACTTTTACGTATGTCACGTCGCCGTATATGTCCTTTCCGACAGCATATCCCTCCGACGCCGCACTGCGCAGAGCGTCAAGGCTATCGTACTTTGTCAGTCCGCTTCCTCCCGAGGTCACGGACGATGCCGCGGAACCGTGCAGTTTCAGGATATATGAGGCATAGCTCGAATCATACGTACCTTCAGCGGAACCGAGCGAAACCGTTATCCCGCTCGTGCCGTTATCCCTGGCGCTGATGCTCTGCTTGAAGAACACGCCATCTTCGTAATCATAGCTCGAGCCGTCGTCGTCATAGAGCAGAAACTGCGACTGAACGCTATCCGGGAAAATGTCGATCTCGAGTTCTGTTATGCTCTCTTCATCCACATAGTCGAGAACTTTCTGAGTCGGAATGATCGCGCCTTCTTTTATAAACAGAGGCACATCCGTCCAGCTTTCACCGTTGACCGCGTAGGCGATATACTGTCCGCCCTGGTATTCGAGCCCGGTAAAATAGTCTATCCAGGTTCCTGCGGGCAGGTATATCCACTTCGTTGTTTCATATCTTTCAGTTACCGGCGACACGAGCAGCCAGTCGCCAAACATCCATGCGTCGCTGTAATTTGCCACATTGGGGTCGTCGGGATAGTCAAACAGCAGGGGCTTTACAAGCCCGACGCCTTTTTCAAGAGCTTTATACTCGTAAGAGTATATGTATGGCATCATGCTGTACCGCAGCTGGATGACAGCCTTTGCGTTTTCTTCGGCGGTCGAGCCGTAATACCATGGCTGCCGCTGGTGATTGAAATTGCCGTGCACTCTGAAGACCGGAGAGAATGCCGCGAGCTGGAGCCAGCGTGTGTAAAGCTCAGGGCTGGGGTTCTCGATAGTGCCTGTATTCTGGTTAAAGCCTCCTCCGTCTGAGCCCCACTTCATCTGCCCGTTGTTTATCGTCGACAGCATGATTGCCTTCTGGTCGTTGAGTCCGTTTGTCCACCAGATATTCTCGTCAATGGCAAACTGAGTTCCGACATCTCCAGACCAGATCGTCGTAGCATATCTCTGAGTGCCCGGATAGTAATTGCGGGCTGTCTGCCAGACGCGTACATTGTCGTTGGTATACTCTCTCTGTCCCTCATAAATCGCCTGAGACAGATGCAGGGTGGTGTAATTTCCGAACCAGTAATTTGCCGAACCCGAGGCTACGGTATCCGTCTCGTCATTCCACCATCCGACTATGCCCTTGTCAAAGGCATCCTCTGAATGCTCCCACCACCACTCTCGGCAGCTGGCACTGTACGGGTCTATGCTGCGCACGGTCACGGGGTAGAAATAGTCAGTATACTCGGCGTGTCCGGGATAGAAGTAACCTCCGGTTTCCGCGTCCGAGCCCTGCTGCGTCACGCTGCCGTCGCTCAGTTTGGTCACTATTCTCGGTTTGGTTATGCCGATGAGCTTTATACCCTCATTGAGCATGGCAGTCTTGAGCGCAGTCGTTGCCGCATCCGGGAAATTCACCGTATTCCAGGCAAATTCACCGTAGTTGTCGTTGCCATACTGCTTCCAGTCATAGTCGATGCCGTAGCTGTCTATCGGAATATCCTTGGCCCGATACAGCTCTATCATCTCATACAACTCCGACTGGTTTATTCCCCATTCGTAGTTCGAAAAGCCAAGCGACCATTCGGGCAGCATGGGCGACTCGCCGGTGATATGGGAATAGTTCTCCATAATATCCTCAGGCTCGCCGAACATGATGTAGTATTCCACATTGTCCTTGAAATACCTTCTTGTCGCCGTAGTGGTGTCGCCATAGTAGAACTCCAGTTTGTTGCTGCTGCTCTCGAGCACGGAGTATCCACCGTCAGAGTCCACCAGGATGCCGTAACCGGCGGTCGACCACACGAACGGGCCGCCGGAATTGCCCTGCTGCCCGGCCATGATCTCCTTGGTGGTGTTGTTCCTGAGCAGCTCCCCATTGCCCTCGAAGCAGGCATAGCTGCTCAGGCCGTACATATTTTGTCCGCCGCTGCGCACAAAACGCACGCCGTCGTGAAACACGCCGCCGGTGTCAGGCTCCCAGAAAAGCGTCTCCCCATCTCCGTTTTTGACGGTCATCCGGCACGGGTTGCGGCTGATAGATATCTGCATGTCTCCGGTGCTTATCGTTATCGGGTCGCCTGACACGTCGATCTGAGCGCTCACCGTCTGCCAGCTGAGCTCGGGATCGATTATAGGCGTCGAGGCACTGGAGGCAACACCGTCGGGTCTG
This sequence comes from uncultured Eubacteriales bacterium, assembly GCA_900546615.1. Lineage (GTDB taxonomy): Bacteria > Bacillota > Clostridia > Oscillospirales > Oscillospiraceae > Scatomorpha > Scatomorpha pullistercoris. The sequence goes on along the minus strand of URDJ01000004.1, from coordinate 41,330 downwards.
TAATTGACCTTCAAAATATCTGATTCACAGACCTGTATCTCAAGTATATCGTCCGAAGGTTCAGAGCCATTGTCGATGGTGAGAGTCACTGTGCTTCCAGATACAGTTGCGTTTATCACGTTTCCAAGCGATTCGACGCTGGCGCTTGCAGGGACAACAAGAGCAAAAATACTTGTAAGCAGTATTAATGCTGCCAGCATCACCGCCAGCCCGCCGCGCATTATTTGCCTGCGGCAGCTACCAGTATTCACAAGAACTACCTCCTTTCATAGTCAACGAACCGTGGATCAACTGTATATCCTGATATTGTCCAGATTTATTCCCGCACTGCTGCCGGAACCATATTCAATTTTGACCGTATTGGCACCGGCTGAGAGTGTGACTGTTGCGGTGCTGATATTCCAGCTATCCCAATCCTGGGTTTTGGGCATTTGCACCTGGAGCGTTGTCTCCGCGCCGTTGATGCGCACGTCTCTTGAAGCAGCCTCAGTCCCCGCCGAATACCTAATGCCGAGGGTATAGCTTCCCGCTGTGGGAACCCAAACGTCGAACTCAACGCTGTCACCAGCTTCTGCGAAACCGTCGACAAAGCCAGTGCCCTCGAAGCCGGTATGATTCGTGTTGACAGTTACTTCGGTGCGCTCTGCAAATTCGGCCTCGTACGGAGCGCTCTTCACTCCGCTGATCTCAACGGCTGTGGAAGCCGACGAGCTGCCGAGTCTCACATAGATGAGATGCTGCTCGGCATCATAGTACCAACCGGACGCGCAAGTCTTGAAGCTATCGAATGCGGTATACTCCTGAATCGCGCTGCCGTCCACCTTCACCTGGCCCGGCTTATCTGCGAAAATCTGCAGAGAACGCCCGCTCGTCATTGCCGGCACCTGAAGTGATATAGTCCCGTTGTCAAAGTCCTCGTCAACTATAAGCTGAGTCTGAGCCTGGCCTACGTAGTCGTAGTAGTCATATGCCAGATATCCGTTGGGGTAGATCCTGAAGGTGAAATTGATATAGCTGTCGGTGCTGTTTCCAACGCTGCCGCCGAAGTCGTAGTCGGCATTCAGATTCATCGGAATTACCGAGCCGGACTTTACAAACACCGGCAATTCGTCAACGTCGGCATTATAAGTGATAAAGCTGCCACCCGGCCTTTTCGCGCCCCAGAACAGGTCTATCCACTCGCCTTCCGGCAGATAGATGAGCTTGCTGGTCTGGCCCTCGTTCTCAACAGGCGCGACAAGCAGATTTTCGCCGAGCATGTACTGGAACTCCATATCGGCGGCATAGTCGTCGTCGGGGAACTCATAGGCCATGGAGCGCATCATCGGCACTCCGGTCGCAATTGTATATTTTGCCTGATTGTACAGGTAAGGGATGAGGCTCATGCGGTAATTTGCAAAGAGGCGATAGACATTAATACAATCTATGTCTCCGGTGCGAGCGTACATATTCCAGGGCGTCCGGGCCACACTCGGCGACGGATCACCGCCCCACTCCGAGTGGAGCTGCATGATAGGCGAAAAGGCCGCCTGAGTTACGCTGCGCTTATAAAGCTCCGTGCTCGGTATCTCGCCGCTGAACCCGGCAAGGTCCCACGTTACAAACGGGACACCGGACATCGACGCGTTCATGGTCGCCCTCATCGCATCGCGGTATGCGCTGAACGTCGAAGTCTGGTCGCCAGTCCAGGCGATCGGATGCTGTCCTGCGCCAACCCCGCCTGCACGGAAGAACACTACTCCGTCAGTGTTGTTTGCTTTTACGAAATCGTAGTATTCCTGTACATAGAGATCGGGATAGAGGTTTCTCAGTTCATCACCCTTTGTGCCGTCCGAGGCCGTGATATTTCTTCCCCAGACAAATTCTCCGCCGTCGCACTTGAAGCCGTCAACGCCCATTTCCGTCATCAGGTACTCTCGCTTTGAGAACCACCAATCGACGGCCTCTGCGTTTGAAAAGTCCGGCATAACCGCATTTCCGTACCAACCGCCCTTGTTGCGGTAGGGGCTTCCGCTGCCGTCATCAAGTACATAGCCCTCGCTGATGGCATAGGCCTCGTCTGTCGAGAGCTGCTGCGGGGGATTCGAGGAGGACTTAATGACAGGAAGCTGCCACAACAGCACCTTAATGTTGTTCTCGTGCAGTTCCTCTATCATCCCCGCCGGATCAGGCCATCTTCCGCCAAATGTGAAATCCGACTGCTCAGGCACCCAGGTGGCACTCTGGGGAGTATACGTGGCGTCGCCCCAGATGTAGAAAGTCTCTTCGTCCGCCCATGCCTCTATCACCATCGCAGTTGTCGGAATATCGTACAGCTTTGTCTGGGCAAGCTGCTCCTCCACTTCAGACTGCTTGTTCCACTCGTTTGCAGATATTCAGGGGCCGAATGCCCACACCGGCGGCAATTCAGGCGTGCCGCATATGTCAGCATATCTCTGCGATATCTCATTCGGGGTGCCTTCAAAGAAAAACAGGTCCATTCCTGTATTCTTGGTCCCGCCGGCCGTTGCCCTTATCGTGGCACGAGACGGATCATCACTGGCCAGCCTGTACTGCGTATAGTACGTGGTATTCAGGTATGTGCCGTAACCCATGTTGCTTATGTAGAACGGTATCGGCAGATACGTCTTGTTCCCCTGATTCAAATACCAGTTGACCGTATAGATATCGACATTGTTGCCTCTCTGATCCAGAGTGTCATAACGCATACCGAAACCGGAAAAAGATTCGTTGCTCGGAGTATACAGGTTCTCCTCAACGGCATTTATAAAGTCCGTTCCGTTGCCTCTGAAAGCAAGACTTCTATACGAGTTTCTATCGCTTTCCTTCGTCAGCAGCGTGCCCTGCGAATCATATACCTCCAGCTTGTAGGGATTTTTAAACACCTTCAGCTTTATCCCGGGGCCATTGATCCAGAGATAGTCCGTGGATGAGGTGTCTACAGTATAATCGGTCAGCCCGGTGGCGAAAGACGTGCTTCCAAACGGCTCGAACTGGAGCCTGAAGCAGCCCTCTGTTGGGAAGGATATGCTGAGCTTAGGAGAAATTGCGGAAGCAGTCGACGCGCATTCCAGCTCAACACGTCCGTTATAGTCGTTTACCGACGTCACGTTTGTCACATAATCCCAGTCTGTTACAATGAATGTCCAGGGCCCTTCCACCTTTTCGTTGGCTCCGTTTTGGTTGGCGTGAACCGAGTATGTAATCTCGTCCCCCTTGGCAAACGAACCCAGATTAGCTTCCCAATGCGTGTCGTTTCCGTCATTGTATTTCCACTCCGCGTTGACGGCTTGCTGCTCAACGCCATTTTTTGACCAGGTCACCCAAACGGCGTCTCCCGGCTCCACCGGCCAGGTTTTGATTTTGATGTAAACATTATCACCGGCCACAGGATCACGGGGATAACGCTCGCAATCATTACTGGTAACTTCGTTCCCGCCATACAGGTCATCCCAGCCGGTGGGCTCATGGTATACGCCGTCCAGCGCCAAAGCACAAATACTGCCCTGCATCATGAGCACAGCGACAATGACTGCCAGTATCCGCCTTATAGTACTTTTTTCTCATAGCTACCTTCCCTGCTATGTCGTAACTTCGGCAAACAACAGCTCTTCAAGCATTTTTATTCCTGCCACGGGGAAATCAAGTTTCTGCACATACCTCATTATCTCAGTTTTTGTCATCGTTTTAAGCCGCTCCCACTCCTTTTCCTTATACATGTTGTCCTGCGGCAGTCTGATCAGGAGCTGCAGGAGCTCACGCTCTAAACGCTCTCTCGGCGTCTCCGGCATCCAGTGAAGCTCCAATGCTGCATTTTCTCCCGAATGGAGTGCGAACTCCGCTCTCAGTCCTCCGCAGCGGCGAGTTTTTACTGGGCGCCGCTCCCCCCAAACGTGCATTATAAGTTCCCCGGAGAATATCCCCTCGAACCTCAGTTCAAAGCTGCGTCCGGTATCCCACTTCCCCGGCGGCATGGATATCTCCAGACTGAGTCTGCCATCTTCCTCCATGCTCTGAGTGAAAACCGTCACGGACGGCTCATTGGGGCTGCCCTCATACAGCTGGAATGTCCCGTTTCCAAGGAAAACGCGCACGAGCAGTTTCTCAGGCTCCGTGCAGCGGCTGTCGGGCTCAGCGTCGAGCGCAAGCACAGTTCCGGCTTTTGCAAGGGCAGGTATGCTGCCCATATCCCGAAGCATATGCAATTTCCGCCCGCCGTCGTAGACCAAACCCGTGAAGATATCCGTCCACCGGCCCTCCGGCAGCCAGACATCCGCCTCGCCCATGCCAAGATCCTCTGAGTGCTCTGTAATTGGAGCAACTAAGAGACTTTCACCAAACATATACTGTCCATCTGCTTCATACGCCTCCGGCTCCTCAGGCCACTGATGATACATCGGGCTTATCAGCTGCTTACCCTTCAGCTTTCCCAGACAGGCGTAAGTATAGATATATGGTATCAGCATGTGCCTCAATCTGAACCACTTGGCGGCGATTTCCCTTGCGCCCGATGGAAGGGTCCAAGGCTCCTTCGACACCGTTGGCGCCGGGCAGCAGTGAATGCGGTTTATCGGGCTGAACACGCCAAATTGCAGCCAGCGGAGGTACAACTCATCGTCGCGTTCACCATGGTAATGTCCTCCAATATCGTGGCTCCACCAGCCAAAGCCGATGTTAGCGGAAGTTGACGTGAAATATGGCATATAGCGCAGAAACTCCCAGTTCATGAGCGTGTCGCCGCTGAAACCCACGGGGTATCTGTGTGCGCCGGGGCCGCAGTAGCGCGAAAGGATAAGGCCATCGCCGGTCCTGTGCTCGTTGTCAAGCCAATGATAATGGTTCAGCGCCCAGAGCGGGTCGAGTCCCTTCTGCGCGGTCCTGTTCCCCTGCTGCCAGTCTATCCACCAGAAGTCGACTCCCTCATCCTCAAGCGGATGGTGGACAGCATCGAAATAGCCTGCAACAAAGTTCTCGTCATGTATGGCGAAGGGTATGTGCCGCTTAGTCTCCGGGTCGAGGCCCACATACCGCGCCATATCCACATAGCGCTTTTCAAACCAGCGCAGGCCAAGGGCCGGGTGCAGATTCAGGCTTGTCCTCCTGCCCTGCTCATGCAATTTCTTAAGGAACGCAACGTGATCCGGAAACAGGCTCTCGTTCCAGGTATATCCCGTCCAGCCTTCCGTTCCCCCGTATTCCTCGCCATCCAGTCCCTTTTCACTGATGCCGAACTGCCTGTCGATATCGACGTAATGCCAGTCCATGTCAATGACCGCGACGGATATTGGTATACCCTCGTCATCAAACCGCTCCATGAGTTCAAGGTACTCGTCCTGAGTATAAGGCCAATAACGGCTCCACCAGTTGCCGAGTGCCCAGCGCGGTATGGCGGGCGGATAACCGCTTATCTCATACAGCGCCCGAACCGCCCCGGCGTAGTCGTGACCGTAGGCGAAGACGTAGAGATCACAGGTACCATTTGGGCGCGGCTCCAGTTTTCCGTTGGGCATGAGCAGGAGACTGTCCGAGTCATCCAGCACCGCGGCACCGCTTTCAGAGCACACTCCCAGGCCAAGGGGAATGTGTTCCTTGTCGTAAATGTTTACATCCGGCAATATCCTCAAATGCTTACCATCAGTCGTATCCAGGGTTCTGAAAGTACCAAGAAGATTCCCGACGTTGTCGAGTCCGGCCTCTCTGCCATCCGGGAAGGACACATATCCTTCAAGTGGCCTGTCAGTAGGAATGCACAGCTGTACGGCGCCGGTATCGAGCCGGAGCACGCCGCGATCTTCTTTCAGACTGAACTGTACTGGGCAGCCGTCTCTGTACCATACGAGCTGGCTGGCCTCGTCAACGAACCCACCGCTCGGCACTGTCTCAATTCTAAACAGTCTGTCTGCCAACACGGTGAGCCTGAGCCCGCCGCGAGTCACCATGTTTTCTTTCCGTGCAAACGGCCTGAGCTTCGGAACAAGGTAGTCATACAGCATATATTTCTCCGTTCCGGCGCACCGGCTCAACCGGTAAAACAACGCGCCTCATATTTATATGGAACAGCCGGCTTCGTGCCTTCATCCGTGAACTTCAATGTATAGCGCTCTCCCGAAACGTAATCAAACCAATCATATTCCGATTTTTCCGAATAGGACCAGAACTCCAGCTCCAAATAGTCCTCAGTGCCATTTCCCACATAGCTCCCGAGTTCCCCGTTCGCAGTATTCAGGGGTATCACGGCCCCGCCGCGGACAAACACCGGTATCTCGTTTAATTCACATTCGAAAATATGTATTCCCGGCTCATAGCGTTCCCCGTCAAAGAAGCCGTACCACTCCCCTTCAGGGAGATACACCTCTACCCGGCCGCTCGATATCTCCGTCACCGGGGCGACGAGCAGGCTGCGGCCCAACATATACTGGTACTCATACTCCGCCGCCGCGCTGTCCTCTGGGAACTCATAGGCCATGCTCCGCATGAGCGGCTCACCGCTCTCGCTTGAATATGCCGCCTCGGAGTAGATATACGGCAAAAGGTTCATTCTGAGGTTTGCGTAGTATTTGTACACCTCAAGGCAGGTATCGCTGCCCTTGCGCTCGGCCATGTTCCATGGCGTGCGGGCCACACTGGGGCTGGGGTCTCCGCTGGTCTCCGAGTGCAGCTGCATCACCGGGGAAAAGGCCGCCTGGGCTACGCTGCGGCAATATAGCTCCGTAGTCGGCACGTCTCCGCTGAAACCCGCGATGTCCCAAGCCACGAAGGGGATGCCGGACATTGAGGCGCTCTGGGCGGCGATTATTGCCGATTTGAAGGCCTTTTCATCTGACAGCTGGTCTCCTATCCAGCACAGGGGGTGCGTCTGCATGGAACTGCCACCTGCCCGGCTGAAGGTCACCCGCTCCTGCCCGTCAGCATTTATGAAGTCATAGTACGCCTGCGCATAGGCATCGGGATATGCGTTTCTGAGGCTGCGGCCCGAGAGGCCGTTCGAGGCCACGACATCACTTCCCCAGACGAACTCGCCGCCGTCGGTCTTGAATCCGTCTATGCCCAGCTCGTCAATTAGGTATCTCCGCTTTTCCAAAAACCAGCTCGCCGCTTCCGGATTCGTGAAGTCCACCAAAAGGCTGCTGCCGAACCATGTCCCGGACGGCATACGGTAGGTCGAACCGCCCTCCCGGCTGAACACATAACCCATATCCTCGGCATAAAACTGGTCTCGCATGGACTGTACCGGAGCAGTCGTCGAGTATTTGAGCACCGGTATCTGCCACAGCAGAACCTTTATCCCGTTCTCGTGCAGCTCGTCGATCATACCTGCGGGGTCAGGCCATCTGCCCGAGAACGTAAAATCGTCCAAGCTGAAGGCCCCCGAGCCGTCATTCGGCTCATACTCCGCGTCGTTCCAGATGTAGAAGGTCTCCTCGTCGCTCCAAGCTTCGATAACTATTACGCTGGTGGATATCTGATTTTCCAGAGTGGCGTCCAGCTGCTCCATTATCTCGGATTGCCTGTTCCACTCGTTGGCGGATATCCACGGGCCAAAAGCCCAGGCGGGCGGCAGTTCCGCCTTCCCGGCCAGCTCCGAGTATTTGGACAGAATGTCGGCATTATCCCCTGTTATAAAGTAAAACGGCACTGAAAGCTCATCGCCGTCCTCGGTATACACCTCCACAACGCAGGCGTCTTCACGCTCAGAACACATGGCGAAGCGCGAATAACAGGTGCTGTCCACAAAGAGCCCGTACTTATCCGGCACAAAGTAGAACGGCACGGGCGTATAGGATTCGCCCTGCTGCTGTGTATACCAGTTGACGCAGTAGATGTCCACGGTCTTGCCGCGCTGGTATAGCGAATCGTACCTCATGCCGAACCCATAGAACGCATCGTCATCTACGGCAGAGAGGCTGAGTCTCACTCCACTGACGCTTTCACCGTCGGTCAGCAATTCCAGGCCCTCGCACATGCTCAAAAGCTCACGCCCGTCGAGCGTTGCGGAGAAAGAGCAGCTGTCCTCTGCAAATTCGGCCTCAAGTCCGCCGCTTGTCAAAGACAGCTCTCCGGCTTCCTCCAAACCCGACTTTTCAGCGCCGTCTTCCACCGTGAGCGAAAGCACGCCGTCCGACAGCTCCGCCCTGGCCGCGGCTTCCACGCCTCCGGCCGAGCCGAAAATGACCAGACTGCTTTCATCAGCGTGTATACTTTCGGGGATAAACGTCTGCCACTCGGAAATTGAAAACTCAAATATCCCGAGCTGTTTTTCCGCTTCTCCATTCGTCCCGGCGCAGACTGTGTATTCGACCCTGTCTCCGGTCTCAAAGCTGCCGAGCTCGCCTATGCAGCGCAGCCTTTCCACGCCGTCAACGCTGACGTTCGCCCTGTGGCTGCATTTTACAGGCTCCATGAGCTCTCCGTTCAGAGACCACTCAAGCCAGATATCCTTGTCCTTCAAGGATATCCCGACGGATACGTTTATCTCCACTTCTTCGCCGGCTTTGGGGTCCCTTGGGCTTCTCTGCCACCATTTCTCGGGCACTTCCTTGCTGCCGTACAGGTTGTCCCAGCCGTAAGGCTCGTGAGCGAGGCCGTCCGACGGCAGACCATAGAGCTGTAGTTCTTTCTGAACGGTCACCTCGGGCTGAACCGCCCCGCAGGCAGAAATCGCGGCGACAAGCAGAAGTGCCGCCGCGATAATCAGGGTTTTTCGCATCGTTATTCTCCCGTTATTCCTGTCTTTTCAATGCTCTCCACAAATTGCCGCTGAATTATGATATACAGCAAGATCAGCGGAAGTATCGAGAGCAGAGTTCCTGCCAGGCGTATTGATTCGTTCAACGCTCCACCGGTGCTGACGCCGGAGGAGGAATACAATTTGTTGAAAGCGTCCACGAACTGCTGAAGGTGCATGGGCAGGGTAGTCACAGCCCCTGTCGAATACTGCGGTATCTGTGTCGTGTCGTTCCAAATCCAAATGAACGAGAACAGATATGTCAGCACCAGCGCGGGCTTTGCCATTGGCATGGCTATGCGGAAGAATATCTTCCACGGCCCGGCCCCGTCTATTTTTGCCGCTTCGTCCATAGCCTTCGGATAGGAGCTGAAGTAGTTGTAGAATATGAGCAGGAACACCGAGCTTTTGATGCCCTGCCCGAGTAGACAAATAAGGTACATGGGCCATATGGTACCGACCAGCTTGTAGGTGTTGAAAAGCAGGAACCGAGGTATGGTCGTGACCTGGCTGGGGATGAGGAAGATGAAGACCGCGAGCACGACCCAGAACTTCTTGAACGGCACGGGGTATCGGGCCAGCCCGTAACCCGCCATGGCAAGCGTAAGAGTCTGAAGTCCTGCCGGTATCACCGTCATTATGAGCGAGTCCTTGAGTCCGTCCCAGAATTCCAGTGTCCGCGCTGCCTTTTTGAAGCCTTCAAAAGTGAAATGCGTCGGTACCCAGGTCACCGTGGCATCCACCAGGTCGGCCGTGTCCATAAGGCTGACAGATATCATGTAGATAAGCGGGTAGATAAACACAAAACCCAGACCGGTAAGTATAATGTAGGTCATCAGCTTTGCAGGGATGCTTGCGGAACCCGCCTTGCCTCTGAAAAACCTTGCGAGCGCCTCACCCACATTCAGGCGGGCAGCTCTGCTCGTCGCTTTCCTGCGCATTACTTCAGCCCCCTCTTCTCCCGGCGCTCCCTTAGCAGCAGGAAGGCAATTGTCATGAGCAGCATCAGGCAGAACGCGTATATCCACGACATGGCCGCCGCAAAGCTGTACGGCCTGGCTATATCCGTGATCGACTCCATGATCTTGGTGTTTGTGGCATCGTCCGCCGCAGTACCCATTTCGATTATCGTATATATGGTGTTCAGCATGATAATGGGCCGCAGATGCGGCAGGGTTATCTTCCAGAACGCCTCCCATGCCGAGGCTCCGTCTATTGACGCCGCCTCGTACATGCTGCTGTCGATCTTCTGCAGCGACACCAGAAAAACGATTATCTGGACACCGCAGAACCAGAGTATCCTTATGAAGCTGTTCAAAATGCTAAGCAGCAACGTTGACCAGCCCTTATCCAGTTCCATCAGTATCGAGCTAAGGCCCATTATATCCATATCTATGCTCATGGCCGAGGTCTCGGTCAGCAGTTCGGACATGACCGGACCGCTCATAATGATGACAGGCAGGAAAAATATCATCCTGTATACCGTTCTGCCGCGAAAGCCTCGATTCAACAGCAGAGCGATGACCAGTGCGAACACTACGGAAATCGGTGTGCCTATGGCCACCTGCGTTACAGATGTCACCAGCATGGTGGGATACTCCGTGTCGAGGAACAGGGCCTGCCTGAAATACTCCCAGCCTATCGGCTCCAGCGTTATCTCTCCGGGTCGTATCGCAACCTGGTTGAAGCTGATGACTATTGAATAGATCAGCGGGTAACAGGTTATTGCCAGAAAACCGATTATCCAGGGCAGGAAAAAGATCAGACCGGTGAGCGTCTCCCTTTGCCGGTTCTTTAGTCTGGGTGCACCGGACTTGGGCAGCCTTGTAAGGCCCCGGCTGCGCTCTTTCTGTTTTACGGCTGTGCCGCTATTTGAGCCGCGCATACGCCTCACCCCTCTCATTCCACTACGGCAAACCAGCACGGCTCCACGCTCACGCCGTCCGCCGTCTGCACCTTGTCGGTATAGTTGACGTATATCTTCACTCCGTTGTCATAGCTCACCCGCACAAAGCCGCTGTCGATGCAGCGATGTTCCGTTATCCCATGGCCCCACACGCTGTTCAGGGCTGAGGAAACGGTTTCATAGGCTTCTGTGATCTTTTCGTGCCAGCCCTCAAAGCCCGCGGAGGAATATTCCGCCTGCGCGGTGTTTACAAGCTCGACACTGTCGCATGCTACGACCGCAAAGGACGGCGCCATGCCGTACTCCACCAGCCTGAGCAGCTTTTCGCGTGAGTATGAAGTCATATTCAGCGGCTCTGCAAAGACCTCCACGCAGCCGCTCAGAACTATCTGCAAAAACGGTACTGTGTCGCTCTCATACAGCAGCTGGCTGCTCACCGCGGGGGCGCTGAGGAACTGGTCGGTCTGCGCCCAAAAATACTGGTTCGGCTTATACATCGCCAACTTGCCGCCGGACGACAGAGCCTCGACCAGGCTCTCTGCAATGCCAAGGCTCTCCACTCGGGTAACCTCTTTGCCAGACGTGAAATCGCTGTACAACCTGAACGACAGCTGGTCCAGGGCAAAATCCGCCCCATAATTCCGGGAAAGCGCCGAGTCCACCGCACGCTCTGCGCGGGAGAGCCGATACACATAGGTCGTATCGTACATGGCGCCGTACACATTCAGGGAGTTCTGCCACTTTATGACCATGCTGGAGAGGTTGTTGGCGGCTTCAGTGCGCTGAGTTATCTGGTCCTCGTTGGCTGTAAGCGGATTCAGGTACAGTTTCAGCTCTCCACCACCATTCTCCAGCTGAGACCTCAGCTGCGCAAGCTCCTCCGAAGATCCAAGCTGGCCCAGCAGCTTCGCACCGGCCTCATTGTTCTTGGAATAACAGCGGTACACCATGAGCAGGTTTTCAATGCCGTCCTCGTTAAGCGACGATACAATCTCAGATGCATCTGAAAAAGATGTGAAGGTGCTCGTGGTATTGAACAAAAAGCCCTTTTTCTTGTCAGCGCCCAAAGCCTCCAGCAGCATCGGCATGGCAGGCGAGACATCATCCCCGAGCTTTGTCAGCTCCCCGCTCTCAAGCAGCAGGTCTCTGTACATCACGGCCATACCGTCATAATCCGCAGCTTCTCCGTCGGTAAAGTAGAAGCTTATCTTGGGCTCGATCGCATTCATGTCCGGCTGCGGCATCAGAGCGCCCGAGCCCTCCTTGCGATTGATGTTCATCATGTACTTCTGACGATATTCAAAACGCGCCGCCGCCCAGTTGTAAGGGTTGTTCGTCAAGGCCGGAGTAGCGATGATGCTTGCATACTCCGCCCCGCTCTCGACGACCGCCAGAAAACCGTTCTGCCCCGCGCCGTGGACCATGCCGTAAATCGGCATGAAGGCCTGATTCTCCTCTTTTATGTACGCATAGCCTCCGTAACTGTAGTTCTCCACGCCCGCGTCCGGGCCGTATACTCTGGCCGCATATGTGGAGACGTAGTTTGCAGGCTCAAGGAAACGGATGAGCGCTCCCGTACCGTCTGGAATGAGCATATAGCCATCTATATCCGCGCCATATGAAGACCCTAGAAACGGCATAAAGGTAACGGATTTGAGCATATAGCCCTTTTTGTCATCCTCAAGCAGCTTCTCCCTGAGGCTGCCTTCGACCACCTTGAAGCTCAGGCGGCTGCCCTCAAGCTCGACGGACACGTCCATCTCGATGCCCACGCTCTCGAACGCCACGCTGCAAATAAAACCATTTTCGGTCAGCTCGTAGCTTGCAGTGCCGTCCTTGCCTATGCTGAAACGGCTCTCGCCGCCGGAGCTGTCGAAGCACTCTATGGCCGCAAGAGAGTTACCGTAACAGTTCCAGGTACTGTTCAGGCCCTCTGCCTCCTCAAGCGGCAGGTTGCCCCAGATGTAGCCGCTGTTCTTGTTCACAACTCTCAGGGCTCCATACTGTCTGTTCAGCCATAGCTCCAGCTCATCCGATTCCGCAGTCTTTTCAAAGCCCTCCAGGTCAAATCGGCTCTCAACCGGCTCGTCGCTGTAAGGATGTACCTGCCGGTTCGAGTTCGCCTCCAGCATTCCCGATTGTAATGGGTTTTCCGACAGGGGATTCGTTGGCGAATCCCCTGTCGGGCCGTCAGACCCGCTGACGGCTGCGATGGCAGTTGTTGTCAGCAGGAGTGCGAACACCAGAAAAACCGCCGCGACCTTTATCATGCACTTATTGGAACGCACGATATCTCACCTCCTCAAACACCTCGAGCACAAAGGACAGCAGCTCGCGCCAGAGGATGAACAGCACAGCCGCGGCTATGATGGCCATTGCCATGAAAAACAGGGTCAGCAAAACGTTCGATATTGTCTTGGGAATGGTGTACATGTTTGTCTCACGTATGGATATAAAAATGAGGATGCATGTATACCCCAGTATTAACCCGCAGAGCAGGTTATACATGAATATCTCGGTCCAGGTGAACACATATGACAGCACGACCATTACCGGCCAGAGCACGATGAAAGCTGTAAGGGAATAGCCCAATATAACGTACATCTGCTTAAACGTTGCCTTGCCTTCATTTATGGCGCTGATAAGGTAGGTGCCGACCAAAAACAGCGCAGCAGGCCCTACCTGCATCAGCGCTATGGCCAGAGGACTGCTGCCTATCCAGTAGCCTCCACCAAAAACGAATGAGGTCAGGCCGCGGCAGATCATACTGACAGCAAACGCCGTGACGTAGAGTATTGTAGCTGCGGCAAAGCTGCCCCTGTCCTTTTGCTTTATGTAGTACGCCCCGTCTATCGGATGCATGACCATATACCAAGAATCCGTGGTCAGCTGTTTAACCAGAGGATGTCTGGATTTGAAGCCGTCCACCGCGTCTGAAATATATTCATGGTAGGCATAGCGCTTTCTGGCAAAGTGGTCTGTCAGGCCCAGTGCGAACAGTATGACCACAGCGAGCAGCACCCACTCAATGTTCTGCCGCATCCACTCGCTGCGCATCTCCCAGAAGCAGTCCGAATAACGTTCCCTGTCCCCGCAAAGCTTGTAATACTCCGCCGCTTCATCATAGCGCATGAGCTGGAACAGCGCGTTGGCGTAGCCATAGTTTGCCATTGACGTATTGGGATTCATCTTCTGGACCTCGCTCCATGCGGCAAGGCTCTCCTCGTAGTTGCCGGCATTGTAGGCAGAGTTTGCCCGATTGACCAGGTCGGCGAAGTCCGTGGGGCTCCAGACCTGTATAAGCCCGCGCTCTTTGTCCAGCAGGTAGATGTTGCCGTCATCGTCCGACTCCACGGCGCTGACGACGGTCATGACGCCGTTCCTGTCCGAGTTCGAGGCCCTGCCGCCGAACTGGTAGAGAAACATGCCCTCGCTCGAGTATTCGTCTATGTAGCCGTTACTCGTCACGGCATAGTAGTTGCCGGTTTCAGTCACAGACACGTCCACATAGTCGGGCCTTGTGTAGTTGCTTTCGGCGAAAGTATTTGTCCCGGCAAGATTCAGGCGCTTTATGGAATCAAAGGACTCTCCCGTCTGCGAGACGGAAAAAACCATATTGTCATCCGCAATGTCCAGAGCCACGATCGGTGGAGGGGTGCGGAGCAGCATCCGGTCCTTTTGCTCGTCAGTGTAGAATATCTTTTGAAACCATTCTATAAGTGAAAGCGCCCCTGTCGTATTCGCGCCGAAAAAGCCGTTGAAACTGCCATCCGTATTGAATTGCAGTATGCCCTCGCTCGTGCCCTCACTGACTACGAATATGGTGCCGAAGTCATTTACCGCCACTTTTTTGGGTTTATATGGGCTAGAGCCGTAATAGCTTTCCTGTGGTTTTCCTATTCGTCTCAGCTCATTGCGATCCGGACCAAATACGACGACCTCTTCCGCCCTGTAATCAGCAACGTATGCAGTTCCGTCGTCATCGAGCCATATACCCGTTGGCCCGCTGAGGATCCCCTCTCCAAAGCTCTCGACATTGCCGGTCTCCAGCTCGTACACCACGATGCGCCCATTGCCTGAATCGGCAATGTAGAGGTTGCCTTCATGTAAGAACATGTCTTCCGGTGAACTCAGGCCAACATTCGTAAGATAGGTCCCGACAGGCACGAAGGCATCCTGTATCCTTACGAACATGCTTAGAGAATTCTGTTCCGCGCCGTAGGTCACGGTGTATGTGGTGCTGTCCATAGCCAGGGCACCCGTCGCTCCGCCAAGCAGCGAAGCGGCCGCGAGGCAGCACAGCAGCATGGCAAATGCCCTTTTCAGCTTTCCTCTCATACGCCCCACCTCACTTCATACCGGAGTGGGACATGGTATTCATGACCCGGGATTGAAGTATTATGAACAGCACGAGGTTCGGGATGAACATGATGAGTGTAGCCGCCGCCTGAAGTCCCAGACCTGCCACCGCGCTGTTGCCGAGTATGCCGCTCGCTCCCGCCATATTGTTTGCATTTGCAAGGTTGCTGGCTCCGGCCTGGTTGGACAGAGTGGTCATATAAAATGCGAATGTCTTGAGCGCCTCGTTGTTTATGAAATAGTTCGAAGCCTCCACGCTGCCCCAGGCTGACTGAAAAGCCAATATCGCCACAGTAGCAAGCGCAGGCGAAATGTTAGGTATGACTATCCTCCTCAGTATCTGGAAGTCGCCTGCCCCATCGATTCTTGCAGCCTCTATCATCTCGTCCGGCAGTTCATCGATGAACTGCTTCACAAGGTACAAACCCACCGGTATAGCCAGCAGGGGGATCACCTGAGCCCAGAAGGTGTCGGTGAATCCCAGCTTGCTCATAATAATGTACCTTGGTATTGCCACAGCAGCCGAGACGAACATCAGCGCTGCCTCGTTGATGCCGAAAAGAATATTCTTGAGCCTGTACCTTTTCTTGGACATGCAATAGGCCGCCATGGAGGTTATCAGCACGGACAGGAGCACAACCACAAGCGTCGAGAGCACGCTGTTGAAAAGGTACCTCGAAACGGGTATGGCCTTGTTGTCAGAGGTGGCAATAAGACTCTGGAAATTTTGCAGCGTGGGCCGAAGCGTAATTAAATTTGGAGGATAGTTCAGCAGCTCATCCAGAGGCTTGAAAGCGTTGAAAATGATGAATATCATCGGGAAAGACATAAACACCATTATCGGCAGGAGGATTATGTAGAATTTGATCTGGCTCCTGTCAAAGCGCGTGGGGTTGATGCCGGTAAGCCGGATGCGGTTTTTTCTCTTTGTCTTCATCACGCCGCCTCCTTGTCCCTGAACACCTTCTTGGACAGCTGAGATATTACCCATATGATGATAAGCACGATGACGGATATTGCCGCACTGTACCCCATCTCATACCGGACGAAGGCGTGCTCATCCGCATGCGTTATGAGCAGCTGTCCGGCATAGCCAGGCGTGGGGTTCGCACCGGAGAGCTGGACGCCTATGTTGGCGTTCTGGAATGCGTTGACTATGGCCATGATTGCGCCGAACATCATATGCGGCTTGATGGCCGGTATCGTCACATAAATGACCTCCTGAAGCCTGTTTGACACTCCGTCTATATGCGCCGCCTCGTACAGCTCACGATTCACATTCAGGATGCCCGCCAGCATGGACAGGAAGCCTATTCCCATGCAGCTCCACAGCGAGACGATTATCATGATCGTCATAATATATTTGGAGTCCGACAACCAGACTATCGGCTCGCGGATGATGTCCCACTTGAGCAGGAAGGAGTTAAGATAGCCGACTTTGTCGCCGGCAAAGATGACCTGCCAGACATTTTGTATCATTGTGGGACCTGTCATGGACGGAAGATAGAGTATCGCAGCCATGATCGTCCTTGGTATGCGAGGCACCTGGGCAAGCATCCAGGCCAGTATGAAGGCCAGGACATATCCGAAAACGCCGACTATTACCGCGTACTTGATGGTGTTCGGCAGGGCATAGCCTGAAAACACATCGTCGTTCGTGAGAATGTTGATATAATTCTCCGCTCCCACCCAATGAGGACTCTGAATCGAGTTGAAATCTGTGAACGACAGGCCGAAGGCCACAAGTATGGGGACGATTATAAACACTACAAACAGCAAAACGAACGGAAGCTGAAGCCAGAAAACCGCGTGTTTGTCCATCCGCCTTATAACAGCAGAGACGCCGTTTTTAACTGCCCGTATCGCAGCCATGTCTACTTCCCCCTTTCCGCTTCCAGCCCGGCTATGATATCGTCAACGACGTGGATATTGTAGTCTTTGATTTTATTGCCTTCGTCGTCAAAGTAGCCGAACTCCGTCAGTTTTCTGAGCATCTCCCGGTTTGAGATGAGCGTAGCCTCATCTATCATAGGCCTGAACTGTTCGCCCTCCGTGACTATCTGTATCCAGGCATTGCTTAGCGAGCGCTCGAGTATGTAGCTCGCCGGGTGTCTGAGTATCTCCTTCTGCCACTGCCACTGCTCCAGTATGACCTGCTTATGTGAAAGCGGATAGGACATCTGCGCAAAAGCCACGTGGTTTGCCGAGTTCCAGATATAGTCCGAGCCATATTTGGCCTGCAAATCGTTGGCATACCTGAGCTGCGTCTCTGAAGAAAGCCACCATTTCAGGAATTCATAAGCCTCGTCCTTCATCTTGGTATTGGCAAATATCATGGCCGTCGTCACATCAGCTGACTGCTCCCGGTGTATGACGCCGTCCAACTCCGTACCCGGTGAGAGGGCTATATCCCAGAGCCCGTTGAGTTCCGGTGCTCCCATCTGCAGCTTCACATATGTTGCTGAGGTAGATACGCCTATCGGTATATATCCCGAGCGGAATGCGTTGAAGAAATCCGGCACGTTCTGTGCCAGGCCGTAGACGCTGTACAGCTCCGTCATCTCCCGCAGGCCCTTGAGAGTATTTGGGTCACTGAAGTTGGAGTAACAGCCGTCCTCCGAATACAGGCTGCCGCCGTTCTGGAAGATGAAGCAGCCCATGGATTCGAAGCCCTTGTAGCCCGGGTCTTTGGCCAGTGGCAGGTAGAAGTTCATGGCGTTGCTCAGCAGCGTCGGCATCATGGCCTTGACGTCCTCCCAGGTTTCGGGCACGCTCAGGCCCAGCGAGTCCAGGATGTCCTTCCGGTAGAACAGGACATAGTAGTCCTGGGTCTCCGCCGCAGCATATATTCCATCCTCGTAGGCCATGGGCGCAAGGGATTCGAGGTTGAACTCCTTGCTGTACCAGTCTATGAAGTCGTCAAATTCCAGCAGGTTGAGCGCCATGCCTCGCATGGCGAATTCAGCCGGGCGGTAATAGTTGAGGCCCAGGGCCACGTCCGGCGTGTCGCCCGTGGAGTTGGCCATCGTTATCCGCTTCTCGTCCGGCATTATGGAGAATGAGACATTTATTCCTGTCTCTTGGGTAAAGTCCTCGGCAGTGAGCTGTCGGAGAGTTTCGACGTACTGCGTTGACTTGTTGACCCAGACCGTCAGCGTTCCGCTGCCGCTCGTTGAGCTCTCCACCTCGTTCATTATCGGAGAGAACGAATAAAGGAACTGCTTGAGCGAGGCGTCCATGCTTTTGAAGAGGTTGGCCGAGGGCGACGGCAGCTGAGCGCCGTCGGCGTGCAGGTATATGCAGTCCAGGCTGAGGTTCTGGTCATAGAGGCTCGAGAGAGCTTTCGCAGCCAGCTGTGCTGCAGAATTGGAGCCGTCGTTGAGCAGGTTCAGGCGGTTCGGTATCTCCCTCGGTTTCGATGCGAACCTCTCGAGGTTCTGAACAGCCAGCTTGATGTCCGCTGCAAAGGAGGGACTTCCCCCTGACAGCTCACCAAGCTCGTTGTATATGGCATTGAGTCCATCTATCCAGCTCTCGGTTCTCTCCAGTATGTCGGGCATATACTGGAACACGTCCCAGGTCCTGTTCGAATCCGCGCTTGCGCTCGAACCGGAGCTGTTGCCCCTTATGCGGCTGAGCAGCAGTCCTGTCTCATTTATGTCACCAATAACCTCAAGCAATCGGTGATACGGCCCGTCCAGAGGCCCCGCCGTAACCTTCAGCGTGAGGATATGCACGCCCTTTGTGAGATATATACGCAGAGGCTCCTCTCCTCCAGCGGTGAGGTTGTCATATTTGTTTATTCCAGTGTTGGCAAAGCCTATGTCCCTCAGCTCGGCATACGGTGTCTGGCCGTCCACCTCGATTGAGCGGTAGGATAGACCGCCGGTCTTGAGAGGCTGGCTGTATTTGAAGCTCAGGCAGTAGAAGGCGTCTTCGGGCACCTCTACCTCGTAGTACAGCTTCTGTCCGATCAGCTTATTGGACTTGTCCTCAGTGGCGTTTATCAGCTTGCCATAGGGGCTGTACGGGGTAAGCGAGACATTCTGGACGCTCGAGCCGCGTATTGCGCTGTCACTCTTGGCCCTGAAATCCTCACCTTGTATAGTAATAACCGGCCCTGTATACTCCGTGGCATCCGGATATCCGGCAATATATTCGTCATAGCTCGGCATGGTCTCCGGCTTCACGGCGTACAAGGCATAGAGTTTTATATTCTGATTCATCGGGCAGATCGTGAGGCTGTTGGTTCCCTCCTCAAGCCTGTACTCGACGGGCAGGCGGGCAAAGTCCTCATAATCCTCAAAATACGAGACTGAAAACGGCAGCTGATACTGCTCGGGCTGTATTTCGTTGCCGTATCTGTCTACACCGGTCTCGCAGGTGTCCGCCCACAGGAAGGGCAGCACTACGGTGCAGGTCTCACCATTAACGCCGACCCGCACCTGGTTTTCAAAAGCATTGTCCTCATAGGCGGCATAGACTGCGGCTATCCAATAATCTCCTGCCGCCTCAACCTCAAGGTTGAACTCATAATCAGTTTCAGCAATAAGCTCCATGCCGTCACCGTATGTTAAAGCGCCCGCAGTCCTATCCATAAACCCGAGCTGGGAGTTGGCCAGCTCATCGTCGGAGAGGATGTACTCTCTTTGTGTCCGGGCCGCAAGGTCATCCAGATCTCCGGCCTCCGCACTCATAACGACGGCGGTGACCGCTACCCAGACGACGATCGCAGCCGCCAGAGCGACAGCCGCCGCCTTTGCAAGTTTTTTCATGCTCACACCCTCCCCGAAGCTGATTCGTCCACCTGCCGTCACGACCATAATGGTCGTGACGGCAGGTGCCAAAGATGCCGTGCTTTTACGCAGATGTCATTCGTATATCAGCCGCCGACCTTTTCGTTGAAAGCCGCAAGCTGCTCTTCAAGGGCCGCATTAACCAGCGAGTCGATCTGAGGCGCAACCTCGGCCGCGCTCGCCGTGCCCTCGCGGACAGAGCTCAGAAGCGCGTTGACCTCGTCGTTGAAAATATTATTGTAGCCCGGGATGACCTTGTTGATATCGCCGCGGATGGAGTACTCAAGGCTCTCGTACAGGGCCGCAAGGCCTTCCGTCACGTTCGGGTTCTCGCTGAATTTGGCGACAACATCAGGGTGCTGGGTGCAAGGCATGAACCAGGTCTTGAGCAGAGTGGTGGTCTCGCCGGCGAACTCACCGTCGCTGCGGGCCGCGAAGATGTCGAGCCTCTGGAGGTTGCCCTCAACGCCGTAGGTCAGCCACTTGAGCAGCTGGAAGGCAGCCTGCGGGTCGGCGCAGGTGCTGGTGAGGTAAGCGCAGTCAACATGGATGGGAGTGTAGGTCGGGGTATTCTCATCCACCCGCGGATACGGCCAGTAGTCCCAGTTCACCTGGCACTCGTTGCGCATCCAGTTGTCGTTATAGGTAGCGTTAGTGCAGAGCAGAGCCATGCCGTTTTTGAAGGTGTAGTGGTTGTCATCCTTGCCGGCCTCGCCGAACTTGGCAACATACTCGGAGTTCATGGAGGTGGTGCCGTCCTCCTCCTTCGGGTAACGCATGATCCAGGCCTCGAGGCCGGGGACCTCGCGCAGCTCAGCCAGTCTGTTCATAGCGGGAACCCACATGTTCGTAAAGTCGAACTTCTGGTTCACAAAGTCGTAGGCGGGATACCACCAGCCTTCAGCCTGAGCAGAGTAGACATTGTCAAGATCTTCGAGCGTAGCGGCGCCGACAGTACCGGCGGTGATGCCCTTCTTAACTATCTCGATGAATTCGTCCATCGTCCAGTCATAGCCCGGCTTCTCGATGTTCAGCTCGTCGAGCATATCAAGGTTCATCGTTATGCCCATGGCGTTCATCTGGCAGGGCAGAGCATAAAGCTTGCCGCCGTAGGTATAGGGATCAGTCATGCCGGAGGGCACATACTCAGACTCGGGATCGGAGAAGAACAGCTCGGTGATGTCATAGACATAACCGCTGGCAACTTCGGGAGCGAAGTCGTTCCAGTCAAGCCACATAAGGTCAGGCATGCTGCCGGACGCAGCCTTCTGTGCAAGGTACTCGTTGAACGCGCCGCCGGTCGAGCCGGGGAACGGCTCCTCAACGACTTCGATGTTCGGGTACTGGGCGCGGAAGGCCTCGAGCACGGGCTGGATCTCAGCAGTCTCGCCTTCGGGATATGCGATCGTGACGGAGCCCTCAAGGGCATAGATGTCGTCGGTGTCCTCTGTGCCGGAATCAGCCGGCGGTGCCTCGGTCACATCGGCGGGTGGTTCGCTGGTGTCTGCAGGCTCCTGGCCGCAGGCAGACATCAGGCCAAGCAGCATGATGAGCGCAAGGCCCAAGCACAAGAGCTTCTTCCAATTCTTCATTTTTGTTTCCTCCTGACTTTTTTGATGTTGTTTTATCCATCAACTCTCCCGGTATCGCAGCGACCGCGCGCAGGTCGAGCGTTCAAGGAGAATTAATTACTATTTTATCGCTTAAATTCTCATATTTCAGTAATTTTAAAACTCATTTGTGATAATTCAGCCTTGTATTGTGTTCCCCGGCAGCGTACACGGAACTCCACAGATTCAATATTTGAGGGCAGCTTTGCATCGCACACCGGTTTGCCCTCCTGTTCAGACAGCCCACAGAAGCCGAACACCATTGCCTGCCACGTGGCCCCCAACGAAGCTGCGTGGATACCCTCGCGCCCTGTATTCGACATCACATCCTTGAGGTCAAGGAACAGGGACTTCTCAAAGTAGCTCACCGCCTTGTCCTCCAGCCCCAGCCTTGCCGCCAGCATGGCGTGTATGCCGTAGCTCAGGGTCGAGTCGTGCAGGGTCTTGGGCTCATAGTAATCCCAGGCGGCACGCAGTTCTTCCCCACTGAACTCCTCCGGCATGAGCGCCATATACATGAGCACCGCCGGCTGTTTGAGGACCTTGTATCTCTGGAGTCTGTCGAAGCTGATAGTTCTGTAAAGCGGCAGATTCCCTGTCTTGTGTGCCTCTATATCCAAGGGTTCAAGGTATTCAAATGTTGAGTCCTGGATCCAGAGCTTTTTCTCCGCGTCATAGCGCTGAGAGGTCTTTTCGGCTATCTCCAGCCATTTTTCCAGCTCGCTGTCGCCAATATCAAGCTTTTCACGCAGGCTCTCCCACTTCTTGCGGAATCCGCGTTTGACTGTGTCCACCGCTTCCGCCGCAAGGCGCAGGTTATGGGCCGCCATTCTTACAGTGTAAAAATCGTCGGTGGTCACGCCGCAGTACTCGTCCGGCCCTTTTACAAACAGCAGATGGTATTTGTCCTCGCCGGGGCAATAGTTGAAACGGTCGGTCCAGTATCTGGCCGTCTGTACGAGTATCTCGCAGCCGCAGTCGAGAAGGAAGCCAACGTCTCCCGTCTGCCTGCAATAGCTGCCTATGGCGTAGGCAATGTCTGCCGTTATGTGTATCTCGCAGCAGCCGGTATCCCAGGTCTCGCACTGCTCGAAGCCCGTGTCGGCCGACATCCAGGAATATCTCGCTCCCTTTGTCGAAAAGCCTTCGGCGCTCTTGACGGCGTCGTCGAGCGTGTTGTACCTGTACTCGAGCAGGCTGCGGGCTGCGCCAGGCCTCATGCATGTGAGCATGGGCATCATGAATATCTCTGTGTCCCAGAAGTAGCAGCCCTTGTATCTACCGTGAGTCAGGCCCCTTGCGCCGATGCTGGCCCTGCCGTCGCCCTCAGGCGTGGACTGGATGAGCTGAAAGATGTTGTAACGCAGGGCCCCCTGCCACTCGTCGCAGCCGGTGAGCTTGATATCCAGGTCGCTCCAAATTTCTGACCAGGCCTGCTGCGTATCCTCGAGCATACCGTCAAATCCCTTTGACTCCACGCTTTTCAGGGCATCATACGCGATTCTTTCAGGCTCCTCGCCATCTCTGAAGCAGGCGACGGAAACGAGCTTTTCTACAGTGAGGCTGCGGCCCGGCTCCAGCCTTGCTTCAAAGCGGCTGCCTACGTAATCTTCTCGCAGTTCTCTTGAACACACGGCGTCTCCGGCGCAACTGGCCGAAAAGCACATTGCCGTTACACGTCCGCTCTCAGAAGTTTTTGCGGTGAGCATCCCGCCGCCCTCAAGCGGCTTTGTGTCCAGCTCTCCCCAGATACGCGCAAATTCTGTGTTGTCCTGAAGCTGGTTGTCTGCGATGGGCAGGTTCCTGACTGCCCCGTCCAGGCCTACGGCTACCGAGCAGTCCACAGCCGCGCTCTTTGGGGTAAGCGTGAACCTCATGGCCGCCGTGTGCCTGTTTGCCATGCTCAGGAATTTCTCTACCCGCACGTGCACAGCGGCTCCGTCCGCCTCCGCCGTATACTCCCACTCGACAAGGCCGCTATCCATGTGCAGCCTCTGTACGCACTCCGAGATCCCAAGCTCCGCAACAGGCCGACCGGATATCCTGAGCTCCGTCGCCGAGAAGTCGGGCTGATTCACCATGTCTGTTATTCCCGGGCGGATG
This sequence comes from uncultured Eubacteriales bacterium, assembly GCA_900546615.1. Classification (GTDB taxonomy): domain Bacteria; phylum Bacillota; class Clostridia; order Oscillospirales; family Oscillospiraceae; genus Scatomorpha; species Scatomorpha pullistercoris. The sequence goes on along the minus strand of URDJ01000004.1, from coordinate 17,831 downwards.
TACTCGAAGAAGCCGGAAATAAAGGTAGAACGCCATGCGCTGTGAACCCCGGGCTGCTCAGGTCGATAGCCCCGAGTACCCATGTATCCGTTGCCGAGAGAAAAAATGCTCTCCCGAAACTCACGGCTTTCCTTGCCGCAGTCTGTGGTCTCAATTATCCACGGCAGTATCTTCACGTTATCACCCGCTTTCGGCCGCCGAAGGCGTTGTCTATGGCGTATGCCAAAAAGCCCGCGCACGTGGCAAAGGCATCGCCGGTTCTGCTCTCCCCTGTGTACTCATCAACGCTCTCGCAGGCTATGCCGTTGTCCATGCTGCAGAGCGCCAGATGGCGTCTCGCATCCTCCTTTTTGTCAGACAGCAGGCTGTTTGATATGCTCAGCACCCATGGATGCGGCGCGTGCGGGCATCCTATCTCTGCTATCGGGCAGTCCGCAAAGGAGTAGGGGTAGTCCTTCCTTCGTATTACCTCGGCGGTATTTTTCCATATCTCATCATCCATGCCGCAGAAACCGTAGTGGGGCAGCATCAGAAGGCTTCCGGGCGGCTCGTCGTACACATCCCAGCCGCCGTCCAGGTCTACAGACCATGCGAACATCGGCTTGCCATCCTTTTCCTTCACACAGTGCTCCATGATGGCCGCCCTGACATGCGCTGCTTCGTCAGCAAGCCCCTGCCAATCTCCCGGGAACAGCTCGTCGATCTTTCGCAGCATGTACCAGACCAGCACGTTGTCATAGCATATGTATGGATAGCTGCGCATATCGTCCGTCGGCTGAAGGAAGGTCTCATACAGTGCGACCTTGAGGCTACGTTTCGTGCGCAGGAACTTCAATATCCGGTCTATGCCTCGTCTCACGCAGTCCTCGGCAAGTATCGCCCGGTCCCCTGTTTTCTCCACGTACATGCCCAGTGCAATGACAGGGGCGCACAGTTCGTCAAGTTCAAACCCCGGCTCAAGCAGCGTGCCGTCTATAAACCGGCTGTGAATACCTATGTTCCTTATCTGCCTTGTGAAAACATAGCGGAGCATCTCGGCCGCAGTTTCGCTGTCCGCCATGAGGATGGCCGGGAAGCTCCAGAGCAGGCTGTCCCTGTCCCAGTACGCCGCGCTGACGTAGTAGCGCGGGCTTCGTGAGGTCACAAGCACGAACTCCTCCGTATCCAGCGTCAGCCCACCGCCGAAGAAATAGCTGAAAAACATGTTCAGGTTCAGCGTCTCATCCAGTTTCTCGTCCCCGACCGTGCGTTCACGCTCTTTCAGCCAGCCAAGCGTCTTTTGCAGCTCCGCATCCCAGCCTTGGCGCAGCATTTCCTTTGCCGAGGTAGAAGCCGCGACCTCCTCAAATCCCAGGCCGAACCACACGCACAGCTCTACGCTTTCGTCCGCGCCGAGCCTTCCGGTCCGCTCGATGCTGTAGTGAATCTCGTCTCCGCGCTTATCGAACCAGTCCCGCACAGGGCAGCCGTCCCTGTTCTCGGTGAAGATCGGGGCAAAGGCAAAGAGCGACAGTCCCGGCCTCATATCCATCACGAAGCTGTGATTCCATCCGCTGCAGTAAGCGTGCTTTTCAGCCTCAATCGGCTTGCTCTCGTTCACGGAGTGTAATGCTCGGGCCCAGCAGCCGCTCAGGCCCAGCCTGTAGTCAACATCGTCTGCACCGGCGCTCAAAACCAGCCTGTAACCAAAGCCCCGCTCTCCGATCGGAGCCAACAAAGTCCCCTCCAGCCTGCACCCGCCGTATTCGCCCGAGAACCGAGGAACCCAGCTGTTCAGCCGCTCCCACCTGAGACCGCCGTCTGGTATTCCGAGACCGTTTATCTCCGCAAACGGCTTCATAAGCGGCAGTCCTGCGCTGCCGCAAAGCTCTATCATTCCCTTCGCGCCCATGTGCAGGAAGCTTAGGCCCTCAATTGCCCCGTCCCTCTGCCTTATCGTCGGCAGAGAAACATATTCGTTTCCTGTTACCAAATACTCTGACACGTTTACCCCCCCAAACCTCTCATTCAAGCCTGAGACCGGCTATGCGCTGACCGAAGAGGTCCCCAACAACACAGTTCTCCCCTTCCGGGCAAACCGCCCCCTGTTCCATCACAAAGACGGAGACCGGACAACGTCTGTCGCCCACTGTTTTCGGCTGTCCATCCTCCCACCTGAGCCGGAACTTTCCGGCAGTCTCGTCGTCCACTTCCGCTTCAGCCGTGCCCCCGTACACAAGCAAACCGAAGTTCTCATATTTGCCCGGTTCGTTGCCCATCTTTCCCGACACGTCCGTAGTCCCCATACACATATTGCCGTTCAGGTCGACAGGCAGCACAGCGCCATATTTTACAAATACGGGTATTCTGTCGAACCCGCATGCCTTTTCGATCTTCACTCCGCCATTGACAGGCTCTCCCGTCCAGAAATCTATCCAACGACCGCGCGGGAGATATATGCTCCTCGCCGTTTCTCCCTCGTTTATAATTGGAGCTACGAGAAGACTTCGGCCAAACATATACTCGTCTTCAATATCAAGAACCTTCTCCCCATCCGATTCAAGGAAGTCGTAGATGAGGTGTGCCATCATTGGCCTTGATGTCAGGCTGCTGTGTCTTGCCTCCTGTAGAATATATGGCATGAGGTTCATTCTCAGATTTGAAAACAGTCGGAAGACCGGCACAATGGTCTCATCGCGGTTGGCCTCCGCCATGTTCCAGGGACTGCGGTCATTGTTCCAATGCTCGCGTTCGGTCATGTAGTACTGGCCGTACCTTGGCTCGGAGTGGAACTGCATTATTGGCGCGAAAGCTGCCAGCGCCGTAGAACGCAGATAAAGCTCCGTACTCGGGAAATTCCCTGCAAATCCGCCTATGTCAAATCCCCAGAACGGCACTCCCGTGAGTCCCAGCGACAATCCTGCGACAAGCTGTCCCCTCAGCTCTGAGAACTCCGACACCTGGTCCCCCGCCCAGTGAGCCGGATACTTTTGCGCTCCCGTAAATCCCGCGCGGCTGAAGGTCAGGCCCTTACCTGGCCCTATGGTCTCATTCATGAACTCGTGGTAAGCACCCTCGTACAACAGCGGATATTCATTGTGCAGCTCATAGCCCGTGCGCCCGTCGGAGCTGTACGCCTCCGGGTCAAACAGGAATTCTCCGCCGTCAGTCTTGAAGCCCGCCACGTGCATCTGCTCTGTCAGATATCTGCGCTTTTCAAACCACCAGCGCCGGGTCTCCGGATTCGTGAAATCCGGCATCAGAGAATTGCCAAACCACATCTCTGTTATCCGGTATGGGCTGCCGTCGCCATTTCTTATGCAGAGCCCGTTCTCTATAGCATATTTCTCGTCCAGATCCAGCTGCTCCCCGTGCTTAGACCTTTCGAATTTCACCACCGGTATCTGCCACAGCACCAGCTTCATGCCGTGCTGATCCAATTTGTTCACGAAGGCCATCGGGTCTGGCCACTTCCCGTCCTCCCGGAAGCGAAAATCCTCGTACCTGAATGCCCCGCCGTCGTCACGCGGCTCATACTCAGCGTCATTCCATATGTAGAATGTCTCCTCGTCGCTCCAGGCCTCGAGCACCATCACCGACGCCGGTATCGAGGTCTCAGACATTCTGTCAAGCTGTTCCTCGGCCTCGGCCTGAGTGTTCCAGCCGTTTGAGGATATCCAGGGGCCGAATGCCCAGTCCGGCGGAAGCGCCGGTCTGCCCGTCCGGCGAGTATATCCGGCTATCAACTCAGCTGGCGTTCCCTCGTCTATTACCGCCTCGTAGAGCACGCTGCCTTCCGGGCAGCAGCAGCTTATATCCGCAGTCAGCATCCCACCCTCCGAACCGCGGCTCAGGTCAAAGCGCGAGCGCGAAGACCCCATCTGCAAAAAGCTGACCCCGGCGTCTGTGAACATGAACGGCACGGGCATATAGCTTTTGTCCTGCTGATGCGAATACTGCTCTACAACATAGTTCAGAGGCTTGAGTCCCGCCTGATTCACACGGTCGAATTTCTCGCCAAAGCCATACGCGGCCCTGCCCGGAAACCGCAGCCTGAAACCCAACTCCAACACACGGCTACCTGAAACCAGCGCATCCAACTCCGCCTCCAGTTCAAAGAGTCTGCGTCCATCTCTCGACACCAAAACACAGCCGTCTTTGACTTCAACATCAGCACTTTTTTCAATTTGTTCTGGATTACTGCTATTGTTATCTATTTTAACGTTTAAATAGTCTAAAAAAATCAAACGGACACACGGGAACAACTCAATTTTCAGTCCGACTTCCAATGTATCCGTTCCATAAACCATCCAGATCCCGTTCTCACTGCTAAGGCTTCTCATTAAACCCAGCCTGTGTCTTTGCGTGAGCGGGCATGTGTAGGTCTTGCTTTTTTCTCCTGTTTCCGCGACGAAGCGATAGTCAAAGCTCCGCCAGGAATGTGGGATCTCAAAAGAAAAACTGAAATACTTTTGACCAAGGTCATTTGTATTCAGGAGCTCTCCTTCAAACATATGAGTCTCTCCGGCACACAATACCTCCAGCGCCAGACGTTCCGCCCCTTCATCAAGACGGCAGCCCAAAGCAACGTTTCCCCCGGGTTCAGCCCAAAACGGCCTTCTCTCAAACCCGCAGTCAAAATGCGGAAACAATCCGCCGGGAATATGCTTGTACTTCATACGCCCTCCATATCTTCAGTCAGCCTTTTTACAGATTCGCGCTCCACCAGCTGCATGGGAATTATCGTCTCGCTTGCTGCCTTCCTCCCGCTCAGGGCTTCTATCATGAGTCTGGCTGCCTCGTGACCCTTCTCAATTATATTCTGCCGCACTGTTGTGAGGCCCGGCACGCACATCCCGGCGTAATCAATGTCGTCAAAGCCTATGACTGAAACGTCGCCCGGAACAGACAGTCCGATTTCGCTGAACCCCTTTATCAGACCTATTGCCGTAATATCCGAAGTGGCAAAAGCCGCCGATATTTTCCTTTGCCTTCTTTTGTTCGTCTCCGCTATGGCCTCAGCCGCCTCAGCTCCGTAATCGAACCCTACATACCCGCCGAACACAAGCTCATCGCTGCTTTGCAGCCCATATTCAGCAAGCGCATCTCGGTATCCCTGGAAGCGCATATAGTTGACGCCGTCTTCCTTTATCTCGCCGGAAACAAAAGCAATATCCCTGTGGCCCATCTCCAGAAGATGTCGCGTCGCCATATACCCGCCCAGTCTGTCGTCAGTTCGAATGCTGAAAAATTCCCCTCCCTCGCTGCCATAACAGTCCACCAGAACCGTGGGGATATTAAACCGCCTGTATTCCTCGACATCCTCGGACGGATATATTCCTATGATTATGACGCCGTCCAGCGCTCTGCTCTTCACGACCTCAATATAGCTCTGGCCTCTATTTGTGCCTGTCACCAAAACATGATAGTTCGCACGGCGCATCTCATGCTCAACCGCACTCAAAAAGGTGCTGTAAAACGGGTTGCTCAGCATAATATAGGCATCGTCCGTGTTATCCTCAGTCTGAGGGATGACGACTCCTATCATCTTGGACTGCGTCCTCCCCATCACCCTGCTGGAACCAAGAGTCTTTGCCGCCTGGCTGGGGACATACTTCAACTTATCCGCCGCTGCCATCACCCGCTCGCGAGTTTCCGGGGTGATCGAAACGTTTTTATTATTATTCAAAATATATGAAACAGTGGTCGGAGACACGCCTGCTTCCTTGGCCACGTCCTTAATACTGACTTTTTTCATAAAGACACATACTTTCGCGCACATATGTTACATTGAACCGTTAATACTATTTATTTTAACGTTTCAATAGTTGGATTGAATAATTGCCCCCGCTTTTTGAACACTTTACATTAAACGCCAGAAACGGGAGCCGCTTTTGTCAATATTATCAATTACATTATATTCTTGGCAATTTGCCTTGTCAATATTACTAATATGACATATTTTATCACGCATTTTTGTCCAGGTTGTGTAGACAATCGGTCCGACCATAGCATTCATTATTCTGTTTTGACATCGGCTGTGTTTTAAAGTCCTCGGATCTGAAATCGCTGTAACGGCGTCCCTTCATTCCAGTGAATCTAAGCACTCAGTAATACGGATCGTTCACCTCCTCCTTGTAATACAAGGTGTCGCCTTCTCTCCATATCCTCGTTTTTGCCTCAGCCGTTTCCAGCGTTTCCACGTACAAAATGAAGCACGTACCCTCTTTTTCGATCATTCTGCCTATGGTCTTTTCCGGTTCTTTCATTTGTTACACCTCCATATATCCAGCAGCACCAGCCGCATTGGTACAACGCTTAAATAACAGGCTTGACTTAAGGAGTCGGCCAGAAGCTTTGAAGTTTCGGTTGAGGCCAGTCAGAGTGAATGATGCTCGAGATCCTTTTTGCCGGCGATTTTGAAGCTGAGTTTGCAGAGTGTGTGACGCATGCATCAAAAAACTATTCAGCTGAATTTGTTGCAGACTTCGACATAGTAATTGCAAACAATTATATTAAACCTTCCGAGGCATGCGTGACCCTTGGTACATAGACGAGCGTTACGGGCGGTCTGCAAATCTGAGTGGAGTGAGATATTGCCGCTGCTGGACGATGGCCGGGCTAAAAGGTCGCCATATATCCAAACGCGGAATGCCAGGTCCTCAACAATTCCAGCCAGTTCTATACGTAATGCTGTTTTCCTTTAGCTCAAAAGCAAAGCAGTTGCTCCGACTACGGAACGCCTGCTTTGCTTTGATGACCATTATTATATCCATACAAAAGGCACTCGCCAGCAGCTGGCAAACAAACATCCTGTTCAGCACCCGCTCCAATACCCTGCCTGAGCTTGCGGCAGTAGCCGTCAGTCTGGCTCATAAAGACGATGATGCCGACGACGTAGGCCATCGGGGTTATGGTAAAGCCGTTTGTCAGGCCGATCGATTCCTGCATGAAGCCATCACCAGCGAGCCGATGCCTATACCTATATGCATTGCCGGGAGTTTTTTCACGCTGTGTGACGGTTGAGACGCGGCAAGTCCGGTACCAAACTCTTTGTGTACCAGCAACGCACCGTTTTAATAGCTGCTGTTGGTTTGAACGTATATTTCATCAACGCATCTTTTGGATCAACGCCTTGACATCATCCTTTTTCAAAGCCTTGCCGCAGGATACTACTTTGCCGTCCACCACCAGCGCCGGGGTCGTCATCACTCCGTAAGCGGCTATCTGCTTGAAATCCGTCACATGTTCAATCGTCGTTTCCATGCCCAGTTCCGCCAGTGCCTCGCGCGCTGCCCGCTCCAAGTCATTGCATTTGCAGCAGCCGGAGCCCAGCACCTTTACGCCGCCGGCTGACTTGCCAGTCTCAGGCCCGGCCATCACCTCGTGCATGCGGCTGCCGCTGCAGCAGGCAGTCGCTTCCTCTTTCCCGCTTCTGTTGAAAATGCCCATGTTTCATGCCTCCCAGATCAAATTAAAATGCATTGAAATACATTGAACAAGTATCCGACCACGATTATTCCAACGGTGCATATCCCAATGAACAAAGCCAGCAGTTTCAGCTTGACCGCCTTGCGCAGCATTATCATCGACGGCAAGCTCAGCGTTGTTACAGCCATCATAAAGGCCAGTATCGTGCCAAGCTGCGCGCCTTTCGCCAGCAGCGCCTCAGCTACCGGGATGGTACCGAATATATCCGCATACATGGGCACGCCCACCAGTGTCGCCAGTATCACCCCGAAGGGATTGCCACCGCCCAGAACGGTCTCGATCCAGCTTTCCGGTATCCAGTTATGTATGACCGCGCCGATCCCCACGCCAGCCAGAATGTAGGGAAACACCTTTTTGAATGTACAGGAGACCTGCTCTTTTGCATACTTCACTCGCTCCGCCCTGGTCAGGGTCGGAGACTCAATATCCACGCTTTCAGCGGCGAGTATAAAGCTCTCCACATACTTCTCCATGTGCAGTCTTTCAATGATCGTGCCTCCCACGACAGCTATCACAAGGCCGACCAGCACATAGATCACCGCGACCCTCGCTCCAAAGATGCTCATCAGCAGCACCAGACTGCCCAAATCCACCATCGGAGAGGAGATCAAAAAGGAGAAGGTCACGCCCAGGGGGAGCCCCGCACTGGTGAAGCCGATAAACAGCGGGATTGATGAACAGGAACAGAACGGCGTAACCGTCCCAAGCAGGGCCGAGATGATGTTCGCGCCCGTCCCACGGAACCTGCCTAAAATCCGCTTGCTGCGCTCCGGCGGAAAATAGCTCTGGACATAGGAAATCGCAAAAATCAGCAGACAAAGCAAAACTGTTATCTTGATCGCATCATAGAGAAAAAACTGAACGCTGCCGCCAAGCCGCCCGCCTGTGTCCAGTCCCAGCACGGACAGGCCGCTGCCAATCAACTCATTGAGCCATTTCATTCCCAATATCTCGTCCTGGATAAATTGCCACACCGGCATAACGGAGACCTCACTTTTCTTAATCAGATAACATATCAAATAATTTTGATGTGTTGGTCTGCAATAAACGCCATCGCTGCATGATGGCGTTTATCTACAGCAGGAAGGGCATCGGTCGTCTTCAATAATATTCGGAGTAATAATAGCCCGCAGCCGTTCCATCGCTATTTCCGCACCAGCCGCACTCAAGCTGTAGTGCGTCCACTTGCCCTCCTGCCGGCTGGTCACGATGCCGGAATCGCATAAAATCTTCATATGATATGACAGCCCGGACTGCGTCAGCTCCATCGGCTCCTGCAGGACACAGGCACATTTCTCGCCGCTGCGCAGCTGCTCCAGAATGGCAAGGCGTTTCGGGTCGCACAACGCCTTGAACACTCTGGCATCCTCCTGATGATTCCTCATCGGCCCACCTCACATCGAACACATCAAAATATTTTGATGTGTTCAGTATATCCCGTGCTCTCTTGTTTGTCAATAGCTTTTACTGCCGACTTTCCTTTCGCTTTGTTGCCCAGTTCAATACGAACGAGGTCGTTGCCGGAACCGTCTGAAACTCCAAACAGGATACATTGGTATGGCTCCCCTCATTTATATCCCCAGTATCCGCTGGTAAAACACGGCGTGATAAAGGCCGCAAACATGGTGCCGTAAACAAAACGGCAAAACCCCCGAAATGTCTGCGTTTTCAGGCATTTCAGGGACTTAAAGGAGCTCTTTCGGTCTATTCTCCGTACCCCAAACACAAAGTTGATCAAGTATCTCCATAAGGGAAGCGCCCTTATCTGTTAGGCTGTATTCAACCTTTGGCGGTATCTGCGGATACTCTTTGCGAACAATTAAACCATCCGCTTCAAGCTCTTTCAAATTAGAACTCAGTGTTTTATCGGTAACGGTTTTTAAATATCTGCGCATTTCATTAAATCTAACGGGTGCAAACTCCATCAGGCAATAGAGAATTACCATTTTGTGTTTTCCGTTTATAAGGGACATTGTGTAGCTAAATCCTGTATCTTCAAAATTTGCATTTTCAATATAATCTTTTATCATACTTCTCTCCTTTACACTATCTTTTAAGACAGTACTTGTATTATTTCTTGTGACAGTTATAATTATAGTAAAGACAAATAAAAATGTCAATATGCGACTGGAGGTACTTGTTATGAGCAAAAAAGTAATTGTGTTAAACGGCAGCCCTCGTGCCAAAGGCAATACCGCCAAATTAATCAGAGCGTTCATCGAAGGTGCTGAAAGTGCAGGGCATACTGTTACTTGCTTTGATTTGCAGAAAATGAACATTCATCCTTGTCTTGGCTGCTGTGGCGGTGGTAAAGATTGCAATAGCCCTTGCGTACAGAAAGATGATATGGATAAAATCTATCCGATATATAAGGACGCCGACTTGGTTGTTCTCGCTTCTCCGCTTTACTATTGGACGATCAGCAGCCAGCTCAAAGCCGCTTTTGACCGCCTTTTTGCTGTTGCCGAATGTAATGAAAACTACGCCAATCCGATTAAAGAATGCGCTTTGATTATGGCAGCCGAAGGCAACGGATTTCAAGAAACTCTTTATTGGTATGATAACTTGATGAAACATCTCGGGTGGACTGATAAGGGCAAAGTTCTTTGTGGCGGCGTATTCAATGTCGGAGATATTAAAGGGAATCCAAAGCTCGATGAGGCAAGAGACTTCGGTAGAAATATTTAAGGAGGAAAGGTTGTGCAAAAAATCAATTTGTTCGAGGCTTCAAAGCTGACAAGTCCCAATCCTGTTAGTCTTGTATGCACAGAAAAGCCTGACGGCTCTACGAACATAGCAACAGTTTCTTGGTGGACATATCTTTCTTATAACCCGAATATGATTGCACTGGCAATGGCTAAAACCTCATTCAGCGGTGAAATGGTGCGCAACAACAAAAAGCTTATTCTTACAATCCCCGGTGCGCCGCTTGCCGAAATAGTGATGAATTGCGGAATTACTACGGGAAGAAAAACTGCCAAGGTTGCCGAATTTGATATAGAACTTGAGGAAATCGAAAACAGCACGATTAAGATCCCAACTCACAGTTGTGTGGCAATTCAAGCTACAATGAAAGAATGTCTCGAGGTTGGCGACCATTATCTTTATATTTGCGATGTGGAACAAGTTTACGGCGATCTACTACAGAAGAAGCCTTGTTCTCTTGGAACGGCTATTCTAAAATAGCACCTGCACACCAGTAAGCATCATAACTATACATAACGGCGGCAAGGATTTTTAGTCCCTGCCGCCGTAGCCTTATCTTTGTGTTTCCTTTTTCAATCTTGCTTTTGCCTCTTCAACAGTTTCCCCGTCTTTTGTAAGATATTGGTCAACAAATTTATCCTCAAATTTTGTATAACCGCTGACCACCGTATCTTCTACCTTTTTGTAACTGTCAACAACAGCGTTTTCAACCTTTTTATATGTTCCTACTACCTTCTCGGCAACCTTTTCACTTGCCTTAACAGTTTTTGATTTCGCCATTACTCTGTTTCCTTTCTGCTGTTTTTTAAAGTGATTATACCGAGTGTGAGTATAAAAAAGCATACCCCCGCACCCGTACATGCATTCAGTATGACCGAGGTTCTTTCATCAGCGCCCTCGAATGACACGAGCATTGACTGTTGCATTGTAAGAAGTGATACTGCAACTTCGGAGTACCTGATTGCATTAACAGCCTTAAAAAGTTTAGAATTCTCTCCTTTTTGCTTGACTGCGGTTATAACTGCCATAGTAATCTTTGTAAAAGTAAATGTCGCTATGGCTATCATTGTGACTGTGCCATACATGGCGGCAGTACTGTGCTTCATACTAACGATAACCATAATATGAAAGACAATGCTCAGAATAATCAGCATTACACCTACCATGGATACAATCAACCTGTCATTTTGCTTTTTGCCTTTTCTGTTAACCAGCACAGCCGAAAAACGCATTGAGGAGAGCAGTAAATAATAAACTGAAGACGCTATAAATATCAGTGATGAAGATAAGACACCAAGTATTCCGTTATAAAACGCAAACAGCAAATTGAACACAAGGCTAAGTACCGATTTTACGATTACCCGATAGCGTTTATCTTCAATCAGCCGTGAACTGAGTTCTGTCTTATGCGCCTTTTTGAGAGCATATTCCTTTATTTTCACAGCATCAGTCTTTGAACCCGTTTATGATAGGAATAAGGGAAAGCAGAGCAATAATCCCTACAATACCCACAATAATGCCGAACACCATTTTCTCCCACACCATAACAAAGCACATTCCTACACCGAGAAGCAACGCACCTGCAATACCCGCCACGATTGCAAGGACTCCTTTACCTGAAATCTTAATAGGAGCCTTCTTTTCAATTTTGCGCCACACAAAAAGCGTAATCAGACCAAAAACAATACCTACACATCCAAAGATGACCCCTTGTGTAAAAGCATTCCACTCGGGGAGCAGAGCCATACACATACCGAGAGCAAACAACATACCGCTGATTGTCCCCATAACCAACGCTGCAAAACTGCTTTTTTTCATTTAAAAGCACCTCCACCATCTTGATTAAAACAACAGTTGTGTTTTTAATGTAACTATAGTATAGTGGTTTTGGTAAGGCTATCAATCATCATTTTGTCAATAAGTGTTGGAATAATGGAGAAAATCATATGAATACCAAAAATAACAAAAGACGACAGGCATCCAAAGAAAGCATTGAAAAAGCTTTTCTTCAACTATTACAAACAAAAGAGATTTCGCAATTCACTGTTTCAGATTTATGCAAAAAAACCGAATTAAACCGAAGCACCTTTTATGCGAACTATCTTGACATCTATGACCTTGCCGATAAGATCAGGGACAAACTGGAAGCAGAAGTGAATGCACTTTACGAAAACGATTTGCTTTATAACTGCGGCAACGACTATCTTAAGCTTTTTCAGCACATAAAGGAAAACCAGATTTTTTATATTACCTATTTCAAATTAGGGTATGACAGCAAGCATGTTGTTGATTTAGGCAGCATCAGCAAACAGCAAACCGGTTTTCCCTCCGATAATTTAGATTACCACATAGAATTCCACAAGGCGGGACTGAATGCTATTATAAAGAAGTGGCTTGCTTCAGGCTGTGATAAATCTCCTGAAACAATGGTAAAAATCATACAAGACGAATACACAAACAGACGCTAAAAACAGCGACAGAGATTTAAGTCTCTGCCGCTGTAGTAATTTTATCATAAAAATAAATTCTGCATACTTATCCCGAAAAAGACACGGCACAGCATTGGGCGAAAGTTCCGTCACAGGAGCCCAGCGATGCCCTCGTAGAAGCGCTCATGGATAATATGAAACGACAAAAACCCCGTACTGACATTATTCGGTCAGTACGGGGTTTAATGTCAATATGGTGTTTTTTGTGAGCCTTTAGAAATTACTCTTAACCCACGAACCACTTGATACATCCGATAAAGATATCGAAGTGCAATCTTATCAACGAGGGTTTTGAAATACTGCAAACCTGCATTCCTACCGGTTTTTAAGTTTTTTGATTTATTCCCACTCGCCGAGTTAAATCCGTTTCTAAACTTTTTTGTATAGAGGATTTGATTCGGTGTTATTTGTTTTGATACAGATTATCCTTATCCTATGGCCTATCCGGTTTTTTGCTATCAAAAAGCTATCGGACTCGTGCTATCAGAAATGATATGCCAAGCCGTCATTTTTTGATTTGCCGCTTGGAATTTGCTAAGTATGTGTTCTGTGAAAAAGGGCCTTTATAGGCCTCTTCATCAAGAAAGCCTAAAATAACTTTAATCTTCTCTTTATCGTTCGGAATAACTACTTTTTTGTTCTCTACGGTTATTTCAATGCCCACTGATTTAGCCAGACTTTTGATTTTAGAGGCGGGGGAATTGATAAGCACCTCAGAATCGTTAATCATCGCAATTTTGCGGCGAATCCATGTATTGGCTAAAGATTTGAATTCCTGCGAGTTTTCTATCAGTAGCTTTTCGCTGGCAGTAAAAGAATCCACTTCTTGATCTGTAGCTGAGCGGTAGAACTCGCTTAAATCAAAAACTTGTCTGGCAAAGAAAAAGGAGGAAAACTGTAACTCACTTTCGGTATAATAGCAATCAATGCTGTCAGATATACTGATTCCAAAATTACTCTGCCTATAAAATGTGTTACCCTCAAAAAAGAGATTATACCATCTTGTGGAAAAATATTGTTCTTTTCTGAACCTCTGAAAGGCAACCACGAATTTTTCAGTGTCATTTGTCTCAGTGCGTTCACCAATAAAAATGGCCTTGATTTCAGGGAAGGTGTGTCCTTCTTTTTGATAAGCTGCAACACCCATTGGATTACGAATTGCGTCCTTGATTTCGTCTGCAAGTTGGAAATTCTCTATAGCTAAAAACTCGTCTTGATGTGGTTTATAACTTCCGTCAAAAGGCACTTTTGTTTTTTCTCCAACTAAATCTGAAACTGCAATCGAAAAAGTATCGCAAATAGCTTTTTGCGTTTCTGCATCTACTTCTAATCGAAGTATTTCAGACGGATTGTCGGCCCTTATAATCATTACAGAACAATTTTGAAACATTATTGCACCTCTGTATCTATAAGCAAAAAATCAAAAACTCGTTTAATAGTCGTTATATCTTTTGCTTTTCGTAATTTCCTCTTGCTTATAAACAGGTATCCAGATATGCCGTTTTCTGCACTTATTTTATAAAAATGGTATTTTCTGCACACAAGCAAAGGATTTGGAATCGCCGAGTTGATAAAAGGAACTATGACAATAAGTATCGCGGCAATGATACCACAAATTATTATATCAAAATCCTTTATAGCCATACTTGCGAAAGGAATCATATAGGAAACGATATAAGCCACGACCCATCCATCATGTGGAGATATGTCCGTCACCCTGATAATAATAGGCGCTACATGTTTTTTTCCATAAGAAAACGAAACCGCTAAGCAGAGAATTGCTATTATACCGATACAAACACAGATAGCAGGCATTATTAGTGTGTGTTTTTGGATATACCAAAGAACAGCAAAGACAAAGCACAAAGGCGAAATTGCAGATAGATTATATATGAGTTTTTGTAAGTTGTTTGCCACTTCTGCCTCCAAACTTAAAATGGTACAATTTATAGAGAGGTCATGCTTTCATTGTTCTCCAAAAAATGCTTAAGCTTTTCTATTATAAGTCTCTCAGTTGAAGAGTCTCTCATCATTTTCTTAATTGTACATTCCCACACGATCAAGCATTTAATATTCTTATCACACAATTCATTCCTTACAACCGTATCCCGCTTAATGTTATCATTGAACTTCTTCTGCCAGAACTCTACACGGCTTTTGGGCATGTAAGCATATTTACAGCCTTGGTGGCGATGCCAAAAACAGCCGTGAACAAAGATAGCTGTATTGTATTTGCGGAGAAATATGTCCGGGTGCCCTGGAATATTTTTAACTGCAATTCGGTAGCGAAACCCCTGCGCAAACAGAAGTTTTCTCAGATAAATCTCCGGTTTGGTGTCTTTTGAATGAATTGCAGACATATTTTTACTTCGCTGTTCAGGAGAAACTATATCCGCCATCAGAATTTCTCAACCTCTCGTACATAATTTATAAACTGAGCGAGAGTCCAAATTCTATCCTGCCGGTCACGGGGATAAGTAGCAATATACGGGCGCGGGACTACCAGAATTACATTTTCCGCCTGCATTTCATCCATTTGTGCAGGAGATATGCCCTGCTGAAGTGTACATAGATATTTAGGCCTATCTCTCAGTCTGTCAGCTTCGTTAATAACCTGACGCCAACGATCTTTGCATGTGGTCTTTGCAGCAAGGGAAATCAGATGATCGGTGGGGAAGGTTAAATCGTGATAAGCTTCCTGTGAAGGAAAGATAAAATCAGGCTTTTTGTTTCCCTCTGTTATTGCTTGGGATTTATATTGAAGTCTGTTCTTGCTGAAAATTGCGGACAGATGATGCTCAAGGCTTTTTCCCGCGCGGCTTTTTCTTCTGTTTAAGACAGCGTTGGCAGTATTAATGAACTCTTCAACAGTAGGAAACCCGTTTGTAATGATGCTTCCATACCGAGCATATTCAATAGCTCTGAACAGCTTATATTCCATATCTGTCCAGTCGAGCAGCTTGACATCCGGATTTGTAAGTGCATACTCAGCGTGATCATACACCTTATCCTGTATATGTCTTGCAGCGGCGGACATGGCCTCAGAGAGAGGGAAATCCGTGTCCAAGGATTCAATAAACCGATCAAATTCGGCTTTCTCGCGTGCTTCGGGCCGAACCTGTGTCATTTCAATCAGGCAATTTGTCTCTGTCGGACTAATACCAAAGGCATCAAGAAACTGGTTGATTTCGTCCTCCGTATTCAGAAAGAATCCTTGGTAATCTTCGCTGCTTCTTTGGACAAGGACAAAAAGAGCGCCTGTATATTCTGGGCGCAGGAATGGAAATCCTCGTCCAAAATTAGTAATTCGATATTCATTTCGAGTTCCTTGTCCGTAATAAATGAAACGGGTATCTGTTACCAAATCATTCTGCCAATTGATCTTAACCCATTTTTCCTTATTACTTCCCTTCTCGCCGGGGGTATCGAATAGAATTGAAATTGAAGGTTTGGAAATGTAAATTCCAGCTTGGTGTGCGCCGGTCAATCCGGTATCATTTCCAGAGAGGAACTTACAGTATGCTTTTTGTCCATTCAAAACGGATTGTATTGCCTGAAATGCATATCCTTCCGTCATTTAACCCACCATCCCTTCAGTTGTATGAGAATTCATGGCAGAATCCATTTCTTCCAGTTTTTTTACGACAAGCTTTGCAACCTCAGCCATTAAAGGTACGACAACAGAATTGCCGAACTGTTTATACGCCTGGGTATCCGAGACGGGAATTTTGAAGCTGTCCGGGAATCCCTGGAGACGGGCACATTCTCTTGGCGTTAGCCTTCTGGGATTTTTGCCCTCCTGCGCGATCAGAATTTCAGACCCGTCTTTATAATATCTGGCACTGATGGTGCGGCTGATACCGTCAAGCGGTGCAATTCCATACCCGAAGCCGTTACCTGCTGCCTTATGCTTGGCGGCATAATTCTGAAGATACGCCCACAGTTTATCAGAGAGAGTATACTTGTCGCTTACATCGGGTTCAAGAATGTCTCTTATTACAGGAGCTTTTTCAGGCAGGGTCAGATCGAAATCAAATTCAACATTCTTGCCATATCGCTCCATGTCAAATCCAATAATCACAATACGCTCTCGGTGCTGAGGAACATAGTTTTTTCCATCCAGAATACGGAAAAATATTTTATAGTTCAGCTCGGCAAGAGATTCCTGAATCACCTTGAATGTGCGACCTTTATCGTGGCTGCACAGATTTTTTACATTTTCAAGCATAAAGGCTTTTGGCCGCTTTGCCTTCAAAATCCTGCACACATCAAAAAACAGAGTTCCCTGCGTTTTGTCCTCAAAACCTGTCGCCCGACCCAAACTCTGTTTCTTGGATACGCCCGCAATAGAAAACGGCTGGCAGGGGAAACCTGCTACAAGAATATCATGGTCAGGTATATCGGCAGCATTTACTTTGGTAATGTCACCATCTGGCTGTTCCCCAAAATTGGCGAAGTAAGTTTTCTGGCTGTATTTATTCCATTCATTGGAATATACGCAGTGGCCACCAGCGCGTTCAAATGCGATACGCATACCACCAATACCCGCAAACAGGTCAATAAAGGTGTAGCCGGACTCTTTACAAGGAGCGTCCACTTTGTTTTTTATGAGCAACTGTCTGATGGCAACAGACAGGCAGTCCTGCATCGACTGTCCACTGAGTGCAGAATATTCGCTCAGTTCTTCATATATTGCATCATCAACACGAATGTGTACCTGCTTGGCCATATCAAAACCTCCGGTGGGAATATAGTGGTCTCTATTGTTTCCCATTGTAGCATGAATGCAAGTTTTTTTCAAGTATTCTGGGAAAAGTAATACACCAGATAATTCCCAGAGCAATAAAAGAGCCGCCCGCAGGGAACTATTCTCCCCACGGGCGGCGTGTTATCACTTCTTTCTCTGTTTCAAATTTTGGATATTTTTCTTTGCCAACTCGCTGGCCGCTTTCCGGCGCTCTACGCTATAAGGGGCATTTAGCTTAAAACTGAACCGCCCCTTCCTGATCTCAAATGTTAGGCAACCGTTCTCGTCGTCATCCACCAACCGGCACTCGGCTGGGTACTTTCTCGCATACTCGTTCAAACGGTTTTTGAGGGAAGTGTTGTAGGTACACACCTCGATGATGGGGCTTGCCTCGTCAAAAAAGACGCTGGTTGTCTTTT
>URDJ01000003.1 GCA_900546615.1 uncultured Eubacteriales bacterium | reverse complement strand
AGAGCATGTCGTTGTCGCCCAGCTTCAGCTCGGCGATGGACACCGTGTCGTTTTCGTTTATAATGGGCACCGCTCCGCGCGCCAGCAGCACCTCCAGCGCCGAGAAGGCGTTGTGGTACCGCCGCCTGTCGCGGAAATCATCGCGGGTGAGCAGCAGCTGCGCCGCTACGTAGCCGCGCTCCTGCAGGCAGCGGGTATACTCCTCCATGAGCAGGCCCTGACCGACCGCGGCGCAGGCCTGCTTTGCCGCAACTGCCTTCGGCCGCTCGTGATAGCCCAAAAGCGTATAGCCCGCTGCGATGGCCGCGCTCGTCACCATGACGACCTGATGCCCCGCATCCCGCAGAGCAGCCACCTGCTGCGTCAGCGCCCGCAGCCTCTCCGACGAGAGCTTCCCGGATTTCTCCGTCAGCGAGCTGGTCCCTATCTTCACAACTATCGTCTTTTTCCCGGCCACGGCGAACCTCCACAACATTAGTAATTAATTATTATATCATACCTCCGCTCATTATCAAGCATATCGCAGAGCTGAAGAACGTGATATAATACCGGCAAAGGGGGCTACGGGATGAAAAAGCGCATACTTTTCATAGGCACCGGTGGGACCATCGCCTCGGAGATGTCGGACGAGGGCCTGCTGCCCGGCGTGGGTGCGTCCTCGCTGCTGGGCTGCGTGCCGGATATCGCCGGCTCCTGCGAGGTGGAGAGCCGCCAGCTCTACGACCTCGACAGCACGAACATCGGCCCGGAGCAGTGGCTTGGCATGGCGGAGCAGATACGCCTCGGCTATTCATATTTCGACGGCTTTGTCATCAGCCACGGCACGGATACCATGGCCTACACAGCCGCAGCGCTGAGCTACCTCGTGCAGGGAAGCTCCAAGCCGGTCATCCTCACGGGTGCGCAGAAGCCTATAGGCTTCGAAACGACGGACTCGCGCCAGAACCTGCGCGATGCCTTCGCCGTGGCCTGCGACCCGGGCATGCACGGCGTCTGCATCGTCTTTAACGGCCGGGTCATCCTCGGCACACGCGCCCGCAAGACCCACTCCAAGAGCTTCGACGCCTTCTCGAGCATCAACTACCCCAACATCGCCGACGTCAGAGACGGCAGGATCATGCGCTATATAGAGCCGGAATGTCTCGAGCGGCCGAGGTTTTACACGAGGCTCGACACGAGAGTGGGGCTGCTGAAGCTCATCCCCGGCACGAGCCGGGAGCTGCTGGATTACATGCTCGGGCACTGCCGCGCGCTCATAATCGAGAGCTTCGGCGTCGGCGGGCTGCCCGAGCGGGACGGTATGCACGAGCTGGTCAAGGCCGCCGCCCTCGCAGGCAAGGCTATCGTCATGACTACACAGGTGCAGAACGAAGGCTCCGACCTCGCCGTCTACGGCACGGGCAGCGCCCTGGCGCGCAGCCCCGGCATCCTCGAGGCCTGGGATATGACCACCGAGGCCGCGGTCGCAAAGCTCATGTGGCTCCTGCCCCAGGTCAGGGAGGCCACCGATATCCCGAGACTCTTTTACAGCCCCGTCTCAAAGGACATACTCTCCTTGCCAGTGTAAACATATAAAAATCAAAGCCGCCCCGCCCGGTTCTTTCGGACGGGGCGGCCCTGTGTTTTCAGCCGAAGACCCTGTGCTTCGGCGGCGCGTGCCGCTTAGTAAACTCGAAGGCCTCGCGGATGTTCTCGTCCATCGTGGCCTCGTCCAGCTTGCAGAGCGTGCCCAGCAGATATATGTGGTAGTAACAGTAGTCGTCCAGCGTCATGCGCTCGGCGCGGCCGCGGTATATCTCGTGCAGCCTGATCCTCGCGCCCATGTCCATGTGCACCAGCATCCTGAGCCTGTCCCTCGAATACGGCTTGTGGAAGTCGCGCTCTATGCGCTCGTAGATGTCCAGCACGGCGTCGATCTTCCGGCTCTGCCAGCGGTGCTGCTGGTCCTTGTGGTAGAACAGCTCCTGCCTGCGCTCGGTGCTCATTATCTTCCTGTAAGCGCAGATATACATGACGCAGTACCGCCAGTATTCGTTGCGGTATTCCTCGGGAAACTGGTCGACATAGGCCTTCAGCTCGTCGAAAAGCTCCTGTATGATGCAGTCCATGATGGCGAATTTGTTCTTAAAATGGTAAGTAATGGCTCCTTTGGTGATGCCCAGCTCGTCGGCCACGCGCTGGAAGGTCGTGCCCTCGTAGCCGTATTCCAGGAACATCCTCGACGCGACATCCAGTATCCTGTCCTTTAACCCGCGCTCCTCAGGCATTGCCCTCACCTCCGTTCATTTTACATTTTAACGGCAGCCTCCCGGAAAATCAAGGGGGACAGGCGGACTATACAAAATCCTGTTTGTATAACTGAAAAAAGTTCAAGAATCGCCGCATATTCTGCCACATGTTCAACTGGAAAGCGTTATTCTTTTAAGAGAATATTGACTTGAAGGGCCATATATGTTATTTATTTGACTATACAAACAATAGTTTGTATAGTTTGGCAATTAACAAACAACAGAAGACAAAAAAGAAAAGGGAGAAGCTTATGACTGGGAAAACTGCATCGGGCGCAAACAAATTGCTGACGCTCATTGCCGTCACGCTCGCGTTTTCGTTCACCTTCCTGAGCCGCTACATCTGGAGCCCGCTCATGAACGATGTCTCCGCCGAGTTCGGCATCAACGCCACTCAGGCCGGCCTCTATATGTCCGCGTTCTTTGCGGGCTATCTGATCACTCAGATCCCCGGCGGCATCCTTGCCGACAAGTATCAGCCCAAGTACATCCTGCTCGTCTGCACCGTCCTTGGCGGCCTCATGACCGGCGCCATGGCCCTGCTCAAGAGCTATGAGATGGGTCTTGTCATCCGTGTCGTCACCGGCATCAGCGCCGGCTGCGTCATGGCCCAGTGCTCCAAGATCGTCGCCATCACCTTCGCGCCGCAGCAGCGCGCGATGGCCATGGGCGTCGTCCTGGCCTCGCCCCCCTTCGGCATCACCCTCGCCCAGTCCATCGGCGCTCCGATGAACCAGGCCTTCGGCTGGCGCGGCACCTTTGCTGCTGTTGCCGCTGTCGCGCTCGTCATCGCGGTGCTCATAGTCGTCTTTGTCAAGCCCATTGACCGCAAGGGCGCGGCTCCTGCGCCGAAGGGAAAGCAGCCCGGCATGCTCGAGGGACTGCGTGTGTTTTTCACGGACAGCCAGCAGCTGATCCTCGGCGCGAGCGGCTTCCTGTTCATGTTCGTCACGGTCGGTTTTGCCACGTGGACGAACCGCTATGTCCAGAGCCTCGGCCTCACAGCCGTGCAGGGCGGCCTCATAGTCACCTGCTACAGCATTGCCGGCGTGGTCGGCTCCTGCATCTCCGGCGGCCTCGCCGCGAAGCTGCATGCCAGCCACAGGAGCTTTTTGCTCGTCAGCCTCGCGGCCATGGCCGTCATGACCCTCGTCTTCGCCTTCCAGCGCAGCTACGGCGCGATGATAGGCGTCGGCATCGTCTACGGCGCCGTGTCCTACCTGCCCTCGACGCACTACACCACCCTTGCCATGAAGCGCGCCGGCGACCGCTACTCAGCCACCGCCGCTTCTACGCAGAATCTGCTCTTCCAGCTCTCGAGCCTCATCATGCCGGTGGTGCTCGGCTACGTGCTGGATTCGACCAACAACAACTACAGCTACAACTGGTACATCTTCTTCGGCTGCTGCGCCGTGGCCTCCGTGCTCTGCCTGCTGGTGAAGAAGAACGACAACTGACCTCGGGAGGGTAACAGATGAAACAGGTAACTCAAAAGCTCATCACGCTCACTGTAAACGGCGAGCACTACGAGCTGCCGGTCGGTCCCAAGCCGACGGACATGCCCGAGAGCGAGACCCTGGCCCACACCCTGCGCGACCGCCTGGGCCTGACCGGCCTCAAGCTCGGCTGCGACCAGGGCGCCTGCGGCTGCTGCACCGTCATCATGGACGGCAAGGCTGTCACCTCGTGCATGACGCTCACCATGGACTGCGACGGCGCTGATATCACCACCATCGAGGGCCTCGCCGACCGTGCGACGGGCGAGCTGGACGGTCTCCAGCAGGCTTTCCTCGACAACTGCGGCTATCAGTGCGGCTTTTGCATCCCCGGCATCATTATGACCGCCAAGGCCCTGCTCAATGAGAACCCCGAGCCGACCGAGGAGGAGGTCAGAGAGGCGCTCGCCGGCAACTACTGCCGCTGCGGCACCCACTACACCGCCGTAGAGTCCATCATGGCCTACGTGGAGAAGAACAAGGAGGCGGGCAAATGAGCGAGCTCAAGTATATCGGCAAGGAGACGCCGAGGCTGCTCGGCCGCGACATAGTCACCGGAAAGGCCATGTACACCGGCGACTTCCGTCTGCCCGGCATGCAGTACGGCAAGATCCTCCGCAGCCCCCACCCCTACGCGCGCATCAAGAGCATAGACGTGTCCGAGGCCAGGGCCATGCCCGGCGTCAGTGCCGTCGTGACCTGGAAGGACATCGGACGCGACATCTTCATAACGAACGGCTTCACCCCGCCGAGGCACCACCACCTCATGGACGAGTACGTCCGCTTCATAGGCGACGCCGTGGCGCTCGTCGTGGCCAAGACAGAGGAGCTGGCGCTCGAGGCCATGAAGCTCATAAAGGTGGACTATGAGGTGCTCAAGCCCGTGTTCACGATAGACGAGGCCCTCGCGCCCGACGCCCCGCAGCTCTATCCCGAGCTGCCAGGCAATATCGCCCCGCACAAGAACAACCTCAACTTCGAGGCCGGCGACCTCGAAAAGGGCTTCGCCGAGTCCGACGTCATCGTCGAGGTGGACGCGGAGATAGGCAACGGCCAGAACCCGCTGCCCGTCGAGCCGCCCACCATCATCTGCAGCTACGAGAACGGCACCTACAACTTCATCGCCTCCGCCGCGGCTCCGGCCTACTGCCATCAGAACGTGGCTTCGTCCCTGAACGTGCCCTACGAGCAGGTGAGGCTGGTCGCGCCCGCCGTGGGCGGCAGCTTCGGCTCCAAGCTCTACAGCGGCAACGTCCAGTGCCTGGTGTTCACGGCCGTCATGGCGAAGGCCGCGCATTGCCCCGTGCTCTTTACCTACTCCAAGGAGGAGCACCTCGGCGTGCACCAGAACCGCATGGTCACGAGGGCGCACATCAAGTTCGGCATGAAGAAGGACGGACTCGCGAGCGCGGTGGAGATGGAGCAGGTCGCCGACGCCGGCGTCTGCGCCTCGACGCAGGAGTTCATGCTGGCCGTCGGCACCAACACCCTGCCCATACTCTGCAAGACCGACAACAAGAAGTACGACGCGAAGGTCGTCGTGACGAACCACCTGCCATCCGGCTCCTTCCGCGGCTACGGCTACATGGAGTCCACGGCGCTGGTGTGCAAGGCCATCTTCGAGGCCTGTGAGAAGCTGGGCATAGACCCAGTGGACTACTTCGAGCGCAACGCCCTGCGCAAGGGCGAGCGCTATCACAACTCTATGGCGACCCCGCACTGCTGGCAGTACAACAAGACCGCCGACTGGTCTGAGCTCGTGCGCCGCACGGCAGAGGCCTTCCGCTGGAAGGACAGGTTCAAGGGCTGGGGCGTGCCGACCTGGGTCTCCGAGGACGGCAAGCGCGCCCGCGGCGTAGGCGTCGCGGCGGCCGGCCACTCCGACACCGGCGGCAAGCCCTCGAACGCCAACGTCACCATCACGGGTCTCGGCTCCGTGTACCTGAGCACCTGCATGGCCGAGTTCGGCGCGGGCACCCGCGACGTCATGCTCAAGGTCGTGGCAGAGGAGCTGGACATGCCCCTTGAGAGCATCCGCGTCAGCAACGCCGACACCGGCATGACCCCGCCCGACTTCGGCTCCACCGGCTCCCGCTCCACCTACTGCGGAGGCATCGTGGCGAAATACGCCTGCCAGGACCTCAAGCGCAAGCTCTTTGAGCTGGCCCACGAGAAGTTCGGCGCGGACGTGGAAGACCTCGACTTCGGCGGCGGCTTCGTCTTCCACAAGAGCGACCCGACGAAGAAGTACAGCCTCTTCCCGCAGCTCATGGGCAAGGTCGACGGCGTCACCGGCTGCGGCCACTTCGACGGCGTGCACAACAGCACCATCTTCCACCTGCAGTTCGTGGAGGTCGAGGTGGATAAGGAGCTCGGCACCTTCGAGATCGTGGACCACTTCGGCGGCTCCGACGCGGGCGTCATCGTGAACCCGCTGCCCCTGCGCAACCAGGTCCAGTCCTTCTTCGCGGGCATCGACATCGCCTGCATGGAGGAGACCGTCTGGGACCCGAACGACTACAGGGTGCTCAACGCGAGCAACATCGACTACAAGACCCGCACCTTCAACGACGTCGTGCCGCACGACCACATCATACTCGAGTCCATGAAGGACACGGACAACGACTACCCCTTCGGCGCCGTCGGCGTGGGCGAGCCTCTGCTGGCCCCGGGCGGCCCGGCGATACGCATGGCCATCTACAACGCCTGCGGCGTGAAGCTGGATGAGTACCCGTTCACTCCGGCAAAGCTGCTCCGCGCACTCAAGGAGAAGAAGGAGGCCCAACAGGCATGAAGAGATTCCAGTATGAGGCTCCCGAGAGCCTGAACGAGGCCGTCGGCCTCATGTCGCAGCCGGGCGCCGTGGCCATGGGAGGCGGCACCGACCTGCTCGGCGTCCTCAAGGACGGGCTGCTCGACAGCTATCCCGAGACCGTCGTCAGCCTCAAACGCATCCCCGGCTTCGACAGGATAGAGCGCCGCGAGGACGGCCTTCACATAGGAGCCGGGGCCACGCTCAGGGCTGTGGCCGACAGCGAGACCGTGAAGAACGGCTGGGCCGCCGTGGCTGACGCCGCCAGGAGCGTCGCCACCCCGAACCTGCGCAACACCGCCACCGTCGCGGGCAACATCTGCCAGGACGTGCGCTGCTGGTACTATCGCTACCCCGACATACTCGGCGGCAAGATAAACTGCGCCCGCAAGGACGGCAACCTCTGCAGTGCAATGATGGGCGAAAACCGCTACCACTCCATCTTCGGCGCGGCGAAGGTGACGGAGACCGCCTGCACCGGCAAATGCCCTGCGCACACCGATATCCCCGCCTACATGCAGAAGATGCGCGAGGGCAAAATGGACGAGGCCGCGGCCATCATCCTCGAGGTCAACCCCATGCCCGCCATCACGAGCCGTGTCTGCGCCCATTTCTGCATGGAGGGCTGCAACAGGCAGAAGTATGACGAGAGCCTGAACGTGGGCGCGGTGGAGCGCTCCGTGGGCGACTACATCCTCGCTAACGCCGAAAAGTTCATGAAGGCCCCCGCGGCCGAAAACGGCAAATCCGCCTCCATAATAGGCTCCGGCCCCTCGGGCCTTGCCGCGGCGTACTACCTGCGCGAGGCCGGCTGGAAGGTCACGCTCTACGAGCGCCTGCCCGAGCCGGGCGGCTGCCTGAGATATGCCATCCCCGCCTACCGTCTGCCGAAGGACGTGCTCGGCAGGTTCATAGACGCCCTGCGCGCCATGGGCGTGGAGTTTAGCTGCAATTGCGAGGTCGGGCGCGACGTGACGCTCGGGGAGCTGCGGAAGGCTTCCGACTGCGTGCTGCTCGATTCCGGCACCTGGAAGCGCCCGCTCATCGGCATGAAGGGCGAGGAGCACAGCACCTTCGGCCTGGAGTTCCTCATCGACGTGAACGCGGGCACGGCTGTGAAGCCCGGCTCGGACGTCGTGGTCGTGGGCGGCGGCAACGTCGCCATGGACGTGGCGATAGCCGCAAAGCGTCTGGGCGCCGAGCGCGTGACCATGGTCGTGCGCAAGCCGCGCGAGGGCATGGCCGCGAACGAGGAGGAGATCGAAAGGGCCCTGGCGGACGGCGTGGAGATACTCAACAACTATGCGCCTGACGAGGTGCTGACGGATGAAAAAGGCAAGGTGCGCGCCCTGCGAATGGCCGCCTGCCGCAGCTTCCCCGTAGAGGGCGGCAGGATGAAGACCGTCACCATCGAGGGCGAGTTCAGTGAGATCGCCGCCGACTGTGTCATGATGGCTGTCGGCCAGGCCTCCGACCTCGGCTATCTCGAGGGCGCGGTGGCCTCCGAGCGCGGACGCATAGTCGCCGCCGCAGACGGCTCCACGGCCCTGGCGGGCGTCTACGCCGCGGGCGACGCCGTGACCGGCCCCGCAACGGTCATCAAGGCCATCGCCGGCGGCAAGGCTGCGGCGATAGCGATGAACGCCGGCTGCGGCCTGCCCGAGCTGCCGGTGGAGACTAAGGTCAAGGCCCGCCCGAGGGGTGCGCTGCTGAGCTTCGCTGAGGGCTGCTCCTGCACGAGCTGCGCGCAGAAACAGCCGCAGCTGGGCGATGACGAGCGCGCGCTCGACAAAGAGGACGTGGGCGCCCTCGACGAGAGCGCCGTAAAATGCGAGGTAAACCGCTGCTTCAACTGCGGCTGCCTCGCCGTGAACCCGAGCGACATGGCGAACATGCTCTACGCCTGCGATGCGAAGATCGTGACCGACCGCCGCACGCTGACGGCGCGCGAGTTCTTCGCGGGTGACACGAAGGTGAGCCGTGTGCTGGAGCCGGGCGAGCTGGTGGTCGAGATAGTAGTGCCGAAGCTGCCCGAGGGCGCTGTGGCTGCCTACAGCAAGTATCGCGTGCGCAAGTCCATCGACTTCGCCGTCCTCGCCGTGGCGGGCTGGTACAAGCTCGACGCCGAGGGCAGGGTGGAAGACCTGAGCCTCGTCATGGGCGCAGTCGCCCCGATACCGATGAAGCTCGACGAGGTCGAGGCGTATCTGAAGGGCAGGGTGCTGAACGCTGAGACAGCAGCCGAGGCCGCGGAGCTGAGCATGAAGCACGCGCTGCCGCTCAAGATGAACGAGTACAAGATCGACATGGCGAAGGTGCTTCTGCGCCGTTTTCTGGGCTTCTGAGGAGGTCGGAGATGAACAGGGAGCTGATACTCGAATACGCGGCGAAGACCGAGCGCCTGGGCGTGCCCGAGAGCTGGGAGGCCACGGGCCGCGCGGCGGAGCCGAACTGCGGCGACGAGTTGGTGTACTACCTGAGCACGAAACGCGACGTCGTGACCGAGATAAGCTATACGATCACTGAGAGCGCCTGCCCGCCCGCGAAGGCCTGCGCCGCGAGAGCGGCTGAGGCGGTGCTGGGCAAGCCGGTGATGGAGGCGTATCTGCTGGACGCCTGGGGCCTGAGCGAGTTCTTCGGCGGGCTGGAGAAGGAGTCCATACACTGTGCCATGATGGCCGCACTCGCCCTGAAGACGGCCCTGCGCAACTACGCCGAGACCCGCCGCAGCGTGCGAAATACCTGATATAAAAAGAAGCCGGATGTGAAAACGTCCGGCTTCTTTGCGTATTTTCTAATCCTCAAAACCCGCTACCAGCTCGGCCAGGGCGTTGACGGCCTCCTTTTCGTCCTCGCCCTCGGCGCTCAACAGGGCCTTTTCGCCCTGCTCGAGGCCAAGCGAGAGAAGCATGATGATGCTCTTGGCGTTGTAGCGGTCCTCCTCGCCGAGGCGCTGCAGTTCTATCTTCGACTTGAAGGTCCCTGCCAGATTCACGAACATCGACGCCGGCCTCGCGTGCAGGCCGGTCTCATTTTTTACCTCGATCTCGCGCGTATACATGTACTCAAACCACCTTTCCTTCGGCGGCAAAGCTCTCGAGCGCCGCCCTGACCTCGTCGTTCGTCGCGAGCGAGCAGACCCGCGTGGCGAGCTTTTCAGCCTCCGCAAGATCGAGGCCGCACACGACCTTTTTCGCCCTCGCCAGCGCCGCCGGGCCCATCGAGAGCCGGCGGATGCCGAGGCCTATGAGCGCCGGTATCGCCAGCGCGTCGCCGCCCAGCTCGCCGCAGACGCCCAGCTCCTTGCCCGCCGCGCCGAAGGCCCGCGCCAGCTCGCCCAGCAGCCGGAACAGCGCCGGGTGATATTCCTGATAGTACCTGCGCACCAGCGGGTTGCCACGGTCCGCCGCGCAGAGGTACTGCGTCAGGTCGTTCGTGCCCACGCTGGCAAAGTCCGCCTCGCGCGCCGCGTGCTCCGCTATGAGCGCCACGGAGGGCACCTCGACCATGATGCCGAGCTTTATATCCCTGTCCCAGTCTGCGCCCTCCGCTGTCAGCTTCGCCGTCTCCTCCTCGAGTATGCGCTTCGTGTCCCGAAGCTCGTCCAGACCGCCGACCATGGGCAGCATCAGCTTGAGCTTGCCGAAGGCCGAGGCCCGCAGCGCTGCCCTCAGCTGCGCCCTGAACGCCGCCTCGCGCTCGAGCGAGAGCCGCAGGCCGCGCAGACCGAGGAAGGGGTTCTCCTCCTTGGGCAGCTCCAGCGCCGGGATCTGCTTGTCGCCGCCTATGTCCATCGTCCTGAGCGTTACAGTCTTGCCGCCAAAGGCCGCAAGCACCTTTTTATACGCCTCAAACTGCTCGGCCTCGTCGGGCAGGCACTCGCCGCTCTGGTAGAGGAACTCCGTCCTGAACAGCCCGCTGCCGTCGGAGTACTCCGCGCGTTCCAGCTCCGGGCCGGCGCCCGAGCCTATGTTCAGCAGTATCTCTATCCTCGTGCCGTCCCGCGTCACGGGCACAGCCCGGAGGAATTTGCGCTCGTTTTCGGCCCTCTCTTTGAAGGCCGCGGCGCGGGCTTCGCAGTCTTTTATCACGGCCTCGTCCGGCTCTGTGAGCACCAGCCCGCGTTCAGCGTCGCAAATGATAAACTCGCCCTCGCATATGCGCTCCGTCGCGCCCTCTACGCCCAGGACGGCGGGGAGCTCGTAGCCGCGCGCGATGATCGCCGTGTGCGAGGTCGCGCCGCCGGTCTCGGTGACGATGCCCAGCACGTTCTTCCTGTCCAGCCCCGCCGTGTCCGAGGGGAAGAGCTCCTCCGCCACGACGATGACCGGCCCCGCCAGGCTCGCCAGCGAGCGCTCCGGCTCGCCCGCCCAGCAGCGCAGCAGCCTGAGCTTCACGTCCGCGAGGTCCGAAGCCCGCTCGCGCATGAGCTTGTTCTTCGAGCGCGAGAGCACGGCCCGGAACATGTCGTAGACCCTCGCCGCCGCGCAGTCGGGCGAGAGCCGCTCCGCGCGCACGAGCTGCCGTATCTCCTCGTCCATGGCCGGGTCGCGCAGTATGTCCCTGTGCGCCGCTACGACGGCAGCCTTATCCGGCTCATCCGCCGTGAGCCGCGCCTCGAGCGCGTCAAGCTCCGCCCCGGCCCGGGCCAGCGCCTCGTCGTAGCGCCGGAGCGCCTCGACCTCGCCGCCCTCGGGCAGAGGTTGTTCATTTATGCATGGCTCGAAGGGCCGGTAGACCAGGGCCGCGCCCATGGTATGCCCGGCGATACGCTCTTGCCTTTAAGCTCCATCAGCTGACCTCCCTCATGAGCAGGGCCTCCAGCGCGGCGATATCCCTCGCCACGGCTGCGGCGCCTGCGTCCTCCAGCTCCGACGGCCCGGCATAGCCGCAGAACTCTACACCTATGCAGTCGAGTCCCAGCCCGCGCGCCGCGAGCACGTCCCAGGCCCGGTCACCGACCATCACCGCCTCGCGAAGCACCGCCGCTTTGTCCTCCGGTATGCCGTTATGCAGGCTGCCCACGACCACCTCGAAGCAGTCGGGAAAGCCGCAGAGCCTCAGCGTCCGCTCGCAGTAGGCCTGAGGCTTGCTCGTGGCTATGCCCAGCCGCACCCCGTGTGCGTGCAGCCTCCCCAGCAGCTCCGGCATGCCCGGCACGGCCCTCGTATACTCTATGCCGTGCTCGGCGTAGTCCTTTGCAAATTCGTCCCAGACGATTTTGTACTTGTCGCCGAATATGCCCCGACGGTGGAGCGAGACCTCGAGCGGCGGGCCCATGAACTGCCCGGCCTCGGCGCGCGGTATCTCCGGCAGGCCCGCGAGGCGCATCGCAGCGTTGAGAGAGCGCCACGCGCCCTCGGCGGAGTCCACCAGCGTGCCGTCCATGTCGAAAATTATCGCCCTTGCCACGGCCTCACCTCAGCCGCAGACGGCGTCCAGATAGGGGTCGATGCTGTCGCCTATGCGGTCGAGCAGCAGGCTCTCGGCGTCGCCGCCTATCGCACCCGAGCGCAGGCGCTGGTATTGCAGGGGCAGGTACTGGCTCAGCAGCGCAAGAGGTATTCCTTCGCGGTCGAGGTTCCCGAGCAGGGTGCGCAGCGCTACCTCGACCCGCGGCGAGGGCAGGCAGTACCTTGCCCTGTCGGAGAGACTGTAGGCCCGGGCATACCTCACGCCGGCCTCGCGTCCGTGATAGTAGCCGCCCCAGTATTTGTCGTCCTCGCACATGACCCAGTCGAGTGTCTCGCGGAAGCGGCTCAGAGGGAAGGGCCGCAGCTTTGAAAGCTCCAGCTCTATCCGCTCCAGCGAAAAGAGCGCTTCGCGCAGGGCGAAGGTCAGCGCCGGGCCGACCTTGAGTATCGCCACCCCGTCCTCGACCAGCTCGGCCAGCTTCTCCGCCGGCTGATAGTCCGTCGAGTGCCCCTCAAACACCAGAGCCGGCCACTTGTCGAGGCAGCGCATCAGCTCCCGCGCCGCCCCGCGGTCATATTCTACCACAGACTCGTCGGCAAATTCCACGCCCGGCTGCACGACTATGGCGATGACCCGCTCCCATGCCGCGCTCAGGCCCCTGTCCTCAAAGGCCGTCTTGAAGGCGCGCAGCGTCGCCTCGCAGTCCCCGGGCCGCGTCACTGCCACCGAGTCCTCGTTCTCCACAGCCCCGCCGGGTATCGGCACCTCGCTGCCTATGACGCAGACCGGCCGAATGCCAGCCTTTGCGGCCTCCTCCTCGGCGGCGGCGCAGAGCCGCGCGGCCCTCGCCGCTATGACCTCGTCCGGCAGGCGCGCGTCCGGGTCGTCGTCAGCCAGCTTCATGCTGGTGTCGAGGTGAAGTTTCGCAAAGCCCGCCGAGGCGTAGCAGCGCACCAGCGTCTCGGCGCTGTCCATGGCCTCCGCCGCGGGCAGCTTCCTGAAGGTCAGAGGTCCCAAATGGTCCCCGCCAAGGATGAGCCGCTCCCTTGGGAAACCCTCCCTGTCAGACAGGGCAAAGAGGAAGTCCCGGAAATCTTCCGGCCTCATGCCTGTATAGCCGCCGTTCTGGTCCACCTGATTGGCAGTGGCCTCGACCAGTACGGGCGCGCTGCGCGCCAGCCCGCGTCTCAGGGCGGCGCGTATGACGTATTCGTTCGCGCTGCAGCAGGACCAGACGCCGGTCCTCGAGCCGCGCTCCCTGCCACGGAGCAGGCCGAGCAGCTCCGGCGCGCTCACAGCTTTATCCACGGCTCAAGCCCCTCGGGGCTGTCGGGATCGACTCCCCGGCCCAGCGCGTGGCGGTAGCAGACGAGCTGGATGCAGTAAAGGCCGAAGATCGCCTCGGCGTCCGCCGAGCCGCAGTCCGGCAGGCGTATGCGCCGCCCGGGCAGCTTGTCCCCGCCGTCCGCGCGGTCGAGCACCAGCAGGTGAGAGGTTTTTGCCGCGACGTCCCCGAGCAGGGCCGCCTGCAGCTTGCGGTCGCCCTTCGAGAGCAGGGCTATGACCAGAGTGTCCGGGCATATCTGTACCATAGGCCCGTGACGGCAGTCGAGCATGTGGTAGTGGTTTGAGTCGCGGCGGCAGATCTCCTTGAAGGCCAGCGAGCCCTCCTCGGCCAGCCCCGCGCAGCCGGAGTCCGCGAGCACCACGGCCCGGGTCCAGTCCTCCGAGGCCGCGAGCGTCAGGGACTGCTCCTGTCTCGGGCAGAAGTCCCGCGCCAGCGCCGGCAGCCTCGAGAGCGCCTCGAGTCCGGCCTCGTCCCCGCCGGCGATGCAGGCGAGGCCCAGCGCAGCTGCGTAGAGGTTCGACACCGTCCGCGTCTGGCAGACGGCCTCGTCAAAGGCCCAGGGTATGTTCAGCGACCAGTCGGCCAGCTCCTCGACGGGCGCATTTTCCCTCGCGCAGACGGAGAGCACCCTGCAGCCGAAGCCCTCCCGGCAGAGAGAGGCCGCCCGCACCAGCTCGCTTGTCGCCCCGGAGCGAGAGAGCAGCAGGAGCGTCGCGCCCTCGAGCAGCTTAGCGTAGTCGCCGAAATTTACGAGCAGATCCCCGGCGGCAAGCGCAAAGGCCGCGCGCCCAGTCTTCTGCGCAAATTGCATGGCCGCGGACTTCGCCAGACTATAGCTCGACCCGCAGCCGAGGACGACGAGCTTCTTTACCTCATCCAGCTGCGCCCTGGCCTTGTCCCGCGACTGCATGAGCAGCGCCAGGGTCTTTTCAAGCGCCTCGAACTGCCCGCGCAGCTCGCGCTCCGTAATATACATAAGCGGCTCCTTTCGTTATAAGCAGACGGGGCGGCGGCGATAATGCGCACGCCGCCCCTGAAGGTGGATAGAGAGTCTTATTTCTTGCCGGCCGCGGCGAGGTTCTTCTGCCTTCTGGCTTCGAGCACGCAGGCCAGGATGAACACGGCGACTATGATGATTATGCCGACGACGGGCTTATACATGGCGGTCATGACGGCCATGGCGTCGATGCAGTCGTGGACGGTGCCCTCGGCTCCGACGGAGGCGAAGTGGCCGAAGAGCTTGTAGGTGAAGCCGGAGAAGACGATAAGCTCGAGGCCGTAGGTGAAGCCCGCAGCCATGGCGCCGCGCCTGCCGCCGAGAGCGTTGCCCATGATGCCCGCGACGCCGCCGGTGAAGAAGGCGCCGATGATGGAGACCAGAGGCACAACGCCGAAGAGTGCGGAGGAGATGAACATCGCGACGATCATGCCGATGGTGGCGAAGATGAAGCCCAGCATGAGGGAGTTGGGAGCAAAACCAAAGAGGGCGGGCGCGTCGAGGGCCGGGATCGCATTAGGCACCAGCTTGTCGGCGATGCCCTTGAAGGCCGGGACCAGCTCGCCGAGCAGCATCCTGACGCCCTGCAGGAGCACCATGACGCCGGCGGTGAAGCCCAGAGCCTTGAGCAGGCCATAGATGAGGTAGTTCGTGCCGCCGGAGTACGCGCCGACCGACTCCGGCCCGGCGAGGATGACCACCAGCATGTAGAACACGAACATGACGATGGCGATGGACATGGAGGTGTCCTTGAAGAACTTGAGGCCCTCGGGGAGCTTCATGTCCTCGGCGCTCTTGCTGCCCTTGCCTACCAGCTTGCCGACATAGGCCGAGGAGACAGTGCCGAGAGTGGTGAGGTGGCCGATGGCAAAGTCGTCGCTGCCGGTTATCTTGCGCACGACAGGCTGCGCTATGGCCGGGATGAGCGTCAGGATGATGCCCTGCAGCACAATGCCTATGCCGATGATCGCGCCGCTTGACATGCCGGCGGAGTAGAGGCAGAAGGCAACGGCCACGGAGTTTATCCACATCATGTGTCCGGTGAGGAATATGTACTTGAGCGGGGTGATGCGGGCCAGCAGGATGTTCACCAGGAAGCCCGCGCCCATGATTATCGCCGAGGTCGAGGCTATGACCGGAACCGCGTCCTGCATGGCGCCGACGATGATCTCGGAGCCGGTGGCGAAGCCGCTGAGATTAAAGACCTCCTGGAACAGCCCGACAAAGGGGAGTATCTCAGTCACGAGCAGGCTCGAGCCGGCGGAGAGCACCAGATAGCCCAGCGCCGTCTTCACTGTGCCCGAGAGCACCTCCGAAAACTTCTTGCGCTGCGCTATAAGGCCGATGAGCGCAACGATGGCCAGAATGATGGTCGGGGTCTGCAATAGCTCGAGATAGCTGCCGGAAAAGCCCTCGATGCGCTCCTGCAGGGTGCTCAGTTTCGCCCTCGGAAAGAGCGCCAGATGCGGGATGAGCAGCGCGTTCACCGGCACCAGCCCGCCGGCGCGGTAGAACACCTCCATCGCAAACATCTGCGAGTGCCCGCAGCCGAAGACGTGTATGAGCCTGCCGCTGCATACAGATGCGGCGCAGTACTCCGCCGCCTTTTCTATCGCCGCGCCCTCCTCGTCGAACTGCCTGTCGAGCTGCTCCGTGATGACGCGGCGGTATTCGAGATACTTCATTTCAGCTTACGCACCCTCCCTCAATTTTTTCATGACTTCGGATTTTGGTCCGCCGTTTCTGAGCAGCTCCAGGAACTCCTCGTCCTGTAGATAGCCGCCCAGCTCGCGCATCAGGCCAAGATGACTTTTCTTGTCTACGGCGGCAAAGGTGAAGGCTGCCTTGATCCGCTTCTCGCCGAGATATACAGGCTCGGCCAGCAGCACCAGACTCATCGCCATCGCCTTCACGCCCGCCTCCGGCCTGCCGTGGAAAAAGGCGATGTTGTCCACCAGCACCATGTACGAGCCGAACTCCGCGATCGTGTCCTTGATGGACTGCAAAAACCTCGGCTCCACAAGCCCCTCGTCCACCAGCAGTCCGCCGCCGATGTCTACCAGCGCCTCCCAGCCGGAGCATACCACTCCGTCCAGATATGTCGCGTCCGTCACAAGATCACAGATCATATACTCAAGTCAGGGGGGGTGGAGAAATGGACGGCATACCGCTTTACAGGGAGATCTACGAGGACATAAGAAGAAAGATCGATTCGGGCGAATATTCGGAAAACGCGCCGCTGCCGGCCGAGCGCGTGCTCTGCGACATGTACCACGTCAGCCGTTCGACCATCAGGGCCTCGCTTGAGGCGTTGTACAAGGCGGGGTATATCGTGAAGGTGCACGGCAACGGCAACTTTGTAAAGCCGAAGATGTTCGAGCAGCGCCTGACGAAGTCCCACTCCTTTGCCAGCAGCCTGAAGGCCCAGCATGTCCTCATAAAAACCAGATACTGGACTATGACCTGATAGACGCAGGGGCTGACAAGTATCTGTCCTCGATAGAGCAGGTGCGGCACGGCGGCAGACAGACACGCTGGCACAAGCTGGTACGCCTGCGCTCGGCGGAGGCTTTCCCGCTGAAGATAGAGACGACCTATCTGCCGCAGAGCCGCTTTCTGTCGCTGGAGCCGGATGTGCTGCGCGACGGCTCGCTGTATGCGTATCTTGAGACGTATTACAACATGGAGATAACGGACGCGGGCGAGGTGCTTTCTCCGCTCATACCGAACGCGCGCGAGCGGATGCTGCTGCAGATCCCGGCGCACGTGCCCTGTATGCTCTGCGAGAGGTTCTGCCACGAGCGGGAGCATCTCATAGCCATACACCGCACGGTGGTGAGGGGCGACAAGTTCAAGTTCAAGGCGGCGTATTACGTGGACGAGCCTGCGAACCCTTGAACGGCTGGTGAAAAAAGAAGAAAAGAGCATGTGCCGTGTGGCGCATGCTCTTTCCATATAATAAACGGGTCGCCGTCAGGGGCGTGATTTGGGAATGGAGATGGTGACGATGAGTTCGGTATCGGTCTCCTGCTTTTTCATGCCGGCGTTGATGCCGCCCTGTTTCATGATATCTAGGCTTTTGGTGAGGCTGTTGAGGAAGATGCGCACGTCCTTGAGGACGAAGGCGCGGCGCGGTTTGGGCTTTTCCTCCGGCGAGGGACTCAGCAGGGAATCTATGTAGGCGTCGGTCTGCGCGACGTTGAGGCCCAGCTCTACGATCTGAGCGAGGGCGGCCCTCTGCTTCTCCGGGCTCTCAAGACGGAGCAGCGCCCTGCCGTGCCGCTCCGTCAGGCCCTTGTCCCGCAGGGCGGCCAGTATGTCCGGCGGCAGCTTCAGCAGGCGCAGCTTGTTCGCCACCGCGCTCTGGCTGAGACCCAGCCTGCGCGCCGCCTCCTCCTGGCTCATGTCGAACAGGCGTATGAGGTTCGCTATGCCGCGGGCCTCCTCTATGAAATCCAGATCCTCCCGCTGGAGGTTCTCCACCATAGCCAGCAGGCCCGATTCCTCCATGTCCACGTCCAGCACTATGCAGGGTATCCTCGTGAGCCCGGCGAGCTTCGCCGCGCGCAGCCGCCGCTCGCCGGTCACGAGCTCGTAACGCCCGTAGTGCAGCCGGACGGATATGGGGGAGATCAGCCCGTACTCGGCTATGCTCGCAGCCAGTGAGCCGAGGGCCTCGTCGTCAAATATCCTCCTGGGCTGGTTCGGGTTCGGCTCGATCTCCGACACGGGTATCTGCGTTATCCCGCCGCGTCCCAGCCTGGGTCTCGTCAAAAGCGTCTGCATCCGCGCTCCCCCTCGTGTGTCAGTTCCTGTCCGGATCGTACTACTTCCGCCGCTGAGAAATCCCGCGAAAATTGTTCTCAGGCAAAATAAAAAAAGGCGGCGGACAGTCTGTTTCTCAGACCATCCGCCAAAACAGGGTTGTGGGATAAAGATATGAGCCGGGTCCCCGCATACCGTCCCGCTTGGCGCGGGGCGGTAATTGGATAAGCTGTGATGAAAGGATAACGCATTTCAAAAGCCTTTGCAAGAGCGAAAAAACTCGAAAAAACACAAGTTTTGCCGAATGAATATTTGAGCGTAATGAGGGGAAAATTAAGCGTTGAGATCAGCCGAAAAGGAGGCAGTTGGCATGATAATGGATCGCATAGCTCTGATACTGGCGATCATCGGCGGGCTGAACTGGGGCAGCATCGGGCTTTTCCGCTTCGACCTGGTAGCGTGGCTGTTCGGCGGACAGACGGCGACCGTGAGCCGCGTGGTGTACACTCTCGTCGGCCTCGCGGCCCTCTGGTGTGTGACCCTGCTGTTTCGCGAGCGCGAAGAGGACGCGCAAGGCGCATGATCTGATAGAGCCGGGACAGTGAAAAACGCTGTCCCGGCTCTGTTTATGCGGACGGCGCTGTATAAACATGGCATCAAGAATGGCCCGACGGGCGTTAAGAAGCTGATAAGATATGGCTTTTGCGATTGAAAGAGCCAAATTTCTCCTTTATAATCTGTGTACCGGGCCTGGAAACCCGGTTGGGAGTGATAAAAAAGGAGGAAAATTATGGAACACAAACGCGGTAATTGGGGGAGCAATTTCGGCTTCCTCATGGCGGCTGTCGGCTCCGCCGTCGGCCTGGGCAACCTCTGGGGCTTCCCGTACAAGATGGGCTCGAACGGCGGCTTCGCCTTCCTCATCGTCTACCTGCTGCTGGTGCTGTTCGTCGGCTTCATGGTCATGGTCGGCGAGCTGGCGCTGGGGCGCAAGTCGGGCCTCGGCGTCGTCGGCACCTACAAGAAGCTGTCCAAGGAGGTCCGCTGGCTCGGCTGGCTCGGCATAGCCTCGGCCTTCCTCATCATGAGCTTCTACACCGTCCTCGGCGGCTACGTCACGAAGTACATCGTCGTGAACCTGGGCGACATTTTCGGCGCCTCCTGGGGCAGCGGCGGCATAGCGGCGGGCGACCTCTTCAACGGCCTGCTGACCAACCAGCTCGAGTCCATCGTCTACAGCGTCATCTTCCTCGCGCTCACCTGCATCATAGTCATGGGCGGCATCTCGGGCGGCATAGAGAAGTTCACGAAGTACGCCATGCCCGCGCTCTTTGTCATGCTGCTCATAGTCATCATCCGCTCCGTCACCCTGCCCGGCGCGGGCGAGGGCCTGCGCTTCATGCTGGTGCCGAACCTCGAGCCGCTCAAGGAGGACTTCATGGCCGTCATCTCCTCGGCCGGCGGTCAGATGTTCTTCTCGCTCTCCCTCGGCATGGGCGCCATGATCACCTACGGCTCCTACCTTGAGAAGAAGGAGAACATCGAGAAGAACGCGCTCATCGTCGTCTCCTCCGACACGCTGGTCGCCGTCATGGCCGCCTTCGCAATCCTGCCCGCGGCCATCGCCCTCGGCGGCGAGGACGCCGCCATGGCCGGCCCGAGCCTGCTGTTCGTAACGCTGCAGGACGTGTTCGCCGCCATGGGCAGCCTCGGCCCCGTCTTCGGCCTCATCTTCTACATACTCGTTTTCATCGCGGCCATAACCTCCGCCATCTCGCTGGTCGAGGTCGTCACCACCTTCTACATGGACAAAGCGCACGCCAAGGGCCAGCCCGGCAACCGCAAGAAGTATACCATCCTCACCTGCCTGGCCATCCTGGTCCTGGCCGTGATCGTGGCGGCGGACGGCCTGGGCTCCAACGGGCTCTGGCAGCCGCTGGGCTACTGCTGGCTCGACTTCATGGACCTCTGGTCCGAGGGCATCATGATGCCGCTGGGCGCGCTGTTCATGTGCATCTTCATCGGCTACGAGTACAAGGTCGATACCCTCGCAGAGGAGATCGAGATCAACGGCAACGTGTTCAGGACAAAGAAAATATATGCCGTTTGCTGCAAGATCGTAGTGCCGCTGGCCATGTTCCTCGTGCTCTTCGGCCAGCTGCAGACCTTCGGCATCATAAAGTAAAGTTCCTCTCCCACCATATTCCTTAGAAGGCGGCCATCCGTTCACGCGGCGGATGGCCGCCCGTTTGTGTTGACTTGAGAGACCGGCTGTGGTATCCTGTTAACATAATACCCGAAGATTGGGGTGTACGAATGGACAATAAACAGCATGGGGCGGGAAAACCGCTCGGCGAGGAGATAAGGAAGCTCGGGCGTGAGGAGCTGATCGCGCTGGCGCTGCAAGTCTGCGCGGACGCGGCGGCCTGCGGGGAGAGCTTCCACGGGAATATCCACCCGGGGAACATCGCGCAGGACGCGCAGGGGGCCTGGAGGCTCGGCCCGAGGGCGGATCACGCACCGGGCGACTGGTCTACGGACGAGCTGGAGTACATGGCGCCGGAGCTGTTCTGGAACGGCACGGCGGAGGCTTCAGCGGACGTGTATTCTATTGGACTGCTGCTGTACGCGGGCGTGAGCGGCGGGCTGCTGCCGTTCTTCAAAAAGGCGCCGGAGAACATGACGAACGAGCTGCGGGCGCTGGCGCTCAGGCGCCGGATGAACGGGGACGAGATACATATACCGGCCGCGGCGGGCGAGACGCTCGGGCCGGTCATGGCAAAATGCCTGCGCTTCGACGCTGCGGAGCGGTATAAGGATACTAAGGAGCTTTCGGAGGCCCTGCGGCCCTGCGTGGGCGAGGGCGACGCGAAGGCGATGGAGATGTTCGGCAAGCCCGAGCGGGAGCTGAGCGAGGTCGAGCGTACGATGGCGGGAATTCTGGCGCATCTGGAGCCGGAGGACGAGGAGCCTGAGCCGATACCCGAGCCGGAACCGGAGAAGATACCGGAGTCCGAGCCGCCGAAGGCCGAGCCGAAGCGCCCGAAGGTGGAGCTGCCGCCGGTAAAGCCGGTGGAGCCTCCCAGACCGACCGGTCCCCGGCCGGAGTACAAGGTGGACAGGGACTTTGAGGAGCGGGCGATAAGGGAGAAGGAGGCGCGGCCGAAGCGGAACATGAGGCCGGTGCTGATAGTGCTGGCGATCTGCGCGGTCATCGTGATCGCGGCGCTGGCGGTGAAGTTTTTCCTGCCGGGCGACGGCGGAGAGACCGTGACCAGTCCCACGCCGCCGTTGGAGACGCAGCCTGTCGGCGTGGTCGAGACGGCTGAGCCGACTGTGACGCCGACCACGGAGCCGACGCCCTCCCCGACGCCGACGGCGACGCCGGAGCCGACGTATGAGATAGTCGTGTCCGATTGCAGCTGGGAGGAGGCGAAGGCACTCTGCGAGGAGAGCGGCGGACACCTCGTCGTCATATCCGATGCGGAGGAGCTGGCAAAGGTCACGGCGCTGGCGGATGAGGCCGGGGCGCAGTTCGTGTGGATAGGCCTGCACCGCGTGGACGGCGAGCTTAGCTGGGTGACGGGCGAGGACATTGACTATTACGTCTGGGGTCCCGGTGAGCCTTCCGTGTACGACACGGACGGCACTGCGGAGAACTACGGCCTGCTCTGGAAGACGGGCAGCGGCTGGATCTATAACGACTCCAGGAACGACCCTGCTGCCGCCTACCCCGGCATCTACAGCGGCAAAGTCGCCTACGTCTGCGAGTACGACCCCGAGTGACCGGGAGACAAAACAAAAAATGACGAAGCCCGGAGTGCATCTGTGCACTCCGGGCTTTTGCTGCTCATATTGGGAATTCTATGGTGATCTCGGTGCCTTTCGGGTCGGAATAGAGGCTTATCCTGCCTTTGTGGTACTGAACAGCGTGCTTTACTATCGACAGTCCCAGACCGGTGCCGCCAGTCTCCTTGGAGTGGCTCTTGTCTACCCTGTAGAAGCGCTCGAACACCCTTGGCTGATGCTCGGGGGGGATGCCCGGGCCGTCGTCTCTGACCTTTAATCTTGCTGTGCCGTCCCTGGCCTCGGTCGTGACGACCACGTGACCGTTGTCCCTGCCGTACTTCACGGCGTTGTCCGCAAGGTTCCAGACGACCTCCCAGAGCAGACGGTGCACGCCTGTCATTTTTGCCGGGCCGCCCTCGACCTTAATTTCCGTGCCGCGCTTTTTCGCCGACGGCTCGAGCTGTGCAGCGACCTCAACGGCCAGCTCGTGCAGATCGACCTCCTCCGTCGGAAAGTTCTCGCCCTCGTCGAGCCGCGAGAGGCCGATGACATCCTCTATGAGTGCCAGCAGCCTTGCCGCCTCCGAGCGTATGCGCTTATAAAACTCCGCTTCATCTCCGCGCTTTACCAGCCCCGTCTCGAGCAGTTCCGCCGCGCCCATGATGGAGTGCAGCGGGGTCTTCAGCTCGTGTGAGACGTTGGCCGTGAACTCGCGCCGGATGCGCTCGGCCCGGTTCCGCTCAGTGACGTCGAAGATGAGCAGCACCGCGCCGCCGCCGGATACGGGACTTGCCGTCAGCTGGTATTCCAGCCCCATGCGCTCTATCGTCGCCTCGGCTCTCGTGCCCTCGTGTGCGCTCTCGGTCACGGCGCGCAGTTCCGGTGAGCGGTCCACCGTCAGGATGTCCTTGCCGACGCAGTCCTCAGATGCGCCGAATATCCTTGACGCCGCGGGGTTGATGCTAAGGATGCAGCCGTCCCTGTCGAGCAGGATGAGCCCCTCTGACATGCTGCCCGTGACGGCCTCGAACTCGCGCCGCCTGCGGCCGAGCTCCTCGAGCTGGGAGCGTATCTGCCTCTGCTGCCGTTCGACGCGCGTGAGCAGGGGAGAAAGCTCGTCGTAGGTCTCATTCTCCAGCGGGTGGTCGAGGTCGATGGAATTGAGCGGCCCCACGATGCGCTTCGACAGCCCGGAGGCCAGAAACGCAGAGAGCGCGAGGGCCAGTATGATTATTATCAGCAGCGGCTGCAAAATGCCCAGCAGCAGGGTAGGTACCGTGTAATGTGAGGCCGCGGCGCGGATGACCGTGCCGTCGGAGAGCCTGCGGGCGAGGTATACCGTCTTTTCGCTGAGCGTTGCAGAGACGCGGCTGCCCTCGCCGCTGCCGGTCTCGAGCGCCTCGGCTATCTCCTCGCGCCCGGCGTGGTTTTCCATGGAGGAGGCGTCGGCGTTCGAGTCGTATATGACCACGCCCTCGGCGTCCACCCAGGTGAGCCGGAGCCCGTCGCGCCTGCCGACGCTCTCGAGATAATCCAGCCCGTCGGCTTCGACGCCCGCCGCAGCGAGCTGAAGCTCGGTCTCGAGCTGCTTTTCCTGCCTGGCGGAGAAATAACTGTACAGCGCGCCCATGACAAGCGTCAGACAGGCAAGGAACACCGCCAGCGCGGTGAGGATGACGGAGCGGAAGATGCGTTTAGTCATGCCTCACGCCTCCGTCCTGTAGCCGACGCCGCGCACGGTGCCGATGATGGAGCCGGCCTCGCCCAGCTTCTGCCGGAGCGTGCGCACGTGTACA
The DNA here is from genome assembly GCA_900546615.1 of uncultured Eubacteriales bacterium. GTDB lineage: Bacteria > Bacillota > Clostridia > Oscillospirales > Oscillospiraceae > Scatomorpha > Scatomorpha pullistercoris. The sequence continues at coordinate 72,689 of URDJ01000003.1, read as the reverse complement.
TCCACGGTGCGGGTCTCGCCGTCGTAGTCCGTGCCCCAAATCTCGCTGAGCAGCCGGTCACGTGTGAACACCACGCCGGGGCTGGATATCAGAGTCCAGAGCAGTTCGTATTCCTTGAGCGTCAGCGTGACCTCGGCGCCGTTCGCCGTTACCCTGTGGCTCGCCGGGTCCACCGTCACGCCGCCCAGCGACACCGAGGCCTTGCTTCCGCCGGGGTTCGTGCGCCTGAGCACCGCCCGGACGCGGCTTATCATCTCGAGCATGCCGAAGGGCTTCACCAGATAGTCGTCCGCGCCGGAGTCGAGGCCGGTTATCTTGTCATACTCCTCGCCGCGCGCCGTGGCCATGATGACCGGCACGTTACGGGTAGCCGCGTTCATGCGGAGCTTTTTCAGTATTTCCATACCGTCGTCCCCAGGCAGCATGACGTCGAGTATTATCAGCTCCGCCGGGGCCTTTTTGAGCGCCGCGAACAGGGCCTCGCCGCTGTCCACGCCCTCGGCCTCGAAGCCCGTCGAGCGCAGGGCATAGACCTCGATATCCCTTATGCTCGCGTCGTCCTCCACACAGTATATCATCACAAGACCTCCCGGCCCTTGTAGTATCCGGTCGCGGCGAACTCGACCCACTCAGCTATGTTCGTGGCGTGGTCGCCTATGCGCTCGAGATACTTGGCTATCATCAGCAGATCGAGCGCGTATTCCCCATCGCCCGGGTGCTGCGAGAGCCGCTCTATCATGGCGCTTTTGATGGCCGTGAAGACCCTGTCTGCCTCGTCATCCCTTCTCGCTACCGCTCTTGCGGCGGCGGGGTCGCGGCTGACGTAGGCGTCCACGCTGTCTGTCACCATGGCCACGACGGTCTGCGCGAGGCGCTTGAAAAGCTCCGCATCGGCCTTGTTCAGCTCGCCCATGAAACCCGCAGTCTCGGCAATGTCGAGGGCCTGGTCGCCTATGCGCTCCATATCCGTTATCATCTTGAGCGCGGCCGATATCTGCCGCAGATCGCCCGCCACGGGCTGCTGCTGGAGCAGGAGCCTCAGACAGACCCTTTCTATCTCGCGCTCCTTCTGGTCTATCTCCTCCTCGAGGGCGCTGACCCTTGTGAGCAGGCTCCTGTCGGCATCCAGTACCGAGCGCGCGGTGACGGCTATGGCCTCCTCGCAGAGCGCGCCCATGTTTATGAGCTCGCGGTTCAAAAGGGCGAGCTGCCCATCGAATCTCTGCCTCATATCAGCCGAACCTCCCCGTGATGTAGTCCTCTGTCCTCTTATCCTGCGGGTGCGAGAATATCCTCTCCGTATCCCCAAACTCGACCAGCTCGCCGAGCAGGAAGAAGGCTGTCATGTCCGAAACGCGCACTGCCTGCTGCATATTGTGTGTCACCATGACCACAGTATAGCGGTTTTTAAGCTCCATCGCAAGCTCCTCGATCTTGGAGGTGGATATGGGGTCAAGGGCGCTGGTGCTCTCGTCCATGAGCAGCACGTCCGGCTCGACCGCCAGGGCGCGGGCTATGCAGAGCCTCTGCTGCTGGCCGCCCGAAAGACCGAGGGCGCTCCCCTTTAATCTGTCCTTGACCTCGTCCCAGATGGCGGCGTCGCGCAGCGAACGCTCCACTATATCGTCGAGCTTCGCGCGGCTGCGCACCCCGTGCGTGCGCGGGCCGTAGGCGATGTTGTCGTAGATGCTCATGGGGAAGGGATTGGCCTTCTGGAAGACCATGCCTATCTGCTTGCGCAGACGCGTCACATCCACGTCTTTGCCGTAGATGTTCTCTCCGTTATAGAGCACCTCGCCCTCTATGCGTACGCCGGGCACGAGGTCGTTCATGCGGTTGAGTGTTTTGAGGAAGGTGCTCTTGCCGCAGCCCGATGGCCCTATGAGGGCGGTTATGCGGTTTTCAGGTATTTTTAGCGACACCGACTTGAGCGCGTGGTTGTCGCCGTAGTACAGCTCGAGGTCCTTCGCCTCGATGATGGTATTTTCACTCATTTTATTTATCTCCCGCTCTCAGCGTTTTTTGAGCTTTTTGCCCGCGAGCTTCGCGGCTATGTTGATGGCGAAGGCTATGACGAGCAGCACGACAGCCACGGCGAAGGCCGAGTCAAAGTCGGCCCGTTCCTTGGCGTAGTTGTAGAGGGCGACGGTGAGCGTTGCGCCCGAGCTGTCGAAGAGGGTCTCGAAGAACTCGCCTATGGTGTCGCCGTACTTGGCGAGGCGCGTGCCCATGCCCGCCGTGAACATCAAAACGGCGCTCTCGCCGACGATGCGGCCCACGGCGAGGATGCAGCCTGTGACGATGCCGTCCACGGAGGAGGGCAGGACCACGGTGCGTATCATATGCCACTTTCCGCTGCCGAGGGCCAGACTGCCCTCGCGATAGCTCTGCGGCACGGTCTTGAGCGACTCCTGCGTCGTCCTTATGACGGTCGGCAGGGTCATCATGACGAGCGAGAGCGCACCCGCTATGAGGCTCTGGCCTAGGCTGAAGAATTCACAGAAGACGATGACGCCGACGAGCGCAAAGATGATGCTCGGCATGCCGGAGAGCGTTTCCGTGGCGAATTCTATGGCCGAGACGAGCCGCTTGTTAGTGGCGTATTCCGTCAGGTAGATAGCGCTGCCCACGCCGAGAGGCAGGATGAAGATAAGCGTCGCTATGATGACGTAGACAGTGTTGAGTATGGCGGGCAGAATGCCCTCGATGTCCTTTATGACGCTCTCCTCGCTGGTGAGAAACTGCCAGCTCAGGTGTGGAATGCCGCGGTAGAGGATGTAGCCTATGAGGAAGACGAGCAGGGCGCAGATGAGAACAGCTGCGGAGTAGAGCAGCGCGCGCATGGTGAGGTCATATGCCTTCCTGCGGGGGCTGAGGCCCTTTGTTATCGATTCTTTCACGCTTCGCCCTCCTTGCTGCGCTTTAAAAACAGGTTCAGCGCGGCGTTAATGAGCATGATGAACAGAAAGAGCACAAGTCCGATGGAGAAGAGCGCCTGACGGTGCAGGCCGTCTGCATAGCTCATCTCACCGGCTATGGCCGTAGTCAGGAACTTTACGCTGGTGAGCAGGCTCGGCATGTTCGCGACGTTGCCGGCCACCATGAGTATGGCCATGGCCTCGCCTATGGCCCGGCCCACGCCGAGCACGACGGCAGCGGCGATGCCGCTCTTGGCGGCCGGGGCAGAGACGCGGAAATAGGTCTCGAGCTCCGTCGCGCCGAGGGCGAGCGAGGCCTCCTCGTACTCGCGCGGCACGGCATTGAGCGCCGTCTCGGAGACGGAGATGATGCTGGGCAGGATCATGATGGCCAGGACGACCATGGCGGCAAGCAGGCTGTCGCCAGCAGGCAGGTCAAAGAACTCGCGTATCGCGGGCAGCAGCACCATCATGCCCACGAGGCCGTAGACGACGGAGGGGATGCCCGCGAGCAGGTCCACGACCTCGCGTATGACGGCGGCGAGCCGCCGGGGCGCGACCTTAGAGAGGAATACGGCCATGAGGAAGCCAATGGGCACGCCTATGACGATGGCGCCCGCCGTACCGTACACGCTCGTGAGGATCATGGGCAGGATGCCGAAGGCGGGGTTTCCGCTCTTGTTTGCCGGGTCCCAGTTCGTGCCGCCGAGGAACTCAAGCAGCCCGACTTCCCTTATTGCGGGGATGCCTGAGACGATGAGATAGACGGAGATGACAAGTACAAAGGCCACGGCCACGAGGCCGCAGATGAGAAAGAGGGCCTTCATGAAAAACTCCATGGCATCCCTCGCGCCGCGGCTCGGGCTTTTGCGGCCCGGGGTCTTTGCTCCGCGCTTCGATGCTGCGTCCACTTTGCCGCTTTCTCCCTTCGTTGTAATGGCTTCGTTCAAAACACTTACCTCTTTCTTTCCCTTGGGGTGGATCTGACAGAAGCTCAGGCCGGCTGCCCTGAACGCCTGTCAGATGCACCCCTGTCACAGGGCAAGAGGCCCCCGGAGAGGCGGGGGCCCATGCCGTTTTTGCGTATACCGCTCAGCCGTTCGCGGAGACAGCGCCCGCGGCGGCGATGATGTCGGCGACCTCGGCGCTCATGGCGTAGTCGAGGAAGGCCTTGGCCGCAGCGGAGAGCTCAGTGCCCTCGACGGTGACGACCACGAAGGGGCGCTGGATGGGGAAGCTGCCGTCCGCGACGGTCTCCTCGGTGGGGACCACGCCGTCCACGCTCACCGCGACGACGCTCTCATCCACGGCGGAGAGGGAGGCGTAGCCGATGGCGTTCGGGTTGGAGGCCACGTTGCCGATGACGTCGCCGGTGGAGCTGTACTCGTTGAGGTAGGCGCACTTGTCTTCGATGCCGAGGATCTCCTCGAAGGCGCTGCGGGTGCCGGAGGCAGAGTCACGTCCGAAGACAGCGATCTCGGCGTCATTGCCGCCCAGCTCGGACCAGTTGGTGATCTCGCCGGTGAAGATCTTGGCGATCTGCTCGCTGGTGAGCTCGGTCACGGGGTTTTCGGGATTTACGACGACGGCCACGCCGTCCTTGGCGATGACGTTCGCAACGGCGCCTTCGCCCAGTTCGTCCTCAGAGAGCTCGCGGCTGGAGAGGCCCAGGTCGCAGCTGCCGGCGAGGACGCCCTCGATGCCGGCGCTGGAGCCGGAGCCGGTGTAGCTGATCTGCACGTCGGGGTTCAGCTCATTGAAGCCCTCGGTCAGAGCGTTGATGACGTCGCCCATGGAGGTGGAGCCGTTCACGACCACGGTGCCGCTAAGCTCGATAGGGTCGTTCGAAGGGGCCTCGGTCTCAACGCTGTCGGTCTCGGGGGCATCGGTGGGGTCGGAGGGCTGCTCGCCGCAGGCGGCCAGCAGGCCGAGGCAGAGGACCAGCGCGAGCGCTATTGTCAGAGTCTTTTTCATCTTTTCGTTTTCTCCTTATGTTCATATTCGCACAGGGCTTTCTCACCCTGCAAAATGGAGATTATCCGCGCCGTGTAAAATGAAAAAGCTCCGCATTGTAAAATGGAAGTAAAGTTAAATATTTAATTTTCCTCTAATGCTTACGGTCTATGCTGTTATATTACAAGATGTATGCGTTGACGGCGGCGGACTTGGATGTTAAAATACAAGATGTTGGATGGAGACGCATAACGCGCTTTACAAGGGGTCTGAGTATGGAAAAAGGGAGCGGAAGCTCGTTCATGCAGAAGGTCGCGGCGGTGATCGTGGAAAGGAAGACTGTGTTTTTCCTGCTCTTCACCGTCCTGGCGGTCTTCTGCTTTTTTTCACGCAACTGGGTGAATGTTAACGACGATATAACGAGCTATCTGGGCAAGGACACCGAGACGCGGCGCGGCCTCGACATCATGGAGACGGAGTTCACCACCTTCGCTACGGCGAACGTCATGGTGTCCAGCATCACCTACGAGGCGGCGGAGCGTCTGCTGCCGCAGATAGACGCCATAAACGGCGTACACTCCGTGGAGTTTGACGCCACGGAGGCGCACTATAAAAACGCCTCTGCCCTGTTTACGGTCACCTTTGACGGAGACACGACCTCGCCCGTGAGCGAGGGGGCCATGGACGAAATCAAGGTCCTGCTCTCCGACTACGATACCTACATAAGCTCCGATGTGGGCAACCCCATGGAGCAGACGATAAAGTACGAGATGGTGGTCGTCCTTGGAATCGCGATCTTCATTATCGTGGCGGTGCTGCTGTTTACCTCGAACACCTATATGGAGATACCGGTGCTGCTCATCACCTTCGGAGCGGCGGCGCTCCTGAACATGGGCACGAACTACTGGTTCGGGACCATCTCCTACGTCACGGACTCCATTGCGGTCGTTTTGCAGCTGGCGCTCGCCATAGACTACGCCATCATCCTCTGCCACAGGTATACTGAGGAGCGCGAGCGCATGGAGGCCAGGGACGCCGCCGTCGCGGCGCTCTCAAAGGCGATACCGGAGATAAGTGCCTCGAGCCTGACGACCATCTCCGGCCTCGCGGCGCTGACGCTCATGCATTTCCGGCTCGGTTATGATATGGGCATCGTGCTCATAAAGGCAATTATAATGAGCATGCTCTCGGTCTTCCTGCTCATGCCGGGGCTTTTGGTGCTGTTTTCGAAGCTCATTGACAAGACTCACCACAAGAGCTTTGTGCCGAAAATAACGCTCTGGGGCAAACTGACGGTGAAAACTAGATACATCATACCGCCGCTCTTTCTCATAGTTGCGGCGGCGGCCTTCGTGTTCTCGAACCGCTGTCCCTACGTCTACGGTTACAGCACGCTGGACACGGTAAAGCAGAACGAGAGCAAGATCGCCGACAAGATGGTGGCCTCAACCTTCGGCACGGACAATCTCGTAGCCATGCTCGTGCCCTCGGGCGACTATGAGAAGGAGGCAAAACTGCTCAAGGATATCGCGGCCATGCCCGAGGTAGAGAGCTGCATGGGCCTTGCGAACATAGAAGCCATGGACGGCTACACCGTGACCAGCTCATTAAAGCCCCGGCAGTTCGCCGAGCTGACCGATCAGGACATAGAGGCTGCGCGGCTGCTCTACGCCGCCTACGCCGTGAACGAGCAGGACTACGGGCAGATCGTCTCCTCGATAGACGACTACTCTGTGCCGCTGCTGGATATGATCACCTACCTAAAGCAGCAGAAGGACGAAGGCTATGTCTCGCTCGAGCGGGATATGAGCGAGATGCTCGACGAGATGTGCGCGGAGCTGGAGTTCGGCCGGGCACAGCTCGAGGGCGAGAACTGGTCGAGGTTCGTCATATATCTGGACCTGCCGGAGGAGGCGGACGAGACCTTCGATTTCCTCGAGACCCTGCGCTCGCAGGCGAAGCTCTACTACGACGACTGCGTGCTGGTCGGCGAGAGCGTGAACGCGCGCGACCTGCGCTCCTCCTTCTCGACGGACAACCTGCTCATCAGCATACTCTCGGCGCTCTTTGTCGTCGTAGTGCTGCTCTTCACCTTCAAGTCCGTCGGCCTGCCTGTGCTGCTCATCATCGTCATACAGAGCAGTATCTGGATAAACTTCTCCGTGCCGTACCTCACAAGTTCGAACCTGTTTTTCATTTCCTATCTCATAGTCAGCGCGATACAGATGGGCGCTAACATCGACTACGCCATTGTCATATCGAGCCGGTATTTTGAGCTGAAGAAATCGATGCCGATAAAGGAGGCCATGGTGGAGACGCTCAATCAGGCCTTCCCGACGATCATCACCTCGGGCGCGATGCTGGCCTCGGCGGGCCTCATAATAGGGCGCATGACCTCGGACAACACGATATCGTCCATAGGCACCTGCCTGGGGCGCGGCACGATAATCTCCATCTTCCTCGTCATGGGCGTGCTGCCTCAGATACTGTTGCTGGGCGATCTGCTCATAGAGAAGACGGCCTTTGCGATAAAGGGGCCGGAGATAACGCATGTTGAGGGAAGTACGATAAGGCTGAACGGCCGAGTCCGGGGCCAGATATCGGGCTTCATTGACGCGGACGTGAAAGGCGTGTTCCAGGGCAGCCTGCACGCCATGGTCGAATCCGGCTCCATAGAGGTGGACGAGACGAGACCGGAACTGCCGCCCTCTGGGGACGAGCCCGGGGGCGGGGACGAGAGCGGTAAAGAGGAGGAGAGCGTTGGTGTTTAAAAGGATCGTCGCGCTGCTGCTTTGTGTGATGCTGGTGCTGGGGCTTCTCACCATCTCCATCTCCGTCCTGGCGGACGAGGCCGGGGAGACGGAGACGCCGGGTGTCAGCTACTATATAAATACGCTCGAGGACCTCATGGCCCTCGCGGACAGCTGCGCCGTGGACAGCTACTCGAAGAACGTCACGGTCTATCTTCAGACGGACCTCGATCTCACGGGCTCGGACTTCGAGTCCATCCCGACCTTCGGCGGGGTGTTCGAGGGCGGCGGTCACACGATATCGGGCCTGAGCCTCACGGCGAACCGCTCGCACACGGGCTTTTTCCGCTATGTGCAGGAGGGCGCGGTGGTAAAGGAGCTGAACGTCTCCGGCGAGGTGAAGCCGGGCGGCTCGGCGCAGTACGCGGGAGGCATCGCGGGCAACAACGCGGGCACCATCAGGGACTGCTCCTTCACCGGCACGGTGGAGGCCCTGACCTCAACGGGCGGCCTCGTCGGCGCGAACGAAAAGACCGGTGTCATAGAAAACTGCCGGATGAGCGGCACGGTCACGGGCCAGCACTATACCGGCGGCGTGGCGGGACAGAACCTCGGTTCCATAGTCCGCTGCGTGAACTCCGCGGCGGTGAACACCACGAGCCAGGAGGTCTCGACCGACATAAGCGGCCTGAGCGTCACGAACGTCACGAGCATAGATTCCACCACCGAGCTTATAAACGACTATACCGACACCGGCGGCATCGCAGGCTTTTCCTCGGGCATTATCAGCGCCTGCATGAACAGGGGCACGGTGGGGTATGAGCACATGGGTTACAACATAGGCGGCATCGTGGGCAGACAGTCCGGCTATGTCGAGAGCTGCACGAACAGCGGCAGCGTCCTCGGCCGCAAGGAGGTCGGCGGCATCGTGGGCCAAATGGAGCCCTACCTCACACTCGACCTCTCGGCGGCATCAGCTGAGAACCTCTCCACGGAGCTGACGAAGCTCCACGACCTGCTGGATGTGGCGCTCATGAACGCGGGCGACAGCTCGTCGAATATAACGGACCGCCTGAACGCCGTCTCCGGCTACATGGGCAGCGCCTCGGACGACCTCGCGTACATAGCAGGCGAGACCGTGGACTTCGTCGACAGCACCGTGGCTTCCCTCAACGAGATACTCAGCCGCATCGACTACGTCTCAGACAGCGCCCCCGGCATCCTCGGCGACGTGGAGGCTGCGGGTAGCTACATTTCAGACGCCGTGGGCTGGCTTGGCGAGGCGAACAATGACCTCGCCGTCATCGGCCAGATGCAGGGCAGCACCTATGACGAGACCGACCACCGGCTCCTGAGCGTCACGACGGGCACCGGCGGTACGGCGACACTCAGCACCTCGAACCCCGCCGCGGGCAGCGAGGTCACGGTGACGCTCAGGCCGAACACCGGCTACATGGTCGGGAATATAGAGATAGTGGACGCCGACGGATATGCCGTGGGCTACATATACGACGATGCTACGAACACCGTCCTCTTCACCATGCCCACGCTCTCCGGCGACCCCGTGAACGACCCTGTGAACGCGCGGGCGAAGAACACCGTCGTGCGCGTGAGCTTCGTGCCAGCGGCGACATACTTTGAGGATACGGGCAATACCGTCCGCATCAGCACGGGCGCGGGCGGCACGATGACGGCGAGCAGCTATGCACCGACGCCGGGCACGCCGGTCACCCTGAGCATAAGCACGGAGCGCGGCTACGAGCTTTCGGGCCTCTACGTCACGGCCTCGGACGGCACTTCGCCGACGCTCACACGGCTCGACGACCTCGGGACGCAGTACAGCTTCACCATGCCGGCGGGCACGGCGGATGTCACGGCGACCTTCAAGCGCGGCTCGGACTGGAGCACCGTCACCGACGCGGCGGACACCATAGGCGCGGCGGGCGACAGGCTCGGCACCGCCATCGACAGCGCCACGGCCCAGTCTCAGGCGCTCATGTCGGCGCTGAACGACCTGCTGAATGACCCCAACCCAAGTGAAGCGAAGATACAGGCCGTGCTTGACGCGCTGAACGCTCTCTCGGGCAGCCTGACCTCGGCAGGCGGTACCGTGACGGACGTCATCGGCGCGGCGAACACGATAGCGGGCACCACGGCCCCCTACGTCGCCGAGGCGGCGGTCAGGCTCAACGAGCATCTGGGCTACGCCATGCAGAGCCTGCAGGCGGCCTCGAACAGCATAACCAACGCCGTCGCGGGCGTCCGCGAGGTGCTCAGCTACTTGAACGGCCTGCCCGACGTACAGTTCCAGGGCCTGGGCAGCGAATACAGCCAGAGGGTGGATTCCCTCTGCGGGAATATGAAGAACATATCCGATGCGCTAACGGCGCTCAATACCGAGGTCGGCAACTCCGCCACTGTGCTGGTGAGCGACCTGCGGAAGGTGAACGACCAGTTCTCGGTGGTCATGCTCATGCTGGTGGAGGCCATCAAGGCCGCGGCCTCGCCGAACATAGGCGACGTGTTCACGGACGTGTCGGAGGAGGCGGGCTCGGCCACGGACGGCAACATCGCAGGCTGTGGCAACACCGGCTCGGTCTACGGCGACGTGAACATCGGCGGCATCGCGGGCGCAATGGCCATAGAGTTCGACTTCGACCCGGAGAGCGACCTCACCGGCTCGAGCACGATCTCGCGCGCCTTCAACAGCCGCTGCATCCTGCGCGAGTGCGAGAATAACGGCAGCGTCAAGGCCAAGGACAACTGCGCCGGCGGTGTGGTCGGGCTCATGGAGCTGGGGGTGACGCAAAACTGCGAGAACTACGGCGCGGTAACGAGCGAGAGCGGCGACTACGTCGGCGGCGTCGCGGGCAGCAGCGCCTCGACGATAAGGGCCTGCTGGGCGATGTGCCCGCTCTCGGGCGACGACTGGATAGGCGGCGTGGCGGGACTAGGTACGAAGCTCTATGACTGCCGCAGCCTCGTGGAGATAGAGGCCGGGGACGAGTGCCTCGGCGGCATCGCGGGCGCGCTCAATGAGGACGGCGAGGCCACGGGGAACCTGTTCGTGAGCGAGACGCTGCACGGCATAGACGGCATCAGCTACACCGGCGGCGCGGAGCGCGTGCCCTTTGCCTCGCTCAAGGCGCTCGAGGACGTGCCCGGGGAGTTTTTGGACCTCAAGCTGGTGTTCATGGCCGACGGGGTAGCGATAAAGACGATACACTTTGAATATGGCGACAGTATCGACGCCTCTGAGGTACCGGAGGTGCCGGAGAAAGAGGGCTATACCGGCGCATGGCCGGAGCTGGACCTCACTAAACTGACCTTCAGCCGGACGCTGGAGGCGGTGTACACGCCGCTGGACACCTCGGTGGCGAGCGCCGAGGGCAGGGACGGCGGAGTGCAGGCGATCGTGCTGGTCGAGGGCAGCTTCAAGCCGGACGCCAGCGTGGAGGCGAGCGTCATATCGAGCGGTCAGACCCCTGAGGATGCCCCGACGCTCACAAGGGGCACGAAGTCCCTCGAGGAACTGAGCGTGACGGTCACGGGCAGCGCCGACGAGGACCCCGTCTACAGGGTGCGCTATCTGGCGCCTGAGAAGGAGCGCTCCACCTCGGTTATTGCGCTCTATGTCCGAGAGGACGGCGGGATCTGGCAGGAGAAGGAGTATGAGGTGCTTGGCAACTATCTCTGCTTCGACGTGGGCAGCAGCAGCTTCGAGCTTTTCTCGGTCGAGCGCCCGGCGGATATGACGCGGGTCATAATAATAGGCGCGGCAGCGGTCGTTCTGGTGCTGATAATAACGATAGGCAGCATCAGCAGGTCGAAGTCAAAGAAAAAGAAGGTTGGGGCGAAGTAAGGAGGACATACTTGGAGCTTTCTGAGTTTTTCCCGGTCTGGGACAGGCTGACGCCGGAGCAGCGGAGAAGGCTTGAGTCGGCCGCCACACGCAGGAGACTGAGGGCCGGTGACATGGTGCACGGCGCCAGTACGGATTGCGTGGGCCTGCTTGCTGTCTGTTCTGGCAGACTCAGGGCCTACATGCTGTCCGAGGCGGGCAGGGAGATAACGCTCTACCGGCTGTTCGAGCGGGATATCTGCCTGTTTTCGGCCTCGTGCATGGTAAAGAGCCTGCAATTCGACATGAATATCGAGGCCGAGCGGGACACGGAACTGATGGTCATAGCGCCGGACGTCTACCGAGGCGTTATGGAGGAGTCTGCCGCGCTCTCTAACTACACGAACGAGCTGATGGCCTCGCGTTTCTCCGAAGTCATGTGGCTGGTGGAGCAGATCCTTTGGCACAGCTTCGACAGGCGGCTCGCGGCGTTTCTGCTGGAGGAGTCCGCGCTTGAGGGCGGCGACGAGCTGAATATCACGCATGAGCGCATAGCGGCGCATCTGGGCACGGCGCGGGAGGTAGTGACGCGGATGCTCAGATATTTCCAGTCGGAGAAGCTGGTGAGCGTGTCGCGAGGCACGATAAAAATAGAAAACGCCCGGGGACTCGAGACAGTTGCGGGCTGATGAGAAAGTAAAAAACAATACCGCCCCGTCCGAAAAAGGACAGGGCGGTATCTTATTGCAGTATTCAGCCGATGGTCCCGGTGGCCACGATTTTGGGAAGCTCGGTGCCGCCGTAACTGCCCTGGAAGTTCCAGGTCAGCGTCGCCGTCGCGGGCACGGCCGAGCTGCTGATGGTCGCCGTCAGGGTGCCCAGCTCGTTGGTGCCGAGGCCCGGACCGTCGTACTCGATCGCCTTGGTGTCAAACTCCCAGCTGCTGCCGCCGAGCTCCAGCTTCGCCGCGTGCCAGGAATCCACCGTGTACAGGCTGTAGGACTCAGCCGAGAGCTTCAGCGTCAGCGTCGAGGTACCGTCGCCGTTCGGCGTCAGCGTCCAGTCCGCCACGATGTTCAGGCCCGTGCCCGTGTCACTCTTGAAGCTGCCGCTCGCCGCCGCGGGCGCCGGAGTGGGCGTCGGGCTAGGAGTGGGGCTCGGAGTCGGCTCGAGTGTCGGCTGAGCGGTCTCGGTGGGGGAGGTGGTCGGAATATTCGTTTCTTCGACGCTGTCGGTGGGGGATACCTGGCCGTCCTGCCCTTCGTCTCCGCCTGGCGTGTTCACGACTTCGCCTGTTGCCGGCGGGGTCGTCTGCGTGTCGCTCTCGTCCCCGCCGCCGCGGAGGATGAAGATGAGCGCGACCACGATTATTACAAGTATCAGCAGCGCCAGTATGGCGCCGGCCGGACTTTTCTTATTGTTTGCTGCCATAGTTTATCACCTCTCGCCTATTATCAGCCATAAGACGAGCAAAGTCAAACAAAGTTTCGGTTACGAAGCGTTTACTTTAAGGGTGCGCATGGAGTTCATGACAGCCAGCACCATGACGCCGACATCGGCAAATATGGCCAGCGACATGCCCACAATGCCCAGGGCCCCGAGCAGCAGGAAGGCCATTTTTACCGCTATGGCGAACACGATGTTCGCCCGGACTATGCCCATGCAGCGCTTCGACAGCCGGATGGCCAGGGGCAGCTTTATGGGGTCATCGTCCATGATGACCACGTCCGCCGCCTCTATCGCAGCGTCGGAGCCGAGCGCGCCCATGGCAACGCCCACGTCCGCCCTTGAGAGCACCGGCGCGTCGTTTACGCCGTCGCCGACGAAGGCCACGCGGCCGTTTGTCCCGGCTATCAGCGCTTCCAACTGCTCGACCTTGCCCTCGGGCAGCAGCGCCGCGCGGTAATCGCTTATGCCCAGCTCGTCTGCCGCGAGCGCTGCCGCCTGCTCGGAGTCTCCCGTGAGCATGACGACCTTCGCGCCCAGCGCCTCGACCTCTGCTATGGCCGCTCTCGCGCTTGACTTCGGGGCGTCCGAGAGCAGTATGCAGCCCATATATGCCCCCTCCGCCGCGACGTGCACAACCGTGCCGGCGTCCTCCGGGTCCTTGCAGTCTATGCCGAGCTTGCGCATGAAGCGCCGGTTCCCGGCCGCGACCGAGAGGCCGTCCACCACGGCGGTCACGCCGCCGCCCTGTTCCTCGCGCGCGTCTGTCACCCTCGCCTGCGCGTCCGGCGAACCGGCGGCCTCGACCAGACTGCGGCTTATCGGATGGTTCGACCAGCTCTCGGCCAGCGCCGCAAGCTCGAGCAGCCTGTCGCCCGAGACGCCGGCCTCCGGCCTCGTGCCCCTGACCTCGAACTCGCCCCGGGTCAGCGTGCCCGTCTTGTCGAAGACCACGCAGCGCGCGCCCGCCAGCGCCTCTATGCCCGTCGAGCCCTTGAACAGCACGCCCCTCGTGGACGCCCCGCCCATGCCGCCGAAAAAGCCCAGCGGCACTGAGATGACCAGCGCGCAGGGGCAGCTGATGACGAGGAAGGTCAGCGCGCTCTCGATATATGTGCCCCAGCCCGGCTCCATGCCCTGCAGGAGCCGCACTGCGGGAGGCAGCACGGCCAGCAGCAGCGCCGCGGCGCACACCACCGGCGTATACACCCGCGCAAAGCGCGTGATGAAACGCTCCGAGCGCGACTTGCGGGCAGAGGATTCCTCGGCCAGCTTCAGTATCCGCGAGACCGCGCTCTCGCCGAAGGGCTTAGTCGTGCGTATCCTCAAAAGGCCCGTCAGGCTGACGCAGCCGCTTGAGACCTCGTCCCCCGCCGCGCAGGAGCGGGGCAGGCTCTCGCCCGTCAGCGCCGAGGTGTCCAGCGTGGACTCGCCCTCGATCACGACGCCGTCTATCGGCACCCTCTCGCCGGGGCGCACGACTATGACGCTGCCCGGCTCAACCTCGTCCGGGTCGACCGGGACGACCGCGCCGTCCCGCTCCAGCTCCGCGCGGTCGGGCCGCAGGTCCATGAGCGCCGCGATGCTCCCGCGGCTGCGGCCCACGGCATATTCCTCAAAGAGCGCGCCAAGCTGGTAGAACACCATGACCGCAATGGCCTCAAACATGTCGCCCAGCGCCACGGCGCCCACCGTGGCCGCCGCCATCAGGAAATTCTCGTCGAACACGTGTCCGCGGAGTATGCCGCGCAGGGCCGACCAGAGCACGTCATAGCCCGCGACGAGATAGGGCAGAAACAGGAACAGCCGCCTGTAAAGCCCCTCGGGTATCAGATACGAGACGGCAAAGAGCGCCGCCGCCAGCGCGAGCCTTATGACCGCCTTCTTCAGCCCGCCCTCGCCGTGGTGCACATGCTCGTGCCCGCAGCCGCAGGAGTCGCCGTGGCAGTGCTCGTGCTCATGGTGGTGTTCGTGATGGTGCCCGCAGCCGCAGGCGTCAGCGTGATGATGTCCGTGCTCATGTCCGCAGCACTCGTCGTGATGGTGCTCGTGCTCGTCATGGCAGCAGCTGCAACTGTGCATATGCTCACTCGTGGACATGCTCGAGGCCCCCTTCCAGCATCTTGAGGACGTGGTCGTCGTCGATGGAGTAGAAAACGCTCTTGCCCTCGCGGCGGCACTTCACGAGCCTCGCCGCGCGCAGGGTGCCCAGCTGGTGGCTCACCGCGCTCTTGGTCATGCCCAGCGCCGCAGCTATATCACAGACGCACAGCTCGCGCACCATGAGCGCCGAGATTATCCGCACGCGCGTCCCGTCGCCCAGCACCTTGAAAAAGCCCGCCACAGTGTCCAGCGCCGCCGCGTCGTGCATACCGGCCCTGACCTCCGCCACTGCGCCCTCGTGTACCACGTTCTCCGAACAGCAAAATTCGCCCCTTGCCACGATACCGCCTCCTGTATATAACGATTGAACAGTTGTTCAACTGTTTGACCTTTGCCATTATAGTTGAACAACTGCTCAATTGTCAAGAGGCGTATTCAGTTTTTATTCCGCTTCCAGCTTGTAAGTGGGCCAGTATAACCAGACATTGTCCCACATAGAGCAGCGCAGGCCGATGGAGCTGACGGAGCCGTCCGGGTACGCCGCTATGAGCCAGAGCCTGGGCTCGGGCAGGGGCACCCCGGCCTCGTAGGACTCCTGATATTGCATCGATTTTTCCTCCACCAGCAGGCAGAGCCGCTCGCCGTCGAGGCTGTACTGCCTCTCGTAGTAGAACAGGATGCCGTCCTCGGTCTCGCTGTCGAAGTAGCGGCAGCCGGGCGCGTCCGCGAGCCGGTACACTGTGCTGCGCTCGAGCAGCCCGTCGCGCAGCACGAAGCTGTGCACTGTCCCGAGGATGTCCACCGTGACCCAGTCCCCGCCCCAGGTCCAGTCTGCAAAGTGCAGGTTTTCCGCGCCCTCGACGGCATATTCCCGCAGCAGCCGGCCCGAGGCGTCGAACTGGCTGAGCAGATAGTCGGCCCCGACCTTCTCGAGCAGCAGCAGCCCGCCGTCCGGGGCCTCGCTCACGGTGGAGAGTGAGGAGCAGCTCTTGACAAGGTTCAGCGTGCCCGCGTCCGGCACATAGAGGTCGTATTCCTCCGACCAGCGTGAAGCGAGCAGCCAGTATCCCACGGTGTCCATGTAAGCGGCCTCGATGACCCAGCTCCTGTCCAGCCGGGAGCAGCGCAGGTTTTGTGCGCCCTCAGTGAGCGCGCCTAGCTCCTCCGACGTGCCGCTACCCAGTTCCTCATGGCTCTGAGGGTCGTACAATTCCCAGCGAGCGGCGCCGTCCTCGAAGTACACACGCAAGCCGGCATAGACCGGCTCCTTGTCGGTGTCGGCGGCGTCGCTGCGGCTTGTCCTTTCGTTGAAGCTGTACTCACAGGCGCTCTCGTCCGAGGCGGCGTCGTAGCTGAGGCCGTAGTTGAGATAGTTCCCGATGAGGCCGGAGAGGGAGGTGGAACCGCTGAGGGAGACGCCCTAGAAATCGGCCCGCTCGCCGCAGAGCAGCTCCGACTCGAAGTATGCGTCCGCCCGGCGCGAGTTAACGAGCGCGCCGGTGAGCGCGAGGGAGGATATTGAGAGGATGGATAATGAAACCAGCAGTATCGCGGCGCGTCTCATGCCGGGCCTCCTTTCATGTCATCAGCTCATTTCGAGCGCGTAATCTATGGTGTTGGCGGGCACGGTCATGAGGCTGTTCGGCAGCGACTGGGCACAGATGCGCCCCTGCGTGTCCGCGCAGACGAGGTAGACCTCGCTGTGCTGCACCCGCCAGAGCTCGGAGTATTCGCTCACCTCCTGGGGGTAGCGTGTGTAGAACAAGAGCAGCAGCGCGAGGCGCTCGCCGTCGTAGGCGTACTCCCTCGTATCCAGCACGAGGTCTGAGCCCATGAGCTCGTAGCCGGGCGTACCGTAGAGCTCGAAGACCGGCCCTTCGGTGAGCTTCCCGTCCACATAGTCGAAGGCGTGGACGGCGTGCAGCGTGTCCACCAGCGCCCAGCCCTCGCCCGTCCAGAGGCTGGCGTAGT
The DNA here is from genome assembly GCA_900546615.1 of uncultured Eubacteriales bacterium. Classification (GTDB taxonomy): domain Bacteria; phylum Bacillota; class Clostridia; order Oscillospirales; family Oscillospiraceae; genus Scatomorpha; species Scatomorpha pullistercoris. The sequence goes on along the minus strand of URDJ01000003.1, from coordinate 55,707 downwards.
ATGTGTCGTCCGGCGTGGCGATATCGAAGCTGCTGCCCAGCTCGCCCTCGGGCGTGACCTGCGTGAGCGTGCAGGCGTCGTCGCCCCTTTCGTACAGCAGCGCTCCGCCGTCGGGCGCGGGCGTCATGTACGTTCTCTCGCCGCAGACGGCCAGCTGCCGGAGTGAGGCCGTGTCAGGCACGTACAGCCCGTCCTCGTCAGACCACATGAGGTCCATGAGCCAGAACTCTGTAGTGCCCGAGCCGCCGTCCCTCAGCACGAAGGCGTAGAAGTTCTCGTAGCACTCGCAGGAAATATCGAGGCTGAAATCGCCGCTGATGCCGTAGCCTCGGACTGCGCCGTCCTCGTCCTTTGTTATCGAGACTTTCTGCATCTCGTCCTCGGGCATGGGCCGGGCGAGGGTGGTTTGCAGCAGCGCGTTTATCTCCTCCGCCCTGTCCGCGGGATATGCCTGGTTGGCTATGCAGTAGAAGGGCCAGGTCTCGTAGAAGTCCGCAAGGCGCACCGTCTCCTCGTACTCGCTGCCCGCCGGGGTCTTGTCAGCGACGTACTGCATATGCGGCGGCAGCACTATCTCCGCGGCGCTCGCGTAGCCTTCCGGGTAGATTCTGCTCAAGATACGGGGCTCGAGCCTGTCCGTATAGCTGGGGTAGAGCCTATCCTTCGTTCGTATCGGCTTGTTCAGGGAAAAGGTACAGTCCGTCTCGCCGGAGGCGGCGTCGAAGTCCAGCTCGAAAAACAGCTCGTTTGAAAACTCGGCGACATCGTCAGTGTTCGCCCGTACGGAGACGCCCTCGCAGAGGGCGGGGTCGCCCGCGAGCGTCTCCGGCTCGAAGTGCGCTTTGTCCTGCGCCGAATTTACAAGCGCCGCCGCGCAGACGCAGCCCGCGAGCGAGAGCGTGAATAGCAAAATGAGCAGTATCACAGCGCGTTTCATGGCGTGCCTCCTTTTTTTCAGCCGAGCGAGAGTTCGAAGTCGAAGCTGGAATAGCCGTTTCGCAGCAGCGGGAAGTCAAGCGTCCGCTCGAGCACATTGCCCTGCGCGTCCGCCGCGATGAGCAGCGCGGCCTCGCTGTAGCCGGGCTTGTTGGAGTACCAGCCTATGCTCCGGCCGACGGCGAGGGCGCAGAGGCGGTCGCCGTCGTAGGCGTAGATATAGTCGTAGTCCCGGGCGAAGCTGACGGAGGGCAGCTCGTAGTCGTGCCCATAGACGATGCGCCCGTCCTCGTAGTCGAAGGCCGTCACGAGGCCCTCCTGCACGAGCAGCGTCCAGTCCTCGCCTGCGACGAGCCTGGCGCCGCGGTATTCCGCGCCGGCGTAGCCTGTGTGCAGCCGGCCCATGAGCTCGCCCTCGGGCGAGAGCTGGATGAGCGTATAGCCGTCCTCGCCCGCCTCGGCAAGCAAGGCCCCGCCGTCCGGCGTGTCGATGCTGGCGGAGAGCTCGCGCAGCTCCGTGAGGTAGCGCAGGCTCGACGTGTCGGGCACATAGGCCCCGTGTTCCTCCGACCAGAGCGCGTCGAGGACGTAGACGCGGGTGCGCTGCGGCTCATAGTCGGCGTTCATGTCGGCGAAGCTGAGGATGTAAAAGTTCTCGAATGCCCGGCAGTCGGCCAAGATGCCGCCGCCGCTTATGAGGTTGCATTCATAGCCGGTCACCTGCCCCTTCCCGTTCAGGGTGACGGAGGCCTCGACCATCGCGCCCTCTGGTACGGGTTGTGCCAGCTCACCCGCGAGCAGTCCGCCCAGGTCTTTGCTGACCTCTGACAAGTCGTCGTCGACCCTGAAGGGCCAGCGCTCGCAGCAGTCGGAGAGCGGGAAGGTTTCGGTATACGTCCCGCCGGGCTCGGCCCGGTCGAGGATGTACAGGCAGGGCGCGGGCAGGTCGCTGAGCTCGAAAGTGCCGGAGCCGCTGCTGCTCAGCCAGTCGTTTATGAAGGGCGTCCAGTAGCTCGCGCCGCTGTCGGTGTATTCGCTGCCGAAGCCCAGCTCGAAGGCGCAGCGGCTCTCGTCCGAGTCCGCGTTGTAGCGGAGCGTGTGCCTGAGCCTGCAGCCTGCCCGGCCCCGGAACTCGGCCTTGGCGAGGAGCATTACATCCTCGAGTGAGACCACGCCGCCCTCTTCCGAGGCCGAGGTGATGTACGCCGCGTCCCGCTTCGAGTCCAGCGCCAGCCCCACCCCGGCAAGGCCGAGGACGGAGACGAGGGAAAGTATAAGAAGTATCAAAACAGCGCGTTTCATAGCGTTCTCCTTTTGGGTAGGCAAATTTTGCGTGTGCAGCGGGCGTGGTGCGGAATACGTTATTGGGTAAAGGGTCGGCGTCCCCAACAATCCGGCCGCGCGGCCTCGTCGCGCTCAATGGCTCAGGCGGTCTCGACGGTGAGGGGATGTATAAGGTACAAAAATGCCAGTCCCGTGCCGCTGATGTGCTGCACGCTCAGGACGCCGCTGCCGTCGGCTACGATGAGAATGGCGTCGTCCGGGCCCGGGATGAGCACGGCGGCTCTCTCGTCGGAGACGGCGTATCCTGCGTCGGCGCTGAAGGCATAGCTCTCGGAGGCGCCGGGCTCGCAGGCAAACTGCGGCTCGTACAGACCGTCGCTCTCCGCGTAGACCTCTATCCTGCCGCCCTCGTCGCAGAGCGCCCAGCCCTCGCCGGCGGCGATATTGAAGTCTCCCGGCCCAAAGTCGCGGGAGTAGTATGTGTCCTGTAGGACCTCGCCCTCGTGCGACACGGAGACAAGGCGCATGTGGCCCTCGCCGCGCTCGAAGGCGACGAGGCCGCCGTCAGGCGTCTGCGCGAGCTTTGTACCGCCCTCGAAGCTCAGGATCTTCCGGAGGGTCGTTATCTCGACCTGTGTTCGGCTTTTCTCAGGCCGGAGGCGCAGGTGATAGAGCGCGCCGCCGTCCTGCCTGAGCGCGAGCGTGAAGCATGCGTCGTCCAGCGTGATGGTCTTGATGCTGTAATCGCCGCCCGAGAGGTACTCGCGGCCATAGCCGGTGATGAGGCCTTGCTCGTCCCGCGTGAGAGTGTACTCGACCATCGTGTCCTCCGGCACCGGCAGGCTCATGACCGAGGCGGTACGCTCTTTGGCAAAATCGCTTAGCCCCGTGCCATTCACGTTGAGGGGCCAGGTCTCCGACCAGTCCGCGAGCCGGGCCGTCATGCTCACCGTCTCGCCGGGTGCGGCCTGCGATGCGAGCGTATGCCAGGGTTCGGGCAGCTCCGCCTCGTCAAAGCCCGCGTCCGGGCGCTCGTAGCAGTCCACGCCGCTCGAGACGTAGTAATAACTGATAGTGCCGTAATTGTACGCGGCCATGTCCTCGAGCGAGAACGCGCACCGGGACTCGCCGCTCGCGGCGTCGAGGCCGAGGTCGAAGCGGAGCCACTGGCTAAACTGCGCCGGATGCAGCTGCTCTGCCCCGACGGTGAAGCCCTCGGCCGCAGCCGCCTCGCCCGATATCTGCTCCGAGATGAGCGCGGGCCGCTCCTGCAGGGCGTTCACGCCCAGATTAGCCGAGACGAGGCCGAGGATGGAGATAATACTCAGTATGCAGAATAGGGTGGAACCGCGTTTCATGGCCGTGCCTCCTTTTTATATACATTCCACCCCATTTCTTTTGTCCTTGCCAAAAGAAACGGGAGTGGAGCCCCAAAGAAAGGCGGCTTTTATGGGGCTTTGCGGACCCTTCTTAGGTGGGTGCGTCCCACCTGCCTCTCCCACGGACCTTCTGCGCCTACATGACGTTTGAGACTTTGAGGTCTGTACGGTGGTTTGTTCAGAGAGGTCAACCGGCGTAGACGAGGGGAATGAGGTAGTTCGCCGCCCGCCGGGCGGCGTTCATTACATTATCGACTGACGTCGTCGATGCGAATGCGTCGTCATCTCCTCCGCAGTCTCTTTTTTGGGGGGTCGGCGTCCTCGACGACCCTTCGTCACGATACGCACCCACGCCGAAACCAACGCACCAAACGCCGGTTTACGCCGTCCGCGAGACGGCGATCCCTCCGACACGGCTTCGCTGTGCCACCTCCCTTTGCTCAAGGGAGGCATAGGCGCGAGACTCCGTCTTGCGCAGGAGACTGCGGAGGAGATGCGGCTTTTTTCCGCATCGACGACGTCAGTCGATATTTGAGATTACGCCGCCCGCCGGGCGGCTAATTACCTTGTACCCCATCGTTAGCTAAGACGGCCATCCCCGTAAAATTAAACGCAACCAGCCTCCCGCGCCCAAACGTCATGCAGGCGTAGGGGGTACGTGGGAGAGGCGGGTGGGACGCACACGGTACGAAGGGTCCGCAAAGCCCGATAAAAGCCGCCTTTCTTTGGGGCTCCACTCCCGTTTCTTTGGGCAAGGGCCAAAGAAACGGGGTGGAATACAAATGCCAACGTCAGATGCAAGGTCATCACACAAACTCAAGATACACCTGTCCCCAGATATAATCCCCTGCGCCGGGCAGGGTGATCTCGCAGGCGTAGAGCAGGCCCTCCTGCGCGCAGACCACCAGGAAATACCGCTGTGGGCCGCGAAAGGTCTCCGGCTCGCGCTTGGTCAGCACCGCGAGGCGCTCGCCGTCGAAGACGTACTGCCTCGTGTACGAGCGCAGGCCCATGTCCTCGCCCTCGGGCGTCTGCGACCAGCCCGTGAGCCCGCCCGGCTCGAACACCGGGCCCGGCTCGTAGGCCGTACCGTCCCAGATAAAGCTCAGCACCCGGCCGGTCTCTTTCTGTATCGAGAGCGCCCAGCCCTCGCCGTAGTATTTATAGCCGCCCTCAGCCTGGCCGCTCGCAAGCGCGGGCGGCGTATCTTCGGGTTCCGGCGGCAGAAAGGCTTCGACAGGGCCGATGCGCAAGCTGAGCTCAGTATCGCCGCTGATATCGCGGACGAGGTCAAGGTTCAGGCCGCTGCCGATGACGGCTATATCGCCGTACAGCACCCTCGAAGACAGCCGCAGCCCCGAGGCCGCCTCGGGCGTGCCCGCGAGCGTCTCAAGCTCAAGCTCCGCCGTCTCCCAGGCCGGGGCAATGGCCGCGTTCGCGCCGACGAGCAGGCAGGCGCTCAGCGCCGCCGCCAGCAGCAGTATCGCCGCGCGTCTCATGGCTATTCCCCGCCCGTCAGCTCGTCTATCGCGCGGCTGATGCGCTCGGCGCGGTAGCCGTAGCTGCGCTTCACGTAGTCCATGAGGCTCTCGCCCGTCTCCTCAAGCTCCGACATGGACACGTCGCCCACGAGCCGGCCTCGGTGTATGAGCAGCGCCCGGCCTATGAAGCCCTCGACTTCCTCCAGAAGATGCGTCGAGAGCAGCACCGTCTCGTTCGGCTCGAGGATGCCCAGCAGCACCTTGTAGAAGTCCTCGCGGTTGAAGACGTCGTTGCCCGAGAAGGGTTCGTCCATGAGGATGTAGTCCGCGCCCTGCGAGAGCGCCAGCACGACCTCGAACTGGTTCTTCTGGCCCGTCGAGAGCTTCGAGGGCTGGCCCTTCATGGGCAGCTCGAAGAAGTCCATGAGCACGCGGAAGCGCTTTTCGTTGAACCTCGGGAAATGCGCCGCGTAGAACTCGGCGTGGCCCTCGGGCGAGAGCGAGGGGAAGAAGGAGTGCTCGCTCGTGGCGAAGGACAGGCGCTCTATGTTCTTCGGTGAGACCGGCTCGCCGTCGAGCAGCACCTCGCCCTTGTAATTGAGCAGGCCAAGTATGCACTTCATGAGCGTGGACTTGCCCGCGCCGTTCTCGCCGAAGAGGCCGACGAGCTCGCCCTCGCCGAGCTTGAAGCTCACGTCGCGCACGGCCTCCTTCGAGCCGTAGGACTTGCTCACGTTTTTCAGCTCTATCATCACAGTAAACCTCCTGACAGCAGTCTCAGTATCCCGGCCCCGGCCCCGGCAGGCAGCCAGCCGTCGGGCGTGAAGATGAGGTATGCGCCCCCGCAGATGATCGTCAGCAGCCACATGGCCAGGATGATGGCGACAAGCCCGCAGGCAGGCAGCAGCGCGCAGCGCTTGGGGTACTCCGAGCGGTCCCGGAGCCGCCTCATGGTGTAATAGCTCTTAGAGCCCGTGCGGAAATAGACGATGTTCCGTATCAGCATCTGTATTAGCAGCCCCAAAACGGCCAGGAAGGGCAGGTATGAGGCCCGGGCCACGTCGGCATACTGCCTCATGTTGTATTCATAGCCATCCTCCAGCGCTATCTGCACCGTGCCGATCTCCGACATGTAGGCGAGGAAAAACCAGATGAGCATACAGACTACGGCCCATCCGAGCCAGGTCATCACCCTCTTTAGCTCCTGCTCCCCGTCGAAGCCCGGGGGCGCGAGCAGCTCATACCTGCGCACCGTCGGCACCTCCGTCCCGTGCTCCGTCGCCCTCGCGCTCGTCCTGCGTCCTGTCCACGAGGCCTATGCAGCTGCCCGCGCAGAGGATGAACGCTATGACCGCGCAGACCACGACCGCCGTCCTGTCGTCGGCGATGAGGCCGGAGCCGATAATGAAGACCAGCGTCATCACGGCAAAGCCCGAGACCTTGCCGCGCCTCGCCCAGAAGGAACCGTGGGCCGTGGCCGCGCCCGCGGCGAGGATATAGCCCGTCACGAGCAGGAGCGTCGCCCAGTCCTCGAGCGGCAGCAGGTAGTGCAGGCCCCGGTTGCCGTAGGCGGCGAAGAAAAGGCTCATCTCGTTCACCGGCACCGAGGGGTTTTTCATATAAATCGCCGTGAAGCCCAGCCTCGCCGCGAGTATGAAGCCCTGATAGATGACGAAGCAGAGCACGTTCGCCAGCGCCTGCCAGAGCGCGGCCTCCCTCTCTGTCACCCTGAGCATACGGTAGCTGTACTCCGGGTTCACGCCGCCCTTCGGCACGCCGCTGCGCCAGAGCAGGGCATAGAGCACGGCCGCGCCGAGATAGTAGGCCCGGTCAGGCCAGCCGTCAAAGATCTCCTGGAAGCCCGACGCGCTCCCGGCCTGCCAGAACAGCAGCGCGAGCTGCACCGCCGCAGCAGCCAGAGCGACCGCGAGCGCCTTGTACACGACGTTTCCCGCCGCGAGCATGAAAGCCGAAAGATGTCTGTTTTTCATTTCATTTCCTCCTCATAAGCCCGCCTGACCAGCTCCAGCGCCTCCTCAAGCGGCACACCCATTCTTTTAAATGCCAGGGCCGCGGCCACGGCGTCCGAGCGCACCAGCTCCGACCTGACGCGCTCCCGCAGCTCGTCCGTGACGCTCACGCAGCTTTTCGCGCCCGCCCTCGACTCGAGCAGCCCCTCCTCCTCGAGCAGGCGGCAGGCCTTCTGCACCGTGTTCGGGTTCAGGCCCAGCATCGCCGACAGCACCCGCCGCGACGGCAGCTCGTCCCCGTCCACTATCTCGCCCGAGACGATCCCCTGCTTCACATACCGTATTATCTGCAAATATATCGGCGAGCCGTCCTCCGCACGGAAGCTCTCAAACGATATCACCCGCTCACCTCCTTCCGAAACTGTGTTATTCGACTAGTACAGTTCCTTGACTGTATTATAGGCATAATACAGTTGCCCTGTCAATACGCAAAATAAAAAAGCCCGCTCCATTTTCAGGAGCGGGCTTTGTGCTGCCGGCTTTGCGCTTATGCGAGGGCGGCGGTGATGATGGACATCTGGTAGACTTCCTCTGCGTTGCAGCCGCGGGAGAGGTCGTTGATGGGCGCGTTCAGGCCGGTGAGGATGGGGCCGTAGGCGTCGAAGCCGCCGAGGCGCTGGGCTATCTTATAGCCGATGTTGCCGGACTGGATCTCCGGGAAGACAAAGGTATTGGCGTAGCCGGCGACCTTGCTGCCGGGGAACTTCAGCTGGCCGACGGTGGGGCTGACGGCGGCGTCGAACTGCATCTCGCCGTCGATGTCGAACTCCGGTGCGAGCGCCTTGGCCTTGGCACAGGCCTCGCGGGCGAGGTCGACGTTCGGGCCCTTGCCGCTGCCCTTGGTGGAGTAGCTCAGGAAGGCCACCTTCGGCTCGATACCGAAGACCTTGGCGACGCGGGCGCACTCTACGCCGGTCTCGGCCAGCTTGTCCGCGGCGGAGAAGGTGACGTTGCCGTCCTTATCCACGGTGTCGGTGTAGTCGATGTTGATGGCGCAATCGCCCATGGCGAGCATCTCGTCGCCGCGGACCATTATAAAGACGCTGCTTACGAGGTGGCTGCCCGGCTTGGTCTTGACGAGCTGCAGCGCGGGACGCACGGTGTCGGCGGTGGAGTAGGTGGCGCCGCCCAGCAGGGCGTCGGCCTTGCCCATCTTCACGAGCATGGTGCCGAAGTAGTTCGACTTCTTCAGGGCGGCGGCGCAGTCCTCGGCGCTCATCTTGCCCTTGCGCAGGGCGACCATGGTCTCGACCATCTCGTCGAAGCCCTCGTAGGTCTCGGGGTCGATTATCTCAAGGCCCTCGATGTCGAAGCCGCCTTTCGCGGCCGCGGCCTTGACCTCGTCCACGTTGCCGACGAGCACAGGCGTCAGAAAACCGCCGGCCTTCAGCCTCGAGGCGCTCTCGAGTATGCGGGCGTCCGTGCCCTCGGTATAGACTATCTTGCGCGGATTTTTCTTGAGTATCTCAATAAGGTTCTCGAACATGTTTCAACAGCCTCCAAATCATATTGGCGGTCGACCCGCCTTCCGTTCACTCAATTTTACCACCCGCTCACCTCCTTTTCAAGTCCCGAGAGGGGGCTTTACAAGGTGCTTTGGGAAAGTTATAATACTCTTTGTAATCAAGAGTGGGGAGGACGGAGCATGTCGAGGACATTCGGCACGGCCATGGGCGAGCTGAGGCGCGCGCGAGGCCTGAGCCAGAGGACGGCTTCGGCGGAGCTGGGCATAAGCCAGGCCCTGCTGAGCCATTATGAGAAGGGCGCAAGGGAGCCGGGCCTGGATTTCGTGGTCAGGGCCTGCAACTATTACGGCGTTTCCGCGGACTACCTGCTGGGCCGCTCCGACCGGAGGGCCGGCAACGACGAGGCGGAGCGCCTGCGCGAGCTGGCAGGCAGGCTCAGAGAAATTGCAGAGGGGCTGGAAGCCCTCGCGGAGGATAATGAGAGATGAGACAGGACCACATCAGGAATTTTTCGATAATAGCGCACATAGACCACGGCAAATCGACCCTTTCGGACAGGCTCATAGAGCTCTGCGGCGCGGTGGAGAGCCGCGAGATGGAGAGCCAGATACTCGACAACATGGACCTTGAACGCGAGCGCGGCATCACAATAAAGGCCCGCGCCGTGGGCCTCTCCTACAAGGCTGCCGACGGCGAGGAGTATACGCTCAACCTCATCGACACCCCGGGACACGTGGATTTCAACTATGAGGTCTCGCGCTCGCTCGCGGCCTGCGAGGGCGCGCTGCTGGTCGTGGACGCCTCCCAGGGCGTCGAGGCCCAGACTCTGGCGAACACCTACCTTGCCATGAATCACGACCTCGAGATACTGCCCGTCATCAACAAGATAGACCTCCCCGCCGCCGACCCGGAGCGGACGAAGACGGAGATAGAGGACATCATCGGCATCCCGGCCATGGATGCGCCGGAGATCTCGGCCAAAAACGGCATCAACATCCCGGCTGTGCTCGAGGAGATAGTAAAGGGCGTGCCAGCGCCGAAGGGCGACCCCGACGCGCCGCTCAAGGCTCTGGTCTTTGACAGCCAGTATGACTCCTTCCGCGGCGTCATCGTGCTCATGCGCATCATGGACGGACGCGTGCGCAAGGACATGGAGATAAAGCTCATGGCCACGGGCGCTGTGTACAAGGTCGTGGAAGTGGGACATCTGCGTCCCACGCGGCTCGAGCCCTGCGAGGAGCTGGCCGCCGGCGACGTCGGCTACCTCACTGCCAGCATTAAGAACGTCGCGGACACGCAGGTGGGCGACACGGTCACGGAGGCCGCGCGCCCCGCTGCCGAGCCCCTGCCCGGCTACGCGCCCGCAAGGCCGATGGTCTACTGCGGCATCTACACCGAGGACGGCTCCAAGTATCCCGACCTGCGCGACGCCCTGGACAAGCTCAAGCTCAACGACGCCTCGCTCTCCTACGAGCCGGAGAGCTCCGTAGCGCTGGGCTTCGGCTTCCGCTGCGGCTTCCTCGGCATGCTGCACATGGAGGTCATCCAGGAGAGGCTCGAGCGCGAGTTCGACCTCGACCTCGTGACCACCCTGCCCTCGGTCATCTACGAGGTGCGCAAGACGGACGGCACGATGGTGCGCGTGGATAACCCGCACAACTACCCGGACCCCGCCTCCATAGAGGAAGCCAGCGAGCCCTATGTGAACGTGACCATCATCACGCCTCAGGAGTTCGTGGGCAACATCATGCCGCTCTGCCAGGACAGACGCGGCGAGTACAAAAACATGCAGTACCTCGACTCGAGGCTTGTCGAGCTGCACTATCTCATGCCGCTCAACGAGATAATCTACGACTTTTTCGACACGCTCAAGGCCCGCACGAAGGGCTATGCCTCCCTCGACTACGAGCTGGCCGACTACAGACCCTCGGAGCTGGTTAAAGTGGACATGCTCTTAAACGGCGAGCAGGTGGATGCGCTGAGCTTCATCGCGCACAAGGACAAGGCCTATCCCCGGGCCCGCAAGCTCTGCGAGAAGCTCAAGGAGAACATCCCGCGCCAGCTCTTCGAGATACCTGTGCAGGCCGCGATAGGCGGCAAGATAATCGCGCGCGAGACCGTCAAGGCCCTGCGCAAGGACGTCCTAGCCAAGTGCTACGGCGGCGACATTACGAGAAAGAAAAAACTGCTCGAGAAGCAGAAGGAGGGCAAGAAGAAGATGCGCCAGCTCGGCACGGTCCAGATACCGACCGAGGCTTTCCTCGCCGTGCTCAAGCTGGACGAGTGAGAAGGGAGGCACACATTGAAGATAACGTTCCTCGGCGCCGCGCATGAGGTCACGGGCAGCTGCACGCTCGTGGAGGTCGGCAAGACGCGGTTCATCGTGGACTGCGGCATGGAGCAGGGCCGCGACATGTTCGTGAACCAGACCCTGCCGGTCTCGCCCTCGGAGGTGGACTTCGCGCTGCTGACACACGCGCACATAGACCACTCGGGCAATCTGCCGCTGCTGGCGAAAAACGGCTTCTCCGGCCCGGTGTACGCGACAGCGGCGACCTGCTCGCTGGTGGACATCATGCTGCGCGACTCTGCGCACATCCAGATGAGCGAGGCCGAGTACAAGACCCGAAAGGCCAAGCGCGCCGGCGAACCGCCCGTGGAGCCCATCTACGACATCAATGACGTCGAGGCGCTGGTAAAGCACCTGCGCCCCTGCGCCTACGGCGAGCCCATACACATTGCGGAGGGAGTGGCCATCCGCTTTACGGACATAGGCCATCTCCTGGGTTCGGCCTGCATCGAGGTCTGGCTGACCGAGGGCGAGGTCACGAAGAAGATAGTCTTTTCCGGCGACGTGGGCAACACCAACCAGCCCATACTGCGCGACCCGGGCGCCGTGGCCGAGGCCGATTACGTCGTCATCGAGTCCACCTACGGCGACCGGACCCACGGCGCGGAGCGGCCCGACTACATCGGTATGCTCTCGCAGATGATACAGCGCACGCTCGACCGCGGCGGCAACGTAGTCATCCCCGCCTTCGCCGTGGGCCGGACGCAGGAGATGCTGTATTTCATCCGCGAGATAAAGGAAAAGGAGCTCGTATACGGGCACGACGGCTTCAAGGTCTACGTGGACAGCCCGCTGGCCGTGGAGGCCACCAGCGTATTCCTGCAATGCGACACCAGTTTTCTGGACGATGAGGCACGCGCTCTGCTGAACCGCGGCATAAATCCGCTGGTTTTCGACGGGCTGGAGGTTTCGGTAAGCTCCGAGGAGTCCAAGGCGATCAACGAAAACCGGGAGCCGAAGGTCATCATCTCGGCCTCCGGCATGTGCGACGCGGGTCGCATCCGGCATCACCTCAAGCACAACCTCTGGCGGCCGGAGAGCCTGGTGCTTTTCGTCGGCTATCAGTCCGAGGGCACGCTGGGACGCATGCTTTACGACGGCGCCAAGGAGGTCAAGCTCTTCGGCGAGGAGATAGCGGTGCGGGCCGAGATAAGCTGGCTGCCCGGCGTCTCCGGTCACGCGGACAAGAACGGACTTTTGAGCTGGATATCCGGTTTCGAGAGGAAGCCGGCGAAGGTGTTCGTGAATCACGGCGACGACGACGCCTGCACGGAGTTCACCCGCTGTCTGACAGAGGAACACGGCTTCGACGCCTTTGCCCCGTACAGCGGCACATCGTATGACCTCGCCGCGGGCGAGTTCGTGACGGTGACCGAGGGCGTGCCGGTAAAGCCAAAGGCCGAGACCGCGAAAAAGCCGATGAACAAGTACTTCGGCGCCCTCATCTCCGCTGCCGAGAGGCTGCTCCGGGCCGTGAAAACGGCGGAGGGGCGCCCGAACAAAGAGCTGAGAAAGTGGACGGAGAGAATCGAGGACATCATAAGAGATATCGCACAGTGAGCTGTAGATATAAAAACAGGAGGCAGGGCTGGAAGGCCCTGCCTCTGCTCTTTTCCGTGTATTTACAGCAGGCTCTTTGCCTGGCGGCGAAGTTCTTGAGTTCAGCAAAGCCGATGAAGGCGATGTTTTATAGTCAGTGTTTGACAGGTTTTGCATTCTTTCGTTGACGGAGCTGGGGGGACAATTTTATAATGGTAGACAGATAACTTGAGAGAGATTCTTGTTTGGAGGTGCTTATGGAGGTTTTTGATACTTACAGGGATATACTCAAAAGCGAACTCATCTATGCTACGGGCTGCACAGAGCCTATCGCCATCGCCTACGCCGCCGCCGTGGCGGTGGAAACGCTCGGGGAGCGGGCGGAGCGGCTGAAGGTCTTATGCAGCGGGAATATTGTAAAAAATGTCAAAAGCGTGATCGTCCCGGGCACCGGGGGACTCAGAGGCATCGAGGCCGCCGCCGTCATCGGAGCCGTAGGCGGCGACCCGGGGGTGGGCCTGAATGTGCTCCACAGGGTCACTGATGCCGACAGGGCCGAGGCCGCCCGTCTGCTCGAACTGGGTGTCTGCGAGGTGGGTCTGCTCGACTCGGACGAACCCCTGCACATCCTGCTCGAGGCCGAAGGCGCCGCTCACTCGGCGAAGGTCGAAATAAAGGGTTCGCACACGAACATCATCAGCCGCTGCTTCGACGATGCCGAGCTGCTCTCCGGCCGCGGCGAGGACGAGATACCTGACGCCGGGCCGGACTACGACTGCCTGAGCCTCAAGGGCATCATCGACTACGCTGAGAACACGGACCTCGAGGGCGAGCGCGAGTTGCTCGAGAGCCAGATAAACTGCAACCGGGCAGTTGCGATAGAGGGATTTCTGGGCGAATACGGACTGAACGTAGGCAGGTCACTGTTGGAGCATGCCAACTATGGGCCGTACGTTAGGGCTGCGGCCATGGCGGCCTCGGGCAGCGATGCGAGGATGGCCGGCTGCCAGATGCCCGTGGTGATAAACTCCGGCAGCGGTAATCAGGGCCTGACGGTGAGCCTGCCTGTGATCTCGCTTTCGGAGTCCTGGGACAGCAGCCACGAGCAGCTGCTGCGGGCGCTGCTCATCAGCAATCTGGTGTCGGTGCATGTGAAGCGGCACATCGGCCGGCTGTCGGCCTACTGCGGGGCGACGAGCGCCGCGAGCGGCGTCGCGGCGGCGGCGACCTGGCTGCGCGGCGGCAGCAGGGAAGAGATAGCAGGCTCCGTGGTGAACACACTGGCGGTGGTCTCCGGCATGATCTGCGACGGAGCCAAAGCTTCCTGCGCGGCAAAGATAGCGGCGGCTCTGGACTCCGCCTTTCTGGCGCATCGCCTGGCCATGCAGGGCAAGCGCTATCCGGGCGGCGACGGCATCGTGGCGGAGGACGCGGAGGACACCATACGCAAGATCGGCATCCTTGGCTCTAAGGGCATGGCTGGCACCGACAGGGAAATATTAAAATTGATGCTGGATTAATGTGGCTCTAATACTTGCAGGGTACAATGCAGTTGAGATCGAAAGGGAGGCTGCATATGAAGAAGAAAATAACGATCACCATAGTGATAATACTTGTACTGCTCCTGATCGCCGGGGCCGCCGTGTGGTATTTCGTGTTCCATAACAGCGACCGCATAGGCCGCGACGCTGCGACCGAGGCGGCGCTGTCGGACGCCGGCTTCACAAGGCAGCAGGTCAGGGCGATCGATTGCGACTACGAAAACGACGACGGGTTCCGCTACTACGACGTCACATTCATCTACGATACGACCGAGTACGAGTATGCCGTGGACGCTGTGACCGGTGAGATACTGAATGTCAAAACGGAGTCTGCGTTCGACTGAATGAGAAGATAAGAAGCGAGATCAGAAGCTTGCACAAAGCCCCGCGGCCATTGGCCGCGGGGCTCAGCTTGTCGAAGAAGGCAAGGCCTTCTTCGACAAAAGGGATTGCACTCCGCTCCGCGCCTCGGTTGTCCGCTAATGGCGGACAATTCGACACTCCGCTCCGCGAGAAGTATTTTCGGCGACGTACACGCCGCCGCCGAAAATGATTGAATTTTATTTCGCGGCTGCGGCCGCGAAACTCTGCGAGGCTTTTTCGACAGACTGAGCCCCGCGGCCAATGGCCGCGGGGCTCCATCATTTCAGTTTTTCAGTTCCGCATAGTTGAGCACGCCGCGGCAGAGGAAGATGGCAAGCAGCGCCAGCAGGGCATTGACTGCGGCCAGGGCCAGCAGGCAGAGCGGGAGCACAGTGCCGAAGACGTTCAGCACGATCGCCGCTATCAGGCCGGGGGCGCATATGAGTATCTCCACCACGAAGTAGAACACAAACACCAGCGCCCGGGTATTCACCCTCCCGAACACCCGCTCGCAGACAAGGTTGCCCGCCAGCAGCAGGTAAGAATAGGTGAAATGCACGATGCAGCAGGCGGCGATCGTGACCGGCTCGAGCTTCATGATCAGCCCCAGCGGCACAAAGATGAGAACGGCCATGAGCGCAAAGGTGCCCACACTCTCCCTTATGCACCAGAGCAGCTTCTTAAAGGCCGGTTCCGGCACCAGATAGATGTAGGGCTTGAGCATCTCCCGCGGCAGGCGACGCATCGAGGACGAAAACATCTGCATATATACTGCGAAGGCCAGCGCGGGAACGACGCCCTCGTTCCGCATGAAAAAGCCGAAGGCTATCGTGACGATGACGAAAATCAGCTCCGTCCCGCCGAGGATGAAGCTGCGGGAGCGCCTGTTCTCGACCCTGTGCTTATACCAGAAGGCCGCCGCGCCCTCGCCTGCACCGAGGCCGGTACGCCCGAGCTTGAGGTTCTTTGGCCCGGTCTCGGTGACCCGGCCCTCCTTCGCAGCAGCCTGCGCGTTGAAGGCAGTCTCGGTGGACTGGAGCACGTCCTCGTAGTAGTCCTGGTCGGCCCTCGCCATGGCGAGCCAGAGAGCCAGGCAGAACACGACCCAGAGCGCCAGGCCGATAAGGCCCGAGAGCTCGCCCTCTATGACGCCCGCCACGGCCCAGCAGAGCCAGCCCGCCACGGGGAAATACATTGAATAACTGCTGCTCGCCGCCGCGCAGAGCTTCGGCAGAAACTCGCCCTCGCCGAGGCAGGCGTAGAAGATATATCCCGCCCAGACGACGCAGACGACGATGAAGACGCCCCGCGCCGTGCGGCGCTTTTTGTCGCTGCCCGAGGTCAGACAGTAGATGGTCATGGCCGCGAGCTGGCCCGTGAACAGTACCATCGAGTAGCCGAGCAGGATGGCTATCATCCCCGGCACATCCACGCCGTAGCTGCCGTGCATCCAGCCGTACTGGAAGATGATGAAAAGCCCCGTTATTATGGCCGTGCCCAGCTGCTGGAGCATGCCGAAGGACAGCACGCGCAGCGGCCTGAAGGGGCCGGCGAAGAGGAAGTTCACGTCCGGCATCTTGAAGACGCTCATGCCCGTCGAGAAGCCGGAGTTCACGATGAGGATGAACATCAGCGCATAGAAGCCCAGCACGATGGCGTAGAGCTCGCTCGAGGGCCGGAACGTCTCCGCCTCCGCCGCCCCGGCCTGCCCGCCTATGACGCCGAGCACTATGAGAGCGAGCATGACGAGGGCGTATATGAGCTTGGCGGGCGAGCGGAAGATGCCCTTTATCTGGTTCTTGAAGCGCGTGAAGAGCAGGTAGGAAAGCGGGCTCATTCGCGCTCACCGCCTTCGGTTATCTCAAAGAACAGGTCCTCCAGGCTCTGGCTGGCGGTGTCCTCGGGCGTGTTGCGCTTCGTTGCGGCGAAGCGTCCGTTCATCATGATGTGGGCCACGTCCCAGTAGTCCTCGACGCTCTCTATCATGTGGGTGGAGATGAGCACGGCCCTGCCCTCGTCCCGCAGTTCGCGGAAGATGGTCTTGAGCTCTTTTATGGCGTGCGGGTCGAGGCCGACGAGCGGCTCGTCGAAGATGAGCACGCGGGGCCTGTGGACGAGCGCGCAGCAGATGGAGAGCTTCTGCTGCATGCCTTTGGAAAGCTCTCGCCCGAGCTTTTTGCGCTTGTCGTCCAGCTCAAGGCGCTCGAGCAGCTCATCTCCGTAGCCGTCATCCTCGGCGCGATAGGCGCGGCGGATGAACTCGAGGTGCTCCTCGACGGTGAGCAGCTCGTAGACCGCGGGCAGCTCGGGTATGTAGCCCAGCTCGCGCTTGGCGGGCAGGGACTTGTTCCGCTCGCCGCAGATATAGATGTCGCCGGTAAAACGGAGCAGCCCGGCTATGCACTTTATAATGGTGGATTTGCCCGCGCCGTTCGGCCCTAGCAGGACGGCAGTCTCCCCCGCACCGACAGAAAAGCTGATGTCGGAGTTCGCGACGGTCTTGCCGTATTTTTTCGTGACGTTCTCAATACGCAGCAGCGCATCGGACATAAGTTCGTCCTCCTTAACTGTACTAAGCGGGATTATACACTATGCTTTTGCCCTGCGCAACAAGTTTTGCGCAAGCGTTTTGTCAAATCTATGTTAACGAAAGGCAGTCAACTGGTGAACATGGCACATTTTAAGGTATATTCCCTTAAAAGTCAATAAGGGATATTGCCTTAGACCATAATATCAGCGAGGTGATATTATGGTGGAGACGAGGCTCAGGGATCTGAGGGAGGACAGGGACCTGACGCAGAGGGAGCTGGCGGAGTATCTGGGCGTACACCAGACGACCTATTCCGACTACGAGCTGGGCCGCCTGAACGTGCCCCTGCGCACGCTCTGCCGCATCGCCGACTTCTATGGCGTGAGCACGGACTATCTGCTGCGCCGCACGTCCGATCCCCGGCCGTATGAAAAGCAGCATTGATTCTATATTGGAATCAATATTGCTATAAAACGAATTGCCGAAGGTTCCTTTCGGGTCCTATACTTTACTCATAAGTATGGACTTGAAGGGGGCCTTTGCTATGGAACGCTTTGAGAACGGGGTGCGCGACCTGCGCTCTGCGCTGGAATTTCTGAGGAAACGTCCGGGACAGCTGGTGGAGACCGAGGTGGAGGTGGACCCCGAGGCGGAGCTTTCGGGCGTGTACAGGTACGTGGGCGCTGGCGGCACGGTCATGCGTCCGACGCGGACGAACGGTCCGGCCATGCTGTTTCGGAATTTAAAGGGCTTTGACGAGGCCTCGGCGGTCATCGGCGTGCTGGCCTCGCGCGAGCGGGTGGCGGCGCTGCTGGGCTGCCGGAGCGCAGATCTCGGACGGCTGCTGTACGAGCGCGTCGCCAGGCCGGTCGAGCCGGTGCTGTCGGAGGCGCCGGCCGAGTGCCAGCAGGTCGTGCATCTGGCCTCCGAGCCGGGCTTTGACCTCAGGCGCCTCCTGCCCGCGCCGACCAACACGCCCGTGGACGCCGGGCCGTACATCACGCTCGGCATGTGCTATGCCACGCACCCGGACACGGGGCGCTCGGACGTGACCATCCACCGGCTCTGCATACAGGGGCGCGACGAGCTTTCCATCTTCCTGCAGCCCGGCAGCCGTCACATTGGCGCCATGGCGGAGCGGGCCGAGGAGCTGGGGCGTCCGCTGCCCATCTCAGTCTCAATAGGCGTAGACCCGGCCATAGAGGTCTGCGCCTGCTTCGAGCCGCCCACGACCCCGCTGGGCTACGACGAGCTGTCCATTGCGGGCGCGCTCAGGGGAGAGCCGGTGAGACTCTGCCGCTGCGCATCGGTGGACGAGCGCGCCATCGCGAACGCTGAGTTTGTCATAGAGGGCGAGATAGTGCCGGGCGTCAGGGTGCAGGAGGACCAGAATTCGGGGACGGGCTATGCCATGCCGGAGTTCCCGGGATACAACGGCGCGGCCAGCTCCGAGTGCTGGCTGCTGAAGGTGAAGGCCCTGACGCACAGGCGGCGGCCGATACTCCAGACCTGCATAGGCCCGAGCGAGGAGCACGTCAACATGGCGGGCATCCCGACGGAGGCGAGCATCCTCGGAATGCTGGAGCGGGCGATGCCGGGCAGGGTGCGGAACGTGTACGCGCACCGTGCGGGCGGCGGCAAGTACATGGCGGTGCTGCAGGTCTGCAAGAAGGCCCCGACCGATGAGGGACGGCAGAGGCAGGCGGCGCTGCTGGCGTTCTCGGCTTTCCCGGAGCTGAAGCACGTGATACTGGTGGACGAGGACGTGGACATCTTTGACACGGACGACGTGCTTTGGGCGCTGAACACGCGGTATCAGGGGGACCTCGACACGGTGTTTATCCCCGGCGTGCGCTGCCATCCGCTGGACCCGAGCGCGGGGCCGGAGTACAGCGGGAGCATAGCGGCCCGGGGCATTTCCTGCAAGACGATCTTCGACTGCACGGTGCCGTATGCGCAAAAGGGGCGCTTTGAGCGCGCGCGGTTCATGGAGACCGACCCGGCGCGCTGGCTGCCCGGCTGGGAGAACTGAGCATGGAGCCCGGACTGACGGTTGGGATCAGCGGCGCGTCGGGCGCGGCGCTGGCGCTGAGTTTTTCGAAGCTGGCATACGAGAGCGGGGTGCCGACGGAGCTTATCGTGACGCCGGGCGGCGAGAGGACGCTCAGGGAGGAGCTGGGCCTGCCCGCGGACGCGCTGCGGGAGTATGTGAGGGAGCGGTACGACTGCCATGACATCGGCGCGGCTCCGGCCTCGGGCAGCCGCGCGAGTTTGGGCATGGTGGTGATCCCGTGCAGCATGAGGACGCTGGCGGGCATAGCCGCGGGCTACAGCGAGAACCTGCTGCTGCGCGCGGCGGACGTGACGCTCAAGGAACGCCGTCGGCTGGTGCTGGTGACGCGGGAGGCTCCGCTGTCGTATATTCACCTGCGGAACATGCAGGAGGTGACAAGGGCGGGCGGCATCATCTTCCCGCCGGTGCCGCTCTGGTACGCGAAGCCGTGCGGCATGGACGAAATGCATAAACAGCTCGCGGCAAGGATACTCGGTATGTTCGGTGTGCATACGGATGCCATGCCGGTGTGGGCCGGAGAATAAATATTACCAAAAGCAGCAGAAGCTCCTGCGAGAAATTCGCAGGAGCTTCTCAGACTGTCAAAAAAGCCTCGCAGAGTTTCGCGGCCGCAGCCGCGAAATAAATTTCAATCATTTTCGGCGGCGGCGTGTACGTCGACGAAAATACTTCTCGCGGAGCGGAGTGTCGCAGCGAAGCAAGGCGCGGAGCGCAGCGCTATCCCCTTTGTCTAAGAAGGCAAAGCCTTCTTAGACAAGTTGAGAAGCTCCTGCGAGAAATTCGCAGGAGCTTCTTTGGTTGGAGGAAGGATCGCGGGAGGGCTATTTTCCTGAGTGGGAGCCATGGCATGCTCCCGAGCAGGCGCAGCTGCCGCAGTTGTCACCGCAGCTGCATGTGCCTTTGCCGCGTTTTTTATCTCTTATCAGCTTGAACACCACCGCAGCGACCACGCACAGCACGACCAGTCCGACGACGACGCTGCCGATATTGGCAGTCAGCCACTCAAACATTTACCTTCACGTCCTTTTTCGCCGCGTTCACGCTCAGCTCCCCGCCGTACTCGGAATAGCGGTTCTTCCGCAGCAGCATATACAGCAGGCCCGCCAGCACGACTATCGCTGCAACGGTGCCGAGGCCGAAGCTCAGCTCGCCCGTTATGAGCCCGCCGAACTGGTAGATCATGAGGCTCACGAGGTAGGCGAAGCCGCACATGTAGCCTATCGCCCCTACCGTCCACTTGGGGCTGTTCATCTCGCGCTTTATCGCGCCCATGGCCGCAAAGCAGGGTGCGCACAGGAGGTTGAAGACCATGAAGCTGTAGCCTGCGATGGGAGTGAAGGTGGTGTTCAGTATGCCCCAGATCTCCTCGCCCGTGTCGCCGACCTCGGCAAAGCCGTAGCAGACCGCCATGATGGTGACGAGGTTCTCCTTCGCCACAAGGCCGCCCACGACGCCCACCGTCGCCTGCCAGATGCCGAAGCCCAGGGGCGCGAAGATGAAGGCCACAGCCCCGCCGATGGCCGCGAGCAGGGAGTCGTTGTTGTCCTCCACCATGCCGAAGCCCGCAGAGGTGACGCCGAAGGCCTGCAGGAACCAGATGACCACGGCGCTCAGGAGTATGAGCGTGCCCGCGCGCTTTATGAAGCTCCAGCCGCGCTCCCAGGTCGAGCGGAAGATGTTCGAGGGCGCGGGCGCGTGGTAGGGCGGCAGCTCCATGACGAAGGGCGCCGCGTCACCCGCAAAGGCCTTTATCTTCTTGAGGATGATGCCCGAGACGACGATCGCCGCCACACCGACAAAGTAGGCGCTCGTCGCCACCCACCAGGCGTTGTCGAAAAACGCGCCCGAGATCATGCCGATTATCGGCAGCTTCGCGCCGCAGGGGATGAAGCAGGTCGTCATGACCGTCATGCGCCTGTCGCGCTCGTTTTCGATGGTGCGGCTCGCCATGACGCCCGGCACGCCGCATCCGGAGCCAATGAGCATCGGGATGAAGCTCTTGCCCGAAAGCCCGAACTTGCGGAAGATGCGGTCCATGATGAAGGCCACGCGGGCCATGTAGCCTATGTCCTCGAGTATCGACAGCAGCAGGAACAGTATGAGCATCTGCGGTACGAAGCCGAGCACCGCGCCCACGCCGCCGACTATGCCCTCGATGACAAGGCCCGAGAGCCAGGGCGCGACGTTCCAGCCCTCAAAGAGCGTCGTGAGGCCGCCCGTTATCCACTCGCCGAAGAGCGTGTCGTTCATGAATCCGACCGTCCAGTCGCCCACGCTGCCGATGGAGATGTAGTACACCGCCGCCATCACCGCGACGAAGATGGGCAGGGCCAGGATACGGTTTGTCACGATGCGGTCTATCCTGTCGGAGACGTTCATCTTCTGCCCCGTGTGCTTTTTCTTCACCGCCTGGGAGACGACCTTCGCTATGTAGGCGTAGCGCTGGTTCGTGATGATGCTCTCCGCGTCGTCGTCCAGCTCGGCCTCGCAGTCGGAGATATGCTCCTCGATGTGCTCTGCGAGAGTGCTGTCAAGGTGCAGCTCCTCCATGACCTTGCCGTCGCGCTCAAAGAGCTTGATGGCATACCAGCGCAGGAAGCGCGGCTCCACCATGCCCTCGATGCTCTCCTCGATGTGCGCAATGGCGTGCTCCACGCTGCCCTCGAAGACCGAGGGGGCCGAGACGGCGCGCTTCTCCTCAGCCAGCGACGCCGCCCTCGACGCCGCTTCCTTCGAACCTTCGCCTTTGAGCGCAGAGGTCGCCACGACCTCGCAGCCCAGCGCCGCGCCCAGCTTTTTCAGGTCGATGACGTCGCCGTTTTTCCGCACCACGTCTATCATGTTCACCGCCACGACCGTGGGGATGCCCAGCTCTATGAGCTGAGTCGTGAGGTAGAGGTTGCGCTCTATGTTCGTGCCGTCCACGATGTTTATGATGGCGTCGGGCTTTTCCCCGACCAGATAGCTCCTCGCCACGACCTCCTCGAGCGTGTAGGGCGAGAGCGAATATATGCCCGGCAGGTCCTGTATGACCACGTCGGGGCGGCCCTTCAGCCTGCCCTCCTTCTTCTCAACCGTGACGCCCGGCCAGTTGCCGACCCGCTGGTTCGAGCCGGTAAGGTCGTTGAACATCGTCGTCTTGCCGGAGTTGGGGTTTCCGGCAAGCGCAATTTTCACACTCATCGTCTGTCTCCTCTCTCAATGCAGATAGTCTAAACTAACTCAGCTGCCTGAATAAGCCGGCCCGAAGGCCGGTCTTGCGCTATTCGACCTCTATCATCTCGGCGTCGGCGCGGCGGATGGAGAGTTCGTAGCCGCGGACGGTGGTCTCAATGGGGTCGCCGAGCGGGGCGACCTTGCGGATGTAGAGCTCGACGCCTCTGGTGATGCCCATGTCCATGATGCGACGCTTGAGGGGGCCGGAGCCATTGAGCTTCACGACCCTCAAAGTCTCGCCCACCTTCGCTTCCCTCAGTGTTTTCATTTTACCTCCCCTTTTCACGCAAGCATTATGCGGTTTGCCAGGCCCCGGTCCAGGGCGATGCGGCTGTCCTTCACCTGGAGTATCAGGTTCCCGCCGAGGCTGTTAACGACGACTACCTCCTGCCCGACCACAAGGCCCAGCTCCGCGAGATGACGCCGCACCTCGTCCCTGCCGGTTATCTTGAATATCGAATGGGTCTCGCCCATGTCGGCCATTGAAAGCGGCAGCAAGCCCGCTCCACCCCTTTCTGGAGTTAGTGTTATCTAACAACGGTTAGTTTAATACAACCCACCGCATTTGTCAAGGGGGCAGGCCAAAAAAGTCGGCTATACGCGAAGTGCTCAAAGGCACATGGGCAAAAATTGTCCAAAACGCCAAAAATAACCGGAGAGCATGAGACGCTGTTGACAATCGTCACAAATGTGTTAAAGTTGAGCCAAAGGACTGGTAACGTTACCGGGAACGTTCTCGCAAGTTGCCCGGGGAGTGTGTGGAATGACTATCAAGGATATTGCAAGGCTGTGCGGTGTTTCGGTGAGCACGGTCTCGCGCGTGCTCAATGAGAAGCCGGATGTCAGCCCGGCTGTGAGGGCGGCGGTGCTCGAGGCTGTGAGGAGCAGCAACTATGTGCCGAACAACAGCGCGCGGGACCTTGTGAAGATAAGCTCCGACGCCGTGGGCCTGGTGGTGAAGGGCGTGTCGAACCCCTTCTACGCGGACATTATAAAGGCTGTGGAGCGGGAGATAGATGCCGCCGGCTGCACGATGGTGATGCAGCAGATAGACATCTCGGAGGACGAGGTGGCGCGCGGGGCCAGCATGGAGCGCGAGAAGAAGCTTCGGGGGCTTATCCTGCTCGGCGGGCGCTCGGACTATTCTGCGCAGGACCTGGGGACGATCACGGTGCCCTTTGTGTGCTGTTCGTTCACGAACAGCTTTGGGACGCTCTCGCGTGGAGAGTATTCGGCGGTGTCGATAGAGGACGAGGAGACTGCGGCCCGGGCGGTGAGGGAGTTGTACCGGCTAGGGCACAGGAGGATAGCGGCACTGGTCTCGGCTACGGACGACCGCTCGATAAGCGAGCTGAGGTATCGCGGCTATTTGAGAGCGCAGCGGGAGTTTGGACTGGAGCCGGACGACAGGCTGGCAGTCTGTGCGGGCAGTTTCGGCATGAGGGATGCATACGAGGCGACCATGCGGCTTTTGGACTCCGGAGAGGAGTTTTCGGCGATATTCTGTATTTCCGACATGATGGCGATAGCGGCGATAAAGGCGCTGGAGGACCGGGGCCTCGGCGTGCCTGGGGATTGCTCGGTCATAGGCATAGACGGGCTGGAGTTTTCGGAGTACACGCGCCCGACGCTGACCACGCTGGTGCAGCCGAGGGAGCGCATGGGCGCGGAGAGCGTCCGCATACTTATGGATATGATAGAGGGCCGGGGCGGGAACCGCCAGGTTATGCTCGAGACACAGCTGCGGCCCGGGGGCTCGGTGAGAGCCGTTTGACGCGTATTTTCCGGCGAGACGCCGAGGAAATAAATATTAATAGGAGATGTTAAAAGAATGAAGAAGTTTCTTGCACTGCTTCTGGCCCTCGTGATGGTCTTCGCGCTGGCCGCCTGCGGCGAACCCGCAGCCGACCCGACGGATGCCCCCAGCGGAGACGACACCCCGGCGACAGATGCGCCCGAGGGCGGCGACAGCACCGCGACCGGCAGCGTCTATTACCTCAACTTCAAGCCCGAGGCCGACCAGGCCTGGCAGGATCTCGCTGCGCTCTACACTGAGCAGACCGGCGTGACCGTCAAGGTCGTCACTGCGGCTTCCGGTGAGTACAGCTCCACGCTGACCGCCGAGATGGACAAGAGCGACATGCCGACCCTGTTCCAGTGCGGCAACCAGGCTGGCCTGGACACTTGGGGCGACTACTGCTATGACCTGACCGACACCGCCGTCTACAAGGAGATGACCACCGACGACTTCAACCTCTTTGGTGAGAACGGCGAAGTCTACTGCATTGGCTACTGCTATGAGGCCTTCGGCATCATCGTGAACACGGAGCTTCTGGCCGAGGCCGGCTACGAGCTCTCCGACATCACGAACTTTGAGAGCCTCAAGTCCGTCGCCGAGGACATCACCGCGCGTCACGCCACCGGCGAGCTGGCCTTTGCGGCCTTCTCCTCCGCTGGCCTTGACAGCTCCTCCAGCTGGCGCTTCTCCGGCCACCTGGCCAACATGCCGCTCTATTACGAGTTCCGTGACGACGGCGTGACCAGCCAGCCTGCCACCATTACCGGCGCTTACCTCGACAACTTCAAGATGATCTGGGACCTCTATGTCGCCAACAGCGACACCGCCCCGGCTCAGCTCACCACCGCCACCAGCGACCAGTCCCAGGCCGAGTTCGGCGAGGGCAAGGCCGTGTTCTATCAGAACGGCTCCTGGGAGTATGACGCTCTCGTGAACAACTACGGCATGGACCCCGCCAACCTCGCCATGATCCCCATCTACTGCGGCGTTGAGGGCGAGGAGGACGCCGGCCTCTGCTGCGGCACTGAGAACTGCTGGGCGGTCAATGCCAAGGCTTCCGAGGAAGACATCCAGGCCACTCTCGACTTCATGTACTGGGTCGTGACCTCCGAGGAGGGCACCACGATGATGGCCGAGCAGTTCGGCCCCATCCCCTTCAAGAACGCCAAGGAGAGCTCCAATGTGTTCTTCAACAACGCCAACGAGTACATAGCCGATGGCAAGTACACCGTGACCTGGGCCTTCAACTACACCCCGAACGTTGACACCTGGCGTGCGGCCGTCGTTGCGGCGCTCACCCAGTACACCGTCGGCGGCGGCTCCTGGGACGATGTCGTCACCGCTTTCGTCCAGGGCTGGGCCACCCAGTACGCGAACCAGTAAGCCTCTCCCCTGAAAGGGAAAGCAAGCTCATACCAGGGGCGAGCGGCAGCCGGCGCTCGCCCCTTTCCAAAAGAGGGGATGGATAATGGAAACTAAAAAGAGGAAAAGGCACAGCCTCGCGGTGAACGGCAACATGCTCAGCGGCAGCATACGCAAGTGGTTCCCGGTCTTTCTCCTGCCCACGCTTGCCGCATTTCTCATAGGCTTCGTCTACCCGTTTGCAAAGGGCTTCTATCTGTCGTTCTGCACCTTCAGGACGACCTCCGACGCCGAGTTTATCGGCCTCGGCAACTATATCAAGGCGCTGACGGACAGCTCCTTCATGTACTCCTTCTGGTACACGGCGCTTTTTGCCGTGGTATCGCTCATTGTTATAAACGTCCTGGCCTTCGCGGTGGCCTACGCGCTTACCCGGGGCATCAAGGGCTCGAACCTGTTCCGCACCGTGTTCTTCATGCCGAACCTCATAGGCGGCATCGTGCTGGGCTATATCTGGTCCATGATCTTTGACGGCATACTCATAAGGTACGGGACATCCATACTGCTTTCGACAAAATACGGCTTCATCGGCCTGCTCATACTCATGGCATGGCAGCAGATAGGCTATATGATGATAATCTACATCGCCGGCTTGCAGAGCGTGCCCGACGACCTGCTCGAAGCCGCGAGGATAGACGGCGCGAGCGGCTGGAAAACGCTGACCAAGATCACCATCCCCTGCGTCATGCCGTCCATCACGATCTGTACCTTCCTGACGCTGACAAACTCCTTCAAGCTCTTTGACCAGAACCTGGCGCTGAACAACGGCCAGCCCTACATATTCCAGTCAGACGGCTCCATCATTCACTCGACGGAGATGCTGGCGCTGAACATCTACAACAGCTTCTACCTGAACGCCAACTCGAGAGGCGTGGGCCAGGCGAAGGCCGTGCTGTTCTTCATCCTCGTCGCGGCCATCGGGCTTATCCAGCTTCGCTATACCAGAAAGAAGGAGGTGCAGCAGTGATGAAGGGCAGCCTCAGCAAAAGCCAGAGGAATAAGAACCTCCTCACGGTCCTGTTCGCGGTCATAGCCATACTTTACGTCATGCCCATCGTCATCGTGCTCATAAACTCCTTCAAGAGCAACTCCGGCATAAATACGCAGACCTTTGCGCTGCCGAACGCTGAGACCTTCATGGGCTTCGACAATTACATCAAGGGCGTCACCTTCGGCAACTACAACTTCTGGAAGTGCGTGGAGTACAGCTTCACGATAACGATACTCTCGACGGCGCTCATCATCCTGTGTACGTCGATGGCGGCCTGGTACATTTCGAGGGTGAACAGCCGCTTCTGCAAGCTGGTGTACTATGTCTGCGTGTTCTCGATGGTCGTACCCTTCCAGATGGTCATGTTCACGCTGGCGAAGACGGCCGACACGCTCAAGCTCAACACGCCCTGGACGATACCGGTCATCTACCTGGGATTCGGCGCGGGCCTCGCGGTGTTCATGTTCGTGGGTTTCGTGAAGTCCATGCCGATAGAGATCGAAGAGGCTGCCGCCATAGACGGCTGCGGGCCGCTGCGGACCTTCTTCCTCGTCGTGTTCCCAATGCTCAAGCCGACCATGATCTCCGTTGGCGTGCTGGAGACGATGTGGGTCTGGAACGACTACCTGCTGCCCTACCTCGTGCTCGGCAAGGACTACAGGACCATACCCATACACATCCAGTACCTCAAGGGCAGCTACGGCTCTGTGGACATGGGCGCTACCATGGCGCTCATTCTGCTGAGCATCCTGCCGATAATCATCTTCTATATCTCCTGCCAGAAATACATTATCAAGGGCGTCGCGGCGGGCGCCGTGAAGGGGTGAGACGGCATGGAACGTAAAAGCGGCATTTTAATGCCTATATCCTCCCTGCCGTCGAAGTACGGCATTGGCACCTTCGGCAAGGAGGCGTATAAATTCGCGGATTTCCTGGCCGCAGCCGGCCAGAAGGCCTGGCAGCTGCTGCCCCTCGGCCCGACGAGCTACGGTGATTCGCCCTACGCCTCCTTCTCCACCTATGCGGGCAACCCGTACTTCATCGACCTCGACATGCTCATCGAGGACGGACTGCTCAAAAAGCCCGAGGTTGCGGCTGTTGACTGGGGCGACGACCCCATGAACGTCGATTACGGCAAGATATACTACAACCGCTTCGATATCCTGCGCCTCGCCTGCGCGCGCGGCTGGGACAGGGATGCCGGCGAGATAACCCGCTTCCGCGAGCAGAATGCCGGCTGGCTGCCCGACTATGCGCTGTTCATGGCGCTCAAGCGGCACTTCGGTATGGTCTCCTGGACGCTCTGGCCTGACGAGGACATCAGGCTCAGGAAACCCGCGAGCGTGGAGCACTACCGGAAGCTGCTCGACGCGGATGTGCGGCTCTTTACATGGATACAGTACATGTTCTACAAGCAGTGGGATAAGCTGCGCGAGTACGTGCACTCCCTGGGCATAGAGATAATAGGCGACCTGCCCATCTACGTCGCGCTCGACTCATCGGACGTTTGGGCGGACCCAAAGAGTTTCCTGCTCGACGAGAAGAACATCCCCACCTGCGTCTCCGGCGTGCCGCCCGACTACTTCTGCGAGGACGGGCAGCTCTGGGGCAACCCCATCTACGACTGGGCGCACATGAAGTCCGACGGCTACGGCTGGTGGATACGCCGCATCGAAGGCGCAAAGAAGCTCTACGACGTCATCAGGATAGACCATTTCCGGGGCTTTGAGAGCTACTGGAGCATACCCTACGGCGAGGAGACGGCGAAAAACGGCAAGTGGATGCCCGGCCCCGGCATGGGCCTTGTCGGCGTGCTGCGCGACTGGTTCCACGACACGAAGTTCATAGCCGAGGACCTGGGCTTTTTGACGCCCGAGGTCGAGAAACTGCTGCGTGACTCCGGTTTCCCCGGCATGAAGGTGCTGGAATTCGCCTTTGATTCCAGGGAGCCGAGCAACTACCTGCCGCACACCTACACGCCGAATTGTGTCTGCTATGTCGGCACGCACGACAACGAGACGCTCATGCAGTGGTACAAGGGCGGCAAACCCGACGATGTGGCATATGCGGGCCTGTATCTGGGCCTGAACGAAGACGAGGGCGCCAACTGGGGCGTCATAAGGGGCGGCATGTCCTCCGTGGCGCAGCTGTTTGTGGCGCAGATGCAGGACTATCTGGGCCTCGGCGCCGAGGCAAGGATGAACATTCCCGGTACGGCTCAGGGCAACTGGCGCTGGCGGATGAAGCCCGGCGAGGCGACGCCGGAGCTCGCGGCAAAAATAAGGAAATATGCCATCATGTACGGACGCTTCTGGGCCCCGCCCGAGCCCGAGGCTGAGGAAGAACCGGAAGAAAAAGAGAAATAAATAATACGCGCCGCGGGGAACCACCATCCGCGGCGCGTTATTTTATTATCCACTCCCGCCTGCGCCCAAGTCTGTGACAAGGTTCCTTGACGCCATCACGCACGGCGTGTATAATCTTTACACTTGTTACAAGAATAAATCGGGAGGTGTTCTATGAAACGCATATCAGCCTTTTTTATAGCCGTCATTATGCTGCTGCTCACGGCATGCGGCACCGCCGCGCCGGAGGCGACCGACAGCCCCGACGGTGAGAACTCGGCTCCAGCCGGCATACTCAGCAGCTTTTCCACCACGGACATCGAGGGCAACGCCGTGGACGAGAGCCTGTTTTCCGACTATAAGCTCACGATGGTAAATGTCTGGGCGACCTACTGCGGACCGTGTATCTCAGAGATGCCGGACCTCGGCACGCTTGCGGAGGAATACGCCGACAAGGGTTTCCAGATAGTCGGCCTCGTCTCGGACGTGCTGGACTCGGACGGGAACCTGGACAGCGCGCAGATAGACAAGGCGAAAGAGATCGTCGCGTCCACCGGTGCGAATTATACGCACATTGTGCCCGGCGAGGGCACATACGGGCTGCTCTCACAGATCTACGCCGTGCCCACGACACTGTTCGTTGACAGCGAGGGGAGGCAGGTTGGTTCAGCCTACCTGTCCGCCAAAAGCCTTGAGGCCTGGAAGGAGATCGTGGACCCCATGCTGGAGGAAACCGGAGCATGAGCCGCCGAGCGAGAGACATCACCGCAGCACTGACCGCAGCAGCAGGAGCCGCCCTGCTGCTGCTTGGCCTGCATATGGGCGAGGCAGAGATCGTGCTGCGCAAGGCTGTGAATATCTGCCTGGAGTGCATCGGCCTTGGTTAAGCGGCTGGGCAAACACATAAGGCTCGCCGTCCAGCTGGGCTGGACCGCGCTGACGAACGGCTACGCCATGGGCTTTCTCAAGGGCGGCATCTACAGGGGAGAGCTCAAGAAGATCTGCGTGCCGGGCCTCAACTGCTATTCCTGCCCCGGCGCGCTCGGCGCCTGCCCGATAGGCTCGCTGCAGGCAGTGCTGGGCGAGCAGGGAAAGTGGTTCTCCTTCTACGTCGTGGGCTTTCTCATGCTGGTGGGGGCCTTTCTCGGACGGTTCGTCTGCGGCTGGCTCTGTCCCTTCGGGCTGGTGCAGGATCTGCTGCACAAGATACCCTTTCCAAAAAAGCGCAAGCGCCTGCCGGGGGACAGGTATCTCAAGTACCTCCGCTATCTCGTGCTCGCCGTGCTGGTGGTCATCCTGCCGTTGACGGTGCTGGACATCGTGGGCCAGGGCAGCCCCTGGTACTGCAAATACGTCTGCCCCTCGGGCACGCTCTTTGCGGGCATACCGCTGGTGCTCATGAACGAGAGCCTTCAGTCCTCGCTCGGCTGGCTGTTTGACTGGAAGGTCGGGCTGCTCATAGTCATACTGCTGCTCTCGGTATGGTCGTACCGGCCCTTCTGCCGCTATCTCTGCCCGCTGGGCGCTGTCTACGGGCTTTTCAACCCGATCGCATTTTACAGATACGAGGTGGACGGGGAAAAGTGCACGAACTGCGGAGCCTGCACCCGGGCCTGC
Source organism: uncultured Eubacteriales bacterium (assembly GCA_900546615.1). Lineage (GTDB taxonomy): Bacteria > Bacillota > Clostridia > Oscillospirales > Oscillospiraceae > Scatomorpha > Scatomorpha pullistercoris. The sequence goes on along the minus strand of URDJ01000003.1, from coordinate 25,345 downwards.
GGCTTTGAACTCAGGCCGAACGTGGAGCCCAACAGCACGGAGTGCATACGCTGCGGGGACTGCCTGCGGGCCTGCCCGCACGGGGCGCTGACAAGGAGAAAGTTTGTAAGACGTGCCTGCGGAAAGCAGAAGGACGATTCAAACAGCGCGTGAGGTATCATCAGAGCACAGGAATATAAAAGAGGGCGGGGAGAGTAAAATGACGGGAACTTCGTTCAATTCTGAAAAGATGTATACCTATCTTCGCGGCCTGGCGACCGGGGCAGGCATGAAGCAGACGCTCAAAGCGATGTCCTTTGCCCGCGACAAGCACTCCGGCCAGCTGCGCAAGAGCGGCGAGCCGTATATCGTACACCCGCTGATGATGGCCTGCAACGCGGTAAGCATCGGCATCAGGGACGACACGGTGATAGCCACGATACTGCTGCACGACGTGTGTGAGGACTGCGGAGTGAGCCTCTCGGAGCTGCCGGTGGACGACCGCGTGAGGAACGCGGTGGACCTGATGACCTTCCGGGTCATGGACGGCGAGACGAAGGAGATTGCAAAAAACCGCTATTACAACATGCTGCTGCAGAGCCGGGAGGCCACGCTGACCAAGCTGCTCGACCGCTGTCACAACGTTTCGAGCATGGCCGGCACCTTCTCGGAGGAGAAGCTGAAGTCCTACATAGAGGAGACGCGGGTGCACGTGCTGCCGATGCTGAGGAAGGCAAAGCGCATGTATCCCGAGGACGCGGACATCCTGTTCGTGCTGAAATACCACATAGTAAGCGTTGTGGACTCCATCGACGCCACCATCCAGCTCTTTGAAAACGCGCGCGCCGAGGACAGGGCATAATAAAAACGCACCCGACCGGGTGCGTTTTTATTATGCCGGCTCAGTACCAGCTTTCTCTGTCGGGCCCGCGAGAGAAGCCGCCGTCGAGCTCTCTCAGATGCATGTAGTATATCGCGTATGTGCTCTGCATATAGGGGAGAACGTAGACCGAGACGAAGGGGATGATCGTCAGCAGCGACCATCCTAAAAAGCTGAGGTCGAGTATGAACAGCTCCGCCTTGTGCCCGCGCATCATGCGCTTGCTCTCGCTTATGCACTCCATGATGCCCATCTCCGGGTGGTCGAGCAGCAGGTACAGCGCCTGACGGTAGCGGTAGGCCGCGACGATGCCGGGTATCACCAGCAGCAGGCTCCACAGGAAGACGTAGAGGCTGGTCAGTATCCGCAGGCCGATGACCTTCAAGAAGTGCTGGAAGCCGTCCATAAGGTTCCAGAGGCTGTTCTCCTGCCGCCTGATCATTTTCAGCACGAAAATTACAAAGCCGGCGTACAGCAGGTCGGTCATGAATTCCAGCAGCAGGTCTATGACAAAGGCAAAGGCCCCCGGCGCATTTGAGATATAAAACCTGACCGCATACTCCGGGCTGCTCTCGGAGAGCACCTGGAGGTAGGTCAAAGCGTCAACGCGCATGAGTTTCGCCGAGAGCAGGCCGATGACATACACAACTGCGCAATAGATGAGCGCCGTGATATACGGGCTGACGTGAGACTGCCGCATCGCGGCTCTCGCCTCGGACTTCATCTCGCCCCGGCTCATATAGCTTGGCATAACGATACTCCTTTCAGACCATAAGAGGGTCTCATGACGTTAGTTTACACCACGAGACCCTCTTTAACAAGTCTATTCTGTTACGAACCCGGATATATTTCCAGCTCCACATCCGACCTCGGGAAGCTGGCGCAGGGGTGAATCCAGCCGAATTTTACGTCCGCGCCCCTTCTGCCGTCCGCCGCCTCGGGCACGTACACCTCGCCGGAGACCAGCCGCGCATGGCACCAGCCGCACTCGCCGCTCCGGCAATGCGTCGGGGCCTTCACGCCCGCGCGCTCTATCGCCCACTCGAGACTCTCGTTCTCCCGGCACTCCAGCTCGCGCCGCTCGCCCTGCACCGTGAGCGTCAGCTTATACGACTTCTCAGAGGGCTTATCCACGATATAGTCGCCCGAAAGCTCGCGCCTTATCCTCCGCCTGGGCAGGCCCAGCGCCGCAAGCTCCCGCTCCTCGTAGTCGTACATCGCCTGCGGGCCGCACATGAAAACAGAGTAATCGCCCTCCGGCGCATACTTCTTCACCAGCTCCGCCGTCAGGAAACCGTGCTCATAGCCCTCGCGCTCCTCGTCGCTCAGGACGTGCACGACCTTCACCTTCCCGCCGGCCCGGGCCGCGACCGCGTCCAGCTCATTTCTCAGCAGTATGCCCTCCGCCGTCCGGCTGCCGTAGAGGATGGTGAGATTAAAGTCCTCCATCCCGTCCGCTATGGCCTCGGCCATGGAGAAAAAGGGCGTTATGCCGCTGCCGCCCGCGAGGGCAACCACGTGCCGTGCATCGCGTATCCTGTCGTAGTAGAAGTCTCCCAGCGGCCCGGAGATGTCCAGCCTCATGCCCTCTTTCCAGTTTTCGAGTATCCATTTCGAGGCGTAACCCGGGCGCGTGAGCTTTATCGTCAGCACATAGCTCGTGCCCGTCTCACCCAGCGCCGAGCCGGGGCCGGAGCGGATGGTGTAGGGCTTCGAGAGCACCGTGCCGCCTATGCAGAGGTCCACGCTGACATACTGGCTTGCGCGGAAATACGCGAGGCTCGACGTGCCCCGCTCTGTATCCGGCACCAGTGTGAAGCTCTTTGCCTCCGCGTGTTCGGCGACCTTCGCTATCTTTACATGCTGCACTGCGGGATGCAGGCTCCTGGCCAGACGGTTGGCGTTAAACTCGGACACGGGCAGGGTCTCGGCGCCCTTCGCTATCCTCCTGTTGCGCTCCGGTACCATGTTGAGGAAGCCCGAGAGCGGGATCTTCCTTATCTCGCTCCTGTCATAATGATACTTCATCTCAGCGGCCCTCCTTCATGTCCTTGAGAGTATATCTCGCCGCCTCCGCACCCGAGAGATAGGCCTGGCTGTAACCGTCCATGTTCGTGCCGTGGCCGCCGCAGAAGCGCAGGCCCTTTATCGTGTAGTCCAGCTTTTCGCAGGACATGACGCGCGGGAACATGCCGTCCCACATCTCGCTCGCGTAGCCGTAAACGTCGCCCTGCGGCGTGCCTATATACCTAGCAAAGGTCACGGGACTCGCTGTCACGATCTCCTCAATATGGCTGCGGATATCCACGTTGAACCATTTCTCAAAGTGGTCTATCGTCTCCTCGGCTATCTTAGTCTTCACGTCGAAGTACTCGCGCTCCGACACGCCTGCAAAGGCGTCGGCGGAGTAGAACTTGGAGAAGGACAGTATGCAGGTGCCCGGGGGCGAGCAGTCGGGTATGGCGCGGTTGAGGCAGGTGACGCAGTAGGTCTTGTGCGTGTCAATGGATGCCGAGGTCTCGTACTGACGGAGCGTGTCGCCCGTGTCGCGCACAAAGGTGTCGTAGCCCTCGATGCCCAGCTCGTCCGCCGTCACGTCGAGGCCGAGGTAGATGGTGAAGCAGTTTTGCGCGAGCCGCCTCGCGTTGCATGCTCGCCTGTCGCGCTCCGGCACCTCGGCCGGGCTGACCATCTTCGAGAAAACCACCGTCGGCATCAGGTTCGAGACCACGCGATCACACTCGATATACGTCCCGCCTTTCAATACTACACCGCGCACCTGCCCGTTTCGGACGTCGATCTTTTCGGCCTCGGTGTTGTACCAGATATCGCCGCCCAGCTCTCGTATACGTTTATCGAAGGCCATGGCTATCTCGTGACTGCGCATTTTGCAGATGTAGGGCTTGAAGTTGAGGTACATCCTGAACATCTGCGCGTAGACGGCAAAGCTCATCTTGGTGGAGTCCACGCCGACGTAATCCCAGTAGCTCTCGTAGATCTCGCGCGCCTTCTTCGGCACGCCGAGCTTTATGAGCATCTCGTCCGTCGGCACGGAGACGCAGCGCATGAGGTCCCGCCACTTCATCAGCATGGGCAGCTTGGGCGGATTGTTGTTGTACTCATAGAGCCAGTCCACGCCGTCGCCTATCATCCGCGTGAGTTCCATGAGGTTTTCCATGGAGGCGCGGCAGCCGGGAACGGCCTTTTCCATGGCGTCCAGGAAGCCCTGCTCGCTGGCGGGAATGGTCACGTCGTAACCGTCCTCCGGGTCGGTGCTTATGGAGCGGAAGGCCTCGTCCACCGGCACCCACTCCACGTCGAGTCCCAGTTCGTCGAGCAGCTCACGGACGTGTCCCCCCTGGCCCGGCTCACCCATCTGGCAAAGCTCGTGCAGCGCGGACTCGAACTCGAAGCGCCCGCGCCGGAAGCTGGTGGCGCAGCCGCCGGGCAGATTGTGCTTCTCAAGCAGCAGCACCCTTTTTCCGGCCTTCGCGAGACATGCGGCGGCGGCCAGCCCGCCGTTGCCGGCGCCGACCACCACTACGTCGTATTTTTGCATCGCCTGACCTCCTTTATATATTCATTCATTTCGAATCTTCTGGTATGGCCACAACAGCATTATATACGGACGCACCGCAGTTTTCAATCGCTCTTTGTTAGATTATGCACAATTTTTCTTCCCGCTGAGCACGAGCTTGATTTTATTGCCGTTTCAGTTTATCCTTGTAGCAGACAGAATGGGCATTCAGGAGGCAGGACATGGCCGGAACAGCGGAAAATTCAAAGCGCGAGAGCTTCGTCAAGGAAATAGAGGCGCAGATACTGTCGGGTAAGCTCACACCCGGCACACGGCTTGAGGCCGAGCGTGATCTGGCCGTACGCTACGGACTGAGCCGCAGCAGCGTAAATCTGGGCATGCTGGAGCTGGAGCGCAAGGGCTTTGTGAGGATAGTGCCGCGCCGCGGCGCGTTCGTGTCGGATTTCCTGAGGGAGGCGACTCCGCAGACGCTGTCGGTCATCATGGAGTACGGCTCGGCGAACATGGGCGAGTCGCTTCTGCACGACCTGATGGACATGCGCGCGCTCATCGAATGCGAATGTGCGAGGCTGGCCTGTGAGAATGGGCGCGGCAGGCAGGACGAGACTCTGCCCATGCTGATGGAGAGGATACGGAGCGCGGAGGGCGGCGAGCTGGTAGACGCCATTTGCGATTACCATTATCAGCTGACGAAACTCTCCGGCAATGATGTGTACGCCATGACTTTCAAAGCCTTCCATGGGCCGCTCAGGGGCCTGACAGCTGAGCACTACCGTGCTGCCTCGGAGAGAAAGCGCTCAGTGAAGCTGCACGCCGAGCTGACGGAGGCGGTAAAGTCCGGCGACGGCGAACGGGCGGCGGCACTGGTAAAGGAGATAATCATGCGCGCAGACGAAAACCTGTCCGGGAAAAGAAGACGGTGATGAAAACGGAGGGAACGGGCCGAGCCCGTTCCCTCCGCATATTTGATCATCTGGCAAAATACAGCGCGAGCGCCATGAGCACCGCCTCAAAAAAGAGGATGAGGGGCATGCCGATGGTGAAACTGTCGTGCTGGGTCTTGTGCCGGAAGGTGTACATACCTGTTATGACGCCCAGCGAGCCGCCAAGCACCGCCACAAGGAAAAGCGTAGCCTCCGGTATCCTCCGCTTCCCGCGCCGCGCCCTCGACTTGTCCGAGGCCATCAGTATGAACCCGTCCAGATTAATAAGGAGCAGATACGCCCCCAGAAGTATGAGCAGCAGCTTCATTTGCCCCTCCTCCGCCTCCTGTCATAGGGCGGGACAAGACAGCCTTTGCCGAAACCTATGAGGTCCTCGCGTCCGGCCTTCCTGAGCGCCTCGAGCACCAGCCGTCGGTTCGCCGGGTTCTGAAACTGCAAAAGCGCCCGCTGCATCGCCTTTTCCTCCGCCGTGCGCGGCACGTACACCGGCTCCATCGTCCGCGGGTCGAGGCCCGTATAGTACATGCAGGTCGAGACCGTGCCCGGCGTCGGATAGAAGTCCTGTACCTGCTCCGGGCGGCGGCCCGTCTTTTTCAGGTACAGCGCCAGCGCTATCGCGCTCTCGAGCGTGCTGCCCGGATGCGAGCTCATGAGGTAGGGCACGACATACTGCTCCTTGTCGTACCTGACGTTCAGGGCCCGGTACTTCTCCATGAAGCGCTCGTACACGTCTATGTGCGGCTTGCCCATGCAGTCGAGCACCGAGTCTATGCAGTGCTCCGGCGCGACCTTCAGCTGGCCGGAGATGTGGTATTTCACCAGCTCCGCGAAGAAATCACCCTTTTTGTCACAGAGCATGAAGTCGTATCTTATCCCGCTGCGTACAAAGACCTTTTTCACGCCCGGAATGTTCCTGAGCTTACGCAGGAGCGTGAGGTAGTCCGAGTGGTCGGCGTCTATGTTTTTGCAGGGCGTGGGCGCAAGGCAGCTGCGGTTCGCGCACATGCCGTTTTTGAGCTGCTGGGCGCAGGAGGGCTTCCTGAAGTTCGCGCTCGGCCCGCCCACGTCGGAGACGTAGCCCTTCCAGAGCGGGTGCTTCGTCATCGCCGTGACTTCCTTTATCACGCTCTCGTGGCTGCGGCTCGTGACCATCCTGCCCTGATGGAAGGCGAGGGCGCAGAAGTTGCAGCCGCCGAAGCAGCCGCGGTTGTGGATGACCGAAAAGCGCACCTCCTCTATGGCGGGCACGCCGCCCATGGCCTCGTACATCGGGTGCACCTCGCGCGTGTACGGCAGCTCCGCCACGCGGTCGAGCTCCGATCTGGAGAGCGGCATGGCGGGCGGGTTGACCACAAGATAGCGGTCCCCGTGCGCCTGGGCCATGCGCCGCCCGCGCACCGGGTCGTGCTCCGCATACTCCACGCGCGTGGCCTCGGCATAGGCGCGCTTGCTCCGGCTGACCTCCTCGTACGAGGGCAGCATCAGCGCGTCCTCGGGCGCCTCCTTTGCGATATAGGCCGTGCCGCGGATGTCGTGCAGCTCCGAAATGGGCTTTTTCTTCTTGAGTGCCTTGGCGATCTCGATGGTGGCGTACTCGCCCATGCCGTAGGTGAGCAGGTCGGCCTTCGCATCGAAGATGACGCTCCGCCGCACCTTGTCTTCCCAATAGTCGTAGTGCGCAAAGCGCCTGAGGCTCGCTTCGAGCGAGCCTATTATTATGGGCATGTCCGGCCCGAAGGCCTCCCTCGCGCGGTTTGCGTAGACGATGACGGCCCGGTCGGGCCGCAGGCCCGTCTTTTTGCCGGGAGAGTAGAAATCCTCGCGCCTTCTGTGCTTTGCCGCCGTGTAGTGGGCCACCATGGAGTCGAGGTTGCCCGCGCCTATCATGACGCCGAGCCTCGGCGCGCCCATTGCCCTGAACGCCTCGGCGGAATGCCAGTCCGGCTGGCAGAGCACCGCCACGCGGTAGCCTTCCGCCTCCAACACGCGTGCGATGACCGCCGTGCCGAAGCTCGGGTGGTCAATATATGCGTCGCCTCCGACTACGAGGAAGTCGTACCACCACCAGCCGCGCTCGTGCATGTCCTCGGCGGACACGGGCAGGAAATCGGCCCTGTCGATCACAGCAGTTCACCTCCGTACCAGCCGCTGACGCCATTGTGCTTTACGAGGAAGCCGCGGCTCGTCTCCTCCACGACCGAGACCCTGTCTCCGGGCTCGAGCGGCAGTACGTAGTCGGTGCAGTCGTTGCAGCGCACCTCGCCGCTCTCGCCGTAGAGGTATTTCGTAAGTATGTCCAGCTCATAGCCCGTGCGCACGTGCACGCAGCGCGAAAATTCCTCCCCGCGCTCGAGTATGCGCACGATATTGTCGCCCCAGCGGATATAGGCGCTTCGGTCGGAGCCTTTCTGCGCGGTTCTGACCGTTTTCACCGGGAAGCGGTCGTAATACTCGAAGCTGAAGTCCTCGCTGCCGTTGTGAGGTATGATGAGGGCGTTGAGCTGCCCGTCATCCTTGAGCACGCAGCCGCCGTCGATACTGATTATCCTGCGCTCGCGCTCTATTATCGGGTTCGCGCAGACGGTGTCGGTCCCGTAGAGCATGACTGGCCAGTGACCGACTATTATCCACTTCTTAAACGACCTGCCCTGGCCGAGGAAATTGTCGTTTTTCATGCAGTACCAGCCGTCCCAGCTCTCCGGCTCGCCCTCGGGGATGCCGCCGTGGACGAAGACGTAGTGCTCGGTGGATATGACGTGCGGCAGCGAGTCCAGAAAATCCAGCTCAGGCCTGAAGGCATCCGCAATAGCCCGCCTGAACTCGGCCATGTCGGTGTCCTCGCCAAACTCAAAGCCTATCTCACCGCACATCTGCGACAGCAGGCCGGAACCCCAGCCCGCACTGTTCGACAGCAGGTACCTCTTTGTATAGGCATCTGTCCTCTCGTTGGCCCTGTAGATGGAGTCCTGCCAGAAATCGCAGTTGCCCTGAACCGCGAGCACGCGCCGCGCAGCGCTCAGCTCCATTATGAATCTGAGCGTCTCGAGGCTGTATTCGCCCTTCTCGAGCATGTCGCCGCAGAACACCAGCGTGTCCTCGCTCCGCAGGCTGAGCTTTGCCAGCAGGCCCTTAAGATACGGCAGGTTGGCGTGCACGTCCGAGATGGCAATGATGCGTCCCTCGGCGGGCAATTCTGCCTTGTGTATGACGGCTCTCATCAGTTTTTCCTCTCCATGAGCAGCTGGTCGGAGGACACGCCCGGCTCGACGGCCAGTTCCTCGAAGCCGTAGTGCTTATAGAAGCCGATGGCGGCTTCGTTAGTCACCGCGACGTGCAGCCGCACGGCGCTCCGGCCGCGGTCGGAGAAATACGCCGCCGCGCAGCCTATGAGCTGCACGCCGTAGCCCTTGCCGCGAAACTCGGGGATGAGGTACAGCAGGCTCACCCAGCCGCAGCCCTCATCCTTCCCGCGCCGGGGGTCCAGCTCGAGCACGCCGACGGGCCTGTCACCGTACATGACCTTCATGAGGCAGTCCCTGTCCTTTGCCGAGTGCGAGCGCGCAGAGGCAAGATACACCTTCGGCACGAAACCCGCGGACGAGCCGTGGGCTACCGCCCAGGAGTCGGCGTAGCAGCGCGTGTAGAAGTCCGCGTCCTCCCTGTCCCTCGGGTCGAGCGGCTCGAAGCGCAGGCTCGTGGGGTCGTCCTTTTTCGTATCCCGCCACCAGCGCTGGGTCGCGAAGGTCGAAAGCCCGTCCCCGAGGTGGCTGTTGTCGTTGTAATATTTGACGTCTATCCTCCCGCCATCGATCTCGAGCAGGCTCACGGAGGTGTTGTCCCCGTGCATCATGGCCTCGGAGTCGCCGCTGTGAAGGCCGAGCGCACCCATGAGGAAGATCTTTATCGCCATGCCGTGCGAGACGGCGGCGATTGTCCCGCCATCGTGCTTTGCGGCCAGCTCGAGTATGACCTCCGTCATTCGTTTCTGTACCTCGTAGAAACCCTCGCCGCCCGGCACCGACCATTTCTCCGGCTCGTTGTTGAAAAGGTACATCTGCTCGGGCCACTTGTAGGTGATGTTGCCCCAGGGCTCGCCCTCCCAGACTCCCATGTTTATCTCGCGCAGGCGCGGCGTGGTGACTAGAGTGAGCTTGCGCCCGCGCAGGAGAGCGCCGGCGGTCGCCACCGTCCTGTCCAGGTCGCTGGAGTACACCGCGTCTATTTTCTCGCCCCTGAACCGCTCCGCGAGCGCGTCGATTTGCTTATATCCCCGCGCCGTTACCTTGCCGTTCCAGTGCCCCTGGGCGCGCCTGAACAGGTTGCCCTCGGCCTCCGCGTGTCTTATCAGATACACTTTTGTCATCTTATCTTCATCATCCGATCTTCGTTGTTGTTGACCCCGGGTCTGCGGTAAGTTATAATGAACTTTACTTTGGTCCTTATTTTACAATAAAATTGCGCCGGTTACAAGAATCAGGAGGCGTGACCTTGAAAGTCATCCATCTTATCAGCGGCGGCGACACGGGCGGGGCAAAGACCCACGTCCATTCGCTGCTGCGCAACCTCTCGAGGGGAATGGACATCACCCTCGTCTGCTTCCGCGACGGGCCGTTCGCGCGCGAGGCGGCGGAGCTGGGCATCGATACGAGGATCTGCGACGGGGGGTTCTTCTCGGCTCTCAGGCAGGTGAAAAAGCTCATAGCCGACGAGGGCTTCGAGCTTGTGCATACCCACGGCTCGAGGGCGAACCTCGCGGGCGCGCTGCTGCGCGGGGGCTGCGGCAGGCCCGTGGTCAGCACCGTGCACAGCGACTACAGGCTCGATTACATGGGCCGCCCGCTTGCGGCGGTGACCTACGGGGTGCTGAACGTGCTGGCGCTCAGGAGGATAAAATACCACGTCGGCGTCTCGGACGCCATGCGCAGGCTCCTCGTGTCGAGGGGCTTCCCGAGAGAGACCACCTTCGCCATCTACAACGGCCTCGATTTCACCCGCGAACCGAAACGGCACGACCGGGCCGCCTTCTGCGAAAAGATTGGCGCGAAGGTCGGACCGGGAGATATCGTGGTCGGCGCGGCGGCGAGGCTCGACCCTGTGAAAGACCTCGCGACGCTGGTGCGCGGCTTTGCCGGGGCGCGGCGGGAGCACCCGAATATGAAGCTAATCATAGCCGGCGAAGGCCCGGAGCGCGAGAACCTCACGAAGCTCGCCGCGGAGCTGGGGGCGGGCGAGGCGGTCACCCTCGCGGGCTGGCTGGACGATATGGAGGAGTTCTACTCCGCGCTCGATATAAACACGCTCAGCTCCATCTCGGAGACCTTCCCTTACGCTCTGACTGAGGGCGCGGCCTATCGTCTGCCAACGGTGGCTTCGGCGGTCGGCGGCATACCGAAGCTCATAGAGGACGGCGTAACGGGCTATCTGTTCAAGCCCGGCGACCATAAGACACTGGCAAGGCGGCTCTCGGAGCTGGCCGGGGACGCGGAGCTGAGAAAAAAACTCGGCGACGCGGTGCGCGAGCGCGCGGCGGAGCGCTTCTCGGTCGAGGCCACCTGCCGGGAGCAGCGCGAGGTCTATGAGGAGATACTCTACCGCGAAAAGCACGGGCGCGCGGGCGTCGTCATCTGCGGGGCCTACGGCATGGGCAACTCCGGCGACGAGGCGATACTCGACGCCATTGTAGCGGAGATGCGCTCCGTGGACAAGCTCATGCCGATAACGGTCATGAGCCGCGACCCGAAGGGCGCTGCGGAGCGGGTGGACGCGAGATCTGTGCACACCTTTAACGTACCGGGCTTCCTGCGGGCCATGAGGCGCTCCGTGCTCTATATAAACGGCGGCGGCAGCCTCATCCAGGACGTGACGAGCCGCCGGAGCCTGTGGTATTACCTGTTCACGCTCCGGGAGGCGAAGCGGCTGGGCTGCCGGGTGATGATGTACGGCTGCGGCATAGGCCCGGTGACGAGGCCCGGCGGCGTGAAGCGAACGCGGGAGACGCTCAACGCCTGCGTGGACGCCATCACGCTCCGGGAGCCGGACAGCATAGAGGAACTTGCCCGCTTCGGCGTGACGGGGCCGGAGATCATCCTTGCCTCCGACCCGGCGTTGACCCTGCCCGCGGCCCCAAAGGAGGATATCGACGCGGCGCTCAGGCAGGCAGGGGCGGAGCCGGACGGGAAATATCTCTGTTTTGCCCTGCGCCACTGGCATGGCTTTGAGGAAAAAACCGGCGTCTTCGCGGACGCGGCGAGGTACGCGTATGAAAAATACGGCCTCACGCCGGTGTACCTGCCCATAAACTACAAAAGCGACGTCGAAGCGGCGTCGCTGGTGACGGAAAAGCTCGGGGACACGCCCCATGTGCTGTTGCCGGGGCCGCTCCGCTCCGCGCTTGCGATAGGGCTGATGTCGCGGATGCAGGCGGTGGTGTCGATGCGGCTGCACGGGCTTATTTTCGCGGCTGGCCAGGGCGTGCCGCTCGTTGGCGTGAGCTACGACCCGAAGGTCACGGCGTTTTTGAGATGCGTGGACGCGGGCTGCGTGCCGCTTGAGGAGCTGGATGAGGAGACGCTCCGGCGGCTCATAGACGAGGCGTATGAGAAGCGCAGCGACGCCGAGGCGCTCGAGACGGGCGTGAAGCAGCTGCGGGCCATAGAGCACAGGAGCCGCGAGACCGCGGCGAAGCTGCTGGGGAAGGAAGTGGAGGTATGATAAACGCCGCCGCGCTGGTGTCCGGGGACGGAGCGGAGCTGCAGGCGCTGCTGGACAGCGTGTTTTTCGGCGAGATAGCGGGGCTGACGCTCTCGGCGGTCATCGCTACCGAGCGGGATTCCTTCGCGCTCACGCGGGCGGAGAGCGCGCACGTGCCGGGCTACGTGGTGGATCGCGGCATCTTCCCCAACGGCGCATCCTTTTCCCTGGCGCTGCTGAACAAGCTCCGGGACCTGGATATAGACTTCATCGTCCTTGCGGGTTTCGCGCCCAAGCTGAGCGAGGGCATAGCGAGGGCGTACAGGGGAAAGGCCGTCGGCCTGCGCTGTGCGCTGGTGCCGGCCTTCGACGGGGTCGGCACACAGGAGCTTTGCCGCGCGGCGCTGGACAGGGGCGTAAAGTGGACGGGCGCAACGGTCTACCGACCGGACGACTCGGGCGAGGTGGGGGAGATACTGCTGCAGGCCCCTGTGGAGGTGCTGCCCGGCGACGACCCCGGCAGTCTCAGAAGAAGGCTGCTGGAGACTGCCGGCCCGATGCTGGTGGAGGCGCTCAAGGGCGCAGCCATCTGAACAGGGGCCATTCTAAATAAATGCCACCCCATTTCTTTTGCCCTTGCCCAAAGAAACGGGAGTGGCGCCCCAAAGAAAAGCGGCTTTTTATTTGGCTGGGAGCACCCATCGTGGCTGGGTGGGCCCAACCGCAGGGCGGCGTCTATTTAAAATATCGGCTGACGTCGTCGATGGAGATGCAAGACTTTATCCCCTCCAGCAGTCTTCCGGGAAGCGGTGAAACGCCTGCGGCGTTTGGATTTAATACGGGCTTCGCCCGGTTGGCGGGTACTTTGGACATACGCATCAGCCTTGTAGGGGCGGGGTTCCACCCCCGCCCGGGGCACTGAGCTTACACGCGGTTCATGGCTCGGCTGAGGGGGCGTCCAAAGCTTGCACCAAAATAATACACGGCGCATCAGTCTCGATGCGCCGTGTATTTATCTGTCCTGTGCCGTACGCCGGCCCTGTTATTATAGCCTTATCTTGTCGGCCGTTATCTCCGCGAGGCTTGCGGCGCCGGTCATGAGCATGACGTTTTGCAGCTGCGCTCTCAGGCTCTCGGCATAGAGCGTCACGCCCTCGGCCCCGCCGCCGTGGGCGGCTACCACGAAGGGGCGGCCGATCATCACCGCATCCGCGCCCAGCGCGAGGGCCTTGAAAATGTCCGTGCCCGTCCGTATCGCACCGTCGGCGATTATCTTGAGCGAATCGCCCACCGCCGCGCGTATCTCCGGTATCACCTCGCAGGTGCCCGGTGCAGACTGGATGACGCGTCCGCCGTGTGTGGACACTATGATTCCTGCACAGCCCGCTCTCGCGGCCTTCTCCGCGCCAGCAGCCGTCATCACGCCCTTGAGCAGGAAGGGTATCTTCACGGAGCCTGTCAGCTCCCTCAGTTCCTCCTCGCTCTTGGGCCCGAGCAGTCTCACCGCCGAGCCCATGTTGGCAAAGCCCGCCGCGTCCACGTCGCAGGCGAAGGCTATGCAGCCCGCGGCCTCCATCTCCTTCGCGCGGCCTATGAGCTTGCCGTTGTCCCGCCAGGGCTTGAGCGTTATGACGTTCAGGCCGTCGTTCTCCCTCGCCGCCTCAAGGCCGCAGGAGTACTGCTCGGGGTTGGCGTTGTCGCCGGTGAAGGGCAGGATGCCCGCGGCCTTCGCGCCCCTGACCAGTGCGAAGGTCCAGTCCCTGTCCGTGATTGCGCCGTTATAGTTGTAGTTCATGCCGCCTATCGGCGCGGCCAGCACGGGGCTGCTGAAGCGGTGCCCGAAAATCTCCAGGCTCGTATTTTGTCCTCGGTCAGAGTACACGGTGTCCATGTTAATTTTCACGCGATTGAGGAACTCCGTGCAGTTTGTCCAGGACGAACCGTCGCCCATGGCGCCCGTGCCGGGGACCTCGCCCCGGCAGGCGGCGCCGTTGCAGACCTTACAGACACGGCAATTAGGGCGCATTATCTCCCGCGCCCGGCTCCAGATCTCATCAAGCGTCATTTTTTACCTTCCCCTTGTTGAGGACTTTGATGATCACGAGCGTGCCGAGCATGAGCAGTATGGCCACGGGCAGGGCTATAAACGCGTTCGGTACGAAGCCCGCGACGATGTAGCTCACGCAGCTGACCGCAGCGCAGGTAATGGCGTAGGGCAGCTGGGTGGAGACGTGGTTCACGTGGTCGCACTGTGCGCCGGCGGAGGCCATGATGGTGGTGTCCGAGATGGGTGAGCAGTGGTCGCCGCAGACGGCACCCGCCATGCAGGCGGAGACGCAGACCACGCCGTGCGGGTCGGTCAGCGGGAAGACCTCCAGCACGATGGGGATCAGTATGCCGAAGGTGCCCCAGCTCGTGCCGGTCGAGAAGGCGATGAAACAGCCGATGAGGAAGACGATGGCAGGCAGGAAGGCCTGGAAGCTCTTCGCCGAGGCACGGAGCGTCGTGTCAACGAAGGCGGTCGCGCCCAGCGAGTCCGTCATGGCCTTGAGGCTCCAGGCGAAGGTCAGGATGAGTATCGCGGGCACCATGGCCTTGAAGCCCTCGGGGATGCTGTTCATTATCTCGCGGAAGCTCATGGAGCCGCGGCAGAGGTAGTAGACGATGGCGAAGACCAGCGCGAAGGCGCTGCCGAGCATGAGCCCGTCGGAGGCGTCGCAGTCGGAGAAGGCGTCCACGAAGCTCGTGCCGGTGAAGAAGTTGCCGGTGTAGAGCATACCCATGACGCAGCAGAAGACGAGCACGACGATGGGCAGCACGAGGTCGATGACCTTGCCCTTGCCCTCGGGCGCGTCGTCCTCCATGCCGGCGTAGGGGTTCTTGCCGGAGAAGAGGTCGCCCTTCTTCGCGTTGGCCTCGAACTTGGCCATGGGGCCGTACTCTATCTTCATGACGGCGAGGCCTATCATCATGACGATGGTCAGCCAGGCGTAGAAGTTGAAGGGTATGGACTTGATGAACACCACAAGGCCCTGGCCGTCCTCGACATAGCTCGCTACGGCGGCGGCCCAGGAGGAAATGGGCGCTATTATGCAGACCGGAGCGGCGGTGGCGTCGATGAGGTAGGAGAGCTTGGCGCGCGATACGCCGTGCTTGTCCGTCACGGGGCGCATGACGCTGCCGACGGTCAGGCAGTTGAAGTAGTCGTCCACGAAGATTAGTATGCCGAGGACGATGGTGGCCAGCTGAGCGCCGACCCTCGTCTTTATGTGCTTCGCCGCCCAGCGCCCGAAGGCCGCGGAGCCGCCCGCCCGGTTCATGAGCGAGACCATCGCGCCCAGGATGACGAGGAAGATGAGGATGCCGACATTGTAGCCGTCGGAGAGCACGGAGACGATGCCGCCGTTGAAGATGTGCAGCACCGTGCCCTCGAAGCCGAAGTTCGAGTACAGCAGCCCGCCGGCGAGGATGCCGACGAACAGGGAGGAATAGACCTCCTTCGTTATGAGCGCGAGGACGATGGCGATGACCGGCGGCAGCAGCGACCAGGCAGTGCCGTAAAACCGGCTCGTCGCCTCCGCCGCGTCCCCGCCGTCTGCGAGCACGCCCACGACGAGCGTGCATACGATTGCCGCCAGAACAGCTATGAGCGCCGGCAGCGCGCGGGCTTTTCTTCTCTTGTGCATGTTTTTCTCCCAATCTCTGATTGATTTATAACAGCCTGATATCCACAGGCCCGTCCGGGACTGTGGATATCGGTTCCGTTTCAGTTTTCCATGAAGCGCGAGAGGAAGTCCCTCGTCTCGGGGCACTGGGGGTTCCTGAAAAGCTCCTCCGGCGCGCCCCGCTCCCAGATGACGCCGTCCTTCATGAACACCGCCTGGGTGGAGACGTCCCTTGCGAAGGCCATCTCGTGCGTGACGACCAGCATGGTCATGCCGCCTGCGGCAAGCTCGCGCATGACGGAGAGCACCTCGCCCACCATCTCGGGGTCGAGCGCGCTGGTCGGCTCGTCAAAGAGCAGCACCTCCGGTTCCATGGCGAGCGCCCGCGCTATGGCAACGCGCTGCTTCTGCCCGCCGGATATCTGGCGAGGTCTCGCGTTTATGTAGGGTGCCATGCCAACCTGCTCAAGGTATTTCATGGCGTTGGCCCTGGCCTCGGCCTTGCTCTTCTTGAGCACCTTGACCTGGCCTATCATGCAGTTTTCAAGCACGCTCATGTTGGCGAAGAGGTTGAAGCTCTGGAACACCATGCCCACCTTCGAGCGGTAGGCCGAGGCGTTCACCTTGCCGGATACGACGCTCTCGCCGTGAAAGAGCACGTCGCCGCTAGTCGGCGTCTCGAGCAGGTTTATGCAGCGCAGCAGCGTCGATTTGCCGGAGCCGGAGGCCCCTATTATGCTCGTCACGTCTCCCTTCGAGACGGTGAAGTCTATGTCGCGGAGCACCTCGTTCCTGCCGAAGCTCTTGGAGAGGTGGCGCACCTCAAGTATCGTATCCATCAGCGGTCCCCCCTCGTGCTGCCGTTGCGGTTTTTAAGGCTCTGGCGCAGGCGCTCCCGGTACTCGGGGCTTTGCTCATCGAAGGGTGTGCCGTGGCCGGGGTGGCTGTAGGTGCCGGCGGCCATGGTCAGCTGGTCGGCCTGGGCCAGCTCGTAGCTGTCCGCGCCGTCCATGCGCTGCTCGACCCAGCGCAGTAGGAACGAGGCCGTGAGCGTCACGGCGAGATAGCCTATCATCTCTATCGTCGCGCTCGGGAAGTACATGTTGTTCAGGCCGACGATGTAGCGGTGCCGCGCGAAGAACTCCGTGAAGCCGATGATGAACATGACCGAGGTGTCCTTCACATTTATAATGAAGTTGTTGCCTATCTGCGGCATGATGTTCCGCAGCGCCTGCGGCAGGATGATGCTCGTCATGGTCTGGTAGTGGTTCATGCCTATGGCCTTGGCGCCCTCGGTCTGGCCGGGGTCTATGGAGATGATGCCGCCGCGCACCGATTCGGCCATGTAGGCGCCGGTGTTTATGGAGACGATGAGTATCGCCGCGGCCCAGAGGCTGTCGAACCTGTACTGGTTGTTCGAGAAATAGGGCAGGCCGTAGAAGATGAACACCGCCTGCAGCACCATGGGGGTGCCGCGGAAGACCTCCACATATATGCGCACGATGACCCGGATGAGCTTCAGTATGAACCTCTTTATGAACGGGTCGCGCTTCGTGTAGGGTATCGTGTTCAGGATGCCGCAGACGAGGCCTATGAGGCAGCCTATGACCGTCGCGACGAGGGCGAGCAGCAGTGTGTTGCCCAAATCGGACAGGTAGGCCTTCCAGTATACCTCGAGCAGGCGCCCTATGTCATAAATCAGCGCGGAAAATCTGTCCATATGGCGGTGTTCCCTTCCTCAGCTTGAGCCGCGAGGCTCAGATTTCGGGCTGCACGGAGATGGCGTAGGCCATTATGGCGTCAAAGTCGTCGCTGTCCATCTGGCCGAGTATGCCGTCGATGGCCTCCATGAGCGTGGTGTTGCCCTTCAGGACGGAGATGCCGATGTTGACGTTCTCAGCCCTCTCCTCCTCGGTGGCGAACTGGAAGTCGCCGTCCGTGCCGGTGAAGTTCAGGATGACGAGGCTGTCGTCCTTCTGGGCGGCGGCGGTGGCGGTGGGCACGTCGGTGCAGATGTAGTCGACCTGGCCGGTGGTGAGGGCCATTATCATGCTCGGCGCGGTCTCGGCCGGGGCGATGAGGTCGACGTCGGGTATCTGGGGCAGGCAGGAGTCATACCAGATGGTGCCGCTCTGCGCGGTGGCGGTGCCGCCGGCGAGGTCGGCTATGCTCGTCGCGTCCGCGTACTCAGAGTCCTTCGTCGTGACGACGACGATGTTGGCGTAGTAGTAGGGGCCGGCCATGTCGACCTGCTCCATGCGGTCGGCGGTCATGCTCTGGCCCGCGATGACGGCGTCATAGGTGCTGCTCTGCACGCCGGGCACGAGGGAGTCCCACACGCTGGAGACGACCTCGAGCTCCCAGCCGTAGGTCTCGCAGATGAGCTTCGATATCATGATGTCATAGCCGTTGGCGTAGGAGCCTTCGACGTTCGAGATGGGCACGGCGCCGTTTGAGTCGTCCATCTGCGTCCAGTTGTAGGGCGCGTAGGCGCACTCCATGGCGACGGTCAGCACGCCGTCCTCAACGCCCTGCACGGCGGCGGCATCGATGCCTTCGGGCAGGGTGATGGAACTCAGTACGGCCTCGGCGGCCTCCTTGGGGTCGACCTCGGGGGCTTCGCTTTCGGCGGCGGGCCCGCTGCCGCAGGCGGCGAGCGTGAACACCATGCACAGCGCAAGTACGAGTGACAGGATCTTTCTCATTTTGTTCTACCTCTCTTTTTTCAATTTTGCCGGGGAAACGCTGGGGTGCGCTGGGGCCTCGGCCCGGGCAAAATGAAATGCCCTGAGCCTCGCTGTGTGAGGGCTCAGGGCAATGCAAAAGACAATTTCCGATTTCGATAGCTCTCCACAACAGTGACAGTCCGGCGGATATTCTCCGACGGCCCGGCGGCTGAAAGGCCAGACAGCCTTCTCAGTCCCTCGGCGGCATCCCCTTTCGCCCCCACGGTGTCTGCCGTGTCAACGGGAGCTACTCTTGTCAGCCGCGCCTCTATCTTTCATATGAAATTGTGTCTTATTATACCCCCAAAACCCCGTTTGTCAAGGGGCAATGTTAAGCGAAGGTAAAAAAACTGTTATAATTTCGGTCTTGCGCTCCCCAGAAGGGGGAAAACGTGTTATCATTCCACTGTGATATAGAACTAATGGGGTGTGTGTGTGGATATATTTGGCGTCATAACCATGTTCGGCGGTCTGGCCATGTTCCTCTACGGCATGGAGGTCATGGGCGAGGGCCTCAAGAAAAGCTCGGGCGACACGCTGCGAGTCCTGCTGCAGAAGCTGACGAAGAACACGTTCACGGGGCTTTTGACCGGTATGCTGGTCACGGCCATAATCCAGGCCTCCTCGGCCACCATCGTCCTCACCGTCGGCCTTCTGGCCGCGGGCATACTGACGCTCAGGCAGGCTATCAGCATTGTTATGGGTGCTAACATAGGCACGACCATCACGGCGCAGATCATAAGGCTCATGGATATCGAGTCGGGCGGAAACATAGTGCTCGAGATATTCAAGCCCTCGACCCTCGCTCCGGCGGCGCTCATAATCGGCATTATCCTCGTCATGTTCATCAAAAAGAGCAGCGTCAAAGGCCCGGGCGAGATCTGCATGGGCTTCGGCATACTGTTCACGGGCATGATGACGATGACGAACGCCGTCGCGCCTCTGGCGGAGTCCCAGACCTTCATCGACCTGCTGACCCGTTTTTCCGAGATGCCGGTGCTGGAGATCATCGTCGGTATCGCGGTGACGGTGATAGTTCAGAGCAGCTCGGCGGTCGTCGGCATGCTGCAGGCCCTGTCGGTGACCGGGGCGATGACCTTCCAGCTCGTCTATCCGCTCATCATGGGCATCAACATAGGCACCTGCATCGTCACGGCCTTCCTGTGCTCGCTGGGTACCTCGAGGGACGCGAAGCGCACGGGCATAGCGCACATCCTGTTCAATGTCATAGGCACCATCCTGTTCATGATAGTCATGGGCATACTTGAGAGCACGGGCGTCATAACGGAGCTGATGTCGCATACGGTGGACAGCGGCTCCATAGCGAACTTCCAGAGCTTCTTCAACATAGCGACGGCAATAGTGCTGCTGCCCTTCGTGAACCTGCTCATGGAGCTGTCGATAAAAATAATCCCTGCGGACGCGGAGGAGGAGACGAAGGCGGCGGAGCTGGCCATGCTCGACGAGAAGCTGCTGGTGTCCCCGGCTCTGGCGATGGCCGAGGCGGCGAACGCGATAGGCCGCATGGGCGCGCTGGCGTCGGAGAATATAGACGTGTCGCTCAAGCAGCTGCAGGGCTACGACCCGGCGGTGACGCAGGCCATAAACTCCCGCGAGGACCGCATAGACCGTTTTGCAGACAGGGCGGACAACTTCCTCATAAAGCTCTCGCACGACCTGGCCAGCGAGGGCGACGACGCGAGGATGAACCTGCTCATGCAGGCGGTGCCGGACTTCGAGCGTATAGGCGATTACGCGACGAATATCGACGAGCTGGCAGAGCGCCTCGCGGCGCAGAGGGTCTCGCTCTCGGAGCAGGCCAAGAGCGAGCTTGTGGTCATAGGCGAAGCCGTAAGCGAGATCGTAAAGCTGACGGTGGAGGCCTTCACGGGGGATGACAATATCGCCGCAAGGCGCGTCGAGCCGCTTGAGGAGGTCATAGACGATATGGTCCTCCTCCTGCGCGACAACCACACCGACAGGCTCCGTCGGGGCATCTGCACTGTGAACGGCGGACTTGTCTTTCTCGAGACGCTTACATACCTCGAGAGGGCGGCGGACCAGTGCTCGAGCATCGCCCTTCTCATGCTGGCGCGTGATAACGAGAGCATTAAGAAGAACCATCACGCCTACCTGCAGAGCCTGCATGCCGACGGCGGCGCGGAGTACGAGCTGGCGCTGGCGGCAAGAAAAAAGCAGTACCTTGACAAGCTGACAAAGGTGGAGTGAGCGTTCGATATATGACCGCCGCGGCCCTGTGCGGGCTGCGGCGGTCATTATTTTGCTCGGGCGGATAATGTGATATAATATATCAAAGGAGATGATGCTTTGTGAAAACCTGTTATATAGTCGGGGCGGCGGAGCTGGCGCTGGGAAGGCTGAGGCCCGGCGCTGACGATGTGGTGATCGCGGCCGACGCGGGGCTGCTGCACCTGGCAAAGCTGAAAATAAAGCCGGACCTCACTCTGGGCGACTTCGACTCCCTCGGCTACGTGCCGGGCGGGGAGAACGTCGAGGTCTGTCCCGTGCGCAAGGACGATACCGACACCATGGCCGCCCTGCGCCGGGCCGTGGACTTCGGCTGCGAAAGGGCGCTCATATTTGGCGGACTCGGCGGGCGGCGCTTCGACCACTCGCTGGCAAACGTCCAGGCCCTCGCATGGGCGGATGCCCACGGGCTGGAGGCCTTTCTCGTCGGCCAGGGCTGCTGCCTCACCGCACTCTCCGGTGGGCAGAAGCTCAGCTTCGACCCCAAATACTCCGGCGATTTCTCCGCCTTCTGCCTCGGAGAGCCGGCCGGCGGCGTGTGCGAGACCGGCCTCAATTACGGCCTCGAGAACGCCACACTCGAGCCAAGCTTCCCCCTCGGTGTCTCCAATGCTTTCACAGGCCGGAAGGCCGAAATCTCCCTCCGCACGGGACGGCTCATAGTATACTGGCAGGACGACCCCGGCCTGCCGCTTCCCGAGCGAACCGCAATATAATTCGTGAAAATAATTATATAATTTACTTGACAAGTTTAATATACTGGTGTATGATAAGCGCGTAAAGAAGGTGAAGGCATGAAAAAGACATTATACAGCCTCATGCTCTCGGACGAGGTCGTGCGCGAGGTGGACGCTCTGGCGCACAGGATGGGGACGAACCGCTCGAACCTGATAAATCAGATACTGGCGGACTACGTCTCGGTGACGACGCCGGAGCGGAGGATAAACGATATATTCCGGGCCGTGGAACAGATGCTGGCGCCCTCGCGGGAGCTGGTGCCGTTCTTCGCGCCGAACGCGCTGACGATGTCGCTCAAGTCCAGCCTCGAGTACAAGTACCGCCCCACGGTGAAGTACGAGGTGCAGCTCTTCCGCTCGGGCGAGGGTTCGCTGGGCGAACTGAGCGTGGTGTTCAGGACGCAGTCGGCGGCGCTCATTGAGGCGATGACGGGGTTTTTCCGGCTCTGGAAGTACGTTGAGGACAAATTCCTCGCCCCGCAGCTGTCTGAGAGCCTGGACTATGCGCTCTACGACGGCAAGTTCGTGCGCAGCATCGCCGTGCCGAGAGGCAGAGACTGCACGGCCGAGGACGTGGCCGAGGCGCTTTCCGAGTATATCAAGCTCTTTGACCGGCTCATGAAGGCCTGGCTCTGCGGGCGTGCCGACGCGAGGACGGTCGAGGCCGAGTATTACGCCGACCTCGGGCGGCGCAAAATTCTTATCTAAACTGCCTTCTTTTTGAAAGGTGGGTCCATTATGAACGCTGAGAAATTCACACAAAAGACAATTGAAACCATAAATACCGCGCAGGCCATGGCGCAGGAGAACGGCAACCAGTACATCACGCCGGCGCATCTGCTCTACGCGCTCATCGATCAGGATGGGGGGCTTATAGGCTCGCTGCTGTCGAAGATGGGCGCCGACTGCGACGCGATGCTGGGCGAGCTGGACGCCGAGATAAGGAAGCTGCCCCGCGTCTCCGGCGGCAGCGGCGAGACCTACGCCTCGCCCGAGACGGGCAAGCTCATCCGCTTTGCCGAGAAGGCTGCGGAGAAGCTCGGGGACGAGTACGTCTCCGTCGAGCACCTGATGCTGGGCATGTTCTCCGAGGGCGGCCCGGCGGTGCGGAAGATACTCTCCGACCACGGCATAACCCGCGAGGGCTTCAACGCCGCGCTGGCGAAGGTCAAGAGCGGCCCCGTCACGAGCGACAACCCCGAGGGCAGCTACGACGCCCTTGCAAAATACGGCACGGACCTTGTGCAGCGTGCGCGCGAGCAGAAGCTCGACCCCGTCATAGGCCGTGACGCCGAGATAAGGAACGTCATCAGAATACTCTCCAGAAAGACGAAGAATAACCCCGTGCTCATAGGCGAGCCGGGCGTGGGCAAAACCGCCATAGCCGAGGGCCTCGCGCAGCGCATAGTGCGCGGCGACGTGCCCGAGGGCCTGCGCGACAAGACCATCTTCTCTCTCGACATGGGCGCGCTCATAGCGGGCGCGAAGTACCGCGGCGAGTTCGAGGAGAGGCTCAAGGCCGTGCTGGAGGAGATACGCCGCTCCGAGGGCGGCATCATCCTGTTCATCGACGAGCTGCACACGATAGTCGGTGCGGGCAAAACCGAGGGCAGCATGGACGCAGGCAACCTTTTAAAGCCCATGCTGGCGCGCGGCGAGCTGCACTGCATAGGCGCTACGACTCTGGATGAGTACCGCAAGTACATTGAAAAGGACGCGGCTCTGGAGCGTCGTTTCCAGCCGGTCATGGTGGCCGAGCCGACGGTCGAGGACACGATAAGCATCCTGAGGGGCCTGAAGGAGCGCTATGAGATCTTCCACGGCGTGCGCATCCACGACAACGCCCTGGTCGCCGCCGCGACGCTGTCGAACCGCTATATAACGGACCGTTTCCTGCCCGACAAGGCCATAGACCTCGTGGACGAGGCCTGCGCCATGATAAGGACGGAGATAGACTCCATGCCGAGCGAGCTGGACGACCTCAGAAGGAAGATAATGCAGCTCGAGATCGAGGAGATGGCGCTCAGGAAGGAGGATGACAAGCTCTCCAAGGACCGTCTGGCGAAGCTCTCGGCGGAGCTGGCGGAGCAGAAGGACAAATTCAACGCCATGAAGTCCCGCTGGGAGGCCGAGCGCGGCAGTGTGGACGAAGTCAAGAAGATTAAGGCCGACATAGAGCGCGTACACGGCGAGATCGAGGCTGCGCAGATGGCACTCGAGTATGAGAAGGCCGCTAGACTCAAGTACTCCGACCTGCCCGAGCTTGAAAAGAAGCTCACCGAGGCCGAGCAGAGGGCAGAGAAGCGCTCCGGCGAAAACACGCTGGTGCACGACACGGTCACCGAGGAGGAGATCGCCGGCATCGTCGCCAAGTGGACGGGCATCCCCGTCTCGAAGCTGGTCGAGGGCGAGCGCGAGAAGCTGCTGCACCTCGACGAGGTCATCCACAAGCGCGTCGTGGGTCAGGACGAGGCCGTGCGCCTCGTGACCGAGGCCATACAGCGCTCGAGGGCCGGCATCTCCGACCCGAACAGGCCGATAGGCAGTTTCCTCTTCCTCGGCCCGACCGGTGTCGGCAAGACGGAGCTGGCAAAGTCGCTGGCCGAGTGCCTCTTTGACGACGAGCGCAACATGGTGCGCATAGACATGACCGAGTACATGGAGAAGTTCTCCGTCTCGCGTCTCATCGGCGCGCCTCCCGGATACGTCGGCTATGACGAGGGCGGCCAGCTCACCGAGGCCGTGCGCCGCAGGCCGTATTCAGTTGTGCTTTTCGACGAGGTCGAGAAGGCGCATCCGGACGTGTTCAACATCCTGCTGCAGATCCTGGACGACGGCCGCATCACGGACAGCCAGGGACGCACGGTGGACTTCAAGAACACCATCATTATCCTGACCTCCAATCTGGGCAGCCAGTACCTGCTCGAGGGCATCATGCCCGACGGCAGCATCTCGGAGGAGGCCCAGGCGGCGGTCATGCGCGAGCTGCGCGGCGCGTTCAGGCCGGAATTTCTGAACAGGCTGGATGAGACCATCATGTTCCGTCCGCTGACGAGGGAGAACCTCGGCGGCATCATCGACATCATGGTCGAGGGCCTGAGGAAGCGGCTGGCGGACAAGGGCCTCGCGCTCGAACTGACGGACGCGGCAAAGGACCTCATCATAGCGCGCGGCTACGACCCGCTCTACGGCGCGCGCCCGCTGCGGCGCTGCCTGCAGTCCGGCGCGGAGACGCTCATTGCCAAGAAGCTGCTCTCCGGCGACCTGGGCGCAAACAGCACCCTCGTGCTCGACGCCAGGGAGGGCGAACTCTGCTGCGACGTGAAATAAATCAATATGGCAAAAGGGATGGACCTGTCGCAGAATGAAAGAATTCTGCGGCAGGTTTTCTTTAGCTGGGAAAGAGGAGATCAGGTCTAAAACTCATAATATGCGGCTCTGCTCGGCCAAAATGTGTACAACAAATCAGACCCAGACCGTTTGCCTGCGCCTATGTGGAGAACTTTTCTGTTTTTGCAGGGCTACGAGGTCATTTTCATGGACACACGGGTCTGGAGCCTGCCCTGTTCCCGCTTCATCCACAGCTTTTTCAGGTCAAAGGCCAGGGCCAGCAGGAACAGCTCCGTGCGGATGTTGGCCTTGCCCCAGGTCAAAAAACGGCGGAATCCAAAGTCATTCTTCAGCAGACCAAAGGCGCCTTCCACCTGAATAGAGCGGCAAAGACGCAGATGGAGCCCTCGCTGGGTCATGATATTCTTCTCTGCCTGCTCCCGCTTCTCCCAGAAGGTTTTCTTGAGAACGAGCTCCTTGGGCCTGTCCGGATCCTTGGCCCGGCAGCACTGGGAGCGACAGGGACAGCCGCTGCAATCCTCACACCGGTACCAGGCGGTGGACACAAGCTGTCCGTCCTGCACCTCC
>URDJ01000002.1 GCA_900546615.1 uncultured Eubacteriales bacterium | reverse complement strand
CGTGTGACTTGGGAAAAGGTGCAAAGCCTGCAAACCACCCGGCGCAGGCGGCCTACCGTAACGAAGGAGTCCAGCGCCTTTTGCGGCTATCTGAAATGCCCGGAGTGCGGAGGCAATCTGACTTTCCACTTCAACCAGGGCAACCACGACATTAAGTTCTTTAGCTGCAACAACCACAATTCCGGGCTCCGCAAGTGCTCGTCTACCCACTACATCCGGCTGGACTTCTTGGAGCAGGTCGTGCTCTACGAGGTACACCGGCTGGCCTGCTTCGCTAATGAATACGAAAACGACTTTATCAAGGCGATGGTAGGCCGCTCGGCCAAGGTAGCAGAAAATGACCGGGTACGCAAGAAGCGGGATCTGGACGGGCTGCTGGCCCGGGACGGGGAGCTGGATATGCTCTTTGAACGGCTCTATGAGGACAATGTGTCCGGCAAGATCGACGATGCCCGGTTTGCCAAAATGTCCAAGCGGTATGAGCAGGAGCAGGGCGAAAACGCCAAGAAAATCAAGGCGCTTCGTCTGGAACTGAAAAAGCTGGAAGATAAGCGGATGGATGTGGACACCTTCTTGGAAACGGTGCGCCGCTACACCGACGCCACTACCATCACCAAGCGCATGGTTGCCGAGCTCATTCAGTACATCGAGGTTTATCCGGCGGTCAAGGAGGACGGTGTTACCAATCAGCGGGTGACGATCCACTACAACTGCATCGGGGCCTTTGAGGTGCCGGATCGCCGGAAGATTCCCGAGCGGGACATTCTTTTGGGAGCGAGAAAAGGCGTAGCACTAAGCTACGCCCCTGCACAGATAGCCATATAAATTTGAAAATAAAAAATGCGGAGTATCATCAACAGACCTTTTCAGATCCTTTAATGACACTCCGCATGGTCGGAGTGGCGAGACTTGAACTCGCGGCCTCATGGTCCCGAACCATGCGCGCTACCATCTGCGCTACACCCCGAGACAGCTTTATCATTATAATTAGCCTAGCCGCGCTTGTCAAGCAAATTTTTCATTTCGCGCATATTTGCAGCCTTGTCCAAATATAATGTCAGCATGAAGACGAATTCTGGTCACAATTCTAAAATCATACTTGCCTCAGTGCTGTTCATTGCTGTCACCGCGGTCAAGCTGCTGTTCCCGACGCAGACCGAGAATATACGCGCACGCGTGCGCGAGGCCATCAGCCGTGATGCGGATTACACCGCCGTCTTTGAAGACCTTGGCTCCCGCCTCTCCGACGGCGCAGAGCGCGCTGCCGCCTTGCTCTTTGGCCAGGAACAGGCGGTATTGGTCTCACAGCCCGTCGTGTACCAGCCAACGACGCTCGATGACCTGCGCCGTGAGGCCGAATACCTCATCGCCGACAGCCCGGCGCCTGCCGCCTCGGATGAGCCGGAGTCCACGCCTGAGCCGTCGCCGACACCTGAGCCGGAACCCGAGCCGTCGGAAACGCCCGCTGCAGTGGCCGCTTTCCTCGAGGCCCAGGCGCAGTTCTCCGACTATGCCGTGCCCGCGAACGTCAGCTATGAGATGCCGGAGCTGTCGTTTGAATTCACAAGCCCCGTCTCGGGTTATACCTCATCCGGCTTTGGCTACAGGCTGCATCCGCTGGAGAACGAGGTCAAGTTCCACTACGGCACCGACTTCGCCGTGTACTCCGGCACGGACGTCCACGCCTTCGCCGACGGCACTGTGGCGCTCATGGGCTGGGATGCGGGTTATGGCAACTATGTCATACTCGAGCACGAGGGCGGCTGGCAGAGCCTGTATGCGCACTGCTCAGAGGTGCTGGTGTACAGCGGCCAGAGCGTCGGTATGGGCGATGTCATTGCAAAATCCGGCGCTACTGGTGAAGTTACCGGCCCTCATCTGCACTTTGAACTGCGCGACGACGGCGTATTCTACAACCCGGAGTTCTGGCTGGCATGATGGATTTTAAAATTGACATCAGCGTCGGGGGCGTATTGCTGCTCGCGGCGCTGTATTTTTTTATGGACGGCGCAGACTTTCTGGCGCTCATGCTTGCTGCGGCGGCGCATGAGCTGGGGCACCTGCTGGCGCTGCGGCTCTGCGGCGCTCGGATACGCGGTTTCTCGGCTGACCTCGGCGGCGCTGTGATATCGAGAAGCGGGGCGTTGAGCACGGCGCAGGAGCTGTTCTGCCTCGCGGCGGGGCCGGGTGCGGGGCTGCTGTACGCGCTTGCGGCATCGAATACGGGCGGAGGGCTGCTGCTGTGCTCGGCGGGCATGAGCCTGGCGCTGTCAATCTTCAATCTGCTGCCCTGTCCGCCGCTGGATGGGGGCAGGATGACTGAAGCTGCATTCGGCCCGAGAACGGCGGCCATCTGCGGCCTGCTGACGGCCTCGGCGTTGTTCCTCGCCGGCTTTGCTCTGCTGATAAGCGGACACGGCGCGGCGCTGTTTCTGGCCGGAGCCATACTGCTTTTGAAAAATGTGTGAGAGATGGCCATTACGCAATACACGGGGCAGCGCGGCACGGGAAATGCGACGATGCTCGGCGTTGGGCTTGTATTTGCCCGGGAAATGTTATAAAATGCTCACTGACTACGACTGGGAGCATGATGGGATGGACAAGGTGCTTGAACGTATACTGCCTTTGGTGCAGAAGCCCGCGCGGTACACGGGCGGGGAATACAACGAAATAATTAAAGACAAGCGGGAGGTCAGGCTGCGCATGGCCTTCTGTTTTCCTGATGTGTATGAAATAGGCATGTCGAACCTCGGCATGCGCATCCTCTACGGCTGCATAAACGCGGAGCCGGATATATGGTGCGAGAGGGTGTTCGCGCCATGGGGCGATATGGCGGAGAAGATGCGCGAGAACAATATCCCGCTCTACGCCCTCGAGAGCGGCGACCCCGTTTCCGACTTCGACGTCCTCGGTTTCTCCATCGGCTACGAGATGGCCTATTGCACCGTGCTGGACATGCTGGATATGTCCGGCATCCCGCTGCGCTCGGCGGACAGGCCCGGCCTCGTGCCGCTGGTCTTCGCGGGCGGGACGAGCTGCTGCAACCCCGAGCCCATGGCGCCCTTCATGGACCTCATGGTGCTCGGAGAGGGCGAGGAGGTGGATATCGAGGTCCTGCGCCTCTTTCAGAAGGCCCGCGACGAGGGGTGGGAAAAGCGCCGCTTCCTCATCGAGGCAGCGAAGATACCCGGCGTCTACGTTCCCTCGCTCTACGAGCCGACATGGAACGCCGACGGCACTCTCAGCGCCATGACGCCCCTTGAGGGTGCGCCGGAGAAGGTCACAAAGCGCATAGTATCGAACCTTGACGCGGCCTATTATCCCACAGCGCCCATAGTGCCGAGCACGGAGATCGTCCACGACCGCGTGAACGTGGAGCTCTTCCGCGGCTGCGTGCGCGGCTGCCGTTTCTGTCAGGCGGGCTACGTCTACCGGCCCATCCGCGCCCGGAGCGCCGAGAGGGTCATTGAGATTGGCAGGGAGAGCCTCAAAAACACCGGCTGCCAGGAGGCCACGCTGCTGAGCCTCTCGAGCAGCGACTACAAGCACCTCACCGAGGCCTGCGACGGACTTCTGGACTGGTGCGAGCCGCAGAATATCAGCCTGTCGCTGCCTTCGCTGCGAGCTGACAACTTCTCCATGGAGCTGATGAGCCGGCTCCAGAAGGTGCGGCGCGGCGGCCTGACCTTCGCGCCCGAGGCCGGGACTCAGAGGCTGCGAGACGTCATAAACAAAAACGTCACGGAGGAGGAGCTTTTAAACACCTGCCGCATCGCCTTCGAGGGCGGCTGGAATGCCATAAAGCTCTATTTCATGCTCGGTCTGCCCACGGAGACTGACGAGGACGTCAAAGGTATTGCCGAGCTCGCGTCCAAGGTGCTCTATACCTGGCGGCAGCACTCGCCGAACAAGCAGCGCGGCGTGCGGCTAACGGTCAGCACGTCCTGCTTCATCCCGAAGCCGCACAGCCCCTTCCAGTGGGAGCCGCAGGTCTCGATGGAGGAATACCGCCGACGCGTGGAGCTGCTGCGGGGCAGCATCACGGCGAAGAACGTGAGCTACAACTGGCACGACGCGGACACGAGCTTCATAGAGGCGGCGCTCTCAAGGGGCGACAGAAAGGCCGCCGATGTCATCGAGGCGGTCTGGCGCGACGGCGGACGCATGGAGGCCTGGAGCGACTATTTCCGCTTTGGCCGCTGGATGGATGCTTTCAGGGCCTGCGGCCTCGACCCGGCGTTTTACGCCTCGCGCGAGCGGGCCGAGGACGAGCTGCTGCCCTGGTGCCGCATAGACATGGGCGTCCGCACGAGCCTGCTGCTCAGAGAGCGGCACAGGGCTTACGAGGCGCGGCTCTCGCCGGACTGCCGTGCGGAGTGCTCCGCCTGCGGCGCGGCAAAGCTGCTGGAGGAGGGCGTATGCGATGGATAAGCTGAGACTGAGATTCCAGAAGACCGGCAAGGCCGTGTACATCTCCCACCTCGACCTCATGCGGGTAGTGCAGCGCATTTTCCTGCGTGCGGGCACGCCGATAAAGTACAGCGAGGGCTTCAACCCCCACGCGCTCATCTCCATCTGCCTGCCTTTGTCGGTGGGCATGGCGAGCGTATGCGAGCTCATGGACTTCCGCGTCACAAGGGAAGTCGACCTCGCAGCGCTGCCGGAAACGCTCAACGCCGTGTCGCCCGAGGGCGTTCGATTCCTCGAGGCATACGAGCCGGAGCGCAAGGCGGCGCAGATAAAATGGCTGCGCATGAGCTGCGAACTCGACTACGACGCGCGCGACGCGGCGGCGCTGCTACCGTCGCTTGAGGCGTATTTTGCCTCGGCGGAAGTGAAGGTCACGCGCCGGACAAAGAGGGGAGAGGGCGAGTTTGACCTCGCGCCGCACATACGCGGGCTCGAGTGGTCGGCGGAGCCGGGGCTTGTGCGGCTCGGCTGCCTCGTTTCGGCGCAGGAGCCGACGGTGAACCCCGAGCTGCTCGCGGCGTCCCTGCGCGAGCACGCGCCGGAGCTTGCGCCGGATTTTGCCCGCTTCACGCGCATCGAGACCTTTGACGCCGACATGGAGGTGTTCAGATGACGGCGGGCTTCAGGCTCATTGACATGGAGAGCTGGCCAAGACGCGAGCACTTCCGCCAATACCTCACGAACACGCCCTGCACCTGGAGCATGACGGTGCAGCTGGACGTGACGCGGCTCGTGCAGAGCGGAGCGAAAGTATACCCCGCGCTTCTCTATGCATGCGGCAAGGTCGCGAACAGGCACGAGGAATTCCGCATGTCGCTGGACGCCGAGGGCCGCCCGGGCGTCTGGGACGTGCTGCACACGAGCTACACGGTGTTTCACAAGGACACGGAGACTTTCTCCTGCCTCTGGACGCCGTATATGGAGGACCCGACGGAGTACTACGCGGCATACAGCCGCGACCTCGAGCGCTGGGGCGCTGTCGAGGGCTTTGAGCCGCAGCCGGACACGCCTCAGAACATATATTACGCCTCGATGCTGCCGTGGGAGAGCTTTGAGGGCTTCAATCTGAATCTCAGCAAGGGCTGGGGCTTCCTGCTCCCAACCTTTACATTCGGGAAATACACGGAGCGCGACGGGCGCTTCACGCTGCCGCTGGCCATACAGGTACACCACGCCGCCTGTGACGGCTACCACGCCTGCCGGTTCATTGACGAACTGAGGCAGACGCTGGACGGGCTGAGCGGCTCGGACTTCGGCGGGAGAGAGATGAGATGAGAGACGGATACGGCAGAGATATAAGCTACCTGCGCCTGTCGGTTACGGATTTGTGCAACCTGCGCTGCGTTTACTGTATGCCGGCGGGCGGGGTGGAAAAGCGGCGGCACGAGGACGTGCTGACTGTGGATGAGCTCGAGGAGATCGCGCAGTCGGCGGGCCGCTGCGGGATACGGAAGATACGGCTCACGGGCGGGGAACCGCTTGTGCGGCGCGGTATCGTGGATATCTGCGCGCGCACGGCGGCTGCCCCGGGCGTCGAGGAGGTCTGTATGACCACGAACGGCCTGCTGCTGCCCAAGATGGCCGCGGAGCTGAGACGCGCAGGGCTGAGGCGGGTCAATATCAGCCTCGACACGCTCTCGCCGGAGCTGTACCGCGAGCTGACAAGGATAGGCAGCGTCGATGACGCCGTCGCGGGCCTTAAGGCGGCGCTAGACAACTTCGAGACTGTGAAGATAAACGCCGTGCTCATAGGCGGGGGAACTGACGCTGAGATACCGAGGCTCGTTGCCCTGACACGCGAGCTGCCGGTAGAGGTGAGGTTCATTGAGCTGATGCCGATAGGCGAGTGCGCGCACTGGCCGAAGGAGCGGTTCATAGAAAATTCGAGCGTGCTCGAGGCCGTGCCGGAGCTTACGCCCTGCGGCTCATCGGGCGTGGCGCGGCTGTATACGCTGCCGAACGCGAAGGGCCGGGTGGGGCTGATAAGTCCGCTCAGCTCGCACTTCTGCCCGGAGTGCAACCGGATAAGGATAACGCCGGACGGGCGGCTCAAGCCCTGCCTGCACTCGGCGCAGGAGATAGAGCTGCGCGGCCTGCACGGCGCGGAGCTGGACGCAAAGATAAGAGAGGGCATCTGCGCAAAGCCGATGCGGCACCACCTGAGCGCCGTGTCGCCGAGCGAGAGCCTCAGGGGCATGAGCAGGATTGGAGGCTGAGATATGGAGCTAACGCACTTTAACGACGAGGGCCGGGCGCACATGGTGGACGTCGGCGAGAAGCCGAGGACGAAGCGCATCGCGCGGGCGATGTCGCGCGTATACCTCGCGCCGGAGACCTTCCGCCTCGTGTGCCACGGCGGCATGAAGAAGGGCGACGTGCTGGCGGTGGCCCAGGTCGCGGGCATCATGGCGGCGAAGAAGAACTCGGAGCTCATACCCATGTGCCACCCGATAGCTATAACCTCTGCGGACATCAGTTTTGAGCTGGACTCGGAAAAGAGCACAATAACCATCATGGCCGAGGTGGGCTGCACCGGCGAGACCGGGGTCGAGATGGAGGCGCTGACGGCGGCGAGCGTCGCGGCGCTGACAGTGTACGACATGTGCAAGGCGGTACAGCGGGATATCAGGATAGGCGACATATGTCTGCTCTATAAATCCGGCGGCAAGTCGGGCGAATATAAGAGGGAGGACAAGGAAAATGGCTGAGGTCAAGGCGGTGTGCATAAGCGAGCGCAAGGGCACCATGAAACATGAGGTACCGGAAATACACGTCAAAATCAAGCACGGGATAGAGGGCGACGCCCACGCAGGCGACTGGCACAGGCAGATAAGTCTGCTCGGCACGGAGAGCGTGGACAAGCTGCGCCACATACTGCCGGATATCCCGGCCGGCGCGTTCGCGGAGAACATTTTGACGGAGGGCATCACGCTCTACAAGCTGCCCATCGGCACAAAGCTCCGGGTGGGAGAGGCGCTGCTCGAGGTGACGCAGATAGGCAAGGAGTGCCACATGGACTGCGCTATCCGCAAGCAAGTCGGCGACTGCGTCATGCCGCGCGAGGGCATTTTCACCGTAGTCGTAGAAGAAGGCACGATAAAAGCCGGGGACAAGGTGGGAATAGTCGAATAAATCGCAAAAAAGCCCTTGCAATGTGCGAGGGAATATGCTAATATACTATGGCTTGCGCGAGAGCGCATGGAATCAGGATGGTCCTCTGCCGGAACGGGAAAGCCGCCGGGCACGAACGTCCGTATCGAAAGAGGGATAACAATGGATCTGGTCAAGACTCTGACCGAGCAGTACATGAAGCCCGAGCTTCCCCAGATGAACGTGGGCGACACCGTCCGCGTGACCGTGCGTGTCAAGGAAGGCAACCGCGTGCGCAACCAGGCGTTCGACGGCACCATCATTGCCAAGAAGCACGGCGGCATCAATGAGACCATCACCGTCCGCCGCATCAGCTACGGCGTAGGCTGCGAGAAGGTCTTCCCGGTGCATTCTCCCACCATCGTCTCCGTTGAGACGATCCGCCGCGGCAAAGTCCGCCGCGCGAAGCTGTACTACCTGCGCGACCGCGTGGGCAAGAAGGCGAAGGTCAAGGAGCGCATCTGAGCCAAGAAGCGAAGCAAAAGCCCGCTGCACGAGCAGCGGGCTTTTTGCTGTTGACGGGAGATTGGATATGGGGTAAACTGGGCGCAATATTGGCGAGGAGAAGATAGAAATGATAACCGTATTCAACAGGCAGGAGCTGTTTGTCACACAGTCGATGGAGCAGTACGCGAAAGTGAGCGCGGCGCTTGACGCCGCCGGGATAGAGTACTATGCGAAAGCCTTCGGTCGCTCATCCCAGTTCGGCGAGAGGAGCCATCGAGGCAGCCTCGGCCAGGTCGCGGCTCTGGATAATTTCTACAAGGTCTATGTCAAAAAGAGCGATTACGAGCTGGCTGTAAAATGTGTTAATGATGCGAGGGCTTGATTACATATCGCTTTTCGCAGGATATGCCACCCCGTTTCTTTGGGCAAAGGCCAAGGAAACGGGGTGGCATACTTGTTTAAACGGTACCTTGTGAGCTACCGCTGCTCGTTCACATACGTGGACACCCTGTCCTGTATGAGCGCCACGGTTTCGTCGAGGCTCCGGGCGCCGGAGAAGTATGCAGAGCATTCATCGCTCACCGCGTCGAGAATGACATCGTCTTCATTTATTGAGCGCTTCACGGAGCCGATCAGCTCGCGCAGGGCCTGCGCCTCCGTCTCCGTCATGGCGTAGACGTCCACACCGAAGCCGTTGATGCTGACGCCGCCCTGCGACACCTCTTCTTGCTCGCCCGTCTCGGGGTCGGTGACGTACTCCGCCTCCATCGCTTCGGCCTCAAACATCCCGTAGGCCTCGCGATTAAGGGGGTAATACCGCGCACGTTCGCCGTCGAAGTAATCGCTCAGGAGCCTGCTGCGCACGAAGCTCCACGCGGCGTCTACGTCCTCGCAGGCCGCGCTGATGCTCAGACTGTCGCCAACTGCGGCCGCCACGTTGCCCGCGCGGTCGGAAGAAGGCCAGCCTTTGTACACCAGCTCACCGCCGAACAGCGTCTCGTACAGCCGCCAGTGCACGAAATCGCCCATGCGCACGTCCAGCAGCAGCTGCTCGCCGCTCGTGAACGGCTCCGCATAATCCCCGATATGAGCCGTTGGTCTGGCAGGCAGCCTGGCGCAGAACTCCACCAGCGCGCGGAATTCCGCGCCGTCAAAGCGGCACTCGCCGCTTTGCCAGTCCACATACTCGTCCATCGTCATGGAAAGCGCCGTGCGCAGCATATAGTCGCGCGACATGCCCGAGCCGAAGGGCAGCTCCGCCTCGGGCTGCGCATCGAGCACGGCGAGCAGTTCATCCAGAGTCCAGCCCATCTCCGGGCCCAGCACGCCGGGATTTCCCACAAGGCTCATGACCTCAAAGCCCGGCGCTATGGAATAGAGCTTCCCGTCCACGGCGAAGGCGTCCAGAACATTCTCAAAGAAATCCGCCCGTGAGAGTTCGGCGTCGGAGTCGATAAGCCCATACAGGTCGCACAGCAGGCCGCGCGCACCGTACTGCGCTATGGGCAGGCTGTCCGCGACGAAGATATCGGGCACGTCGCCGCTGATTATCTCAGTGTTCAGAACGGTGAGGCCCACGCCGTCGCCAGGGCTTTCGGAGTACTGCTCGTAATCCCTCACCTCGATCTTCACACCGCTGTTCGCGCGGTTGAACTCGAGTATGTCCTGCCTGAGCGTCTGGCTGAGGCCCATGCAGGCGAGAGTGAGGGTGATGACATCGGACTGCTCGGAGGCGGGTATCTGCTCGATGCGGGCGAGCTCAGCTGTGCCTCCCTCGCCGCGCAGCAGGCAGTTCACCGTGCCGTCCGAGCCTGTGAACATGCTTATCAGCCTGTCCTGGTTCACACCGCAGTTAACGAGCGAGGCGAGCTGCACCTCCTCGCCGGTCTCGAGGTCGAGGCCGCAGGCACAGGAGGCGCTTATGTAGCTGAGGTCGAAGTCTCCGCCGCCGGGGTAAAACTGAGTGTTGCCCGTGGGCAGGAGAATGTCGTCAAGAAACTCGCGCCTCTCGAAGTCGAAGACACGGAGTACAACGCCGCCTATGCCGTTGGCGAGAAATCCATAGCGGCCGTCCGCGAGCCTCGCCGGGGCCGGGATAAAGGTGTCGGCCGCCTCGCAGAACAGCAGCTGGCCGGAGGTGTCGACGAGCACGAGCGCCGAACCGCCGTAGATCAGCAGCACCTCGCCGTCCGACCCCGCGCCGATGTTGGTGATGCTGCGCGAGTAGTAGGCCCCGCCGCCAGCGTCGAGAGCAGCGGCCGCTGCCGCGTCAGCCGCCGTGAGGTCGATGGAGCCGAGCGCCATGCCGGTCTCGTCAAGGATGCGCAGGCAGCGCTCAGTCAGCATCTCGCCGTCACGCATACCAACGACCTGTTCCGCGACAAGGAAACCGCCGCCCTGCACGGGGCTGAGTGCGAGAATGACGCAGCCGTGATCCTCTGCGCCCTCGATGGGCGCGGGCGGCCCATAGCTGTCCAGCTGCCGGAACTCGCCGGACTCGGCGTCGCAGAGCCAGAGCGAGGGACTGTCATCAGAGCTGCTGCTGAACACGAAACCCTCGCCGCAGACGCTGACCGCGCCTGCGTATGAGGGCGCGCCCTCGCTGAAAAACTCACAGTCCCAGACCATCTCACCTTGCTGGGCGTCCTGGTCGGGTTCATCGCTCACGGCACCGCAGCCGGAGAGCAGCAGGGCCGCAGCTATCAGTATGGAGATGTATGCGCTCAGCTTTCGCATGGCAGTCCTCCGCAACGCATTATCTTGACCTGAGTATACCATCCATTGCCGAGTCGGCGCAACAAGTCCGGCGTATTTTGAGGGACTTGAGAATAACAGTTGCCAGAATGGGAGAAGAAAGGTATAATGCTTATTTAGCAGAATTCAGGAGTTGATGCCAGACTATGAATGAAAACGTGAAGAAGGAAAGCCCGGTGCGTTCGGTGCGCTCGGATATATATGACTGGCTGCAGTGCATAGTCATGGCTATCGTCATCTGCGTGCTGTTTTTCTCGTTCATCGTGCGGCTCGTGGACGTCGTGGGCAGCTCGATGTACCCGACGTTGGAGAACGGGGACAAGATAATCGTCTCGAACCTGTTCTACACGCCGAAACAGGGCGACATCATCGTGTTCAGGAAGGACGAGTACCGCGAGGAACCACTGGTGAAGCGCATCATAGCGGTCGAGGGCCAGACGGTGGACATAGATTTCGAGCAGGGCATAGTGTACGTTGACGGCGAGGCGCTGGACGAGCCGTATATCGCGGAGCCGACGAACGACCCTGAGAATTTCATCGGCCCCGTGGAGGTGCCCGAGGGCTGCGTGTTCGTCATGGGCGACAACCGCAACGCCTCGACCGACAGCCGCACGACCTCGATAGGTATGGTGGATACGCGCTGCATCATGGGAAAGGTGTATTTCACCGTGTTCCCGCTTAAGAACTTCGGGAGCGATTACGACGGATGACAGACAGCGGGCTTGAAAAACTGAATATCCAGTGGTTCCCCGGCCACATGACCAAGGCCGGGCGGATGATAGAGGAAAACGTGAAGCTCGTGGACGCCGTTTGCGAGCTTCTTGACGCGCGGATACCCTCGGCGAGCCGCAACCCGGACATAGACCGGCTGGCCGGGGGAAAGCCGAGGCTCGTCATACTAAACCGCGTAGACCTCGCCGACCCCGCCATGACTGCGAGGTGGCGCGCGCACTTCAGGGCAGCAGGGCTGGATGTGCTCGAGACGGACAGCAAAAGCGGCAGGGGCGTTCAAAATTTCCCGAACGCCGTGCGGGCACTCTTAAAGGAAAAACTCGCCGCCTACGCCGCTAAGGGACAGGCCACCCGGCCGCTGCGGGTCATGGTACTGGGCATACCGAACGTGGGCAAGTCCACATTTATAAATAAGGTCGCGGGCAAAAAGGCGGCAGCGGTGTCCGACAGGCCGGGCGTGACACGCGGCAGGCAGTGGATAAGCGTGGACCGCGGACTCGAGCTGCTGGACACGCCGGGCATACTGTGGCCGCGCTTCGACTCGCAGGAGGTCGGCGAGCTGCTGGCCGTCACGGGCGCGGTGAAGGACGACGTGTTAGATAGGGAAACGCTCGCGGCGAACCTGCTTATAAGGCTTCGTCGGCTGTACCCGGAGGCAGTGAACGCGCGCTACAAGCTCACTGACGAGGATGGTGAAGCGGGCTGGCAGCTGCTCGAGGCCGCGGCGAAAAAGCGCGGTTTCCTCGCAGGCAGGGGCGAGTACGACACGGAGCGCATGAGCGCCGTGCTTCTCGATGAGTTTCGAGGCGGCAAGCTGGGCCGGATGACTCTGGAGGCGCCGGATGAAGCCTGATATCGACCTATGGCAGCTCGAGAATGAGCTGTACGACAGCGGCATAATCACTCTCTGCGGCGTGGACGAGGCCGGGCGCGGCCCTCTGGCGGGGCCGGTCTGCGCGGCGGCAGTCATGCTGCCGAGGGGCATCGTCATAGATGGTCTCAACGACTCGAAGAAGCTCTCGGAGCGGCGGCGCGGGCGCCTCTATGATGATATAAAGGAAAAGGCCATACACTGGGCCGTCGCGTTTGCCAGCGTGGAGGAGATCGAGACGCTCAACATCCTCGGCGCTACGTATCTGGCCATGAACCGGGCCATCGAGGAACTTGGCATCGTGCCGGAGCTGGCGCTCATAGACGGCAACAGGGCGAAGGGCGTGGAGTATGATACCCGCTGTATCGTCGGCGGCGACGGAAAGTGTGCGGACATTGCGGCTGCGAGCATAATGGCTAAGGTCACGAGGGACAGGCTGATGTACGAGTTGGATGCGCAGTACCCCGGCTACGGCTTTGCAAAGCACAAGGGCTACGGCACGGCGGCTCACTATGCAGCGATACGCGAGCTGGGCCCCTGCCCGGCGCACAGGCTGTCGTTTTTGAGGAAGATGCACTGATGTACGATAAAAAGCTCATCGGCCGCGAGGGAGAGGCGGAGGCTGCGCGCTACCTCGAGGAAAAAGGCTACAG
Source organism: uncultured Eubacteriales bacterium (assembly GCA_900546615.1). Classification (GTDB taxonomy): domain Bacteria; phylum Bacillota; class Clostridia; order Oscillospirales; family Oscillospiraceae; genus Scatomorpha; species Scatomorpha pullistercoris. The sequence goes on along the minus strand of URDJ01000002.1, from coordinate 115,645 downwards.
GATAATCGGCCTCAACTACTCCTGCCGCGTGGGGGAGATAGACGTCATCGCCGAAAAGGACGGCTTTGCCGCTATCGTTGAGGTGAAGCTTAGGGACAGCCCGAAGTACGCCGAGGCGCGGGAGTTCGTAACGCGCTCTAAGCAGGCTAAGCTGCGGCGTGCGGCCGAGCACTGGATGATGACGAGCAAAACGGAGCTTCAGCCGAGGTTCGACGTCATAGAGATCTATACCGGCGGCCGGGAGCACATAATAAATCACATCGAAAACGCATTTGAATAGGAGGCGGCAAAATGGAATACAACAGCACAAGGAGCACGGGACTGCACATTTCGGCGTCTGAGGCCATAGCAATGGGGCTTGCGCCGGACGGTGGACTGTTCGTGCCGGACACTCTGCCTCCGCTGGACGGGAAGACGCTCGCGGAGCTGCTGCCGCTCGGCTACGGCGAGCGGGCGAAGCGTATACTGAAGATTTACCTGCCGGAGTATTCCCCGCAGGAGCTGGACATACTCGTGGCCTCGTCCTACGGCGCGAACTTCGACACTGCGGCCATCGCGCCCGTGCGCTCCACTGACGGGCTAACGAGCTACCTTGAGCTGTGGCACGGACCGACCTCGGCCTTCAAGGACATGGCTCTGCAGATGCTGCCGCACCTGTTGACCACCTCGCTCAAAAAGTGCGGGGAGCAGCGTGGGGTCTGCATCCTCGTCGCCACCTCGGGCGACACTGGCAAGGCCGCGCTGGAGGGTTTCGCCGACGTGCCGGGCACGAAGATACTCGTGTTCTACCCGCGCGACGGCGTCTCGGACGTTCAGAAGCTGCAGATGGTCACGCAGACGGGCAATAACGTCGGCGTGTGCGCGGTCGAGGGCAACTTCGACGACGCGCAGACCGGCGTGAAGCGTATTTTCGGAGACAGGGAGCTTGCTGAAAGACTCTCGGAGAAGGGCTGGTTCCTGTCTTCGGCGAACTCGATAAACTGGGGCAGGCTTCTGCCGCAGATAGTGTACTATTTTTCCGCCTACTGCGATGTAGTGAACTCGGGACGGATAAAATGCGGCGAGCCGGTAAATTTCTGTGTGCCGACGGGCAACTTCGGCAACATCCTCGCCGGCTGGATGGCAAAGGAGATGGGGCTGCCCGTCACGAGATTTATCTGCGCCTCGAACGCGAACAACGTGCTGACGGATTTCATTGAAACGGGCGTGTATGACAGGAGAAGGCCCTTCCACCTGACCACGTCGCCCTCGATGGATATACTGGTATCGAGCAATCTCGAGCGTTTGCTGTACTTCCTGTCGAAAGACCCGGAGCGCGTCGCGGGCTGGATGAAGCAGCTCTCGGAGGAAGGCCGCTACGATGTGGGACAGGAGCTTAAGACGCTCATAAGGCGCGACTTCGAGGCCGGATACTGCGACGACGCGGGCACGGCGGAGGAGATAGCGCGCGTATGGAGAGAGCACGGTTACCTCATCGACACGCACACGGCGGTCGCCTCGAGGGTGCTGGGGGATTACAGGGCGCGCACGGGCGACAAGACGCCCGCCATCGTTGTATCGACGGCTAGCCCATATAAGTTCTGCGACAGCGTGCTGCGTGCGCTCGGCGAGCAGACGGACGCCCCGGGCACCGAGCTTATAGGCAGGTTGGAGAAGGCCACGGGCACCACGGCGCCCGCCCCGCTGTCCGGGCTTGCGGGGAAAAACGTAAGGTTTGACGCCTGCGTAGCGCCTGCGGAGCAGAAAAAGGTGGTAGAGGATTTCCTGGGCTGATATGTATAAAAGGGGCGCGTCAGCCGCCCCTTTTGGACCGTCAGCAGCAGTGCTTCTGCTTGAAGGTGGTGCAGCTGGTCTCGCCGGTGCACTGTGCGCGCTTGCCGTCGACCTTGATGTGGGCGGCGGTGCAGCTGTGGCCCTGCTCGTTGTAGAGACAGTTTTCGGCGTCGCAGCCGATGCTGGGGTTCTTTTTGGTCTCGTTCATTTGAAATGACCTCCGCAAATTAGTTTGGGTCTCATGCCGAGACTAGTATTTGCCGGAGAGATGAAACTATACGGAGGTGCGCACTTGGCGCTCTACGCGATAGGCGATCTGCACCTGTCACTGGGCGGCGACAAGCCGATGGACGTGTTCGGTGGCAGGTGGATAAACTACGTCGAAAAACTGAAAGAGGGCTTCTCGGACCTTACGGACGAGGATGTGACGGTGCTCTGCGGGGACCTGAGCTGGGGCATGTCGCTCGAGGCGGCCAGGGAGGATTTCCTGTTCATCGACCGTCTGCCGGGACGCAAGGTCATACTCAAGGGCAACCACGACTACTGGTGGTCCACGGCGACGAAGGCCGAGCGTTTTTTTGAGGAAAACGATATAACCACGATAGAGATACTAAACAACAACTGCCGCTTCTACGGCGACACAGCGCTCTGCGGCACCCGCGGCTGGTTCTACGAGGAGGAGCGCGGCGGCGAGCACGATAAAAAGATCATGCTCCGCGAGCTGGGCAGGCTTGAGACCTCGCTCAAATGTGCCGGGGACAGGGAGAAGATAGCCTTCCTCCACTACCCACCCAAGTATGCGGCGTACGAGTGCCCTGAGCTGATAGAGCTGCTGGGGCGATACGGAGTGCGCGAGTGCTACTACGGCCATATCCACGGCGCTGGCTGCCCCATGGCCTTCCAGAGCATGAAGAACGGGGTCCAGTTCAGGCTTGTTTCGGCGGACTGGCTGAGATTTCGGCCGTTTTTGGTGCGTGATAATTCCAGATAGTGATTGCTTTTGGGAAAACAATCTGCTATAATGCTCTAGCTATGATTTTTTGAGGAAAAATTTCAGCGATAAATGCGTAGGAGGATCAGATCCCATGATTGTCAAGAACGTAGAGAAAAAAGAGAACAACACCGCCATGTTCCAGGTCGAGGTCGACGCTGAGAGCTTCGAGAAGGCAGTGAACAGCGCATATAAGCGCCTGAAGGGCAGCATATACGTCGCTGGTTTCCGCAAGGGCAAGGCTCCGCGTGTCGTCGTCGAGGGCATGTACGGCGCGGACGTGTTCCACGACGAGGCCGTGCAGATCATCGCGCCGGAGGCTTTCGAGTTCGGCGTGAAAGAGGCGGAGCTTGACAATATCGGTACTCCCTCCGTCGCCGACTATAACGTGGATGACAACAAGGTCCTGACGGTGACCTTCATGACCGAACTGTATCCGGTAGTGACTCTGGGCCAGTACAAGGGCCTCGAGGCCGAGTACCATGAGCCGAGCGTTACGGACGAGGAGGTCGAGACCGAGCTGAAGGCCGTGCAGAAGCGCAACGCCAGGTTTGTGGACGTGGAGCGTCCCGTGCAGCAGGGTGACACGATAGACCTCGACTTCGAGGGTTTTGTTGACGGCGTGGCCTTTGAGGGCGGCAAGGCGGACAACTATACGCTCGAGGTCGGCTCCGGCGCATTCATCCCGGGCTTTGAGGACCAGCTGGTGGGCATGGAGATCGGCGCCGAGGGCGAGGTCAACGTGACCTTCCCGGAGCAGTATGACGAGAAGCTGGCCGGCAAGGCGGCGGTGTTCAAGGTCAAGGTGAACGCCGTGCGCGAGCCGCAGCTGCCCGAGCTGGATGATGAGTTTGCCAAGGACGTGTCCGAATTTGATACGCTCGAGGAGTACAAGGCCGATCTGAGGAAGAACATGCTTGAAAAGCGCACTGAGGCTGCCGAGAGCGATTTCAAGAGCCTGCTGATGAATCAGGCGCTGGACAACATGACCGTTGAGGTCCCTGAGTCCATGATAGCCGAGAAGACCGACGAGTTCTTGAGGAATTATGCGGACAGCATGGGCCTGCGCGGGAGCGTGAGCCGTGAGGATCTGATAAAGGGCCTCGGCATGACGGATGAGAGCTTCAGCCAGATGATGCGCCCGGCAGCGACCCGTCAGGTGCAGGCGGACCTGCTGCTCGACGCGATCGTGAAGGCTGAGGGCCTCGAGGCGACCGAGGACGACAAGGCCGAGTTCTATAAGAAGCTTGAGGAAGACTACGGCGAGAACGCCGAGAAGGTCAAGGGCATGATAGACGAGGCGCTCATGATGCAGGACATCTCCCGCAGGAAGGCGGCGGACGCCATCTACTCGAGCGCGGTGAAGACTGAGCCGAAGGCGAAGGATACCGAGGCTGAGGCTGAGAATAAGGACTAATCGCAGATAAATGCGGTTATGCTCTCTTGGAAACAAGGTAACACGCGAAAGGAGAGTTAAGTAATGAGTTTGGTACCGTATGTAGTCGAACAGACCTCCAGGGGAGAGCGGTCGTACGATATTTTTTCAAGGCTGCTGAACGACAGGATCGTGATGCTGGGCGAGGAGGTCAACGCGACAACGGCGAGCCTCGTAGTGGCGCAGCTGCTGTACCTTGAGGCGCAGGACCCGGAAAAGGACATCCAGTTCTATATAAACAGCCCCGGCGGTTCGGTGACGGACGGCATGGCGATATACGACACTATGCAGTATATAAAATGCGACGTGTCGACCATCTGCGTGGGCATGGCAGCGTCGATGGGCGCTCTGCTGCTGGCAGCGGGCACGAAGGGCAAGAGACTGGCTCTGCCGAACGCGGAGATCATGATTCACCAGCCCTCCGGCGGTGCGAAGGGCCAGGCGTCGGATATCAAGATACAGGCAGAGTGGATGCTCAGGACGAGGGAGAAGCTGAATAAGATCCTCTCCGAGTGCACGGGCAAGAGCATAGAGCAGGTCGCTATCGATACAGAGCGCGACAACTTCATGCCGGCTGAGGAGGCTCTGGCCTACGGGCTTATCGACAAGGTGATCTATAAGAGGTAAGGTACCTCAAGGCAGGTGCGATATGGCAAAAAACGACGAGAGGAAGTCTGTGCGCTGCTCATTCTGCGGCAAGCCGCAGTCCTTGGTCGAGAGGCTCATAGCTGGCAACGGTTCGTACATCTGTGACGAATGCGTACGGCTGTGCATGAGCATAATAGACGAGGACTATAACCCGAACGAGGGCAGGAGCAAGCCGGCGCAGGAGCCGAAGCTGCTCCCCGACAGGCTCCCCAAGCCGGCGGAGATCAAGGCGAATCTGGACGATTACGTCATCGGCCAGGACGAGGCCAAGAAAGTGCTCTCCGTAGCGGTGTACAATCATTACAAGAGGATACTCCACGCCGGCAAGAGCGACGTGGAGCTGCAAAAGAGCAACATCCTGCTCATAGGCCCGACAGGCAGCGGCAAGACGCTGTTCGCGCAGACGCTGGCGAAGATGCTGAACGTGCCCTTCGCGATAGCGGACGCAACTACGCTGACCGAGGCCGGCTATGTCGGCGAGGACGTGGAGAACATTCTGCTCAAGCTTCTGCAGGCGGCGGACTTTGACGTCGAACGGGCGGAGAAGGGCATCATCTACGTAGATGAGCTGGATAAGATTGCGCGCAAGAGCGAGAACACCTCGATAACGAGGGACGTGTCGGGCGAAGGCGTGCAGCAGGCGCTGCTCAAGCTGCTCGAGGGTACGGTGGCGAGCGTGCCGCCGCAAGGCGGTCGGAAGCATCCGCATCAGGAGTTTATCCACGTCGACACGACGAATATACTGTTCATCTGCGGCGGGGCATTTGACGGGCTGGATAAGATAATAGAGCGCCGCACGGACAGGAAGAGCCTCGGCTTCGGGGCGGATATAAAGTCCTCGAAGGAGCGCGACGTGGGTGAGCTGCTCAGTCAGGTGCAGTCGCACGATCTTCTGAAGTTCGGCATCATCCCGGAGCTTATAGGCCGCCTGCCGGTGCTGACCTCGCTGGATTCGCTGGACAGGGACGACCTGGTGCGCATCCTTACGGAGCCGAAGAACGCCATGACAAAGCAGTACAAGGCGCTGATGCGCTATGACGGGGTCGAGCTTGAGTTCGAGCCTGATGCGTTGGGGGCCATAGCAGATAAGGCCATCGAGATGAAGATAGGCGCGCGCGGCCTGCGGAGCGTCATGGAAAAGACGATGACGGACATCATGTACACGGTGCCCTCCGACCCGACGATAGAGAAGGTCGTGGTCACGGCGGATTGTGTGCGGGGTGAAACGGAACCGTTGGTCATACACGGCCAGCCGTCCGACGCCATAGTATCGTAATAGAGACAAAACCGGGGGGACGGAGGAAAACTTCGTCTCCCTTACGGGTATATTTACTCCGGGGAAGGAGTGTTTGAATGAGCGAAAGATTTGAGTTTACATCAAGGCGGAGCATGCCGGTCATGGCTTTGCGCGGACTGTCCGTGTTCCCGGGGATGCTGCTGAACTTCGACGTCGAGCGGCCGATGTCGGCGGCGGCGCTGAACCTTGCGATGAACGCAGACCAGATAATATTCCTTGCGGCACAGAAGGAGATATCCAAGGACGTGCCGTTTTTGGACGACATATACCGTGTGGGCACGGTCTGTCGGGTGCGCCAGCTGCTGAGGCAGCCGGGGTCGAAGACAGTGCGCATCATGGTCGAGGGTCTCGCGAGGGGCAGACTCGACGCACTGACGATGGACTCGCCGAGCCTGTTCGGCGAGATAGAGCCGATGCCGGACGCAGAGGAGAAGCCGACGGTAAAGACCGAGGCGCTCTGCCGCAGATGCACGGCGCTGTTCAGCGAGTACGCGCAGATATCGGGCAATATCGCGCCGGAGTCGGTCATCAACATCATGGCGAATACTGACGCGGCCTACGTAGCGGATTTCATCGCGCAGAACATCTACCTCAAGCCGGAAGAAAAGCAGAAGCTGCTCGAGGAGCTGCGGCCTTCGAGACGGCTGGCTTCGCTCTGCCGCATGCTCACGAGGGAACTGACCCTGTTGAGCATCGAGCGCGATTTGAACGAGAGCACGCAGGAGCAGATGAACCGCAATCAGCGGGAGTATTACCTGCGCGAGCAGATGAAGATAATCCAGTCCGAGCTGGGCGAGGACGACGCGCCGCAGGAGCTGGATGAGTACAGGGAGAAGATAAAGGCCCTGCATCTGGAGCAGGAGACAGAGGAAAAGCTCCTGAAGGAGGTCACGAGGCTGTCGCGGCAGAGCTTCGGCTCGGCGGAGGGCAGCGTGATACGAAGCTACCTTGACACTTGCCTTGAGGTGCCGTGGAACACCAGGACACGCGAGACGCTGGATATCGCCCGGGCGCAGAAGATGCTGGATGAAGACCACTTTGGTCTGACAAAGGTGAAGGAACGTGTCATAGAGTTCCTGTCGGTCAGAAAACTCGCACCGGACGTGAAGGGCGGCGTGCTCTGCCTCGTGGGCCCTCCGGGCACGGGCAAGACAAGTATAGCCATGAGTATCGCCCGGGCAACGAACCGCAAACTCTCGAGGGTCGCGCTCGGAGGCGTGCACGACGAGGCGGAGATACGCGGTCACAGGAAGACCTATATAGGCTCCATGCCGGGCAGGCTGGTGTCGGGCCTCATACAGGCCGGGAGCATGAACCCGGTGATGGTGCTCGACGAGATAGATAAGCTCGGCTCGGACTACCGCGGCGACCCCTCGGCGGCGCTTTTGGAGGCGCTGGACGCAGAACAGAACTGCCGGTTCCGCGATAACTACATGGAGGTGCCCGTGGACCTCTCCGATGTGTTCTTCATAACCACGGCGAACACGACGGATACCATTCCGCGCCCGTTGCTAGACAGGATGGACGTCATCGAGCTGACGAGTTACACGGACGAGGAAAAGCTGCAGATTGCCAGACGCCACCTGCTGCCCAAACAGCGGAAGAAGCACGGGCTGACGGGCGTGACGCTCAAGGTGAGCGACGACGCGATAAGGGAGATCATCTCTTACTATACGCGAGAGTCGGGCGTCCGTATACTTGAGCGCGAGCTTGCGGCGGTGTGCCGGAAATGTGCCACAGGCATAGCGAAGGGCGAGTATAAGTCGCTGACGGTGCGGGCCGGGAAGCTCGAGCCGCTGCTCGGACCGGCGAAGTATAAGCCGGACGCAGTGTACCCGCGCGACGAGGTCGGCCTCGTGCGCGGACTCGCCTGGACTGCGGTCGGCGGCGAGGTGCTGGACGTGGAGGTCGGCGTGGTCGAGGGCAACGGCCAGCTCGAGCTGACGGGCAACCTCGGCAACGTCATGAAGGAGAGCTGCAAGGCGGCGATAACCTATATCAGAAGCCGCGCGGATAAGCTGGGCATCGACCCGGAGTTCCACAGGAAGCGGGATATCCACATTCACTTCCCGGAGGGCGCAGTGCCGAAGGACGGCCCATCGGCGGGCATCACCATCTGCATCGGCGTCATCTCGGCCCTGACAGGCATCCCCGTGCGGCGCGACCTGGCCATGACGGGCGAGATAACGCTCAGAGGCCGCATCCTGCCCATCGGTGGGCTGAAGGAAAAGACCATGGCCGCGTTGAGGGCGGGCGTCTCGACGGTGATAATACCGGCGGAGAACGAGCCGGACCTCGACGAGATAGATCAGGACGTGCGCGCAAGGCTGAAGTTTGTCACGGCTGACCACGTGGACTCGATACTGGATATCGCGCTAAACCGCAGGGCGGTGGAGCCGGAAGAAGATGAAGCGCCGGAGCTGGCTTCAGCCCAGACCCCGCCTCCGCCAGTAGCGGCGGGGGAGAATGCGGCAAGGATAGGGCAGTGAGATGGCGCAGCTCAATCTGAATAAGGCTGAGTTCGTAAAGTCTGCGGCGAGCCCCGAGGCGTTTATCCGGGACAGTTTGCCGAGGATAGTGTTCGCGGGCAAGTCGAACGTCGGCAAGTCCTCTGTGATAAACCGGCTGCTGAACCGGAAGAACTTTGCGAGGGTCGGCGCGCAGCCGGGCAAGACGGTGCATGTGAACTATTTCAAGATAGACGGCCGCTGCTGGTTCGTGGACCTGCCGGGCTACGGCTACGCGGCCGTGGCGAAGGCGGAGCGCGACCGCTGGGCGAGGCTCATGGAGAGCTTTTTCGCCGAGCCGGAGCAGATAAGCCTCGGTGTGATGATAGTGGACGCAAGGCACAAGCCGACGGCGGACGATATGACGATGTGCGAGTGGTTCAAAGGCTCGGGCCGTCCGTTCGTGGTCGCAGCGAACAAGTGCGACAAGCTCTCGAAGACCGCAGCGGCGGCGAATCTGGCGATGATACGCGCCGCGCTGGGGCTTGCTGAGGATACGCTGCTTCTGGCCTTCTCGGCCGAGAAGGGCGAGGGCCGAGCGGAGCTGCTGTCAAGGATACTGGAACAGGTCTGATAACGGGCGGGATGGGCAAAGCGTTCATCCCGCTCTTGTAATTTTGGCAAGTGGTTGTTATAATTGTCGAAGGTGAGAGTTTATGCATGTGCTGCAAGAGATCTGGCGCGGGCTGGATTGGAGCGTTCTGACTGACCTGCTGCTGAGTATAATACCCGCGCTCGTGTGCATAACCCTGCACGAGCTGGCCCACGGCTATGTGGCCTACCGGCTCGGGGACGATACGGCAAAGCGGGCGGGACGGTTGACGCTCAACCCGCTGAAACACATTGATATTATGGGCCTTGCCATGATGGTCATATTCAAGTTCGGCTGGGCAAAGCCTGTGCCCGTGAACATGTGGAAGTTCAAAAACCCGAAGAAAGGCATGGCCATCTGCGCCGCAGCGGGGCCTGCGGCAAACGTTTTGATAGCCATAATATGCCTGTTCATTTACGGCATATTGCTCAGAATGGGACCGACAATCGGGAAAGTCGGCAATTATGTCGCTGAGATGCTGATCATCACGGCCTACCTCAGCACGGCGCTGGCGATATTCAATATCATACCCGTACCGCCGCTGGACGGCTCGAAGGTGCTGTACTCGTTCGTATCGGACAGGGCTTATGCGAAGCTGATGTACTATGAGAGATACGGCATGATCGTCCTCGTCGTTGCGGTATTCCTGCTCAGCCGGACTGATTTGAACCCGCTTGGCCGGGCGGCTGACTGGCTGATGAATGAGCTGACGTTTGCGGCGCGGTGGGGCTTTGAGCTTGGGCGCCTGTTCAAGTGAAAGGGGGGCGGGATATGGAAAACCCGACCTTCCACCTTGAGGGCGTGGTAAAGAACCGGGACGATGTGCAGGACTTTGAAGGCCCGCTGAGTCTCATACTCATGCTGCTGCAGAAGAACAAGATAGAGATACGCGATATAAGCATCTCGGAGATACTTGACCAGTATCTTGCCTATCTCGAGGAGATGGAGCGCATGGACCTCGAGATAGCCAGCGAATTCGTGCAGATGGCGGCCTACCTGCTGTATATCAAGACACGGACGCTGCTGGCGGTCGAGGAGGAGGTCACGGAACTGGAGCAGCTCATGTCCTCGCTGGAGAAGCTGAGAGCGAAGGACATGCGTGAGGCTATAAAGCAGGTGCTGCCGGAGCTTTCGGTGCAGTCGGAGCGCGGCATGCTGCTGTGGACGAGGCCGCAGGAGCCGGTGTCCCCGGCGGCGAAGGTGTACGACTACCGGCACGAGGGCGCGGACCTTTTGCGGGCGCTGTACGCGGTGTTCTCTCGCTCGGAGGCGAAGCTGCCCGGCCCGCCCGAGCTTAACGCCTTGGCGCCGAAACGCATAGTGTACGGCGTGCGTGACAAGAGCCGCGAGATACTGAGAATACTGGGCAGGGCGCCGACGAGTCTGCGCGCGCTCTATGACATGGGACGGAGCCGCTCTGAGGTCGTGGCGACGTTTTTGTCGGTGCTCGAGCTGTGCTCCATGGGCAGCGTGCTCATAACGGAGCAGGAGGGCGAGCTGATGTTGAGCTTTACAGGCGGCGATACCGAGAGCATCATAGAGGCCATCGAGGAATGAGTATGGACGAACTGGAATTAAAAGCCGCTGTAGAGGCTATGATATTTGCATCGGGCGAGCCGGTGCCGGCGGCGAGGATATCGCTTGTTCTTGGAGTGCCGGAACAGGAGGTATTTGACTGCGCGGAGCGGCTCGCGGAGGAATATGAGAGCGGGGGCCGGGGAATCCGGCTCGTGCGGTTGGACAAGTCCCTGCAGATGTGCTCCGCGCCGCAGTACGCAAAGCTGATAGCGCGGGTGATAGAACACCGCGCGCCGCCGAAGCTCTCTCCGCCGGCGCTGGAGACGCTGGCCGTGGTGGCATATTTTCAGCCGGTCACGAGGGCGTATGTGGACGAGGTCAGGGGCGTGGACAGCTCGTATACCGTCTCGTCTCTGGTCGAGAAGGGGCTTATAGAACCCACAGGCAGACTCGAAGCCCCGGGCCGGCCCACGCTGTATAAGACTACTGAGGCGTTTTTGAGGGTCATGGGCGTTTCGGAGCTGTCAGAGCTGCCCAAATTACCGGACATGGCCTCGACGGACGGACTCGAGAAGCTCCAGGGCGCTATCGAGGCGCTCAAAGGGCGAGGAGAGCAGATGGTCATGGACCTTGAGACGAAGGAGACGGGGGGTGAGGCTCTTTGATCGTGCTCCTTGTGATAGTCGCGGTGCTCGTGCTGCTGCTGGTCATACCCTTTGGGGTATCGGCGTGGTACAAGGACGGTGAGCCGGGCGTCGCCGCGCGGGTGCTCTGCTTCAATATCAGACTGCTGCCGCGCAAGGAGAAGCCAAAGAAGGAAAAGAAAGAAAAGAAGCCGAAAAAAGAGAAGAAGCCAATAGAGGAAAAGCCCGAGAAGGAGAAAAAGCCGAGGCCCAAGCCCTCGCCGGAGGAGCTTTTACAGCTTTTGAAGCTGGGCCTGGACGCTCTGGCAAGGTTCAAACGGAAGCTGACGATCAACAGGTTCATGCTGCACCTTGTCATCGCCTCGGATGACCCTTTTGACGCGACGATGACCTACGGGCTGGTGAACACCGCGCTCGGCATGCTCGAGGGCATGAGAGGCAGGGCGTTCCGTGTGAGACAGTGCGACATCCAGACAGCGCTGGACTTCGACTCAACGGAGCCGAGGTTTGACGCGGAGCTGACGATGACGATAAGCCTCGGGAGGATACTGGCCGTGGCGTTCGCGGCGGGCTGGGGCTTCATGAAGATCAAAATGAGAGCGGCGAAACAAAAGGCCGCTGCCAAAGCAGAGGAAGAAAGGAAGGTAAGCAATGGATCAGGCCCAGACCCCGATGGCGGAATTCCTGCAGACCAGCATGTCTAAAATCAAGGAAATGGTGGACGTCAACACGATAGTCGGCGACCCGGTGACGACGCCGGACGGCGTGACGCTCGTGCCTGTCTCGCGCGTGACCTTTGGCTTCGGCGGGGGCGGCGGCGACCTTGTCAAGCAGCGCAGCGGCTTCACCGGCGGCAGCGCCGCGGCGGTCAAAATAGAGCCGATAGGCTTTCTCGTCATCCGCAACGGAGTAGTCAACATGCTGAACATCCAGCCGCCCGCGGCGAACACATTCGACAGGATAGTTGACCTCATTCCGCAGCTCATGGACAAGGCCGAGCAGATGAGGGACAAAAAGGCCGAGGGATAATCCGCGGCAGCACAGTCAATAATAAGCACCGCCCAATACTTACAGGGTGGTGCTATTATTGAGAAAACTAACGGGCCTTATCCTGAGCCTGGCGCTCATTTCGTTTTTTAAATTTCCCGCGCGTGCGGAGCTTTCGACCTCGGCGAAGTCGGCGATACTTGTCCACGCAGACACGGGCACTGTGCTCTACGAGAAGAACGCCGACGAGCACATGCTCATAGCCAGCACGACCAAGATCATGACTGCCATCGTCGTGCTAGAGCACTGTGAGCTGGATGATACCGTCGAGGTGGACGCGCGCAGCGCCGGCATCGAAGGCTCGTCCATGTATATAAAGGCGGGCGAGACGTATACGGTGGAGGAGCTGCTCTACGGGCTGCTGCTGGTCTCCGGCAACGACGCGGCCTCGGCCCTCGCGTTGCATGTGTCGGAGAACATCGAGGACTTCGCCGCGCTCATGAACGAGAAGGCGGCGGAGCTGGGCATGACGGAGTCCAGCTTCAAAAATGCCCACGGACTCGACGAGGACGGCCATTACTCCACCGCGCGTGACATGGCGAAGCTCGCGGCCTACTGCATGGAGAACGAGGACTTCGCGAGGATAGCGGGCACCATGTCCCATACCGTAGGCGAGCAGACGCTGGTGAACCACAACCGCCTTCTGCGCGAGTATGAGGGATGTATAGGCCTCAAGACGGGATATACCATGGCGGCGGGACGCGCGCTCGTGAGCTGCGCGGAGCGCGACGGGGCCAGGTACGTCTGTGTAACGCTCAACGACCCGGACGACTGGGACGACCACAAGGCGCTCTACGACTGGGCCTTCGCGAATTACAGCTTCGCCGAGGTCATCCCGGCGGGCCTGAGCCATGAGGTGCCGGTAATATCCGGAGCCGAAAGCTCCGCTGTGGCGCAGACCGAGGGCTCGGCAAGGGCGCTCATAAAAAACGGAGAGAGCTATACTACGCGCTTCGAGCTGCCCTCGTTCGTGTTCGCGCCGATAGACGAGGGAGAAAGCGCCGGCAGGGCCGTCGCCTGTATGGGCGAGCGGGAGATAGCCTCGGTCAGGATGGTGTACTCGGAGGAAATACCGGTCGAGGACGGTCTCGCGCTCTCGCCGGGAGAGAGATTCCTGCAATTCTGGCTGATGAGCGGCTGCGGCTCGCCTTTTTATCTTGATGAGGGACGTGTTGAAGCTTGAAAGAACGCCTCCAAAAGCTGATATCCTCGGCCGGCCTGGCCTCTCGCCGGGCCGCCGAGGAGATGATAAAACAGGGAAAGGTGAAGGTCAACGGCACGACCGCCACCCTTGGCATGTCCGCCGACCCCGATGCCGACGTCATTACCGTGAACGGCAAACGGCTCAGGATAGCGGAGGACAGGGTTTACATAATGTTGAACAAGCCTCGCGGCTATGTGACCACGCTCTCGGACGAGAAGGGCAGGAAAACCGTGGCGGAGCTGGTAAAGGGCGCGGGGAGGAGGCTGTACCCGGTGGGACGGCTGGATTTGAATTCCGAGGGCCTGCTTATAATGACGGACGACGGCGAGGCGGCGAACGCGCTGATGCACCCTTCGCACGAGGTGGTGAAGACATACCGCGTCACAGTGGAGGGCCGCGAGCCGGAGGCAGCCATTGAGGCATTGGAGGCCCTGAGAGAGGTCGAGGGAGAGCCGATACGTCCTGCGCAGGCCGAGATGGCCTCGCGAGGCGGTGAGGGCCGGTATTCGCTCGACGTGACAATACATGAGGGACGGAACCGGCAGGTGCGGAAGATGTGTGCCGCCGCCGGCCTTGAGGTGAAACGGCTCGTGCGCATATCCGAAGGCGAATTGAAGCTCGGCAGCCTCCCGTCCGGCAAATGGAGGAGCCTGACCGAGCAGGAGCTTGGCTGGTTGCTCAAGTTGCGTTGAAAATTTGCAAGTTATTGAATAAGTTCATGCAAATGTACTTGTAATTTCGGGATAGTGTGTGTAAAATACTCTTAAATTGCAGTTTTGCCGTGGTGCAAATGCGTCACGACTTCTCATTATTTGGGGGAGCACACATGGATAAGGATATTTTGGCGCTGATTTCCCGGGACAATTCGGGTTTCTCAAAGGGTCAAAGGCTAATTGCAAAGTATATACTTGAGAATTATGACAAGGCTGCGTTCATGACGGCCGGCAAGCTGGGTAAGACGGTGGGCGTGAGCGAGTCCACGGTGGTGCGCTTCGCGGCGGAGCTGGGCTACGACGGCTATCCCGGAATGAGGAAGGCCCTGCAGGAGATGATACGCTCGCGCCTGACCTCGGTGCAGAGGATAGAGGCGGCGAAGGACCTCATAGACGACCGGAACATCCTCAAGGCCGTGCTCAGCGATGATATCGATAAATTGCAGGCTACGCTCGAGGAGATCGACCAGGAGAGCTTTGACCGGGCGATAGACATGATAATGTCGGCAAAGAACATATACATTTTTGCCTCGCGTACATCACAGAGCCTCTCGGATTTTATGGCGTTTTATCTGAACATGCTCCGGGACGGGGTGCACCTGGTGCGGGACAACTCTGCGGCCGAGGCTTACGAGCAGCTCATCAGGATAGGCAAGGGCGACCTGTTCATCGGCTTCACTTTCCCGAGGTACTCGTCGCGGTCACTGAAGGTTATGCGTTTTGCAAAGGACAGGGGCGCATCGGCGCTGGCGCTGACAGATAATGAGAGCTCGCCGCTCTATGGTGTGGCGGACGTGTGCCTGTTTGCCAAGAGCGAGATGGTGTCCTTTGTTGACTCGCTGGTGGCGCCGCTGAGCCTTGTGAACGCTATAGTAATAGCGGTGGGCGCTAGATCGAGGGACAGGCTGGCCGAGACCTTCCGCGACCTTGAGAGCGTCTGGAGCGAGTATAAGGTGTTCGAGAAGATTGAAAACTGACGCAGTAGTGATAGGCGGCGGCGCGGCGGGGACGCTCTGCGCCGCGCTTGCGGCGGGACGAGGGCTGAGCGTCGCGCTGCTGGAGCCGAACAGGATGCTCGGCCGGAAACTGAGGATAACCGGCAAGGGCCGCTGCAACGTGACGAACGACTGCGACGCGCGGGAGTTCATAGCGGCCATACCCGGCGATGGGCGCTTTTTGCAGAGCGCCATACACAGGTTTGGAACCTCGGACACGAAGGAGCTGTTCGAGGGCCTTGGCGTTGCCTTGAAGACCGAGCGTGGGAACAGGGTGTTCCCTGTGTCCGACAGGGCGGACGACATAGCGGACGCTTTGGCGGAACTCGCGGGCAGAAACGGCGTCAGAGTGTTCAGGGAGAGGGCTAAACGGATACTCACGGACGATACGGGCGCGGTCAGGGCCGTGCAGACGTACAGAGGCGAGATAGCCTGCCGCAGCGCTGTCATATGCACGGGCGGGCTGTCTTACCCCGGCACAGGCTCGACCGGGGACGGCTACAGGATGGCCGAGGAGCTGGGGCATAAGGTTAATACCTGCCGCCCCTCGCTGGTGCCGCTCGAGTCGCCGGACAAGTGGTGTAGGGAGATGCAGGGCTTTTCGCTGAGGAACGTGGAGCTTTATGCCTACGAGGACGAAAAGCTGATCTATAAGGCGCTGGGCGAGATGCTGTTCACGCACTTTGGAGTCTCAGGGCCGCTGGTGCTCTCTGCCTCGGCACATATGCGCCGGTTCGGTCAGTGCAAATATCGGCTGGCGATAGACTTGAAGCCCGGCCTCGACGAGAAGAAGCTCGATGCGCGGCTGCTCAGGGACTTTGAGAAGTATAGCAACCGCGAGTTCAGAAACTCGCTGGGAGACCTCGCTGGCCGGGCGATGATACCGGTGCTGGTGGAGCTGTCGGGCATACCGGGCGAGACGCGCACGAACTCCGTGACGAAGCAGCAGCGCGCGGCGCTGGCAAGGCTTTTGAAGGCCTTCCCGGTGGAGATATCCGGGCCGAGACCGATAGCTGAGGCAATAGTGACTTCCGGCGGGATCGCGACCGGGGAGATTAACCCGAGGACGATGGAGTCGAAGCTTGTGCCCGGGCTGTATTTTGCCGGGGAGGTGCTGGACCTGGACGCGTATACAGGCGGATATAATTTGCAGATAGCGTGGTCAACGGCGTTCGTTGCCGCGAATTCTCTGCATCAGGGGTGTGAGGATGAGTAAACACTTTTCCGTGGCCATAGACGGCCCGTCCGGCGCGGGCAAGAGCACGATAGCAAAGGCGGCGGCGCGGCGCTTCGGGTTCATCTATGTGGACACCGGGGCGATATACAGGACGGCAGGGCTTGCGGCTGCGAGGGCAGGGATGCCGCTCGGAGCCGAGGAAGGCGTCGTGGAACTGCTGCCGGGGCTGGATATAAGGTTCGGCTACGCGGAGGACGGGAGCCAGAGGATGTACTTAAACGGCGAGGATGTGTCTGGCCTCATAAGGACGCCGGAGATATCCATGCGCGCCTCGGAGGTCTCTGCGATGCCGGAAGTGAGGGCATATCTGCTGGACATGCAGCGGAGAATGGCCGAGAGCCAGAGCGTCATAATGGACGGACGTGACATCGGTACGGTCGTGCTGCCGGGCGCAGACCTGAAGATCTTTCTGACGGCGAGCGCGGAAAAGCGGGCCGAGCGCAGGTATAGGGAGCTGCTGGATAAGGGCGAGACGGTGTGCTTGGAGCAGGTGCTCGCTGATATGATAGAGAGAGACAGGAACGACAGCAGCCGCTCCGCAGCGCCTCTCAGGAAGTCGGAGGACGCGGTCGAGGTGGACACGAGCGAGCTTACGCTGGAGGAGAGCATCGACATGGTCTGCGGACTTATAAGCGAAAGGATGGGTGATGAGCGGCGTGAATGAGCCGGAATATGAGAAGGAACGGCGCACGTTCGGCAAGTTTTACGATCTCCTGTTCCCGCTGGTCAAGGCGCTGTATCCCATGCGCTGCAGGGGCCTGGAGAACATACCGGAGGGCCCGGCGGTCGTGTGCGCGAACCACTCAAATTATATAGACCCGCTGCTCGTGGCGGCAGCCTTCGGCAAGGAGAACTATATGCACTTCATGGCGAAGCTGGAGCTGGAGCGGGTGCCGATAATTGGCACTGTGCTGAAAAAGTGCGGGATATGCTTCGTCGACAGGGACAAGAGCGACATCGATGCCATACGCAGCATGATGAAATACTTAAAGCACGGTGAGAAGGTGTTCATGTTCCCGGAGGGCACAAGAGTCGGGCACGACAACGAGGTCGAGGCCAAGACGGGCGCTGTCAGGATAGCGGCAAAGATGAAGGTGCCGATACTGCCGGTGTATATCCCGCGCGGGAAGAAGGTCTTCGGCAAGGTTGAGCTGCTGGTGGGCGAGCCGTATACGGTGGAGGCAAAAACGCATGCGGAGTACGAGCGTGAGGCCGACGGCATCATGGAGCGGATATACGAGCTGAGGGACGGTACGAACGGATGATAAGACTGGCAAAGAGCGCGGGCTTCTGCTTCGGGGTGTCGAGGTCTGTGGAGCTGGCGGAGAAGCTGCTGGCCGACGGGCCGTGCAAGAGCCTCGGGCCGCTCATACACAACGAGGACGTGGTGCGGAAGCTGGGAGCAATGGGGTTGTCGGTCATAGACGGCCCGGAGAAGGCCGCGGAGGGTGACCGGGTGATAATCAGGTCACACGGCGTTTCACAGAAGGTGGAAGACGAGCTCAGATCGTCCGGCGCTGAGATATTTGACGCGACATGTCCGAACGTGGCAAGGATACACCGGATAGTGAAGGAGGCGTCGGAGCGCGGACGGCAGGTGCTGGTGATAGGCACGAAGGGCCACCCGGAGGTCCAAGCCATCTGCGGAAGGTGCAAAGAGCCTGTAGTGGTCGCAAACGCCGATGAGCTGGAGAGCTGGATAAGCCAAAATGTTAAAAACAGCAAAAAAGAGCTTACCGTAGTAGTGCAGACTACCCAAACAAAAAATAATCTCGACGAGTGTGAAAAATTAATAAAAAAATGGTGTACAAAAACGGAAATCTTTGATACAATATGCTTTGCTACGTCCATAAGGCAGGAGGAGGCTGTAAAGCTTGCCTCCGAATGCGGAGCAATGGTTGTCATTGGCGGGAAGGATAGCGCCAACAGTCTGCATCTGGCGGAGCTTTGTGCGGAGAGATGTCCGAATACGCAGTTCATAGCGACTGCGGCTGAACTGGACAAGTCTGTGCTGAGCGGAGTCAGGGATGTGGGGGTGACAGCCGGGGCATCCGCGCCGGCATGGATAATCAAGGAGGTACTGGATAAGATGAGCGACGAGATCCTGATTCAAGAGAACCCTGTAGAGGCCCCTGTGGAGGAGGCCAAGGTCGAAGCTGCGGCCGTAGAAGAAGCGGCGCCGGTTGCAGTGGAAGAGGCTGCTCCGGCAGCAGAAGCGCCTGCGGAAGAGGCGGCGGCAGAGGCCGCGCCCACTGAGAAGAGCTTCGACGAGCTGTTGGAGGATTCTCTGAAAACTATATATAACGGAGACAAGGTCAGCGGCGTTGTAGTGGCGATCACCCCGACCGAGGTAAGCATCGATCTCGGCACGAAGTATTCCGCTTTCATTCCGACGACGGAGTTCACCGAGGACGGCGATGTGAAGCTCGAGGACGCCATCCATCTTGGCGACACTGTCGAGGCGATAGTCGTGCGTGTTAACGACGTTGAGGGCACGGCGCAGCTGTCGAAGAAGCGCATGGATGCGGTGAAGAACTGGGCGGACATTGAGGCGGCGCAGGAAGCCGGCTCCGTGGTCGAGGGCACCGTCACCGAGGAAAACAAGGGCGGCGTGGTCGTCACCGTAAAGGGCATCAGGGTCTTTGTGCCGGCGAGCCAGTCCGGCCTGCCGAAGGACACTCCGATGACCGAGCTGGTGAAGCAGAAGGTCAGGCTGAAGATCACCGAGGTCAACCGCGGACGCAGGCGCGTTGTCGGTTCCATCCGTGCCGTGCTGCAGCGCGAGCGCAGGGAGAAGGCCGAGGCGGTCTGGAACGAGATCGAGGTCGGCAAGGTGTACCACGGCGTGGTAAAGAGCCTGACGAGCTACGGCGCGTTTGTTGACATCGGCGGCATCGACGGCATGGTTCACGTCTCCGAGCTGAGCTGGAGCAGGATAAAGAACCCGGCCGAGGTTGTCTCTGTGGGCGACGAGCTGGATGTGTACGTCATCGGCTTCGACAAGGAGGCCAAGAGGATCTCCCTGGGATACAAGAAGGCTGAGGACAACCCCTGGACGAAGTTCGTGAACACCTACAAGGTGGGCGACATTGCGAACGTCAAGGTCGTGAAGCTCATGCCCTTCGGCGCGTTTGCCGAGGTCATGCCGGGCGTGGACGGCCTCATCCATATCAGCCAGATCGCGAACCGCCGCATCGGCAAGCCTGACGAGGTCCTGAGCGTGGGCGACGTGGTCGATGTGAAGGTCACGGCGATCGATAACGACAAGCAGAAGATCAGCCTGTCCATCAGGGCCATGTCGGAGCCCGAGCCGGCGCCGAGGAAGGCCGCGGCTGTCGAGGAGCCTGTCGAGCCTGAGGAGGACGCTCTGGTGTACGAGGTCAGCGAGACCGGCGAGGCCAGCGGCAACATCCCCGAGGACGCCGGCGAAGTCGAGTAATCAGATGAAACAGCAAAAGGGCGACGGTTTTTGAGGCCGTTGCCCTTTTTTATTAAAGTTCAGGGGGAAGTCCTTGCTAAAAATGTGGGGATGGAGTATAATAAATACAAGAAAGGAAAGAGTGTGGGATTGCTGGGAAACGGAGGTTAAAATGGCATTCCGTGTGGGCGACAGGATAGCGCACCCCATGCACGGCGCTGGGACAATAGACAGCATAGTCAGGAAGAAGGTCAGCGGCAGGGAGCGGGATTATTATGTCATGAAGCTGCCTGTAGGGGACATGCTGGTGCTCATCCCGGTGGAGACCAGCACGGCTATAGGCGTCAGGCCGATCGTGGACGCGGACGAGGCTGAGAAGATACTCGGCTCGATACCGGAGCTTGAGATAGAGATGACTCAGAACTGGAACAAGCGTTACCGGGAGAACATGATGAAGATAAAAAGCGGGAACCTTTTGGAGGTGGCCGCAGTCGTAAAAGGGCTTATGCAGAGGGAGAAGGAGCGGGGTCTGTCGACGGGTGAGCGGAAGATGCTGCACTCGGCAAAGCAGATACTGATATCCGAGATCGTCCTTTCGGAAAGCACCAGCTACGAGGAAGTGGAGGAGCGGTTGAACAGCGCTCTGGTGTGCTCGTAAAAAACAAGAGGGGCGGTCGCATCCGACCGCCCCATAACTATGCCAGGTTGAGGTACATATGACGAGAAAAAAGGAAATGAAGGCCGAAAGGCCATATTGCGCAGCGGTCATCGTCGCGGCAGGCAGCGGCACGAGGATGGGAGAGGACAAGCTCATGCTCGAGCTGGGAGGATGTACTGTCATCGAAAGAACGATGCTTGCACTGGACGGCTGCGAGTGTGTGGACGAGATAGTCGTTGTGACACAGAGCGCGAAAATACCGACCATAGCTAAACTGGCCCGTGAGCGCGGGGTGAGGAAGCTCAAATGTGTCGTCGAGGGCGGCGCAGACCGGACTGCTTCTGCCTGGAGGGGCGTGTGCGAGTGCTCCGAGCGTGCGGAGATCATCGCCATACACGACGGGGCGCGCCCGCTCGTGACGGAGGATATCGTGGAGCGCGCGGTGCGGGCCGCGGCGGAGCGCGGCGCGGCGGCTCCGGCAATACATGTGAAGGATACCGTGCGGCAGGCCAGAGGCGGCAGGGTGCTCCGGACGCTGGAGCGGGACGAGCTGTATCTCATGCAGACGCCGCAGGCGTTCCGGGCGGAGCTTATAAGGACGGCGCTCGGGGACGCGGCAAGGCTGGGCGTGTCGCTCACCGACGACTGCGCGGCGGTCATGCTCATGGACGCTGAGGTGTTCCTTGTGGAAGGCTCGGAGGAGAACCTGAAGCTCACAACGCCGGCCGACGTGTTCGCAGCAGCGGCGATCATAGACGCAAGGGGGGGCTTCATGTGAGGATAGGCCAGGGCTACGACGTGCACCGGCTCGTTGAGGGGCGGAAACTCATACTCGGTGGCGTTGAGATAGAATACGAGAAGGGCCTGCTCGGGCACTCGGACGCGGACGTGCTGGCGCACGCAATAATGGACGCGCTTTTGGGCGCGGCCGCCATGGGCGATATAGGGAAACTGTTCCCTGATAACGACCCCGCCTACGAGGGCGCGGACAGCCTCAAATTGCTCGGTGAGGTCGCGCACAGACTCAGGGAGCGCGGATTTGAGATAGGCAATGTGGATTCCACGGTGGTCGCGCAGAGACCAAAGCTTGCGCCGTATATGGGGAAGATGCGCGAGAACCTCGCGCGCGCCATGGGCGTGGATGCGTCCAGAGTCAGCGTTAAGGCTACAACGGAGGAGCACCTGGGCTTCACCGGGGAGGGCCTCGGCATAGCAGCGCAGGCTGTCGCACTGATAACAGGCTGATGTCAAATGAGCTTCCCCCGCATAGAATGGAGTACGCTTCACTCAAATGCGGGAGGAACTTGTTATGCGATATATCATCATGTGCAGGTCACAGACATACGCACTGAGGGCGAGGTCGGTGCTGGAGCGCGCCGGCATCACCGCAGGCGTCTCCCGTGCGCCGCAGGGACTTGGGAACAGCGGCTGCGCGTGGTGCGTCAAGGTGTCGCCGGCGAAGTACGGCGCGGCGATAGATTCGCTCAGGCGGGCGGGAGCCAACTTCGGAAAGGTGTACCGCGAAGAAGACGGCGTGTATACGGAGGAGAAGCCATGATCTACCTCGACAGCGCCGCTACGAGCCTGCAGAAGCCCAGAAGCGTGCACATGGCCGTGCAGAATGCCATGCGCACCATGGCAAGCCCCGGACGGGGAGGGCATCGTCCCGCAATGCTGGCCGCCGACTGCGCCTATGAGTGCCGCGCCGAGCTGGCGGGACTTTTCAATGTAAAGGAGCCGGAGAACGTGGTGTTCACCATGAACGCCACGCACGGCCTGAATATAGCCATACAGACGCTGATCAAAAGCGGAGACCGTGTGGTCATATCTGGATGGGAGCACAACGCGGTGACAAGACCGCTCCACATGCTCGGCGCACAGGTGGATATAGCCTGGGCGCCGGTTTTTGACCGGGAATCCACGATAGAGGCATTCCGTGCAAAGATACCGGGCGCTGATGCCGTGGTGTGCACGCATGTATCGAACGTGTTCGGAATGATATTGCCGATATACGAGATAGCAGAGCTGTGCCGCGGATACGGAGTACCGCTCATAGTGGATGCCTCGCAGTCGGCTGGGGTGCTGGAGGTGGACGCCGAGCGGCTGGGCGCACAGTTTATAGCCATGCCGGGGCATAAGGGACTGCTGGGGCCACAGGGAACCGGCGTGCTGCTGTGCCGGAGCGGCGCAGAGCCGATAATGGCGGGCGGCACAGGCTCGGACAGCCGCAGCCAGGATATGCCCGCGCTCCTGCCCGACAGGCTCGAGGCCGGGACGCACAACATACCGGGCATTGCGGGCCTTATGGCGGGCACTGGATATGTGAGAGCCAGAGGTACGGCTGAGATCGGCAGACACGAGCGGGAGCTGACGGCCCTGCTAGCGGACGCACTCGGCAATGTGCCTGGCCTTGAGGTGTTCGCGGCGGAGGATGCACAGGGGCAGTCGGGAGTGCTGTCGGTCAGACACGCTAAAAAAGGCAGCGAGGAGCTGGGAGAGCTGCTCGGGAGCGCCGGCATCTGCGTCAGGGCGGGACTGCACTGCGCGCCGACGGCGCACGAAAGCGCAGGAACTCTGAGGACGGGCACGGTGAGATTCAGCTTTTCTCCCTTCAATTCGGCCACAGAGACTCTCCGCGCGGCACATATGCTCAAATCGATGCTGCATGGGTAAATGTGAGTTGCTATTTGCGGAAAATAGTTGTATAATACTATGACTAACGTTGCGCCCCGGCGGAAACGCCGAGGCGCAGGCTACGGAAGCTGTGGGGACAGGCATATGGAAAGAATACGATCCGTAATATCCACCGCAATAAGCTATATGAAAACCGCTCAGGCCTCGGATATCGTGGATATCCTGCTGGTGGCCGTGCTGATCTATGTGGCAATAGGGCTCATCAGAAGGACAAACATGACGAGGGTCGCCAGAGGCATAGTGCTTATCATACTTGCGCTCTGGATGTCGGACCTGTTGAAGCTGAGGATGATAAACTCCTTCCTCAAGACGACGGTCGAGCTGGGATTCATCGCGCTGGTCATCATATTCCAGCCTGAGCTCAGAAGGCTGCTGGAGAGGATGGGCAGCGGCAGGTTCATGTCGTTCCTGGGCGGAGGTTCGACGCCTCTGACGTTCGAGTCCACAATAAACCAGACGGTGCTGGCCTGTACCTCGATGTCGGAGTCGAAGACCGGCGCGCTCATAGTGTTTGAGCGGATGATAAGCCTTAATGAACAGATGGCGACGGGTACGATAGTGAACGCGGACGTGACAAGCGAGCTTTTGCGGAACATCTTCTTCGTGAAGGCGCCGCTGCACGACGGAGCGGTTATAATCCGTGAGGGCAGGCTTGCGGCGGGCGGCTGTATGCTGCCGCTGTCGCAGAATGCCAGCCTGAGCAGCGACCTCGGCATGAGACACCGCGCGGGCATAGGCATGAGTGAGCACTCAGACGCAGTTGTGGTCATCGTATCCGAGGAGACGGGTTCCATCTCTGTTGCTATGGACGGCATGCTCAAGCGCCACCTTACGCCGGAGATGCTGGAGAAGATACTCAGGACGGAGCTTATGCCGGACGCCGAAGACACTCAGAAAAAGGGCCTTGCGGGGCTTGTGGCTTCGCTCAGGACGCTCAAGGTGAAGAAGCAATGAGTAAGAAGAAAAAGAACAGGCTGCTGGACAGCAAGGTCTTTTGGGCCGTCATATCCCTGCTCGCGTCGCTGTTCATCTGGGTGTACATAACCGGCACTCAGGAGGAGATAATCACAAAGGACTTCAGCAGCGTCGAGGTTCAGGTACTCGGCGAGGAAACGCTTCAGGCAACGCGGGGCTATGTGGTCACGAACGTCAGCGCGGAGACCGCCTCGGTGAAGATAAGCGGCACGCGGGGCAATATAGGCACGCTCTCGGCCTCGGACGTGAAGGCTACTATCGACGTGTCGTTTGTGAGCCAGACGGGCTCAACCTCGCTCGAGGTCAAGCTGAGCTATCCCGACAATGTGAACGCCGACGCGGTGAGCGTGATAAGCGTTGACCCGGAGCGGATATACTTTGATGTGACGAAGATGTCCACGACGCCGGTGCCGGTCGAGGCCAAGTTCGTGGGCAGCACGGCTGAGGACTATATCGCGGGTGAGATAGAGTACGAGCCCAAGACGATAAACGTCTCCGGCCCCGAGTCACTGCTTGAGCAGATCGACCACGTGTACGCCGAGATGGGCGGGGACGAGCTTACGCTGACGAGGACGGCGAATATACCGATAGTGCTCATCGATAAAGATGGGAACACAATGGATACCACCGGCCTGGAATTCGACGTGGATACGATAACGGTCACTATACCGATATACATGATGAAGGAAGTGCCGCTGTACGTCCAGTGCGTGTACGGCGCTGGAGCAACGGAGGAGAACACATCGATAAAGATAGAACCCAGCACGATAACGATATCCGGTGATACGGAGATCGTCAGCGGCATAAACAGGATAGATTTGACAACAATAGACCTGACGGATTTCTCACTGACACATCAGGACACCTATGCTATCCCGCTGCCGAACGGCGTAGAGAATGTGACGGGCACCACGCAGGCGGAGGTCAAAATTGAGATAACGGGCGTGGATACGAAGACCTTCACCGTAACTAATATAAGCACGCGGAACCTGCCCAGCGGATATAAGCTCGAGGAGATAACGACGCAGAGCCTTGAGGTAAGGATCAGGGCGACACAGGAGGTTCTGGATCAGATACAGTCGTCGAACCTGAGCGCGGTGGCGGACCTGTCCGACGTTACGCAGAGCGGGGATTTGTTCGTGCCGGTACGGATAATCGTTGATGGATTTACAGACGCCGGTGCTGTCGGAGATTACAGCATAGGCATAAAGGTAAGCAACTAGGAGGCGCGGCTTGACTCAGTATGCTATAATCAAAAAGCTGACCGGACCGGAGAAGGCCGAGGTCGAAGTGCTAAGGGGAACGGCCTGCGGCGACGACTGCGGCAGCTGCGAGGTGTGTCACTACGCCTCGAAGATACGGGTCGAGGCGAGGAACGCGATAGGCGCCTCGGTCGGAGACCGGGTGGAGATCGAAACCGCGACCTCACGTGTGCTGGGCGCGGCGGTGCTGGTGTACGTGGTGCCATTCGTGCTGTTTTTCATAGGCTACGCTATAGCGGCGCTGCTGCTGGACATGGCGGAGCTGCAGGCGATGCTCATGAGCTTTGCGTTCTTCGCCGTGGGCTTCGTCATGGTGGCGATAGTAGGGAAACGGCATAAAAAGAACCCGATAACATATGAGATAACTAATATCATCGGATGCGGGGCGGACGGAGTATGATAAAAAGCATGACGGGCTACGGCGGCGCCAAGGGAAGCGTCGAGGGGCTGTCGGTGAGCGTGGAACTGAGGAGCGTGAACAACCGCTACCTTGATGTTACGGTAAAGCTGCCGAGGACGCTGCTGTTCGCGGAGGAAACTATAAAGCAGGCGGTGGGCAGGCACATCAGCCGCGGCAAGGTAGACGTGTTCGTGACGGTGGACGCCTCTAACTCGGACGATATGGAGGTCCGGGTGAACGAGCCGCTTTTGAGAGGCTATCTCGAGACGCTGGGCGGGGTCGCCGAGAAATACGGCCTGCAGAACGACCTGACTCTGATGAGCGTGTGCAGGCTGCCCGAGGTGCTGAGCACTGACCGGCGTGAGATGGATAGCAGCGCAGTGCTCGAGGGTATTAAGGACATACTTGAGCAGGCGCTGACGGAGTACGACGCCATGAGACTCAGGGAAGGCGAAAAGCTGCGGGACGACGTGCTCTCGAGGCTGGACGAGATATCGAGGCTCACGGGCATCGTGGAGGAGAACGCGCCGAAGACGGTGGCGGAGTACCGCGCGAGGCTGGAGCAGAAGCTGCAGGAGGTGCTCGGCTCGGCGAATATCGACGAGAGCCGGATACTTACCGAGGCGGCGATATTTGCGGACAGGATCGCGGTTGACGAGGAGACGGTGCGTCTGCGGAGCCACCTGTCGCAGCTGCGCGGCCTGACGCTGGGCGAGTCGCCGGCGGGGAGGAAGATGGACTTTCTCATCCAGGAGCTGAACCGGGAGTCGAATACGATAGGCTCCAAGTGCCAGAACGCCGACATCGCGCATGTAGTGGTCGACCTGAAGGCGGAGATAGAGAAGATACGCGAGCAGATACAGAACGTGGAGTGATACGATGAGGCTCGTGAACATAGGCTTTGGGAGCCTTGTGGCGGCGGAGCGGCTGATATCCATACTGTCACCGGACTCGGCGCCGATAAAGCGGATGATACAGGACTCGCGGGAGCGCGGTCTGCTGGTGGACGCGAGCTACGGGCGGAAGACGAAGTCGGTGCTGGTGACGGACGGGGGCTACCTGTTTTTGTCGGCGCTGACGCCGGAGACCGTGGCGGCGAGAGCGGGAAGCGTTGTCGAAGGAGGGGACGAGGAAGATGCACAGGCATGACAAGGGCAAGCTGCTGGTCATTTCCGGGCCGAGCGGCGCGGGAAAGAGCACGGTGATAGGCAGGCTGATGGAGCTTCGGGACGACGTGTGCTTTTCCGTGTCGGTGACGACGCGGCCGCCGAGACCGGGCGAGGAGGACGGGAAGGACTACTTTTTCGTGACGCCGCAGAGGTTTCAGGAGCTTGCCGAAGGTGGGTTCCTGCTTGAGAACGCGGAGTACGTCGGCAACCGGTACGGCACGCCGCGCGGATATGTGGAGAGCCGCATTCTTGAGGGGAAAAACGTCGTGCTGGATATAGAGGTGCAGGGTGCGGCGCAGGTGCAGAAGAACTGCCCGGACGCCGTGACGGTGTTCATATTGCCGCCGTCTGGCGAGGAGCTGGAGCGCAGGCTGCGGCACAGGAACACGGATTCGGACGAGAAGATACGCGAGCGGCTGCTGCAGGCGAAGCGTGAGTGCGCAGAGGCCGGGAAATATGGCTATATCGTAGTAAATGACGACCCGGATAAAGCCGCGAAAGAACTTGATTCCATAATCACCGCCGAGAAATGCAAAATGGCGGACAGAATAAATTTGGTGACAGAGGTGCTGATATCATGATGCTTTACCCACCGATGGCCGAGCTTGTAGACAAGGTCGGCAGCCGCTATCTGCTGGTGAACCTGGTAGCGAGGCGTGCAAGAGAGATCTCACAGAATGCTGAGGAAGAAGGGGACGTTCTGGACAGGAAGCCCATCTCCACGGCCATTGAGGAGGTCTATACCGGGAAGCTGACGATCAGGGAGCTGGACAGCCGGCCTGAAGGAGAGGCAGCAGAATCGGAGTAATGAGTTAAGGCGGGGTGTGATGCCCCGCTAAAGCTCTATGTAGGAGACGGAGCATGGCGGAGATGACGATAGCCAGAATAGCCGTGTCGGGCGTACCGTACAGATTGGACAGGCCGTTCGACTACAGCATACCGGAGGGGCTCGCGGACGGCGTTAGGCCGGGGGTAAGGGTAGAGGTACCGTTCACGAAGGCAAACCGGCGAACTGAGGGCATCGTGCTGGCGCTGACGGAGGTTAGCGCATATGAGAAGCTTAAGCCTGTGCTGTCTGTGCTGGACGAGGAGCCGCTGCTGACGGAGGGACAGCTGAAGCTGGCACTCTGGATGCACGAGCGGTTTTTTTGTACGGTGTACGAGGCGGTCAAGGCCATGCTCCCCGCCGGGCTGTGGTTCCGGGACGGCAAGCGCCGTGTAAAGGACAAGACACGGACGATGGTGAGGCTTGCCGTGCCGTCCGAGGAAGCGGCGGAGGCGGCGGAGCAGAAGCGGCGCAAGGCCCCGCAGCAGGCGGAGGTGCTCAGGACCCTGAGCGCCATTGGCAGCGCGTCGCTGCCCGACCTCAAGGAGTTCACGGGCGCGGGCACACCGACTGTAAAAGCGCTGGTGAACGCGGGGTATATCGAGCTGAATGAGGTCGAGGTCTACCGCAGGCCGGAGCTGGCAAAGGGAGGAGCGGTGACGGAGCCGCCCGAGCTGAGCGCAGAGCAGTCGAAGGCCTTCCGGGGCATCTTGGAGCTGTGTACGGGGAAGGCTGCGGGCGCGCTGCTTTTCGGCGTGACCGGCAGCGGCAAGACTACGATTTATATCAGGCTTATCAAGGAGCTGCGTGAGCGCGGGAAGACGGCAATACTGCTCGTGCCAGAGATAGCGCTGACGCCTCAGATGCTGAGGACCTTCTCGTCTCATTTCGGGGACGATATCGCGGTACTGCACAGCAGCCTCTCGGCCGGTGAGCGGCTGGACGAGTGGAAAAGGATAAAGGAAGGCAAGGCGGGGGTCGTAATAGGCACGCGGAGCGCGGTGTTCGCGCCGGCGGAGCGCCTTGGTGCGATAATAATAGACGAGGAGCAGGAGGATACCTACAAGTCCGAGAACGCGCCGAGGTACCACGCGCGGGACGTGGCAAAGTTCCGCTGCGCGCGGGACGGGGCGCTGCTGCTGCTCGGCTCCGCCACGCCGGACGTCGAGAGCCGGTATATGGCGGAGAGCGGACGGTACGCATATTTCACGCTGCCGGGCAGGTATAACGACAGGGCGCTGCCTAAGGTGCAGGTCGTGGACATGAAAAACGAGCTGCGGCGCGGCAATGGCGGGAGCATAAGCCTGCGGCTCCGTGAGGAGTTGGAGACGAATATCGCGGCCGGTGAACAGAGCATACTGTTTTTGAACA
Organism: uncultured Eubacteriales bacterium; assembly: GCA_900546615.1. GTDB lineage: Bacteria > Bacillota > Clostridia > Oscillospirales > Oscillospiraceae > Scatomorpha > Scatomorpha pullistercoris. The sequence continues at coordinate 86,271 of URDJ01000002.1, read as the reverse complement.
GGCGCGGGGCCAACCGGCTCATCACATGCGGGGACTGCGGGTTCACATATAAATGCCCGAATTGCAGCGTGAGCCTGACGTACCACAGCTTCACGCGCAGGCTCATGTGCCACCACTGCGGCTATACAAAGCCTCTGGATGAGCGCTGCCCGGAATGCGGCGGCATACTCTGTCATGTAGGCGTCGGCACTCAGAAGGTCGAGGAGGAGCTTGGAGAGCTGTTCCCGGGCGTGAAGGTGCTGAGAATGGATACGGATACGGTGTCGCCCGCCGGCGGGCACGACGTACTGCTCGAGCGCTTCAGGGCGGAGAAGATACCGATAATGGTTGGCACCCAGATGGTGACGAAGGGCCTGAACTTCGAGAACGTGACGCTGGTGGGCGTCATCTCGGCCGACCAGAGCCTTTACGCGGCAGACTACCGCGCGGCGGAGAGGACGTTCTCGCTCATCACGCAGGTCGTGGGCCGCTCGGGAAGGTTTGAGAAACCGGGCAGGGCGGTGATACAGACCTACACGCCGGCGAACGAGACGATCTGTCAGGCGGCGGCGCAGGATTACGAGAGCTTTTACCGCTCGGAGATAGAGTTGAGACGGCTGCAGGCCCTGCCGCCGTTCACGGAGCTGCTGAGTGTGACGATGTCCGGCGCTGTGGAGGGCGAGGTGCATGCCTGTGCGGTGCGCGCGCGGGACGAGCTGAAGCTGCTGACGCGGGATACGGAGGGCGCAAGGGTGCTCGGCCCCGCTCCGCTGGCGATACTCAAGGTGAACAACAAATACCGCTACAGGGTCACGCTCTGCGCGCCTCCGGGCACGGGTATGAGAAGGGTCGTCGCCGACCTTGTGATGCGGTTTGGAGCAGATAAAAAGTACCGGGGCGTGTCGGTGTACGCGGACACGAATCCCTCGGATTAGGAGGATGTACATGGCGCTGAGGAAGATAGTGACGAGCGAGGACGCCTCGCTGTATAAGCACTGCCGGGAGGTAACGAAGTTTGACGAGCGGCTGCACACGTTGCTGGACGACATGAGGGATACGCTCGAATCTGCGGACGGCGTTGGCCTTGCCGCGCCGCAGGTCGGCGTGCTCAGACGCGCGGTCATAGTGCTCGAGACGAACGTGCCGGAGGGCGAGCATCCCTATGTCATAGAGCTGATAAACCCTGAGATAGTGGAGAAGTCCGGGGAGCAGTACGGCCCCGAGGGCTGCCTGTCCGTGCCGGGCAGGTACGGCCTGGTGGAGCGGCCCATGGAGGTCACGGTCAGGGCGCAGGACAGATACGGCAAGAGGTTTGAGGTGAAGGGCGAGGGCCTGACGGCGCGCTGCTTCTGCCACGAGCTGGACCACCTCGAGGGCGTTGTGTTCACTTCGATAGCCGACAGGATGCTGACGAACGAGGAACTCGAGACCGGCAGCTGGATGGACGACGAGGACACGGAGGACGTAGCGGAATGAGCCTGCGCGTGGTGTTTATGGGCACGCCGGACTTCGCAGCAGCGTCACTGCGCGCGCTTCTGGACGAGGGCTTCGAGGTCGCGGCGGTGTTCACTCAGCCGGATAAGCCTCGAGACCGGGGCATGAAGCCCGCAATGTCGGCGGTCAAGGAGCTGGCCGTAGAGCGCGGCCTGGACGTGTACCAGCCTGCGAGCATGCGGACGCCCGAGGCGGCGGAAGCGCTCAGACAGCTCCGGCCCGATATACTTGCCGTCGTGGCGTATGGAAAAATCCTGCCCGACGAGGTGCTGGCCATTCCAGGACTCGGCAGCGTGAACGTACACGGCTCGCTGCTTCCAAAGTACCGGGGCGCGGCCCCGATACAGTGGGCGGTGCTGAACGGGGACGAGACATCGGGCGTCACGACTATGTACCTTGCCCACGACATGGACGCGGGCGATATCATATACACTGAGGAGACGCCCATAGGCGAGTACGAGACGGCTGGCGAGCTGTTCGACCGGCTCGCGGACATGGGCGCAAGGCTGCTCGTGAGGACCCTGCGGGATATCGAGACCGGTGCGGCGCCGAGGACGCCGCAGGAGCACGAGCGCGCGACCTATGTAAAGCAGCTCGACAAGAGCATCTGTCCAATAGACTGGAACCGGACGCCGAAGGAGATCATAAAACACGTCTGCGGCCTGAACCCCTGGCCCGTGGCTACGATGCAGCTGGGGAAGGACACGCTCAAGGTATTCAGGGCCGAGTACACCGATACAGTGACGGATAAAGCGCCGGGCGCCGTGGTATCTGCGGGCAAGGCCGGGCTTGAGATGGCCTGCGGCGGCGGTAAGACGGTCATGGTCACGGAGCTGCAGGCCCCGGGCAAGCGGCGCATGGCGGCCTCGGCCTGGCTGCTGGGGCACCCGGTGGAGCTGGGATGAGGGCGCAAAACGGCCGCGAGGCCGCGCTGGAAGCTCTGCGCAGGATGCGCAGGGCAGGGACGTATTCCTCGGACGCGGTGGACGCTGTGGTAAGAGAGGCGGCGCTCGAGCCGCGCGAGGCCGCGTTCTGCACCAGGTTAGTCCGGGAAACGCTGCAAAACCTGTATTTTATCGACTACTACCTGAATTTTTGGTCAAATACGCCTGCAAAGCGGCTGGAACCGGCGGTGCTGGACATATTGCGCATATCGGCCTGCCAGCTGCTGTTTATGGACAGGGTGCCCGCGCCCGCGGCGGTGAACGAGGGCGTGGGGCTGTGTACTAAGGCGGGCTGTAGGCGGGCTTCGGGCCTCGTGAACTCAGTGCTCAGAAGGGTCGCCGAGCACCGGGACAGGCTGCCGGAGATTCCCGGCGCTGGCACGGTGGAGTACCTCGCCACAAGGTACAGCCACGAGCTGTGGCAGGTGCAGGAGCTCATTGAAAGGCGTGGATACGAGGGCGCTGAGGCGGTGCTCGCGGCGAACAATACCGAACCGCCGCTGACGGTGCAGACGAATACACTCAGATGCACGGCTGAGGAACTGCTGGAAAGGTTCGCAAAACAGGGCTTGGAGGCGGAAACCGGGCTTTCAGAGGGAGAGATAGTCCTGAAGAACGCCGGGCGCGCCGACCTGCTGCCGGGCTTTGCCAAAGGGCTGTTCTATGTTCAGGATGCGGCGGCAAAGCTGGCGGTGCTCGCCTCGGGCGTGAGGCCGGGCCTGAAAGTGCTCGACTGCTGCGCCGCGCCCGGCGGCAAGAGCTTCGGCGCGGCGATACTGATGCAGGGCAGGGGCGAGATTATCTCATGCGACTTGCAGGAGAAGAAGCTGCGCAGGATAGACGAGGGCGCGAGGCGACTGGGACTGGGCTGCATCACCACGCGGGCGATGGACGCGCGGTGTCCGGAGCAGGAACTTCTCGGGAGCTTGGACGTCGTAATAGCGGACGCGCCCTGCTCGGGCCTCGGCGTAATCAGGAAAAAGCCGGAGATAAGGTTCAAGCGCAAGGCGGAGCTTGAGGCCCTGCCGGGCATACAGCTGGACATACTCCGGGGTGCGTCCGGCTGCGTCAGGCCAGGCGGCACGCTGCTGTACTCGACCTGCACCACGAGAAAATGCGAAAATGAGGACGTTGTCGCGGCCTTCCTGAGCGGGAACGGCGGCTTTACCGTGTCGGAGCAGCGCACGCTCTGGCCGGACACGGACGGGACGGACGGGTTTTTCATATGCAGGATGGAAAGATCGATATAAAATCTCTGCTGCCCGAGGAACTCGCAGCGGAGCTTAAAGGGCTGGGCGAGCCTCAGTATCGGGCAAAGCAGGTGTTCAGCTGGCTCAGCAGAGGAGCGGAGAGCTTTGACGAGATGACGAACCTCTCAAAGCAGCTCAGACAGAAGCTGGCAGAGCGCTTTTACCTCACCCCGCCGAGGGTAGAGAAGAAGCAGGTGTCGGCGGAGGATGGGACGATAAAATATCTCTGGGGCCTTGCGGACGGCAACGCGGTTGAGACGGTAGTGATGCGCTATCACCACGGCAACACGGTGTGCATCTCGACGCAGGTAGGATGCAGACAGGGCTGCGCGTTCTGTGCGTCCACGATAGGCGGGCTGGTGCGTGGGCTGGAGCCTTCAGAGATGCTTGACGAGGTCATGTTCTCTCAGAAGGAGTCGGGGCTGGAGATATCGAATATCGTGCTCATGGGCATTGGCGAACCGCTGGACAACTTCGAGAACGTGATGAAGTTCCTGATGCTGGTAAATCACCCGGAGGGCATGAATATCGGGATGCGGCACATCTCGCTTTCGACCTGCGGGCTGACAGAAAAGTTTGACAAACTGGCGGAGAATAATTTACAATTGACCTTGTCTGTATCGCTCCATGCGCCGGACGACGAGACGCGCTCGAAGATTATGCCGGCGAATCGGGGCAGGGGCGTGGAGGAGCTTATGGATGCCTGCGAGCGGTATTTTAGAAAGACTGGCAGGCGGATATCATTTGAGTACGCGATGATAGACGGTGTGAACGACTCGGACGAGCAGGCGCGGCTGCTGGCGAAGCACGCGAAGCGGGTAGCGGCGCATGTGAATCTGATACCGCTCAATCACGTGGACGAACGTTCGCTGATGCCCTCGAGCGGCGAGAGGATAAAGCAGTTCAAGGGCATACTTGAGCGCGAGGGCGTGAACGTAACGGTGCGGCGCAGGCTGGGCGGGGACATAGACGCCTCCTGCGGGCAGCTGCGGAAAAAGAGTCTCAGGCTGGGGGACAGGACTTAAATGAACAGCTTCGGCATCACCGACAGAGGCAAGGTAAGGCGCGACAATCAGGACAGCTTTCTCATCGAGCGCATCGACGAGAAGGACTGTCTCATTGCCGTGCTCTGCGACGGCATGGGCGGAGAGAAGGCCGGCAACATAGCCAGTGACCTTGCAGCGAAGACCTACGTGAGCGAGCTGCGTCAGAAGCTGAAGCTCTCGCGGCAGAAGAAACCGGACGCCAGGGCAATGATGGCGGCAGCCTGCCATGTAGCTAACCACATGGTGTACGCGTACTCCTGCTTCGATACGGATTATACCGGCATGGGCACGACGCTGGTCTCGGCAGTTATCTGCGGGGAAGATACCTTTGTGCTGAACGTTGGAGACAGCCGGGCGTATAAGCTGACAAAGCGCAAGTTAACGCAGGTAACGAAGGACCACTCGCTCGTGCAGGACATGGTGGACAGAGGCGAGATAACGGCAGAGGAGGCCCGGTACCACCCAAGACGCAACGTTATTACGAGGGCGCTGGGCGTGGACGAGAACGTGCCCTGCGACATTTTCAAGGTGCGGCTCGCGCGGGGCGACAGGCTCCTGCTCTGCTCGGACGGACTTACAAACATGCTCGAGGACAGGGAGATATTCGAACTCTCGAAGGAAAATACCGACCCGCTGTCGCTGGGCCGGGCGCTCATGGACAAGGCGCTGGACGCAGGCGCGAGCGACAACGTGACGATAGTCATATTATCCAAATAAAACCCGCGATTTGGAGGCAGCCATGGATACCAATATGGACAAATATCTGGGGACATACCTGGACGACAGATACGAGATACTGGAGGTCATCGGCACTGGCGGCATGGCGGTGGTCTATAAGGCCATGTGCCACCGGCTGAACAGGTATGTTGCGGTGAAGATACTGCGAGACGAGCTGGCGGAGGACGAGGAGTTCCGTCACCGGTTTCAGACGGAGGCGCAGGCGGTAGCGATGCTCTCGCACCCCAATATCGTATCTGTGTACGACGTCAGCCACACTGAGGGCGTAGAATATATAGTCATGGAGCTGATCGAGGGAGTTACCCTGATGCAGTACATGAAGAAGAAGGGCGCCCTCGGCTGGAAGGAGGCCCTGCATTTCGCGGTGCAGATATCGAAGGCGCTTGAGCACGCGCACGAGAAGGGCATCGTACACAGGGACATAAAGCCGCAGAACATAATGATACTGAAGGACGGCACCATCAAGGTCGCCGACTTCGGCATCGCTGCGCTGGAATCGGCTCAGGAGAAAAAGAGCGACCAGACGGTCGGCTCAGTGCACTATATCGCGCCCGAGCAGGCAAGAGGTGAGCAGCCGGATCCGAGGAGCGACATCTATTCGTTGGGCGTAGTTATGTACGAGATGCTCACGGGCAGCATGCCCTACGACGGGGACACGGCTGAGCAGGTGGCGCGAAAGCACATAGTAGGCAACGCGGTGCCGCCTCAGGAGCTGAACCCGGATATACCCGAGGAGCTGGCCGAGATAACGCTCAAGGCCATGAGCGCGGATATCGAGGCGAGGTACCAGACGGCCGCGGAACTGCTGGGTGACCTTGAGCAGTTCAGGAAGCAGCAGGCTGCCGCCAACGCGGGCAGCGCCGGTGCGGACGACGAGGAGCTTGAGCTTCTGGGTGATATACCGCCCGATGTGCGCCCACTGGGAAAGGGCGGCGAGCTGTCGAAGGAGAAATACGCGCGCAGAAGACGCAGATCAAAGAAGGTGAGCATCCTTTCCGGGGCCTGCGGCGTACTTGTGTTCATGATAGCCGTGTTCGTTTTCCTGTGGAACTACTGGCTGCGGGACATCTTCAGCGTGGCAGAGCGGATAAATATACCGAACTTCGTGGGCAAGAGCTACGAGGACATCGTCAACAGCTCTGAGTTTAAGAAACTGTTCAACTTTGAGGTCAACTATACGATCGATCCCGATGTGCCAGAGGGTCAGATAATAAGCCAGGAGCCGGAAGCGGACCGGAGCATGATGGTAGTGCCCGAAGGCATAGATGTCAGCCTGACCGTGAGCACGGGCGTGAAACAGACAGTGATTCCCGACGTGACGAACAAGCACTATCAGGAGGCGACTATTGAGCTGCAGAACGCGGGCTTCCTGGTCGAGATAGCCGGCACGGAGGCGTCCGATACAGTGACGAAGGACTACGTCATATCCACAGACCCTGCGCCGGGCGACGAGCTTGCTGCCGGCTCAACGGTGTTCCTGACGGTGAGTGCCGGGCCGACGATAAGGACGGTGACGATGCCGAATCTGGTCGGTTCTACAGAGAAGGACGCCATAGCCAGGATTGAAAGCTCGAACCTGAGCTACGGCGACACGACCTATATCCACAGCGACTACGACGAGGGCACGGTCATAAGGCAGAGCATTGAGGCATACAGCGACGTTGAGGAGCATACAAGGATCTTCATCTGGGTCTCGCTCGGGCCGGAGACCACGCCGACGCCGGAGCCTACGCCAAGCCCAACAGCTCCTCCGGTGGAGAGCCACGACCCGGGCTATATCTTCGATGACTGATGCAGGGAGTCATAATCAAGGCCCTGAGTGGGTTTTACTACGTTAAGACTGAAACCGGGACGGTCGAGTGCAGGGCACGCGGCCGTTTTCGGCTGGACGGAAGTTCCCCTCTGGTGGGCGATAAGGTGGAGATATCGCTGGACGCGAACGGCAAGGGGCGCGTGGACGAGCTGCTGCCCAGGAAGAACTTTTTCATACGCCCGGCAGTGGCCAATATAGATGTGCTCATAGCTGTGGCGGCGGAGGTCAACCCGGTGACAGACCCCTTCCTCATTGACCGGGTCACGGCTTTCGCGGAGCATATGGGCTGCGAGGTCGTCATATGCGTGAACAAGTCGGACGCGGCGAGGGCGGGAAGACTCATGGAGATATATGGGACGACCGGATATAATACCATCGAGACGAGCGCCGTAACGGGCGAGGGTATTGACAAGCTGAGAGCGGCGATAGAGGGCAAGGTGTGCGCGTTCTCAGGGAATTCCGGCGTGGGGAAGTCGAGCCTCATAAACGCGCTGGAGCCGGAGCTGAGGCTGGAGACCGGAGACGTGAGCGAGAAGCTGGGCCGCGGCAGGCATACGACGAGACACGTTGAGATTTTCCCTGCGGGCGGGGCGTATGTGGCGGATACGCCGGGCTTTGCGTCCTTCGATATGGAGCAGCTGCCTCCGATACCCAAGGAGGAGCTGCAGTACTGCTTTCCGGAGTTTCGGCCGTATATCGGACAGTGCCGCTTCGATGACTGCGCGCATCTGAAGGAGCCGGGCTGCGCGGTACGCGAGGCGATCGAAGCGGGGAAGATACATGTGAGTCGCCACGAGAGTTATGCAAGGCTGTACGAGATCTCGGCGAAGTACAGGGAATGGGAAAAGTAACATACAGCGCCCCCTGCGCATATAATGCAGTGATGAGCTGCAATGAGCGCGGGGGGTGTTTTTGTGTGCCGAAGGCGGGGAAATGGGAATAAGCTGGGATGCCTGGTGGTGCTCGCCGGTGTGCTTATCATCCTTGCGCTGGTGCTGCCGCCGGGGTTTTGGTGGTTCGCGCTGGCCATAGCGCTCATTTGCTGCGGCATATGGCTTTTAAGGAGGTAGGGATATGAGGATGATAGTGATAAAGCTCCCGGCCTTTCTCTCAAGGCTTATCATGAGATTCAGGACGGAGTACGAGCCGGAGTAATAGATAAGCCTCCGGCCGCATAAGTTTTACAGAAACTGCGGCAGGAGGAATAGCAATGGAAGTGTCAATGAAACGCAGCGGGATAGCCTGCTGTGAAAGGATCTTCGAGTATTCACAGCCGGTGGAGCAGGCTGTGGAGACCGTCGTGCCGGACACGATGCCCGACGTGGAGCGGGTGCTTTGCGCGGATGGCGAGATCATAATACAGGGCAAGGATGTGCACGATGGCAGGATGGGCTTGACCGCGGGCGTAGCCGCAACGGTGCTGTATAGTCCCGAGGGCGGCGGAGAGGTGTGCACGCTGGGCGTGGCGCTGCCGATAGAGGTAACGCTGGATGCGCCGGGCGTCACGCAGGAGAGCCTGCCCGTGGCGATGCTGAGCGTCACGAGCGTGGAGGCGAGGATGCTCAACCCGAGGAAACTGCTCGTGAGGGCGGTCGTGGCGGTGAACGCGGAGTGCTATGTACATACCCAGCTGGATATCTGCGACGGGATAGAGGGCGATGGAGCCGGGAGCGTGGAGGCTATGAGCGAAGGCTGCACTGTGAGCCCGGTAGTCTGCGTGCGTGAGAAGACCTTCGTGGTCTCGGACGAGTACCGGCTGCAGGCCGGCCAGCCGGCGCTGGGCGACATCCTGTGGCACGGGGTGGATATCATAGCTGGAAGCACGCGCTCTGTGGGGAGCAGACTTGTGTTTGGCGGTACAGTGAGATTGCAGCTGTTGTACAGGGCAGCCGAGACTGGGGAACTGTGCTCAGCGTGCTTTGAGACGGAGTTTTCGCAGATGCTGGAGACGGATACGGAGCTGACCAGCCCGGATTGCAGTGTTTACAGTATGCTGACAGCGAAATACGTGGAGCCGGGCACGTTGTCCGGTGGAGAGAGAGGCGTGACGGCGGAGTTCCACCTCGTGTCGCAGGCGGTGTGTACAGACAGTGTGCGGATAAGCTGCGTGACGGACTGCTACAGCAACAGCTGCAAGCTGGAGACGGAGCGCAGGGAGCTGGAGCTTGGCTGTGTGCAGCGAAGGAGCACAGTGAGGTCTGCGGTGCACGAGAGCCTGCCGGCGACTCCGTCGGCAGAGGCGGTGTGCCGTGTCATGTGCCGCACGGGGACTGCGAGCTGTGAGGGCGGCACGCTGAGATGCCCGGTAACTGTGGCGGTGATGTACTCGGCGTCGGACGGGAACGTGTACTCGGTGTCGAGAAGGCTGACAGCGGAGGCGCCGGCGGAGCTTGGGGAGAATGAGTATGCGGCGCTGGTACGCGCGAGCTGTGCGGAGGCAAGTGCGGCGCCGACGGCCGGCGGGCTGGATGTGAGGCTGCTGATAGACTTCGAGCTGCTTGCGGTGCGAAGGCTGAGCATCAGCCAGATAAAGTCGATAAGCTGTGGCGAGGCGCTTGATAATTCTGAGCTGCCCTCAGTGACCGTGATAAGAGTGTCCAAGGGCCAAAGCCTGTGGCAGCTGGGCAAGAAGTACCACTCAACAGCCAAACTCATAGCAGCCCAAAACGCCCTGGAAGACTCAGAATGCCCCGAGGGCAGGATACTGATAATCCCCACGGCGAGAACGTAGAATGCGGGGCGCATCCATGAGAGATGCGCCCCGATTTTTTAATTTGGATATTTGTACTTGCCTAAACGTCAGGGTAGTGCTAAAATAACAAGGAAATTTATACGCTAGGGGTTTGATAGCAATGTCGGGACATTCCAAGTGGCATAATATACAGAAGACAAAAGGCGCTCAGGACGCAAAAAGGGCACAGGCGTTTACTAAGATCGCACGTGAGATGATCGTTGCTGTCAAGGAAGGCGGCAGCGGCGACCCCGCCAATAACTCGCGCCTTGCGGCGGTCATTACCAAGGCCAAGGCCGCAAATATGCCTAACGACAATATAAAAAGAACCATCGAAAAGGCCCTCGGCAGCGGCAACACCGATAATTATGAGTCCATCACCTATGAGGGCTATGGTCCCAGCGGCGTAGCTGTCATTGTCGAGGCTATGACCGATAACAGGAACCGTACCGCTTCTGAGGTCAGGCACGCCTTCGACAAGAACAACGGCAATATGGGCGCGGCGGGCTGCGTGTCCTGGAGCTTTGACCGCAAGGGCGTCATCGTGGTGAACAACGAGGACGGCGACTTCGACGAGGACAAGGTCATGGAGGACGCGCTGGAGGCCGGTGCGGACGATATAGAGGAAGACGGCGACGTGTTCTCGGTCTACACAGGCGTGGACGATGTCACTACGGTGGCCGAATACCTCACCGAGCACGGGTACGAGCTGCTCTCCGCGCAGGTCGAGATGGTGCCGCAGACCTATATAAAACTCACCGACGAGGGCGACCTCAAGAGCATGCAGAAAATGCTCGACATGTTCGAGGACAACGACGACGTACAGAACGTCTGGCACAACTGGGATCAGGACTGATTAGTTAAAGGGCGCTCCGACGGGAAACCGCCGGAGCGTTTTTTTAATAACGCTTGCAAAATTGGGTAATAGGACGTATAATAGTTTCACGTGGTAGTGCGTGAAACTATACAAATCGGCGGGTGTTTATGTCAGCAAAATATACAGGGAATGCGAAAAATATTGTATTCATAGGCGAGGCCGGGTCCGGAAAGACGGAGACCGCCGTGAATCTGGCGCTGCTGATGGCGGCGGAGGGGACACGGAAGGTGCATTTTTTTGACATGGACCAGACCAAGCCGCTCTTTCGTGCGAGGGATTGTGAGGCGCAGCTTGTAAAAGGCGGCGTCACATTTCACTTTCAGGCACAGTATCTGGACGCGCCGACGGTGGCATCGGGCGTTGGAGAGAGGCTGCTAGACGACGGGTCGACAGTGCTCATGGACATTGGCGGCGGGTCGCACGGCTCGCATATGATAGGACAGTTTTCGCATCTGCTCAGAGGCGAGAGCACGCTGGTGCTGTATATAGTGAACCCGTACCGGCCATGGTCGGGTTCGCGTGAGGACATAGAGCTTACTATGAGGCGCGTGCTGGGCGCGGCGAGGCTGGGAGGCTACAGCCTGGTCGCGAATCCGAATCTGGGGCCCGGCACCACGGCGGCGGATGTGCTCGAGGGGCTCAGAAGGTTCCGGGCGATGTTCCCGGAGGAGCAGCCTCTGTTCGTCTGCGCGCTGGAGGAACTTTGCAGCGAATTGGCAGGGCAGGTCGGGGAGCCTCTGCTCCCTGTCCGGCTCAATACCGTCCCTGAGTGGCTGGCTGGTTCGGGGATGAGTGGCGTTTAAAAATAAAGCAAAGGAGTGGTAAACCAAATGGCCAAAGGCAGAGTGGAAATTTACACTGAAGCCTGCAAAAGCTGTCTGTACTGCGTCAATACCTGCCCGCAGAAGGTGCTGGGCACTACGGACGCGGTCAACTCGAAGGGCTACCAGTACGTGGTGCCCGTAAACCCGGAGGCCTGCATCGGCTGTGCCATGTGCGCCACCATCTGTCCCGACGCGGCGATAAGCGTCTACAGGGAGGTGAACTGAGATGTCGGAGAAGATATTCATGAAGGGCTGCGAGGCCGTGGCCGAGACCGCCGTAAGGGCGGGCTGCCGGTTCTTCGCCGGCTATCCCATCACCCCGCAGAATGATGTACCGGAGTATTTCGCGAGAAGGATGCCTCAGGTGAACGGCGTGTTCATCCAGGGCGAGAGCGAGGTCGCGTCGGCCAACATGGCCTACGGCGCGGCTGCTGCGGGCGTGCGCAGCATGACAAGCTCGTCGAGCTGCGGCATATCGCTCAAGAGCGAGGCCATAAGCTGGATGGCGGGCGCGAGGCTGCCGGTGGTCGTGGCGAACTTCCAGCGCGGCGGCCCGGGCATAGGAACAATCCAGCCCGCGCAGCAGGACTATACGCAGGCGACCAAGGCCAGCGGCAACGGCGGCTTTAAGATGCTGGTGCTCTCCCCGTCCACGCTTCAGGAGGCGGTGGACATGACCTGGCAGGCGTTTGAGCTGGCGGACAAGTATTCCAACCCCGTGCTGTTGCTCATGGACGGCTTCACGGGCACGATGATGGAGCCTGTCGAGCTGCCCGAGGCGCTCAGCGATGAGCAGGTCGCGGCGATAAGGGCGACCAAGACCTGGGCGGCGACCGGCAAGAAAGGCGGCCCGCAGCACAAGGTCATGTGCGGCCCCGGCCTCGACACAAGGGTCAGCCAGGAGCAGATGAACATACGCGACGGCCAGATGTACGATGAGTGGAAGACCACCGAGGTCGAATACGAGGACTACATGACCGAGGACGCGGAGGTAATTCTGTCCGCCTACGGTATCTCGGGCCGCATAGCGAAGTCTGCGGTGGGTATCCTGCGCGCCGAGGGCATAAAGGCAGGGCTCATCAGGCCGAAGAAGGTCTACCCCTTCCCGGTGGAGGCGTATGAGAAGCTGAACTTCGATACGCTCAAGGGCATAGTGTGCGCCGAGATGGCTATACCCGCGCAGTTCGCCGTTGACGTGGAGAACGTCGTGCACGGCAGGGCAAAGATAGTGACGGCATTGTCGTCCGGCGGAGAGATCCTCGACAGGCGCGCCATAGTCGAGGCTGCCCGTGGGCTTTGCGGCAGGTAAGGAGGCTGGAAAATATGATGAGAAATGTGTATTCCCGGCCATCCGGGATATTTGAGGGCGCAGTGACGGGTTTCTGCCCCGGCTGCATGCACTCGAGCGTTTGCAAGGTCGTGGCCGAGGTGCTCGACGAGCTGGGCATGGTGGATAATGCCTGTTATGTGCAGGGCGTCGGCTGCTGCGGTCTGGCGGTCACTTATTTCGATATGGATACAGTCGCGGCCCCGCACGGCAGGGCCTGCGCGATAGCCAGCTCCTTCAAGAGGTGCAGCCCGGAGACGCTGGTGTTCACCTATCAGGGCGACGGCGATCTCGCGGCTATCGGTTTGGCTGAGACAATGTCCGCGGCGAACAGGGGCGAGAATTTCACGGTCATCTTCGTGAACAACGGCATCTATGGTATGACGGGCGGCCAGATGGCCCCGACGACGATGGTGGGCGTCAAGACCACGACCACGCCTTACGGCAGGAATGTGAATGAGCACGGCGCGCCGCTGCACATGTGCGAGATACTCAGCCAGCTCGAGGCGCCGGCGTATATCGCGAGGGTGACGCTGGCGGACGTGCCGAACGCGAAGAAGGCGAAGGCGGCGGTCAAGAAGGCGTTCCAGTACCAGCTCGACGGCAAGGGCTTCTCGTTTGTAGAGTTCGTGTCGAACTGCCCGACGAACTGGGGCATGAGCCCGATGGAGTCGCTGGACCACGTGCATAACGTCATACTCAAGGAGTTCCCGCTTGGGGAATTCCGCGCGAAGTAAGGGGGCGGCGAGATGGAAAAAAGCTTCATAATAGCCGGCTTCGGCGGACAGGGCGTCATGGTCATGGGCCAGCTTTTGAGCTATACGGCCTGTGAGACGACGGAGAAGTACGTGACCTATTTCCCGAGCTACGGCGCGGAGATGCGCGGCGGCACGGCGAACTGCTATGTGGTCATATCGGACGACCCGGTCGGCGCACCGAAAGTGTCGCAGGCGGACTACGTCGTGGCGCTCAATGACCCGTCGATGGCGAAATTCAAGGGCGCGGTGGCGCCGGGCGGCACGATATTTGTGAACAGCTCGGTCGTCACGATCGAGGAGGACCGCGAGGACGTGAACGTTGTCAAGGTGGACGCGGGCACGATAGCCTATGAGCTGGGCAATCTGAAGGTACTCAATCTTGTCATGGTGGGCGCGATCATCGGCTATACCGAGGTGCTGCCCGCGGAGAACGTGCTGCAGACGGCGTTCAAGAAGCTGGGCGCCAAGCGGCCGGAGCTGAATCCGATAAACGAGGCGGCGTTCAGACGCGGCTATGAGATCGGCAAGGCGGCAAAGGCGTAATCACTGAAATATTTATTTCAGGCACCCACCATAACCGTGAGTGCCTGAAATATTTATTTCAGGCACTCACGGTTATGGTGGGTGCCTGATTTTTTTATTAATGCCACCCCATATCTTTTGTCTTTGCCAAAAGAAGCAGGAGCGGCATATTTGCATTTGTCTCGCTCATCACACGGCTAACCCACAGAACACTTTATATCTTGTTCTTTTGGAAAAAGTGTGTTAATATGTTATGTTAGTGTGCGGATGTGCGCTTATAAGTTGTATTGTGTTTGGAGGATCGATACGTGACGATTTCTTCGGCTATACTGTTGGGCATCGTGCAGGGCGTTGCGGAGTTCCTGCCGATCTCCAGCTCGGGACACCTTGCCATACTGCAAAACCTTTTCGCCCTCTCGGCGGGTGAGGAGCACATGTCCTTTGACGTGCTGCTCCATCTGGGTACGCTCATCTCTATATGTGTGTGCTACTGGGGCGATATAGTCGGCATGGTGCGCGAGGTGTTCATCGTGCTCAGGGGCGGCAGACGCGCCGACGGCACGCCCGTGCAGGGTCAGCTCTCGAGCGCGAGGCTCTTTCTCATGATAGTTGTTGGTACTTTGCCTCTGTTTTTGGTGCTGCCCATAAACGACAGTGTTGAGCAGCTCTATTACATAACCCCGTTCATAGGCGTAGCGCTGCTGCTCACGGGCTGCATGCTCTTTGTCTCCGACAGGATGACGCCGGGTAAAAAGACTGAGCGGAACATGCGCTTCCGTGACGCTCTCATCATCGGCCTGTGCCAGTGCGTGGCGACCATCCCTGGGCTTTCGAGGTCCGGCACCACGATCACGGCAGGCATAGCTACGGGCCTTGACAGGAAGTTTGCAATGAAATACTCCTTCCTCCTGAGCCTGCCTGCAGTGCTGGGTGCCAACCTCCTGAGCCTTATAAAGGCAATAGGCGAGGAGGGAATTGACACCTCGCTCATCCCGGCATATCTCATCGGCATGCTCTTTGCAATGCTCTCCGGCATCGCGGCCATCCTGCTCATGAAGCTCATCGCCAAAAAGAGCAAGTTTGGCTGGTTTGCCTACTACTGCTGGGGCGCCGGCGTGCTTACGATAATCCTGGGCCTCATATTCTGAAAGGACTGCTGACACGATGGCAACTACCAACAGCGGCCGCAAGAGCACAAGCTCAAACGGTACCGCAAAGAAAAGCGGCGCGACGGCAAAGAAAAGCAGCACTGCCGCGAGGACGAATACAAAAAGCGCTAAGAACGCACCGCGCCCGATACGGCGCGAGGTCGGCGCGGCGGTGTGCCTGTTTCTGGCCGTACTGTCGTTTATCGGATACTTTGACGTGGACGGCTGGTTCGTGGATTTCTTCTGCGGCATCATACAGGGCATACTTGGCTGGGGCTACTATCTGTTCCCGCCGGCGCTGCTTATTATGGCGATAACGCTGGCCTTTCACCGGGGCAGACCGGTGGCTTTCAGGGTATTCTGCTGCTGCATGCTGCCCATCATCTTCGGCGCGATAGCGCATCTGCTGTTCTCGCGCACGGCGCTGGAACTGGGCGACGAGATATCTCCGCTCGTGAAGGGACTGTTCGCGGAGGGCAAGCTGCTTGAAGGCGGCGGGCTTGTGGCGGGGCTGCTCGCCATGGCGCTCGAATCCATGTTCAGTGTGTACGGGGCCTTCCCGCTGCTGCTGGCGCTGTTTTTGTTCTTCCTCATATACGCTGTGAACCTCAGCTTCAGCAAGATAGGCGCATGGCTTTCCGGCCGCGAGCACCGCGAGTACGAGTACGAGCCGGAGGAGGAGTACGAGCAGCCGAAGGCGCAGAAGAAACAGCAGCAGCCTAAGGAGCAGCCCGTAAAACAGCCCAAAAAGCGCAAAGACCGCGTTATAGACATCCCCATGGACGACGACCCGGGCGAGCTGGAGGACTACGATGACGTCAAGGTCAGCTATTTCACCGAGGACGAGCTGGGAGTAAAGTCCGAGCGCAGGCCGCAGAAGGCGCAGCCAAAGCCGGAACCGGTGTTCGACCTTGAGGACGAGCTTCCTGAGACGAGTTTTGCGCCCGTTACGGTGCCGCCCGTTCCGCCAATCGAGCAGCCGAAGCCTGAGAAGCCGAGCAGGGCAGAGGTGGAGGCTGAGACCGCGGCGGTCGCGGAGGAGATAGACAGGGCAGCCCAGACCACGCCGGAATACGAATTCCCGCCCATCGACCTGCTCAGGAAAGGCACGGCTGCCACAGTGGACGGCAGGGACGAGATCGCATTAAACCGCGACAGGCTCGAGACCACTCTACACAGCTTTGGAGTCGCGGCGAACATCGTAGGGGTCATAAGGGGTCCCACGGTCACAAGATACGACCTCGAGCTGGACGCGGGCGTGAAGCTCACGAAGCTCACGAACCTCTCGAGCGACCTTGCCCTCTCGCTGGGCGTCATGAATGTGCGCATCGCGCCCATCCCGGACAAGATATCCACCGTCGGCGTCGAGGTGCCGAACAAGATAGTCAGCATCGTCTACCTGCGCGACATAGTCGACTCGCCGGCCTTCAAAAACGCCTCGTCGAGCCTCTCCTTCGCCATTGGCAAGGACATAAGCGGCGAGTGCGTGGTCGGCAATATTGCGAAGCTGCCGCACATGCTTATTGCGGGCACGACGGGTTCGGGCAAATCGGTCTGCCTCAACTCGCTGCTGCTGAGCCTTCTGTACAAGTCCACGCCCGAGCAGGTGCGGCTCATCATGATAGATCCCAAGATGGTCGAGCTGGGCATCTACAACGGCATCCCACACCTGTTCGTGCCGGTCGTGACCGACCCGAAGAAGGCGGCGGGCGCGCTGCAGTGGGCTGTCGTGGAGATGCTCAAGCGCTACAGGCTGTTTTCCGAGGCTGGCGTGCGCGACCTCGCGGGCTACAACGCCCACCAGAAGAAGATCGGCGGCGAGACCATGCCGCAGGTCGTCATCGTCGTGGACGAGCTGGCAGACCTCATGCTGGTAGCGTCTAAGGACGTGGAGGAGAGCATTTGCCGCGTGGCTCAGATGGGTCGAGCCTCGGGTATGCACCTCATAATCGCCACGCAGAGGCCGTCCGCGGACGTCATCACAGGACTCATGAAGGCGAATATCCCGAGCCGCATAGCCTTTGCGGTCTCGAGCGCGATGGAGTCCCGCATAATCCTCGACTCTGCGGGCGCGGAGAAGCTCATAGGCATGGGCGATATGCTGTATTCGCCTCTGGGCAGCGGCAAGCCCATGCGCATCCAGGGCGCGTATGTCTCGGACGAGGAGCGCGAGGATGTCATCGACTTTATAAAGCGCAGTTCCGCGCCTGAGTACTCGGAGGATATACTCGAGCAGATAGAAAAGGCGGCAGAGGACAAGCCTGGAAACGGCGGCTCCGGTTCGTCGAAGTCGCAGGCGGACGATGAGCCGCAGCCCAAGTCGCAGTTCGACGAGCTGCTGCCGCAGGCTGTTGACGTCATATTTGAGACGAAGCAGGCGAGCGTGTCCATGCTGCAAAGGCGATTGAAGCTGGGCTACTCGCGCGCTGCGCGGCTGGTAGACCAGATGGAGCAGCTGGGTATTGTCGGGCCCTTTGAAGGCTCAAAGCCGAGGCAGGTGCTCATAACAAAGCAGCAGTGGCAGGAAATGCAGCTCATGAACGGCGCGGCTCCGACGGAGCGCTTCCAGACAGAGATGGAGTTCGGCACGGACTCGGACGAGGAATGAGCATGACGGACGCCGAGCTGGGGAAACTGAGCATATTGGCGCTGGCGCATGTGGGCGACGCGGTGTACGAATTGCTGACGCGCACTCTGCTGGCTGAACGAGGGATAGCTACGGTGGTGCAGCTGCACCGCGAGACGGTCGCGCGTGTGAAGGCACCGGCTCAGGCAAGGGCGGCGGCGGTGATACTGCCGCTGCTTACGGAAGCTGAGCACGACGTGTACCGGCGCGGGCGAAACAGCCATGTCAATACAGTCCCGCACGGCGCGACGCCGGGGCAGTACCACGCGGCGACGGCGCTTGAGGCGGTCTTCGGCTGGCTCTGGCTGCGCGGCGAACATGAGCGGGCGCGAGAGCTGTTTAAGTTTATTACGGAGGAATTCGATGCCGCTTGACTCAGTGTGCCTGACGGCACTGATGAACGAGCTTGCGCCCATAATTGAGGGCGCGCATATAGACAAGGTGCAGCAGCCCGCGAGGGACCTGCTGCTCCTTTCGCTGTATACAAGACAGGGGAGCCGCCGCCTGCTGATCTCAGCGGGCGTGGGCATGGCGCGGCTGCACCTGACGGGGCAGAGGTACGAAAACCCGGACACGCCGCCGATGTTCTGCATGCTGCTGCGCAAGCACCTGACCGGCGCGCGGATAGACCGGCTATGTCAGCCCGAAAACGAGCGCATGGCCATACTCGAGCTCAGCTGCCGCGATGAGCTGGGAGTGGAGAGCAGAAAGCGGCTCGTAGCGGAGCTGATGGGGCGCTCATCAAATATCATCCTCGTGGATGAGGACGGGATCATCATTGACTGCCTGCGGCGCGCGGACTTCGGCGAGGAGGCGTACAGAAGGCTCCTGCCGGGGATGCTGTACAAGCTGCCGCCGAAGCCGGAAAAACCTAACGCGCTGGAGCTGACGAGCGCGGAGAGAAGAGCGCGCCTGGCAGATACGGACCGAGAAAAGCCCGCGGATAAGAGGCTCATGGAGGCGTTCTCGGGCCTGTCTCCGCTCATAGCGCGGGAGCTGGCGCACAGGGCCGAGAGGGGAGACCTTGCCATGGTAACGGACGCCTGGGCGGAGAGCGTGCAGGCGGGCGAGCTGTACCCGTATTTGCTGTGCGAGGACGGGCAGGCAAGGGACTTCACATATATGCGCGTGACACAGTACGGAGAGCGTATGAGCTGCGAGCCGAGGGGCAGTTTTAACGAGCTGCTCGAGGAGTTCTACGCCGAGCGCGAGCGCGCGGAGCGGATGCGACGGGTGTCGCATGAGCTGACAAAGACAGTACGCACGATAAGGGACAGGCAGTCGAGAAAGCTGGTACAGCAGCGAGCTGAGCTGGACAAGACGGCCGACCGGGAGAAATACAAGAGGCGCGGCGACCTCATCACGGCGAATCTTTGGAAGGCCGCTAAGGGCGCGCGGGTGATAGAGTGCGAGGACTACTATACTGAGGGCTGCCCGACGGTGGAGATCGCGCTGGACCCGCGGAAAACACCTCAGCAGAACGCGGCGGCGGCGTATAAGGAGTATAAGAAGGCCGCGGCGGCGGAGCAGCATCTGACGAAGCTCATAGCGGAAGGCGAGGCCATGCTGGATTACCTCGAGAGTACGCTGGACAGCCTGAGCCGTGTGGAGAGTGAGCGCGAGGCGACCGAGATACGGCGCGAGCTGATAAGCTCCGGCGTGCTCCGCCAGCCGCGCAGCAGCGGCAAGGAGCGTAAAATAAAGCCGCTCGGCCCAATAAAGGCGATATCGAGCACGGGAAGCGAGATACTCATAGGCAGGTCGAATGTACAAAATGACGAGCTGACGTTCAGGACTGCGCGGCGGACGGATATCTGGCTGCACGTGCAGAAGCTGCACGGCTCGCATGTCATTATCAGGGCCGAGGGCGAGATGCCGGACGAGCAGACCATAAAAGAGGCCGCACAGCTGGCGGTGAAATACTCGCAGGCCGGAGACGGCGGCAAGGCGGCGGTGGACTATACGATGGTGAGAAACGTAAAGAAGCCCTCGGGCGCTCTGCCGGGCAAGGTGGTGTATACCGACTACCAGACCATTGTGGTCGAGGCCGCGCAGTAGGGCAGGATACGTTTGATAAAAATGCAGGGACGGGATTGACCCCGTCCCTGCATTGACTTTATGCGCTGTTACTCCCTGATATGTTCTGCGCGGAACTCCTCATAGAACAGCCGCGCGGCACCGTTTTGGGTGGTTTCGTTAAAGTAGAGGTACTCGTTGAAGCAGTGCTATTAGCGATTTCGTCATGAGCGCGTGTCCCGGCGGCAGCACCGCATAGGTGCCGTGGCTGTAGATGAGCCGCCGCTGTACACCTGTAGGCGTCTGAGCGTACTCGCAGGGCGTGAACACCATGTCGTACCTCGTGCACAGCGAGGGTGGCGTGTTCTCCGCACGACCTCGAACTCCAGCTCTATGTCCGGGTACCGCTCCATGAACCGCGACGTGAACTCCCGTATCTGCGAGGCGTACGATATCTCAAGCTCACAGGCGATCCTGACGCTGCCCCTGACAGGCAGGTTCTGTACCCGCGTCAGACTCAGGGCGCGGTCGCATTTCTCCAGCAGCCCCTCGACCTGATTAGACAGCAGCCGCCCTTCCTCGGTCAGAGTTACTCCGTGTGTCGTCCGCCGCAGGAGAGGCAGGCCCAGCTCCTCCTCAAGCTGCTGGATATGCCGCGTCAGCACCGGCTGGGAGATGTACAGCGCTTTCGCCGCCTGTGAATAGCTCAAGACCCTCGACAGCACCAGAAACTCATAGAGCCGCTCTGTGTTCACGCCTGTGCGCCTCCTTCGCAAATATCACGTAGTCCCGCACGAAGGCTTCCGCCTCCTCGTTCAGCGATGCCCTGTCGTAAAAGAAGCACGGCGCCGCGGGGTAGGGGATGTCCGTCACTGAAACACAGACTGTGTTCGGCGGAAGGTCCATCATATCGCGCGGGGAGAGTATCAGCCCCTTGCCGATGGGAACAAGGAGTTTGTAAAACAGCGGTGAAGTCTCGCTCTCATAGACCTTATACGCTATACCGGAGGCTTTCAGATTGCGCAGCTGGAAGTCTCTTATGCTGCTCTCCTTCGTGCGCGGATAGAGGACAAAGCTCTCACCGTCCAGCTCCTTCAGACTGAGAGTTTTGCGGTATGCAAGCCGGTGCGAGCGGGGAAGGAGCACATATTGGCTGGAGGCGGCAACCATGGTCCTGGTGAGACCGGGTATCTCAAAATCGCGCATCACGGCGGCAAAATATATGTCCACGTGGCCGTTCCTGAACGCCTCCTCGATAGAAAACCGCGAGTCGTCGAGCAGTTCGAGGCTCATGTCAGGGTAGCGGAGGTTCAGTTCGTCCAGAAAGGGCCAAGATAAAGAGGCAGGCCGGAGCCGGTTACGGCAATGCGCAGGCGGCGGTAACGATGGCGCTCGGCCTAGCGCAGCTCAAAGCGCAGCTGGCGCAGGTCCTCCAGTATCTCGTCCGCGCTGGGCAGCAGGCGTTCCCCGGCCTGCGTGAGCGTCAGCCCGCCCGGCCCGCGCAGGAACAGCTCCACGCCCATCTCGTCCCCAAAACTCCTGAGCCGCGCGGCGAGCGTCGCATGCGGCACGCCCGTCTGCTCAGACAGCTTCTTCAGGCTGCCGCATCTGGCAGCCTGTGCAAATTCTGCAAGCCTTTCCAGATCCATAAACCCCAGCCTCCAAAATTCAGCATAACAGCGTTTTCGACATTTGCCATTCGAGCTTACAACATTTTGTCTACAGTGTCAAGCGTTGCGCAGGTGTGCCAAAGAAATGACCAGCAAATTGTACAAGGTGTCAGGCAAGCGTTGAAATATCTTGCATAACAGAAAGCCTGCTGCCGATTTCCAAGCGGGCAGCTTGGGTCTGCAATCAAGGTACCAAGAGTAAATAAGCAAAAACTATATGGAGGAGAGAACATGAAAAAGTTTTTAAGTCTCATACTTGCGGCGATGCTGCTGGTCACGCTTTTAGCGGGCTGCGGCTCTGAACCGGCTGCGGACAACGACGAGGACGGCGAGGGCAGCGGGCACATCGGCGTCTGCATGCAGAACATGTCCAGCAGCATAGCGGAGCTGCAATCCACTGCCCTGACCGAGACCTTCGAGGCGCCCGGCTATGATGTGCAGGTCGTCTCGGCGGATGACAGCGTGTCCAATCAGGTACAGCAGGTGCAGAACTTCATCCTCATGGGTGCGGAGATGCTGGCCGTGCTGCCCTGCGAGATAGAGACGCTCGAGGACAGCCTGCTCGAGGCGCGCGAGGCGGCCTCAAGGTCGTCATCAGCGGCGGCACAGGCACGATTTCCGAGGACGCCTACAACGCAGTCTCAGCCGACGATGAATACATGATAGGCATGTACGTTGCGTCGGTTGCAAAGACCTGGGTCGAGGAGCACATGGACCCGGACGGCGACTGGGACGTGGCCTTCCTGAGCAGCACCATCTCTGACGACGCCAAGAGCCGCTGCGCCGGCGAGGCGCAGATACTCGAGCCCTGGCTTAAGAACGAGGCCGGCGAGTACGTTAACCTCATGGGCGAGGTCGTCTCCGAAGCCGAGCGAATCGAAAACCCCGTCTACTGCGAGATGATAGCCTCACGTGTCACGAGCTTTGAGGACGCCGCGACCGAGATGGACATCTCCGGCGACAACCGCAGCGTCGTGGCGGGCGTGCTGACCGATAACCCGGGCGTGCGCGTCATCATCGCCTATAACTCTCTCGTCTCCACGGCGGACAGCCAGTACATAATGGACACCTACCCGGATGACGAGCAGAATGAGTTCGCCTTCTTCTCCGGCGGCGTCATGGGCGATGAGTACGAGTACCTCATCGGCTCCGTGTCCGATTCCGGCACCAAAAGCGTGTTCCGCGGCGCCTGCCAGTTCGGCGGCGGCGATGCGGCGGCGACGCTGGCGAACCTCGCCTACAACGTCATGTTCGGCGAGGCCGGCGTGGACTACGGTAAGTCCAACCCCAACAGTATCGGCCTGTTTTTCCCGATAGACGCCGAACTGAACGGGGGTAACGCGGCGCTCGTGTGCTTCGATACCTCGCCCTACATCGAGAGCTTCACCTACGAGGAAGTGCTTGCCCGCGAGAACCTGATGGTCTACTGGGACGCCGAGAACGGCTGTAACGAGTCCATGCAGGAGAGCAACGGCGGTTCCGAGGATGTACCGGACGTCACCGGCGGAGAGATTGAGGGCGGCACGGCCTACATCGGCATGATGGAGGGCATAGGCGGAGCTGAGGCCCACGAGTTTGATCTTATGGACGACGGCGCCTGCAAGTTCTTCCTGCCCGGCAGCGCCATGATAACCGACGTCTACGAGGGCACTTACGTCCGCGAGGGCGACACCCTGACCATCACGGGGCTGGCCAATGTGGATGCGTCCTCGCCCTACGCGACGCCGGGCCTCTGGAGCTTCATAGACAGTGCCACGGGCGACGCGGTCGTGACACTTGACGACGCGGCGGGCACCTTCACACCGGTCGAATAAGCAGCCGAAAGGAGAGAGCCGGCATGCTCAGGCTTGAGCACATCAGCAAGACATATCCCGGCGTCACGGCGCTTGACGACGTATCTTTCGAGTTCGAGCAGGGCGAGGTACACGCCCTGCTCGGGGAGAATGGCGCGGGCAAATCGACGCTTATAAAGATCATAGCTGGGGCCATAGCGCCCGACGCGGGCGGCGTCATTGACTTCGACGGCAGCCGTTACGAGCGCATGACCCCGGCGCTCTCGGCAAAATGCGGCGTTGCGGTCATATATCAGGACATTAACCTCGTGACGCCGATGACCGTGGCGGAGAACATCTTCATGGGCCGCAGGATGGGCCGGATATACAGCAAGCGTCGGCTGAACGCGCTTGCACGGGAGCTGTTCGAGGAGTACGGCTTCGACCTCGACCCGTCCATGAGGGTGCAGCGGCTCTCGCCCGCGAACCAGCAGCTGGTGGAAATTGCGCGGGCGATATCGAATAACGCCAAGATAATGATAATGGACGAGCCGACGGCGCCGCTGGCATCGCACGAGGTGGAGCTGCTGTTTTCGATAATCCGCAAGCTCAAGGAGCGCGGCGTGACTGTCATCTACATCTCGCACCGCATGGACGAGGTGTTCCAGATAACCGAGCGCATCAGCGTCCTGCGCGACGGCAGGTTCATAAAGACGATACGCACCTCCGAGACGAACCGTCCGGAGCTGGTGAGCCTCATGGTTGGACGCGAGCTGACTGAGAGCTTCCCGGCACGCAGGACTGAGCCGGGCGAGGTGGTGCTTGAGGCGCGCGAACTTACGGGCAACAGTGTGGAACACGTCAGCTTCGAGCTGCACCGGGGCGAAATACTTGGCTTTGCGGGCCTTGTCGGTTCCGGCAGAAGCGAGACGATGGAGCTTGTGAGCGGCGCGAAGCACCTCGACAGCGGTGAGATATACATTCACGGCAAAAAAGTGAGGATAGCGTCCCCGAACGCGGCCATCCGCCACGGCATCGGCCTCATCCCCGAGGACAGGAAGGAGCAGGGCGTCATCCTGCACAACACGGTGATGTTCAACACCTCGCTCTCCTGCATGAAGAAGCTGACAAAGCTGGGCTTCAGATCTGGCCGGAAGAACCGCGACACGGCGGAGAAATACCGCGCCGACCTCTCCATCAAGGTGCCGGGGATAAAGCAGATGGTAGTGAACCTCTCAGGCGGCAACCAGCAGAAGGTGGTGCTCGCAAAGGCGCTTGCGGCCGACCCTGAGATAATCATTTTCGATGAACCGACAAAAGGCATCGACGTCGGCGCGAAGCAGGAAATCTACCAGCTCATGAACACGCTCGCGGAGGCGGGCAAGGCGATAATAATGATCTTCTCCGACATGGAGGAGATACTGGGCATGTCCGACAGGATAGTGGTGCTGCACGAGGGAACGGTAGCAGGGGAGCTTCACAGGGACGAGTTCTCACAGGAGCGCGTGCTGCAGCTCGCGTCCGGGATGTAAGGAGGAAAAGCCATGAAAGAAAAACTGAAGGGCGCCGGACGCTACATATATCAGGAGGGTACCGTCTATATCATACTTGTTGCGCTCATAGTATTCTTCTCGATATTCAATCCCAAGTTCCTGTCTTCGCGGAACCTGTATAACCTGATAACCCAGAGCACGTATATAGTCATAGCGGGCATGGGCATCTGCTTTGTCATGATAAGCGGCGGCATAGACCTCTCCGTGGGCTATCAGATGGCGGTCTGCGGCTGTGTGGCGGCTATCATCATGCTCGAGACGACGCTGCCCGTGTGGGTGGTGTGGCCCGTGTGCATAGTGCTGGGCCTGCTGATGGGCACGCTCAACGGCGTGATAGCCTCGAAGCTGAAGCTGTTCCCTCTGGTCGTGACGATAGCGACGAGCGAGGTGTTCAAGGGCATAGCGTACACGATAACGTCCTCCAAGTCCTACTCCAGCATGCCGGATGCCTTCCGCGCGCTGTATAAGACGAAGCTGCTGGGCCTGCCGCTCGACGTGTACCTTGCGATAGCGGTCGTCGCGGCGACATGGATAGTGCTGAATAAGACGCATTTCGGCCGCGACGTGCTGGCCGTGGGCGGCAACAATGAGTGTGCGAGGCTCTCGGGCATACGCTCCGACCTCATACAGACACTCTGCTTCACGCTGACGGGCGGCATCTTCGCCATCGCCACTCTGGACATGCTGGCGCAGCAGAACCAGACTTAGGCCACCACCGGCCCGGGCACCGAGATAACCTGCCTCACTGCGGCAATCATCGGCGGCATCAGCATGATGGGCGGCAAGGGCAACGTCGTGGGCATGGTTGCAGGCATCTTTGTAATGCAGATGATAGCAAACGGTATGCAGCCCGCGGGCTGGGGCACGTATACGCAGTATATCGTAAAGGGTATCATCCTGCTGCTTGCCATCAGCTTTGACGCGATAAAGAACTACCCGAAGCCGGTCGTGCGCGTGCACAAGGAAAAGGCCGAAACGACGAAGGCCGCCTGAGAAGGGAAGTGGACGCAGTGAACGAGAAGCATCCGCAGGGCGCGCCGCCTCCGGGCTGGACGCCGCCCATGGCGGACATCGACTGGGTAAAGCGCAAATACCTTGACGTGGCCTATGCAAACGACAGCCCGAACCAGCGTCTGGACATTTACCTGCCGGAGAAAGGGAGGGGCCCCTTTCCGACGCTTATCCACATCCACGGCGGGGGCTTCGCCTTCGGCGACAAGCGCGACGACCACATGAACGCATATCTGAAGGCCCTCGGCTGGGGCTGGGCTGCGGTGTCGGTGGAGTACCGCCTGAGCGGGGAGGCCGTTTTCCCGGCAGCGGTACTGGATTGCCGTGAGGCGGTGAGGTTTTTGAGGAAGAGCGCCGCAAAATACAGGCTCGACCCGGCCCGGTTCGCAGTCATCGGAGGTTCTGCGGGAGGAAATCTCGCGGCCATGCTGGGCATGAATGTTCCGAACGGGGCATTTCCCGGCGAGACGGCGGCGCAGGCCGGGGACACGGAGCCATATGTCAGCGCAGCGGTGTCGCAGTTCGGGCCGATGAACTTCCGCACAATGGACGAGCAGGCGCGGCGCAATGGCGTGAGCAACGCCGACCACGACGAGCCTTTCTCGCCGGAGTCGCGCTACCTCGGCTGCCCCATACCCGACGCGCCGGAGGCCCTCTGCGCCGCGGCCGACCCCGCGGCCTATGCCGGCGCGGCCATGTGCCCCATCTATGTGCAGCACGGCACGCGCGACCGGCTCGTGCCCTTCGAGCAGTCGGCGGAGTTTGTGCAGGCCCTGCACGACGCGGGCCTCGGCGGGCGCGTGAGCTTCGACCCCATCCCCGGCGCCGACCACGAGGACAAGCTGTTCTTCACCGACGAAAACCTCGAGCTGGTGCGCGCCTTCCTTGAGCGCACGATGAAGGAGAAATCATGATGCGGAGAAAATACATATCGCTTCTGCTGGCCCTTGCGCTCGCCCTCGGACTCGCAGCCTGCGGGACAGCGGAGCCGAATACAACGCCGGAGCCTGCGCCCGAGCCCGAGCCCACGCTGCCCGCGGGCAGCTACAGCTTCTCGGAGAGCGCCATGGGCGGCGCGTTCACGGTGGAGTGGGAGCTTGAGCTGCGCGAGGACGGCACCTGCACCATCGTCGAGCACAACCCCTTCATGGGCGACCTGACTTACGAGGGCGAGTACGAGTGGGACGGCGAGACCGCCACGACCCTTCCCTTCGAGGGCGAGCCACTCCTGGCTGAGTTCTTCGAGGCAGACAAGAGCTGCCTCTGGACGCTCGACGGCGAGAGCTGCAAGCCCGTAAAATACACAGAATCCGGCGCAGATGATACCGTGGAATCCGGCGGGCTGACGGATATCAAATACGCCTCCAACTCCGACGCGCAGGTGCTGGATATACACCAGCCCGAGGGCGATGGCCCGAACCCGGTCATCGTGCTCGTACACGGCGGCGGCTTCGCCTTCGGCGACCAGTCCATGCCAATCATCCAGCCCGTCATCGACGCGGCCGTGAACGCGGGCTACGCCGTCGTGAGCGTGGACTACCGCAAGTCAGGCGAGGCAGCCTTCCCGGCGGCGCTGGCCGATGTCAAGGCGGCTGTCAGGTTCGTGAGGGCCAACGCGGCGGAGTACGGATTTGACGAAGACAATATAGCCATTTGGGGCGAGTCCGCAGGCGCATACCTCGCGCTCATGACGGCGCTCACACCAGAGGTCGCGGAGCTGAACGGCGACGTGGCGGACAACCTCGAATACTCCTCCACTGTCAAGGCCCTCGTCAGCTTTTACGCCCCGGTGGAGTTCTGCACCATGGACGCCGAATATGCCGCGCTGGGCCGCACGGACACCAGTTTTGCGACCGCCGACTCCTTCGAGAGCAAGTTCCTGGGCTTCCCCATAGGCGAGGACGAGGCCGCGGCCTACGCCTCCTATTGGGGCACCTGCGTTGACCAGCTGCCGGCTGACTTCGCGCTCAAGGCGTGGATACAGGTGGGCGACGCCGACCGGAATGTGCCCTATACCCAGTCAGTAAACTTCGCCGAACGCCTCGCGGAGATCACAGGCGACGTGAACGTCAGCTTCTCCATCACCGAGGGCGCGGGCCACGAGGACAGCGCCTTCTACACGGCTGAAAATCTGGCGGACGTGCTGGCGTTTTTGGACGGTGTGATGAAATGATGACAGGCAATTGGAAACACGACGAGAAATATAACTGCTGGTGCTTTGAGGACATACTGTATACGGAAAAAGCCGTGTGTCCGCCCTTCCAGCAGCTGAGCATCTTTGTGCCCGCGCCCTGGATGAGCGCGCCGGGCGTCTTTGACCGCGAGGCGAGGGTAGGGAAGTACACGGCCTCGACGGTGCCGGTGGTATTCGAGAACAACTCGGCGGGCTATATGGAGATGCCGCACACCTGGCTAGGCGGCCCGCGCTGCTATGCCGGGCAGTATCTCGAGCGCGGCTTCGTGTACGTGAGCTGCGGCTGCCGGGGGCGAGAATCACGCGACGCTGACGGGGCGCTCTGCGGCAAATCGCCCGCAGCGCTGGTGGACCTGAAGACTGCACTGCGTTTCCTGCGACATCACAGGGCCGAGCTGCCCGGTGACTGGGACAGGGTCATCTCCGCCGGCTGGAGCGCTGGCGGCGCGATGAGCACGCTGCTGGCCGTATCTGGCGACAACGCGGTCTTTGACGAATACCTCAGGGCCAACGGCGCGTACATGGACGAGAGCGACGCGGTGTACGCCGCGCAGATCTACTGCCCGATAGTCGACCTTCAGCACGCCGATCTGGCTTACGAGTGGTTTTTCCGCGAGGACAGGACCTGCGAGGACTCGCCCGCCGGGCCTGCGGAGACGATGACGCCGTTTAAGCAGGCGCTGTCCAGGGAGCTTTCGCGGCGGTACGTGGGCTATTTCAACGGCCTCGGTCTGAAACATCCCGAGACGGGCGAGCCGCTAAGGATAGGCGAGGACGGCAGGAGCGGCAGCGCGTATGAGCTGCTCATGCGAGCGCTCGAGGACTCGGCCACTGACTTCCTGCGTCGGCTCGAGGCCGGGGGGCTGGAGCTCAAATGCAGCATTGACGACTATCTGGACGGCAATTACACGGAGCTTGCGCCCGCGCCGCCTCCGCCGATGCCGCCGGACGCCCCACCTATGCCCGGTTTGGGCACGCTGGTGCGCCGCGACAGTCCTTTCCCGTTCATGGAGCCGCCTATGTTGCCGGTCCGCGGGAGAAGCAAGCGCGCATGGCTCAGCCGGGACGGCGAGAGGGCGCATATCACAGGCCTTGACGACTACGTGCTGAATCACCGCAGGAGGATGAAGCCCTGCACCAGCTTCGACAAGCTGTGCTGTGACAGCGGTGAGAATCAGGAGTTCGGCTCGCCGGAGCAGGACTACATGCACTTTTCGCCGGCGCTGGCGGAGGCCTTGGATGCGCTGGCCAGCGAATGGCCGGAGGACTGCGCGGACCTGGCAGAGCGGTTCCGGCTTGACCTGCCCGACCCTGAGCTGGACAGCCGGATACGGCTCATCGACCCCTATAATTTCATAGGCGGCGCAGGGAGCCGTCAGGCGGAGCACTATCGAATCCGCGTGGGAGCAAGGGACGCGGACTCGGCGGCCATCATAGGCCTGACCCTTGCGGCAGCGCTGAAAAATGAGGGCAAGGACACCGACTACGCCCTCGTATGGGATATCCCGCACGCCGAAGCCGACTACCCCGGCGAGGTCTGCGGCTGGATAGAGAGTATTACATAGACATATGAAAAAACAACGGGCGATGCATCTGCATCGCCCGTTGCTGCAGTCTGTCGAAGAAGCCTCGCAGAGTTTCGCGGCCGCAGCCGCGAAATAAAATTCAATCATTTTCGGCGGCGGCGTGTACGTCGCCGAAAATACTTCTCGCGGAGCGGAGTGTCGAATTGTCCGCCTTTGGCGGACAACTGAGGCGCGGAGCGGAGTGCAATCCCTTTTGTCGAAGAAGGCTTTGCCTTCTTCGACAAGCTGAAGCAACGGGCGATGCGTCTGCATCGCCCGTTGCTGCTTTATGCTGTTGTCACTCTGACGCATCCTTGACTGCGGAGTCCAGCTCCTCGCCGAAGAATCCGTGGATGGCATCGAGGGCGGCGGTCATGTCGCGGTATATGTCCTCGGTCATGAACTCCCAGCGGTCCTCGGTGTCGTAGGAATCGATCGCTGCGTGCAGATCCACCATCCTGTAGTGCCAGCCGTAGTCGTTTATGCCGTAGTCGTAGAGGTCGGCCATGTAGATGGGCTTATAGCTCACGTCAGATATCCAGGTCTCACCTGTGTCCGTGTCCTTGGTCAGTTCGATGTTCACCAGCGCCGAGATATCGGTATACGCATCATTCTGACAGGAGAGCATATTTCCCAGACTGTAGCAGATAAATCCCGTGCGCTCATTGCCGTCGGCGTCCGTCACCGTCCTGAGCTCCATCGGCTGCGGCACGCGGCAGTGACCGCCTATTATGATGTCCGCGCCGTTCGCGAACAGGAAATCGGCAATTTCATACTGCAGCTCGTCCGGCTGCGTCGCAAACTCTGTGCCCCAGGACATGAACACGAACACGATGTCAGCGCCCGCCTCCTTAGCAGAGGCCAGATCAGTCTGTATCAGCTCGTAGTTTATCTCCGTGCCGCCGGTAAGGTAGTCAGTTGCGCAGATGCTCACCGCGTACTCAAAGCCGGCCACCGGCACCGCGTTCGTGTCGGTCGTGTAGCTCAGGAAGGCCACATTGACGCCGCCCACATCAGCCATATACCGGTTGCCGCTGGAATCGCGCTCCTCTTGAGTCCGGTAGGTGCCCACGTGGTCCAGCCCTGCTGCATCCAGCGCGTCCAGCGTCGAGTCGATGCCGTCCTTGTAAGAGTCAACGCAGTGGCTCGTCGCTGTGTTCACCAGACTGAAACCCACGTTTGCAATCGATGTCGCCAGATCAATAGGCGACTTGAACAGCGGATACGCCGTGTAGTTCCCGCTGCCCAGCGTCGTCACCAGCGAGCATACAGAATAGTCGGCGTTGGCTATGAAGTCCTTGAGTATGCCGAAGATCGGCTCATAGTCGTAGCCTGTGTCGGTCATTGCCTCGCCATTCAGACCGGTGTGCATGACGATGTCCCCGCCGACCGCCAAGGTGGAGGTGATGGTGTTCACGTGCTCCGGTGAGGCGGAAGGCTCCGGCTCCTGTGTTGTGGCAGGCGCTGTCTCGCTCACGTCTGCGGACGGAAGAGAATACTGCGTCGCGGCCTCATCCGGCTTTATCAGGGTCGCTATTATGACCGCCGCCACGACCAGTACCACGGTCACGGCCAGCGTTATGAGCGCTATTTTAAACTTCTTGTTCATATCAGACCTCCATGCGCATCCCGCGCGTTATTAACACATAATGATAGCATACCCCAATAAAAATTGCAAATTATTTGATATACGTTGAAGGCTGGCGGGACGCGTGGTACAATGCGGTCATGGACGATATGAAGAAAAACGAGATATATGAGACAGAGATAACCGGGCTGACTTCCGAGGGCGCGGGCGTGTGCCGGATAGGTGGCCGCGCAGTATTCGTGCCGAGAGCGATACCCGGAGAGCGCTGGCTCGTTCGGATATTGAAGGTGACGAAGACGGCGGCATATGGCAGAGGGGAGGAGCTGCTTTTGGCGTCGCCTGAGCGCGTCGAGCCGAGATGTCCCAAGTTCGGGCGCTGCGGAGGCTGCGACTTCCTGCACATGGACTACGAGGCCGAGCTGAGATACAAGCTCGAGCGCGTGAACGACGCATTCAGACGCATCGGCGGCCTTGAGCTGAAGGCGGAGCGCATTATAGGCTCGGAGAGAACGGAAAGCTACCGCAACAAGGCAATTTACGCGGTTGGGGAGCAGGCCGGAGCAGTTGTCGCGGGCTTTTATCGGAGCGGCAGTCACGATATCGTGCCAGCCGGGCGCTGCCTTTTGCAGTCCGACGAGGCTGCAGCCTGTGCTGCGGCGGTCACGTGCTGGATGAACAGACGCGGCGTCAGCGCCGGGGAGACAGGCGTCAGGCACGTCTATACGCGCCGTGCGCGGGATGGCTCGGCGCTCTGCTGTGTAGTCACGGGCAGAAGGCTCGGCCCGGCGCTCTCGCGCACGCTGGTTGAGGCGCTTAGGTCGGCATGCCCAAGGCTCACGGGCGTGATTGAATGTCTTAACCGTACGAGCGGCAATACGGTGTTGGCGGGCGAGTTTCGCACGCTCTGGGGCAGCGGGACGCTCTTAGACAGGCTGTGCGGGAACGAGTTCGAGCTGAGCCCGCAGGCGTTCTATCAGATAAATCCTGAGCAGGCCGAGCGGCTGTACGGTTTGGCGGCGAAGTATGCATTGCCGGAGCCGGGCGGCACGGTGCTTGACATGTACTGCGGTGCGGGCACGATAAGCCTCGCGCTGGCAAGACGCTCGGGGCGTGTCATCGGAGCGGAGATAGTGCCGGAGGCGGTAGAGAACGCGAGACGCAATGCGGAGCGGAACGGTGTGACTAACGCAGAGTTCATCTGCGCAGATGCGGGCGAGGCGGCCAGAGAGCTGAAGGCCCGCGGCGTGGAGCCGGACGCGATAGTGGTAGATCCGCCCAGAAAGGGCCTGTCGGAAACGGCGCTGACCGAGTTAGCTTCAATGGGCGCGGGGCGTCTCGTCTACGTCTCCTGCGACCCGGCTTCGCTGGCAAGGGACCTGAAGCTTCTTTGCCAGATGAACTATAAAGCAATAATAGCCACAGCAGTCGATATGTTCCCAAGAACCGCGCACGTCGAGACGGTGGTGCTGCTGTCAAAAGCCCGGAGGGAATAGCCGGAGAGCTTTGAGAGATCGTCGAGGTGAAAATATGGCTTTTGATTTCAAGAAAGAATACAAAGAGTTCTACATGCCAAAGAACAAGCCCGGCATCGTCAGTGTGCCGAGCATGAATTATATAGCGGTGCGTGGACAGGGCGATCCCAATGCCGAGAACGGAGAGTACAAACAGTCAATCGGACTTTTGTACGGCATTGCCTTTACGATCAAAATGAGCAAAAAAGGCGAACATCAGATCGATGGATACTTTGATTACGTTGTTCCGCCGCTCGAGGGATTTTGGTGGCAGGACGGCATGGTGGGCATTGACTATGCACACAAGGAGGACCTAAAATGGATATCCGCCATTCGGCTTCCTGATTTTGTGACAAGGGAAGACTTCGCATGGGCGGTAGAGGAAGCGGCAAAGAAAAAGAAAACCGATTTTTCTAAAGTTGAGTTTTTGACTTATTACGAGGGAACATGCGTTCAGTGTATGCATATCGGCTCTTACGATGATGAGCCGGCAACTGTTGCGCTTATGCATGACTACATGGAGAGCCATGGATATATACTCGATATTACGGAGAATCGGCTCCACCACGAAATATATCTCAGCGATGCAAGGAAAGTCTCTCCCGAAAAGCTCAAGACCGTTATTCGGCATCCGATAAGAAAAATGCTGGCGAGCGACCAGCGGTCGGAGGGGTAGCCGAGACGGCGGCATAGTTTACAAAGGAGTTGGATACGGATGATATTTGAGTATGATCTTTCAAGGTTCATCGACGCGCACCAGAGGGCTTACGAGCGGGCGCTCGCTGAGATACGCGGGGGGTACAAGGCCAGCCACTGGATGTGGTACATTTTCCCACAGATACAGGGTCTGGGCAGGAGCAGCTCGGCCCGCTACTATGCAATCAGGGACATCGACGAGGCCCGGGCGTTTATTTCCCACCCTTATCTCGGCGGCAACCTGCGCGAGATATCCGAGGCCCTGCTCCAGCTCGATTCCAACGACCCCGTGGCGGTCATGGGCTGGCCGGACGACCTGAAGCTCCGCTCCTGCATGACCCTGTTCGCCAACGCCTGCGAGGACAACGAGGTATTTCTCAAGGTGCTGGACAAGTACTATGGCGGCCTTCAGGACAGCGAGACGCTGAATATCCTGCGCAGTCAGGCCGAGGGAGCGGAGAGATGATATCAAAGGTCGAATGGGACAGAATGATGAGCGGGCGGCTCTACTGTCCGTATAAGGTCGGCGGAGACTCATGGGCGCGGGTACACGCGGCGCAGAAGAAGTTCAACGAATCCGAGTTCTGGCACGACAGGACGGCGCTCGACGAACTGCGCAAATGCTTCGCCGAAGCGCCGGAGGACATGGTGCTCACTGCGCCGGTTTACTTCGACAACGGCGACAGAGTGCACTTCGGGCGGCACTTTTACGCCAACACGGGGCTTACCATACTGGACGTGTGTCCCGTGAGATTTGGCGACAATGTGTATCTCGGGCCGAATGTGAATATCTACACCGCCGGCCACCCCATAGATGCCGCGGTCAGGAACCACGACGTCGAGTTTGGCCTACCCGTCACGATAGGCTCTGACGTCTGGATAGGCGGGAACGTTGTAATAAACCCCGGAGTCACGATAGGCGACAACGTCGTCATTGGTTCCGGCTCCGTCGTAACGAAGGATATACCGCCGAACTGCATAGCCGTCGGAAACCCCTGCCGCGTGCTCCGAGAGATCGGCGAGGCCGACCGCGTGAGATGGGAGCGCGAATACCGCGACTACCTCGAGGACACAGGAGCGGAAACATGAAAAAGTACCTTCCGGCGGGCCTGATGTGGCTGCTTTTCGAGCTCATTGCTGTGGCGCTCTGGCTGGCGCTGGACAATGTTTTCTATCTTCTGAACTTCAGCTATATCGGTTTGGCGCTCGGGTTGGGGCTTGCCATGTATGCTGCGAAGCTGAGATATGCGCGAAACTTCGTACAATTCGCGGTGGGACTATATATGCTGATATATCTCGGTATCATATGCCGGGAGAATATGCAGCTTGAGGGTTTCTGGTACTACCTCTTTCTCGGCGTATTCGAGGCAGCAGTAATACACTACGCAGTGGCGAAGATTTTCGGGCCGGTGCTGTTCGGCAGGGGCTGGTGCGGCTATGCCTGCTGGACGGCCATGGTGCTGGATCTGCTTCCGTACAAGACCCCGCAGGGGGGACGCAGGAGTTTCGGATATGTGAGCTACATACTGTTTGCAGCTTCGCTCGCCTTTGTCGGCGCGCTGTTCCTGCTTGATGTGCCGGATATGGGCAGGATCATGTGGTGCTCCTTTATTGTCGGAAACCTCGCCTACTACGTGTGTGGTGTCATACTGGCCTTCAAATGCCGCGACAATCGGGCATTCTGCAAATATATCTGCCCTGTGACGGTATTTCTCAGGCTGTCGAGCCGCTTTGCGCTTTTCCGTGTGCGGGTGGACAGAGAAAAATGCATCTCCTGCGGAAAATGCGAGCGCGTCTGCCCGATGGATATCCGAGTCTCGTCAGCGCCTGACTCAAAGGAATGCATCCTCTGTCTGCGCTGCTTGGAGGAGTGTCCAAAGGGAGCATTGAAATTTTGAGCTGCTTTTCGTAACAAACGAGACGGTTGCGCTGCTGGAGCTGGATCTTTAAAACACGGAATGAAGGGATCTGCGTGAACTACAAACGCATAAAACATGCCTGCTACCTGGGATATGTAACGCAGGCAATAGTAAATAACTTCCTCCCGCTGCTGTTCCTGACATTGCAGCGGAGCTTTGACGTATCACTCGAGCAGTTGTCTCTGCTGGTATCGGTGAACTTCGGCGTGCAGCTGCTGACAGACCTGACCAGCCCACTGTACGTGGACAGGATTGGTTACTGGCCCAGCATGAGGATTGCGCACCTGCTCTCGGCGGTCGGATTGGCCGGGCTGTGGTTTTTTACCGAGCTGTTCCCGGAGCCGTTTACGGGCGTGCTCATCTCCGTCGTTATTTACGCCGTCGGCGGCGGGCTGCTCGAGGTGCTCGTCAGCCCCATAATCGAGTCCTGCCCCTTCGAGCACAAGGAGGCCGAGATGAGCCTGCTGCACTCATTCTATTGCTGGGGCCACGTGGCCGTCGTGCTTGTCTCGACCGCGTTTTTCGCCGTGTTCGGGCTGGACAACTGGCGTGTGATGGCCTGTGTCTGGGCGCTCGTTCCGCTGTATAACCTCTATAACTTCTGTACCATGCCCGTGCCGTACATAACCGAGCAGCGCGGCGGAATGAAGGTATCTGTGCTGGTCAGGAGCGGCACTTTCTGGCGGCTGTTTCTCATGATGCTCTGCGCGGGCGCGTCGGAGCAGGGGATGAGCCAGTGGGCCTCGGCCTTCGCGGAGTCCTCGCTGGGCGTGTCGAAGACCATGGGCGACCTGCTTGGCCCGTGCTGCTTTGCGGTCATGATGGGCCTTTCGCGGATGTTTTTCGGGAAGCTCGGCGACCGGCTGGACCTTCGGAGATTCATGAACGCGAGCAGTGTACTGTGCATAGTGAGCTACCTGCTTGCCACGCTCACGTCCGCACCGTGGCTGGGACTGCTGGGCTGTATGCTCTGTGGGCTGTCGGTGGGAATCATGTGGCCGGGCAGCTTCAGCATCGCGGCGGCGAGTATCAGGGGCGGCGGCACCGCCATGTTTGCGCTGCTGGCGCTGGCGGGCGACGTCGGTTGCGGCACCGGACCGGCAGTGGTGGGCTTTGCCGCCGAAAAGGCGGGAGGAGACTTAAAGACCGGCCTGCTATTTGCCATAGCATTTCCCGCGCTGCTGCTCATACTCAGCCTTTCCGGGAGGTTTATAAATGGACAGAACTCTGGTGCTGAAGTCTGATATCGCCGCGTCGCTGCGCGTGCTTGGCCTTGAGCCGGGCGACGTGGTCATGGTACACTGCTCGCTCGGCAGCTTCGGCTTTGTCTGCGGCGGGGCGCAGGTGGTCATTGAGGCGCTTTTGGAGCGCGTCGGCCCGGAGGGCACGGTGATGATGCCCACTCAGTCGTGGAAGAACCTGGACCCGGAGAGCGGTGTCCACTGGCAGGAGCCGCGGGAGTGGTGGCAGGCGATACGCGACAACTGGCCCGCTTACGACCCGGACATCACACCGACGAACACGATGGGGCCGTGGCAGAGATGTTCCGCCGCTGGCCCGGCACTTTAAGGAGCGCACACCCGGCGAGGTCGGCAGCGGCCTGGGGGCGGTATGCGGACTTCCTAACGCGAGAGCACGACCTGTCGAACATTTTCGGCGACGGCTCGCCCATCGGCCGGCTCTATGAGCTGGATGCAAAGGTGCTGCTCATGGGCGTGGGCTATGACAAGAACACCTCTCTCCACCTCGCGGATGCGAGGGCGCAGTATCCCGGCAAGCGGCTCGTGACGGAGCACAGCGCGGTGAAGGCAGGCGGCGAGCGCCGCTGGGTCGCCTACGACACGCTGGATGTCACGGGCGAGGACTTCGAGGCCATCGGCGCGGCCTTCGAGCGAGGGCATGACGTGCGCCGCACCACCTGCGGCAGCGCCGGGCTGCAGCTGATGCGCCAGCGCGAGCTGGTGGACTTTGCCGTGACGTGGATAGAGGAAAACAGGAGGCAGCATGGGCATTTTCGGTTACAAATACCGGCTCCGGCACAGCCTGCGGGACAATTACGGGCGCAGGCCAGACCCATTCTACGCGGCGGGCGACATGGCCACCATCCGCAGCTATCACGACTACATGCGCGAGCGCGAGCCGGAGCGTTTCATGGTGGACGATGTCACCTGGTCCGACCTCGACATGGACAGGGTCTTTAAGCGCATAAACCCCGGTACCTCGACGCCGGGCGAACACTGGCTCTATCACATGCTCCGCACGCCCGCGACGGACGCCGCGGAGTACGAGCGCCGCCGCCGGCTCATAGACTTCGCCGAGGGCGACGAGCGCGAGCGGCTGGAGACTCAGTTCGTGCTGGCCTGCCTGGGCCGCTTCCGCCGCGCGGACGTCTGCCGTGCCTTTTCGCCCGAATCGGACGGATATTTCATGTTCGCAATCTATCTCATTATGGCGCTGGCGCTGTTGCTCTCACCTCTGACACTGATATTCTGGGGCGCAAAGGGCCTGCTGCTCATCTTTGCGCTCTTTGCGCTGAACGTCATGACGCACGAGTGGACGGCCCGAAAATGCCAGATGCAGATCGACACGGTGAATTTCAGCGTTTCAATGGCCTTTGCGCTAAAAAAGCTGAAGGGCCTGGGCTTTGAGCGGCTGTACGAGTGCA
Organism: uncultured Eubacteriales bacterium; assembly: GCA_900546615.1. Lineage (GTDB taxonomy): Bacteria > Bacillota > Clostridia > Oscillospirales > Oscillospiraceae > Scatomorpha > Scatomorpha pullistercoris. The sequence goes on along the minus strand of URDJ01000002.1, from coordinate 48,034 downwards.
TAGGGGAGAGCTACGGGCACCTCAAAAAGCTGCGCCCGCTCATGGCACTCGGCACGGTGCCGGGTCGCGGCACGGATATGGCAGCGGACCTTGCCTGTTCGGTGCTGCTGCTCGACCTCATCATGTTCGAGTACCTGAAAAACCGGCTCTACGTCCTGCATGACGAGATACTGGCGGTCTTCGAGACGCTGGGCAGGGTAGACGCGGCCATTGCTGTGGCCTCCTGGCGCGAGAGCATGCCGCTCTGGTGCGAGCCGGAGCTGGATTTTGAAGCGGAGCGCGGCTATGTCCAGGCCGAGCGGCTCGTTCACCCGCTGCTGAGTCATCCCGTGCCGAACGATCTGGAGCTTGAACGGCCGGCGCTCGTGACCGGTTCAAATGCTTCTGGCAAATCGACCTACCTGCGCACGGCGCTCATCGCCGCGCTGCTCGCTCAGGCGGCCTGCACCTGTCCCGGCGAGAGCTATAGGGCGTCGGTCTTTCACATTTACTCGACCATGGCGCTGAGGGACGATCTGCTCTCGGGCGAGAGCTACTATATAGCTGAGATACTCGCCACGAAGCGCATTTTGGATGCGGCGGAGGCGGGAGAGCCTGTACTCTGCGCTGTGGACGAGGTACTCCGTGGCACGAACACGATAGAGCGCATCTCGGCGGCTAGCGAGATACTGTTCGCCCTGGCGGACGCGGGCGCACTGTGCATAGCGGCAACGCACGATCTGGAGCTGTGCACGATACTTGAGGGCAGCTACGGCATGCTGCACTTTGAGGAGAAGGTGACGGACGAAGGCATGAGCTTCGACTACCGCGTCCGGCCCGGTCCGACGCGCACGCGCAACGCCATCCAGCTGCTGCGGCTCATGGGTCTCAACGAGGACATCACCGACCGCGCGGATAAAAGGGCCGCGGACTTCATCAGTACCGGACTTTGGCGAAAGAGAGAGCTATAAAAAACAGCTGAGACGTTTGCCGTCTCAGCTGTTTTTATCACTTTCAGAACACCGCTTTCCATCCGAACAAGTTATTTCATTGACTGAGCTCCGACCTCTCCGGCAGAGTGTCCTTCTGCCGCTTGAAGCTGCCCGCGGTGAAGATAACAAGGCCGGCTATGATGAAGGCGAACATGACGAGCTTTGCCGTTGTCGCCTTCTCGTTTAAAAACAGTATGCCACAGATGAACGTGATGGTCGAGCTGGTATACTGCAATATACCCACTACCTTGAACGGCAGGTCGTTCACCACATATGTATAGAGTATCATGGGCGTCGCCGCAACGATGCCGGAGCACAGGAGAAGTGCCGCGCCGCTCAAATCGACCGAGGCAAAGCCGCCATCGCCACGGTAGAATACCAGCGCCCCTACTATTGCGAACGGCGCAAGCAGCGTCGTCTCTATGGCGATGCTGATGATAGGGTCTGCATTCGCCGCCTTCTTAACCGTGGCATAGAGAGGCCATGAAAAGGCGCAGAGCACAGCCACAATGGGGAACGAGCCATACTGCACAGTGCTAATCAGCACGCCGAGAGTCGCAACGCCGACGGAGATATACTCGAGCAGATGCCCGCGTTCCCGGAACAGCACCAGGCCAATGACAAACATGACTATCGGGTTCATATAGTAGCCGAGCGAGACGTCGAGCACATGCCCGTTCATGACCGCCCAGTTATACAGCCCCCAGTCCGCGCAGATGAACACCGCCGCGGGCACAAGGTATTTCATCACCGCGCGGTCGCGGAAAGTGGCCAGCAGCTCCTTCAGCCGGCCCGTGCAGATGAGGAACAGCCAGGTGAACACGACGCTCATGACTATCCTGCAGCACAGGACGAAGATGGCGTCAAACTGCCCAAGCAGGTTCCAATACAGCGGCTGCAGGCCCCAGATAAGATAGCACAGCAGCAGGGCAAGAAGCGATCTTTTTGTGCGGGACAAGTTTACTGCGCCTCCTTATCGAAAGTTACCGACGAGCCGTAGCCCGGCCTCACGCCGATATAAGTAGAGCCGACGCCCAGCTCCAGCGGCGTTCCGTCCTTGAGATAGTAGCGGAAGGCGTCGGTGTTCGTCTCACGCTCCCATGTTATCTCGACACACTTGCCGTCACAGACGAACCAGCCTTCGCCCGTGCCGGTGGTGCGCACGCGCAGCCTGCCCACGTCGTCGATGACCGAGACGTCAGTTTCGAGAAACAGCAGGTTTTTGAAGGACATCTGCACGCCGTATTCGTCGTCCATGTACTCAGAGCCGTACTCGAAGGCGTAGTATAGCCCGTCATCCTCGTTATACTCGAAGTCGGTTGTCTTGAAGCTGTTGAAGCCGATTGAAGCGTACAGCGCCTCATCCGTGCACTGCTCGGCGGCAGTATCGGAGAACGTGAGGCCGTAGTCGTAAGCACCGGCCTCGTGCGTGAGAGAGAAGCCCTGATCCTCGGCGGCCTCGATGAGCTTTGCGCCGATAGAGAACAGGCTGTGCTCCAGGCCGTACTGCATCCTGTCCGGGTCGCGGTAAAACGCGCCCTCGACATAGGTGCCGAGAACGCCGTCGAGGTGGTCAACGTCATAGCCGGACATCTCGGTATACGACTCCTCGCTGCCGCCAGCGTGTATGACAATGGCGTCGTAGGACAGGCCCACGTCGGCGTAATAGGGGCGGATGCTGCGGAGGCTGCCGATACGCTCAATGTCGCTTATGTCGGTAAATATGGCCATCATCCGGGTCACGCCGCCCTCCGCGGGTATCTCGTAGACAATCTCGGCCTGCGAGACGCCGCACTGGGGCAGGGCCTGCTGGATGTTGTTTATCATAATGGCAAAGGGCCGCTGCCCGGAGATATCCTCCTCCATCGGCTCGCCGCTTAGGGGATTTGTATAGGGCAGGGGAGTGGGCGACGGCGTCGGTTCCGCCGTGGCCTCAGCGGTCGGGGCGGGCGTACCGCCCGTGACCGGCTCGGGAAGCCCGGACTGTACCGGCGGCTCAGTGCCGCAGGCGGTTAGAGACAAAAGCAGCGCAAATACGAGCACTGCAAAAAGCAGCTTTTTCATTGCTGAGACCTCGCAAAATTTGATATACCAGAACATGATACTCCACCGTGTGCCTGTTGTCAAACCCGATGGGAGGTGTTAAAATATAAGAAGATGAAATTCAGAAGGGAGATGCCGTACGATGTACGATGAAATAAAGCGTCAGACCGCGGATGCAATGACGGAGCTTTTGGAGCTTGCTGACCTGCGACCGGGCAGTCTGGTCGTGGTGGGCTGCTCCTCGAGCGAGATCGTGGGCGCGAGAATAGGCAAGGGCAGCACGCCCGAGGCGGCTGAGGCGGTGTATGAGGTCATAGCCTCGAAGCTGGCCGAGCGCGGCCTGCTGCTGGCGGCGCAGTGCTGCGAGCATTTGAACCGCGCCCTCATAGTCGAGCGTGAGACGGCTGAGAAATTCGGCTATGAGCCGGTGTGCGTCATCCCGCAGCCGAAGGCGGGCGGCTCGTTTGCCACGGCGGCGTGGAAGCACATGCAGGACCCGATGGCGGTCGAGCACGTCAGGGCATCGGCCGGCCTCGATATCGGCTGCACGCTCATAGGCATGCACCTGAAGGACGTGGCCGTTCCGCTGAGGCTGGCGGTAAAGCGGATAGGCGAGGCCACGCTCAGCGCCGCGAGGACGCGCCCGAAGCTCATAGGCGGTGTAAGGGCCGTGTATCCCGACAAGGTGTGAACAAAAAACCCACCGCACGGACCCGTGCGGCGGGTTTTAATATCTTGTGGGACTCAAACGAAATGCAGGGCCAGAGTGAGGACGACGAAGGCGAGGCCGACCCACTTGGTGGCCTTGGCGAGCTTCGCATCGAGGGTCTTGGCCTTGCCCTTGGACAGGAAAGTGTCCGCGCCGCCGGCGATGGCACCGGAAAGCCCGGAACGCTTGCCGGACTGGAACAGCACTATGACGGTGACGGCGAGGGCAGAGAGCAGCTGCAGGATCGTGAGAGCGATGTACATTTAAATTCAATCCTTTCGGTATCGTAAAAAACACTTACTTAAAACAGTGCTTAGATACTATACCACATCATATTGTACATTTCAAGCAGAATTTTTCCAAAATCCGAGGTTTTTTAAAAATATGTAGATATCCCGGCCCTTGACCGGGATATCTGCGTTACGGGCTGGTGCTGGGCATGGAGCTGGTGTTCGGCATTGCCGAGACCTTGACATCCGGCGTCGTTGAAGCGACCGGAGCGGCGCTGTGGGTGACGTCGGGTCTGTCGGTGATGACACCGTCATCGACCTTGGCGCAGGCAGAAAGCGCGAGCAGGGCTGAGCCCAGCAGAATACATGCAAGCAGCTTTTTCATGTCTGTCTCCTTCATAAAAAATTTACGTTCATATGATGCGCCATTTTGCAAAAATTATGTTGATTTTTTTCAGAAATCGTATAATATAAATGTGCACAGTTAGTGCCAATGAACACAGGGAGGAACTTACAAATGGAACTCAAGGATAGCAAGACATTCCAGAACCTCGCGACTGCCTTTGCCGGCGAGTCTCAGGCGAGGGTGAAGTACGAGTATTACGCGTCCCAGGCCAAGAAGGACGGCTACGAGCAGATCGCGGCCTTCTTCACCGAGACCTCGGGAAATGAGAAGGAGCACGCCAAGCTGTGGTACAAGCACATGGCGGGCGGCAAGATTGGCCCGACCACGGAGAACCTGAAGCTTGCTGCTGCTGGTGAGAACTACGAGTGGACTGAGATGTACGCCGAGTTCGCGAAGACCGCGCGCGAGGAGGGCTTTGAGCTTATCGCGAAGCAGATGGAGGGCGTCGCCGCCATCGAGAAGCAGCATGAGGAGCGCTATCGCGCGCTTCTGAAGAACATCGAAGACGCGAAGGTCTTCACCCGCGTCGGCGAGCAGGTGTGGATCTGCCGCAACTGCGGCCACGTTCACGTCGGCCCGAGCGCCCCGGTGGTATGCCCCGTATGCGCGCACCCGCAGGCCTTCTTCGAGCTGCGCTGCCAGAATTATTGATCGTCGCATTATAGAAAAGACCCCCGGCGGTATTGTACCGCCGGGGGTTATCTTTTTCATCGTTATCTTCTGCCGCCGCCGCCTCCGCCGGAGAAGCCTCCTCCACCGAAACCACCGCCACGGAATCCGCCTCCGCCGGAAAAGCCGCCTCCACCAAAGCCGCCGCCGCGGAAACCTCCGCCTGAGCGTGGCCCGGGTCCGGGGCCGTGCGGGGGACGCGGACCTCTTGGGCCTCTGGGACCTCTCGGCCCGCCGCAGAAAAAGAACATCGGCCACACGCTGCCGCCTCTGTAATAGCGCCTGCGGCCCATCGAGTTGACCATGAGAAGCACGACTATGAAGACGACAAAGAGTACGGATATTATCGAACCCAGTCTCGGCCCGCGGTTGTAATAATAGTCGTTGTAGTACCCGTCGTCATAGTACCCGCCGCCGCCTTCGTAGTTCCCGCCGCCGGACGAGGCGCCGCCCGTGCCGCCGTAGAGCAGGCTGGTGTTGTAAAGCTCCGCAAACCGGTCAATGAGGTGCGGAAAGAGAGACGCGACCGCCTCATCATACTGCCCGGCATCCGAAAGAGGCCAGAAATACTCGTCCATGAGCGAGTTAACGACGTCGCTTGAAAAGGCGCTTGTAAGCCCGGCACCGACGGCTATCCATCCTCTGTCCTCCTTGACGACGTGCAGGAGCAGCAGGCCGTTGTTGGCGCTGGAGCTGCCCACGCCCCAGGAGTTAAACAGAAGGTTCGCGTACTGCTCGGAGTCGTAGCCGGAGGGGAGGTAGTCGATGGTCGCGACGACTATCTGCGCCCCATCGCAGTATTGCTCCAGAGGGCCGCTGGCGTTCAGGATAAGGTCTTTGGTGGACTGGCTGAGAGTGCCTGCGCCATCATAGACATAGAAATCCTCGCTCGGCTCCGGCACGTCGGCTGCGAGCGCCGAAAGCGCAAGGGCGGGCAGAAGCAGAAGTGCGGCGATGACTGCAAAGATACGTTTCATATAAGGAATCTCCCGTTATTCAAAGCTCACGGGCGGCTCAACGCCGGCAAAGGAGGCCAGCTTCGAGGCCGGGAACTTGTTGAAGACTGAGCGCATGAACTCGAGCACGCTGCTGTTGTAGCTGTTCTGCTCTATCATCTTTGTCGCGCCCTCGTAGTTGGTGACATACTCCGCAACGGCATTTTGCTGGCTTTCGCTCAGCTCCGTGCCCTCGAGCGCATCTTCAGCGACGGAAAAGGCTTTGTCCAGCTCGGCGTTGGCGTCCGCCATGGCGGAGATATCGCGGCTCTCGTAAGCGGTTAGCAGCGCGCTGCGCGAGACGGAGAGGTTCTCAGCCGCTTCAGTATCCACGGCCTCGAGCACCGTCCACAGCCCGTTTGAGGCGTCGAGCTTCTCGGAGAGTCGGGAGTGTATGCTCCGCTCGCCGGCGACTGAGGTGAAAAATCCATCCTCTACGGCCTGCACGGCCTCGCCGAGCTTCACCTGCGTGTTCAGCACCAGCGCAAAGCCGCAGGCGATGATCGCGACCAGCAGCGCGGTTATCGGGTGTTTGAGCGATCTCTTGTACATTTCAGCCCCTCAGCTCAAGCAGCTTCTGTTTCAGCTCGCCCTCGATGCGGCCCAGCTCCACCTCGGCCTCCGCGCGCTTTTTCGCGCCGTCGGCCTGTATCTGGCGCACCTCCTCGAGCGTGCTGATGAGTTCCTGATTCGTCTTTTGCAGAGTCTCAATATCAACGATGCCGCGCTCGGACTCCTTTGCTATCTCCACGCTGCCCTGATGCAGTTTCTCGGCGTTTGCCTGCAGCAGCCGGTTCGTCATCTCGTTTACGTCCCTCTGCGCCTCCATGGCCTGCTGTGAGTGGTGGAGAGTGAGCGCGAGGGTCATCTGGCTCTTCCAGAGAGGGATGGTGTTCACGATGGAGGAGCGTATCTTTTCCGCCATGACCGAGTCGTTCGACTGTATCATGCGTATCTGCGGAGCCATCTGTACGGATACCATGCGCGTCAACTCGAGGTCGTGAAGTTTCTTTTCAAAGCGCCCGAGCATGTTGGCGTAGTCGTTCGCGGCCTGCGCGTCCTCGGTCTTGCCGGACTCCTTTGCGGCCTGCTGCAGACGGGGCAGCTCGGTCTCGCGCAGCTCCTTGCAGCGCAGCTTGCCCGCGATGATGTACATGGTCAGCTCCTTGTGGTACTGCTGATTCATCTCGTACATCTTGTCCATCATGGCGATGTCCTTCATAAGCGTCAGTTCGTGCTTCTGAAGCTGCTCTGCTATCTTGTCCACGTTGACCTCGGCCTTGTCATACTGGGCCTTGAGGGCGGCTATGCTCTGCCGCTGCTTCTTGAAAAAGCCGAGGAAGCCTTTTTTCTCCTCCTCGTCGAAGTCCATGCCCTGAAGCTGGACAACGAGATCGGAAAGCTCGTCGCCCACCTCGCCGAGGTCCTTGGTGCGCACCTTGCCCAGCGCAGCGTCTGAAAACTCCGCGATGTTCTTCTGCGCGGCTGAGCCGTAGTTCAAGACCTGCTCGGAATTGGTCACGTCGATCTGCTTTGCGAATTCCTTCACCGCAGCCTGCTCGGCGGGGGAAAGGCGCTCGAGTTCGAGTTTTTCGACGGGCACGTCTTTTTTCTGTTCCATTACCGGCGCGGCGGGTTCTTTCGGCAGCTGCACGGCGGAAGCGGCCGAGGCAGCGTTCGGGTCGAGCGTGAGCGAGGGGATAAATTCTTTGTTCTCGTCCATCGTAAATGTCCTTTCTTATTCCGTCTTGCCGGAGCGAGCGGCCTTTATGATGGTGTCCGCTCCGTCGTCCGAGAGGCCCTCGCGGGCCAGCATTTGATTCATGACGCTGATATCCGTCTCAATATCCAGCGCCTGATTTGCAAACAGAGAGTCGAGCTGCTTCTTGAAGGCTTCAATCGCCGTGTCAAGCATGTCCTCTATGCTCTGCATGGACTTCGAAAGATTCGTGCCCTCGATGCCCTGGTCGCTCATACGGTCGTAGGCGTTGAGCAGCTTTATCGTCGTGGGCAGGTAGTAGTCGAGGAACTTGCGTATCTGCGGCACGTCCGAGGGGTCGTCAATGGCGTCCTGCACTATCTTGTCCGAGACGCGCATCAGCTCGTTTATCCTCTTGCGGATTTCGTTGTTTTTTATCGACGAGTAGAGCCGGCCCATCTCCTTCATGGCCCGCTTGCCGTCGTCAATGATGGCCTGTACCTCGGGGCTGAGCTTCGGCTCGTCCTTCTTGACAGGCTCAGGCTCAGGTTCGGGCATGGAAGCGGCCTTTTTCTTCAGGAGCATTGCCGCGGTGTAGTACGCGGCGACAGCGGCGGCTACGGATATGGCCGCGCTGCCGGCAAGTCCTGTGAGCGTGTACATCGGCATGAAAAATGCGCAGACGACAAAGGTGACGGCAAAGGCATATATGGGGATGTACGCCCTGGGCTTATTATTTTTCAACTCCGGCTCCTCCAATACACTGGACTGTAATACCTTATTTTATAACCACAGTGCCCGCGCGTCAATAGCCGCGAATGGGCAGAGAATCATCATCCGTGCCTTTTTCGATCTCGCGGATGACGATATAATAGCTGTAGTCCTCGTTCACCTCGACCTTGACCCTGTCCCCGGCGCGATGGCCCATGAGCGCCGCGCCGACGGGCGACTCCTTGCTGATGAGGCCGAGCGGCGCGTTCTGGCGCAGAGTGGTGACTATCCTTATATCGCGCTCCTCGTCGTCCTCCTCGATGTATATCTTCACCCTGTCGAACAGCCCGACCTCGTCGGCCTTGGAGTTCGACTTTATGACCTTGGCGGTCTTTATCATACGCTCGAGGTAGCGGATGCGGCTGTCGTTGCGGTTTTTCTCGCGCTTTGCGGCCTTGTACTCAAAATTCTCGCTCAAATCGCCGAAGGCCCGCGCGACCTTCACGTCCTCGATGAGCTTGGGCCGCAGCGTCAGCTCGCGGTACTCCAGCTCCTCCCGCATCTTTTTAACGTCTACCTCGGTGAGTTCGTCGTACAATGTAATGTTCTCCCTTCAAAATCCCAGCGCCGCGCGCACCTCGCGGCACCATTTCTCCGGCTCCTCGTGCAGCGGCGAGTGGGCCGAGTCCTCGAACCATATCCAGTGTTTTTCGGGCGCCCTGAGAACGTCGAACCAGCGCCGGGCGATGGAGGCCGGCGTGTTCTGGTCGTGGACGCCCTCGGTCATTATGACCGGCACGGCCAGCTCGGGCACGTCACGGAAGAAGTTGAGCGCGACCACAGCGTCCACGAGCTGCTCCTGAGAGTGCAGCGTGCCCTTTATCATGCCCGGCAGCTCGGAGAGGCGGTATTCGGGTGTCCTCATGAGCGGCAGGATGATGCTCTTGTATATGCCCTCGCGCTTTTTCCAGCAGCCGCCGCCGTAGCGGGTGAGATAGTCGCGCTGCACGCGCATGTCGCGTTCGGAGCGGTAGCGCCCCTCGACCGGCGCGCCTATGCCGCGCAGCCTGCGCATCGCCCGCCTGTCGCCAAGCCGCTCCGCCTCGGCGAGCACGAATTCGTAGCTCAGCCGCTCGTTCTCCACGCCCTCGCAGAACTGACCCATGCCGATATAGGCCGCGACGTGCTCCGGGTGCCTCTGTGCCAGCATGACGCCGACGATGCTGCCCCAGGAGTGGCCTACGACATAGACCTTCTGCTTGCCGAGCCGCATGCAGGCATATTCGACGACCTGCCGCGCGTCCTCGACGAAGGTGTCGATGTCGAAACTCTCGCCCAGCGACACCTTTGTGAAGCTCTTGCCGCAGCCACGCTGGTCCCAGCAGACGATGGTGCAGCAGTCGTACAGCCCCGCGCAGCTGCGGAGCACCAGATGCCTGTCTGTGACGCCCGGCCCGCCGTGAATGAACAGCATGGCAGGATACGCCAGCGAGCGCGTGCGGATGCGGATATTCTGCACCGAGCCGTTTATTTCGACGTTTTCACTCAAATCAATGGCAAAATCATTCATTCTCGAATTCCTCCGCAACTTCCCCGAGCAGGCTGCGAATTCTCAGATGCTGGGGGCATGCAGCCTCGCACTGGCCGCAGGCCATGCAGTCGTTCGGGCCGGTGCCGTCCCTGCAAAGCTCCGCGTAGCGCTCGGCGCTCTGCGGTTTGCCGAACATGCGCTTGGAGTTGAAGCAGGAGAAGAAATCGGGGATGGCGATGCCCATGGGACAGCCCGGCGTGCAATAGTGACAGCCGGTGCAGGGAATGGTGCCCTTGCCCCGGAGCGTCTCGGCGACTTTGGCGACCGCCTCGCGCCCGGCCTCGCACAGGGGCCGGAACTCGCGCATGACGGAGACATTGTCGCGCAGCTGTTCTATCGTGCTCATGCCGGAGAGCACCACAAAGACATTTTCAAAGCCCGCGGCGAAGCGCAGGGCATAGCTGGCATGGCTGCCGCCTCCCAGCTCGTCCAGTATGGCTGCGGCATCGGCGGGAAGTTCGGCCAGAGCGCCGCCCTTGACCGGCTCCATGACCGAGTCGGGCTTGCCGTGCTTCACGCAGACCTCATAGCATTTGCGCGCTTCCACGGCCGGGTCCTCGTAGTCGAGGTAGTTGAACTGCAGCTGCACGAACTCCAGCTCGGGCTGCTCTGTGAGTATGCGGTCGAGCACCTCCGCCTTGTCGTGGAAGGACATGCCGAAGTGCCGCACGCGGCCCTCGCTCCTGAGCTGCGGTATGATCTCGAAGGTCCCGGTGTCCTTATAGAAGTCGTAGCGGTCGGCGGCCATGGCGTGGATAAGGTAGTAGTCGAAGTATTCGACGCCGCAGCACCTGAGCTGGTTTTCAAAGTAGGGCAGCACCTCCTCGCGGGTCTTGAACAGCCCGGCGGAGAGCTTGTTTGCGAGGACGAAGCTCTCACGCGGATGACGAGAGGCCAGGCAGTCGCGTATGGCCAGCTCACTCTTGCCGTCGAGATAGCCATGTGCGGTGTCGAAGTAGGTGAAACCGGCGGCGAGGAACTCGTCCACCATCTGGCAGACCTGGGCCTTGTCCACCTCGTCGCCGAGCATGGGCAGGCGCATCATGCCGAAGCCGAAGCGTTTCATATGGTATCCTCCTTTTTGACTATCTCCCGGACGCTTAGTACGCCGTCGGAGACGGTGAATCTGATGTCGAAGCCCGCAAACCCCATGCCGTAGACCCGCTCCGAGTCGGCCTTGTACGCGGGCCGTGGGTCCTCGGCGAGCACGGCGAGGGCTGCCTCGCGCTTGCCCTCGGGCAGCAGCGCCAGCAGCTCGGGCGGACATTCGACCTCAAGGTCGCGCTCCCAGCCTGGGCGGGCTATGCCGTTGGAGGCATCGGGTATAGAGTCGGTGTAGGGCGCGTAGGGCTTTATGTCCAGTATGGGCGTGCCGTCCATGAGGTCGGCGCCGAGTATGTGAAGGACGGGGCCGTCCCTGGTGTCGAGGTCGATGCCCGCGAGCCGCACACAGGAGAGGCCGATGGGATTCGGCCTGAAGGGCGAGCGCGTGGCAAAGACGCCCCAGCGGACGTTGCCGCCCAGCCTCGGCGGGCGGACGGTGGGCTGCCAGCCCTCGCGGATGTTGCCCGAGATGAGCCAGATGAGCCAGATGTGCGAGCAGTTTTCAAGGCCCCGGAATGCCGTCGGATCACGGTACTCGGGCTCAAAGACGATGTCGGCCTCGAGCGCCGGCACCACCCCGCTCTGGCGCGGTATGCCGAACTTGGTGTCAAAGTCGCTTCTCACGCGGGCGATGGCGCGCATATTGTGTTCCATGACCATTTGGCATCAACTCCTAAGGGGGATTTTAACACCTTTCGGCTCTGAACACAAGCGGAGGGAGCAAGGCTATTGACATTTCCCGAAGCCGTGGTATCATGTACGCGACTTGAGGCAGGGGGGCTGTTGGATTGAAGGCCGTGGGAGCATTTTTCCGCCGCGAGCCGGTGCTTGTGATATCGGCGCTCGCGGCGGTTTTGTCAATGCTGGCGGTGCCGCCGTCGGCAGAGTACATAGAGTATATTGACCTGCGGGTGCTGTGCCTGCTGTTCTGCCTGATGGCGGTCGTGGACGGGCTCAAGGGCTGCGGGCTTTTCGCAGTGCTGGCACAGAGACTGCTGACGGGGCGGGGCAGCCTCAGAAGGGTGACGATGATACTGGTGCTGCTGCCGTTCTTCACGTCGATGCTGGTGACGAACGACGTGTCGCTCATCACCTTCGTGCCCTTTGCGGTGCTCATTTTGAACGCGATAGGCCGGACCGACCGGCTGATACCGGTGGTCGTGCTTCAGACTGTGGCTGCGAACCTGGGAAGCATGGCGACGCCGGTGGGCAACCCGCAAAACCTGTTCATCTATGCGAAATACTCGCTGGATGCGGGGGATTTCTTCGCGGCGGTGCTGCCGGTCGCGGGACTGAGCCTTGTGCTGCTGGTGCTGGCTGTGGCCTTCGGGCCGAGGGACGGCATAGAGGTGAACTTCGGCGAGCGGGCGGAGATAACGCATAAAAAGAGGCTTGTGCTGTGCATTCTGCTGTTTATCGTGTGCCTGCTGGCGGTCATGCGCGTGGTGCACTACGGGCTGGTGACGGCGCTGGTGTTTCTGACGCTCGTGATTGCCGACCGCGCGGCGCTCCGGCAGGTGGACTATTGCCTGCTGCTGACCTTCGTGTTCTTCTTCGTGTTTGCGGGGAATATCGGGAATATCCCGGCGGTGAACGACGCCTTGACGGAGATGCTGGACGGAAGCACGTTTTTCACGAGCCTGCTGGCGAGCCAGGTCATAAGCAACGTTCCCGCGTCGGTGCTGCTGGCGGGGTTCACGGAGGACTGGAAGGGCCTGCTGCTCGGTACGGACGTGGGAGGGCTGGGGACGCTCATTGCGTCGCTGGCCAGCCTGATATCGTTCAAGCTCTACTGCGCGACGCCGGAGGCAAAGCCGGGCAAATACCTGCTCTGGTTCACTGCGGCGAACGTGGCCGCGCTTGTCATACTGGTGCCGTTGGCGCTGGTATTACTGGCGCGTTAATTAAAAAATAAGGAAAGCGCCGGTCGGTAGACCGGCGCTTTTGCGTGTTTTGTTTGTTGAGCGGGTCTGTAAGCCGGGTTCTGTGATCGACGGCCATCTATCTGGGACGTGCGTTGCCGCGCGCCTCGAGCCACCTCCTCGGGACGGCCGGGCAGGCCATGTGTCCCTCCACGGTGTTGCTCCGGATAGAGTTTACAGCACCGAACTGTCTCCAGCCGATGGGCGGGCGCTTATCTCCGCCTTTCCACCCTTACTGGTTCGCATGAACCAGCGGTATATCTCTGTTGCACTTGTCCGAGGGTCGCCCCTGGCGGGTGTTACCCGTTATCCTTGCCCTGTGGAGCCCGGACTTTCCTCACGTACCAGCTTTCGCTCAGCACGCGCGGCCGTCCGACCCGCTCAACACTGCATTGTAACCTCAGATACAGCCTTAGTCAAGCAAAATGGACATAAAATTGTTGTATTCGGGGCGGGGAGAGTTTATAATCAGGGGTTGAGAGGTGATATTTATGACACTTCAGGAATATGTTGACTCCCTGAACGGCAGGCGCATAGCCGTGCTCGGCTATGGCGTGAGCAATACTCCGCTCATCGACCTGCTGCTTGATAACGGGCATAAGATATGCGTCTGCGACATGCGCACGGAGGATGCGCTGGGCGAGACCGCCGCAAAGCTCCGCGAGCGCGGGGCCGAACTGAGGCTTGGCAAGGACTACCTGGACGGCCTTGACGACTATGACTATATTTTCCGCACACCCGGACTGCTGCCCCTCGATCCTGCCCTCGTGCGCGCGAAGGAGCGCGGCGCGGTGGTCACGAGCGAGATGGAGGTCTTTTTCCACCTCTGCCCCTGCCGGACGATAGGTATCACCGGCTCGGATGGAAAGACGACCACCTCGTCCATCATCGCGGAGCTGCTCAAGGCCGCAGGGCGCACCGTGCACCTCGGCGGCAACATCGGCAAGCCCCTGCTGTGCGAGATACCCTCCTTCGGCCCGGACGATATCGCAGTGCTCGAACTCTCGAGCTTCCAGCTGCACAGCATCGATATAAGGCCTGACGTGGCTGTCATCACCAACGTTTCGCCCAACCACCTCGATAAGCACCCGGACTTCGACGACTACGTGAACGCCAAGCGCCAGATATTTGCGCATCAGGGCCCGGAACAGCTGCTCATCGTGAACCGCGACAACAGCTACACGGCGCGCTTCGGTGAGGAGGCAAATTCCCGCGTGCTGTACTTCTCGCGCAAGGAGACGCTGAGTGACGGCGTGTTCTGCCGCAACGGGATGATATACAAGAGCCATAACTACGAGGTGGAGAGCATCATCCCGGCCTCGGAGATACTGCTGCCGGGCGTACACAACGTGGAAAACTACATGGCCGCTTTCGCCGCGGTGGACGAGATTGTTTCGCCGGAACTGTGCCGCAAGGTCGCGCGCAGCTACGGCGGCGTCACGCACAGGCTGGAGCTCATCCGCAAGCTGGGCGGAGTGTCGTACATAAACGACTCCATCGCCACGAGTCCCACGCGGACGATAGCGGGCCTGCGCGCGATGCGTGCAAAGCCCATACTGATAGCCGGCGGGCACGACAAGCACGTGAGCTTTGACGGGCTGGCTGACGAGATATGTGAGCGTGTCCGTGCGCTGCTGCTCACCGGCGACACGGCGGAACAGATAGCGATAGCCGTGCGGCGCAGCGTGTTCTACGACCCAATGCGCCTTCCGATAAAGATAGTGCCCGACCTGACGACGGCGGTGCTGGAGGCGAAGGCCATGGCCGTGCCGGGCGATATCGTGCTGCTGTCCCCGGCCTGCTCGTCCTTCGACAGGTTCCGCAACTTTGCCGAGCGCGGCGATAAATTCAGAGAGATAGTAATGGGGTTCAAAGACGATGAAGTTGAGTGAAATACCGGCGGAGATAGAGCGCCTCGCGGAGGACTGCGAGGCGAAGCTTGCCGGGCGCTTTGCGGAGATAGACCGCACGGCGCGGGCGAATACGCGAAGGATAATGGAGGCGTTCCAGGAGTTCCGCGTGTCCGAGAGCTGCTTTGCGGGCACGACGGGCTACGGCTACGACGACCTGGGCCGCGAGACGCTGGATAAGATCTGGGCGCGGGTATTCGGCTCGGAGGCGGCGCTGGTGCGTACGGGCTTTGTGAACGGCACGCACGCCATAGCCTCTGCGTTGTTCGCGGCGGTCGGCCCGGGCGAGACGCTCATGTCAGTCATGGGCGCGCCCTATGACACGCTCAGGACAGCGATAGGCATTTCCGGCGGCGCTTACGGCTCGCTGGGCTTCTACGGCGTCAAATATTCCGAGGTCGCAGCGAAGGACGGCGGCCCGGACATGGACGAAATAGCGCGGCGTGTGGGCGAGGAGCGCCCCCGCGCGGTGCTCATCCAGCGCTCGAGGGGATACGACAGCCGCAAGGCGCTCTCCGCCGAGGAAGTCGGGGAGATATGCCGCACCGTGCACAGGGTCTCGCCGGGGACGGTCTGCGTCGTAGACAACTGCTACGGGGAGTTCACCGAGACGGCAGAGCCGACGATGCTGGGCGCGGACCTCGCGGCCGGCTCGCTCATAAAGAACCCGGGCGGTGGGCTGGCGCCGACGGGCGGATATATCGCGGGACGTGCCGAGCTGGTTGAGCGGGCCGCATACAGGCTGACAGTGCCGGGCATAGGCGGCGAGTGCGGCTGCACGCTTGGGACTAACCGGCAGCTGTACCAGGGCCTGTTCATGGCCCCGCATACGACGGCGCAGGCGCTGAAAACGGCGGCGCTGTGCGCGGCGATGCTGGAGCGGCTGGGCTTTGAGACGGCTCCTTCGGCGCGAGAGCCGAGGTACGACATCATCCAGACGGTGACGCTGAAGACGGGCGAGAATCTGAAGCGTTTTTGCCGGGGGATACAGGCCGGCTCGCCGGTGGACTCGTACGTGACACCGGAGCCGTGGAAGATGCCGGGCTACGAGGACGAGGTCATCATGGCGGCGGGCGCGTTCATACAGGGCTCGTCGATAGAGCTGTCTGCGGACGGCCCGATGCGCGAGCCGTACATGGCGTTTTTGCAGGGCGGCCTGACTTATGAGTCGGGCAGGCTGGGCATAATGAACGCAATAGCAGAAATGCAGCAGTGACCTCGATGCGCCGCCCGCGCGCAAGCCGGCGCCGCGCGCGGGCGGGCGTGGAGATTTGCGGGATATGTGGACGATCTGCGCTCATATACATAGCATGGGGGTGATAGCCTCATGCGAAGGCGCAGGCCGCTCTATCTTGACGTACATCTGCCAAAGATGCGTCGCAGGACCAAACTGGCGCTGGCGCTCGTGCTGATCGCTGCGGTCGTCGCTTCAGTCGGCATACGCGGGGCGGTGTATCTGCGCGAGCTCAGCTGCGATATGGTGCTCTCGGACGCAACCGACCTCATGACCCTGTGCATAAACGACACGATCAGCCGCAAGCTTGCAAATGAGGACTACGATTACGACTATTTCGTCACCCTCGAGCACGACGCCGACGGCAACGTGACGGCGGTGAGGGCAAACATGGCGCGGATAAACGCCATGTCATCCGAGCTGCTGTCGGACATCGTAAAGGCCGCCGACGGTGGCGAGCTGTCGCTGTCGATACCCATAGGCAACCTGCTCGGCTCGAGCCTGCTGCTGGGGAGGGGCCCGGATATACCTGTGGATATCACTATGCTCAGTTCCTCAAGGGTGGATTTTAAAAACGACCTCGTCTCGGCGGGGATAAACCAGACAAAGCACCAGATGAAGCTGGATGTAGTCATAGACATTGACGTCATCATGCCGTGGAGGACCGTTTCGACCCAGGTCGTCAGCGAGATACTGATAGCCGAGACCGTCATCGTCGGCAAGGTACCGGAGACCTATTTGGATATGGAGAAGACTTGATATGGACGTAAAACAGGAGATAAACTCGCTCAGGGCGGAGATAATGGAGCACAACCGGCACTATTACGACGAGGACGCGCCGGTCATCTCGGACTTTGAGTACGACGCGCTCATGCGCCGGCTCGAGGAGCTCGAAGCCGCGCACCCGGAGTTCTACTCGCCCACGTCGCCCACACAGAAGGTGGGCGGCACGGTAGGGAGCAGTTTTGCGCCGGTGACGCACGAGGTGCCGCTTGAGAGCCTGAACGACGTGTTCTCCTTTGAGGAGCTTCGTGCCTTTGACGAGCGCGTGCGCGCGGCGCTGCCGGAGGGCGTGGAGTATTGCGCTGAGCCGAAGATCGACGGACTGTCCATGTCGCTGGAGTACGAGGACGGCGTTTTCGTGCGCGGGGCGACCCGAGGCGACGGCGTGACGGGCGAGGACGTGACAGAGAACCTGCGCACGGTGCGCAGCCTGCCGCTGAAGCTCAAAAATGCCCCGGAACGGCTCATCGTGCGCGGCGAGGTCTACATGTCGAAGGCGGTGTTCGAGGAGCTGAACGCCGCGCGGGAGCTGAACGGCGAGCCGCTGCTTGCCAACCCTCGCAACGCCGCCGCCGGCTCGATGCGGCAGCAGAACGCGAAGGTTGCGGCCTCGCGCAAGCTCGATATCATCGTGTTCAATATCCAGAAAGCCGTAGGCCGCGAGTTCACGACCCACGCCGAGACGCTCGACGCCCTGCGCGAGTTCGGTTTCGATACGGTTCCGTATACGATATGCCGAAGCTATGAGGACTGTGCGGCGGCGGTGGAGAGTATAGGCGAGAGCCGGGGCGAGTTCAAGTACGACATCGACGGCGCAGTGATAAAGCTCAACTCGCTGGCCGGGCGTCAGGAGCTGGGCAGCACGGTAAAGGCCCCGCGCTGGGCCGCGGCCTATAAGTACCCGCCGGAGAAAAAGGAGAGCGTGGTAAAGGACATCGTAGTGCAGGTCGGACGCACCGGCGTGCTCACGCCAAAGGCGGTCATCGAGCCAGTGCGGCTCGCGGGCACGACCGTGACGAACGCGACGCTGCATAATCAGGATTTCATCGACCGGCTGGATGTGCGGATAGGCGACACGGTGCTCGTGCGCAAGGCGGGCGAGATCATCCCGGAGGTGCTCGAGGTCGTGAAGGAGAAGCGGCCGGAGGGTACGGAGCCGTTCCACCTCCCGGCGACCTGTCCTGAGTGCGGTTCGCCGATAGTGCGCGACGAGGACGGGGCCGCAATGCGCTGTACGGGTGCAGAATGCCCGGCACAGAGGCTGCGGAATATCGTCCACTTCGCCTCGAGGGACGCCATGGATATTGAGGGCCTGGGCGTCGCTGTGGCGGACGCGCTTATAAGGTCGGGACAGCTCAGTTCGGCGGCAGGGATATACTATCTGGACGAGGCTGAAGTCGCGAAGCTGGACCGGATGGGCAAGAAGTCGGCGTCGAACCTGATGGCAGCGATAGAACGGAGCAAGCAGGCCGGGCTGGCGCGGCTGCTGTGCGCGTTAGGCATACGTCAGGTGGGCCAGAAGGCGGGCAAGGTGCTCGCGGCGCACTTTGGGACGCTGGACAGGCTGATGGAGGCAAGCATTGAGGAGCTGTACGAGGTGCCGGACGTGGGCGCGGTGACAGCGAATTATCTCAGACAGTGGCTGGACGAGCCTCAGTCGCGGCACCAGATAGAGCTGCTCAGAAAGGCGGGAGTGTCGTTCGAGGCCGAGGAGACAGGCGTGGACAGAAGGTTCGAGGGCATGACCTTCGTGCTGACGGGCACGCTGGAGAGCTGGACCCGGGACGAGGCGGCGGCGATAATAGAGAGCCACGGCGGTAAGACAAGCGGCTCAGTATCGAAAAAGACGACTTATGTCCTTGCAGGCGAGAACGCCGGCAGCAAGCTGACCAAAGCCGAGACTCTTGGCGTAACAATAATCGACGAGGCGAAGTTCAAAGAGATGATAGAGTAGAATAAGTGGAAGCGGGTGTGAGCATGGAAGAAAAGGGCAAGAAGGAGTTTTCGAGATCTGTTGACAATGCGGTAAGGCTGATAGCCTGCTATGCAGATAAGGAGGAGCGCGGAATATCCGAGCTTGCGCGTGAGCTGGATCTGAGCAAGGCAAGCGTTGCGCGGATTGTGGCTTCGCTCGAAAAAGGCAGGTTCCTCATGCAGAACCCGGAGACGGGGAAATACCGTCTCGGCGTAGGCATGATGCTCTACGGCAGTCTCGCGCGGGAGCGCAACGAGCTTGCGAACGCGCTGGCGCCCGCCATGCGGAATATTGCTCAGAAGTACCAGAGTACGACCCACCTCGCCACGCTCACAGGCAGCGAATTAATGATAATAAACAAGATCTCAGCAGGCCCTTTCGTGTATATGACCTCAAGGGTCGGAGGCACGCTGCAGGCGCATGCGACAGCGGCGGGGAAGTGCATATTGGCCTACCTTGATGAGCCGAGGCTACAGGAGTACCTCGAAAATGCAAAACTCGACAAACTCACCGACAATACGATCACAGATAAGAACCGGCTCATAGAAGTCCTCAGGCTCATACGCGAACGCGGATACTCCGTGGACGATGAGGAATCGCACGAGGGACTGTACTGCATAGCTGTGCCGGTGTTCGACGTTACAAAAAAGCCGATCGCCGCAATGTCCATAAGCGGCAGAAAAGAGCTGCTCTCGGCGCAGGAAGAGGATATAGTCCGCTACCTGCATGCGACGTTGAAAGAATACCTCACCTGATACGCGCGCCCATAAAGGCGCGCGTGTTCGCGCTTTTGGACGTTAAAGGATAAAAATAACAGCAAAATAGCTCTTGACTTGCGAGGCGCCTGGTGGTAATAATAAATCAGAGCCGTGTGAACGCGGCGCATATATTTGCAGATAATGCGAAACGTCGTACCGAATAACGGAACGTTCCGCAAAATTTATGTGATTATTAAGGAACATCGTTCCGATAATAGAAACAAGGAGTGTGCGCTATGCCCGGTTTTATTACAGCTGCTGAGGCTGCGGGGCTTATTGAAGATGGGATGAACGTCGGTATCTCCGGTTTTGGAGGCTGGCTCGGGGCGGATCTGGTCTTCGCTGCGATGCGTGAGCGGTTCAGGACTGAAGGCTCGCCGAAGGGTATCTCCGTGTTCTCGGGTATTTTGCCCGGCAGCCTCAGCGCTGATGACTGCGGCATGAACATTTTGGCGACGGAGGGGCTTATACGCTCGGTCACAGCCGCACATCTGGGCATGGCGCCGCTTTTCAGCAGGCTGGTGTATAACGAGGGACTTGAAGCGTTCGCCATACCTCTTGGTGTAGTAGGAGGGCTTTTGAGGGCGGCGGCGGGGAGGAAACCGGGCATACTCACAAGGGTAGGCCTCGGCACCTTTTGCGACCCGAGGCTCGAGGGCTGCGCGATGAACCGAAGCGCCGCAGCAACCGGCCGGTCACCGGCCGAACTGGTGAAGGTGGACGGCGAGGAATACCTGTTCTACCGCGCTCCGAAGCTTAACGCCTGCATCCTGCGCGCCTCGGCTGTTGACACCGATGGGAACGTAAGCACTAAATACGATGCACTGACCGCGGAGCAGCTTGAGATGGCGCTGGCTGTGAGGGCTGGCGGGGGAAATGTCATCGTTCAGGCCGACAGGCTTGTCGAGGCAGGCGCCTTCGCTCCGCGAGAGGTGCTCATACACAGGAGCATGGTTGACTGCATAGTTCTCGACAGCGAGGGCGTGTGCCCGCCGGGCTACGACTGCCCGGAGTACAGGCCGGAGCTTGTCGAGGCGGGCATGGCTGCGGCGCAGGCGGAGAGCGCGGACACGCTCGACTACCGGAAGCTCTGCGGAAGGCGCGGGGTGCTGGAGCTGCGCGGCGGCAGCGTTGCGAACCTCGGCATAGGCGTGCCGGATTCGGTGGCGTCGGCCGCTGCGCTGGAGGGGATATCTGATCAGCTGACGCTCTCGCTGGAGAGTGGCCCGCTGGGCGGAGTGCCGGTAGGCGGCGTCGGCTTTGGCGCGGCGGTGCACCCGGAGGCGATTATGCGCCCCTGCGACACCTTCGACTACTACGACGGCGGCGGGCTGGATATAGCCTTCCTCGGCGCGGCGGAGATAGACGCGGAGGGCAACGTGAACGTCTCGCGCTTTGCCGACCGCATGACAGGCCCCGGCGGGTTCATCGATATTGCGCAGAACACCCCGAGGGTGTGCTTCATGGGCAGCTTCACGGCCTCGGGCCTGAAGGTCACGGCTGCGGACGGCAGGCTCAGCATCGAAAAGGAAGGCAGGTCGAAGAAATTCGTCCGCCGCGTATCGCAGGTGACGTTCTCGGCGGCGAAGGCGCTGGAGTCGGGCCAGCATGTGCTGTATATAACCGAGCGCGCCGTGTTCAAGCTCGGCGAGAGGGGACCGGAGCTTATTGAGATAGCGCCCGGCGCGGAGCTTGAGCGCGACATACTGGCGCAGATGGACTTCGCCCCCGCCGTGTCGCCGGAGCTGAAGTTCATGGATAAGAGGATATTTACCCCGGGGAAGATGGGGCTTTGAAGGTGAGTTGGCCGCTGCACGGCAAAAATAAAGGCGATGGAGGGCGCAGAATGTTGCGTGCGGCGGTGAAGAATTAGAAACATTTTTGGAGAGGAAAGGAAGTACAGTATGGATATCATATCGCTTATAGTGTTCGTAGTACTCATAGCCCTGGCGTTTTGGCGCAAGACAAACATGGGCGTCCTGGCCTTTGCCGCGGCGCTGATACTCGGCCGCATACTCGGCATGACCGACAAGGAGATTGTCAAGACCCTCAGTTCTTCGCTGTTTGTGACTCTGACCGGAATCACGCTGCTGTTCGCGGCAGTGAACTCCACAGGTGCGTTCGAGATGCTCTCGCACAAGATAGTGGCCATCACCGGCAAGCGCGTGTGGGTACTGCCGATAATTGCGTATCTGGTAGGCTTTGTGCTCTCAGCCATCGGCCCCGGCGCCATTCCCCCGACGACGCTGGTCGTAACCCTTACGGTCTCCATTGCGATCTCTGCTGGCTATAACCCGATAATGATGGGCATCATAGGCGGCCTGGGACTGATGGGCGGGCGAGTATGTGCCTGGACACCGGAAGGCGCGCTCGTATCTGAGCTTGCGGCTGCCCAGGGGCTTGAGACGGGCGTTATCCTGCCGGTCTTTGCCTTCCAGATCATCACTACCGTGCTCTTTGCCATCGGCCTGTTCTTCGCGTTCAAGGGATACAAGGTCAAGGCGGACAACGTCAACTTTACCACTACCAAGGTCAAGGCCACGCGTAACCAGATAATCGCTCTTATCTCGGTCGTTGTCATGCTGGTCATGGTCATGGTGTTCGATTTCGACGTAGGTCTCATTTCATTCCTGATAGCTGTCGTTCTGTTCCTGCTCGGACTGGCCGACGACTCGGCGAGCATCAAGGCCGTGCCTTGGGGCACAATCATGATGATACTCGGCGTGGGCGTACTGATGAGCGTAATATCGACGGCCGGCGGCATCGACCTGCTGTGCAACATGCTCTCGAACGTCATGTCCAAGTCCACCGTTGCTCCGTTCACCGGCATCACCGCGGGCATCATGAGCCTTGTCAGCTCCGGATTCGGCGTGGTTTACCCGACCCTGCTGCCTATGTCCACCGAGCTTGTGAACTCTGTCGGAGGCGGCGACCCTGTGGCTGTCATGGCTGCTATCGTAGCGGGCGGCTCGCTCGCGGGCTTCAGCCCGATGTCCACCTGCGGCGCGCTTACCCTCAGCACCATGGTCGGCCTGAGAGGAAATATGTCCAAGCAGGAGCAGAATAAATCGTTTGTGGCTCTCATAGTCATTGCTGCTTGTGCTATAATCTGGGTAGGAATAAGCGCCTTCCTGTTCTCCGGTCTCTGTGTGAGCATTTTTGGCTGATAAAGAGACTTAGATACCCCAGCTGGGAAGGCTTATAAAGGAGTTGTTTATATGAAGGAGATCCGTTTGCACGGCAGAGGCGGTCAGGGCGTCGTCAAGGCGTCGCACATCACCGTGGCTGCCGCAGTGAAGGGCGGGCTGCACGGTCAGTTCATACCCTTCTTCGGCGTCGAGCGCAAGGGCTCGCCGGTGTT
The DNA here is from genome assembly GCA_900546615.1 of uncultured Eubacteriales bacterium. Classification (GTDB taxonomy): domain Bacteria; phylum Bacillota; class Clostridia; order Oscillospirales; family Oscillospiraceae; genus Scatomorpha; species Scatomorpha pullistercoris. Next base: position 24,963 of record URDJ01000002.1, on the reverse strand, counting down.
CGGCTATCTTAGGCTGAGCCGGGACGAGATAAGGCGCAAGACGCAGATCTATGAGCCGGACGTGCTCGTCATCATGGACGACACGCTGGTACACCTGCCTCAGACCTACGCCGGCCTGAAAGAGGGCGGCACGGTGCTCATAAACAGCACAAAGACGCTTGAGGAGCTGGCTGTGCCGGACTGCGCCGGAGTGGTGGCCGAAGTGGACGCCACGGGCATATCGGAGGAGCTGTTCGGCAAGAACCTGCCCAATACGGCGGTGCTCGGCGCCTTTGCGAAGGCGGTCGGCCTTGTCGACCGGGGCCTGCTGTTCGACGAGATAGAGGAGACCTTCGGCGCTCAGAACCGCAAAGCGGCTGAGATCGCGTTTGACAGCGTGAAGTATCTGAAGGGAGGCGAGGCCGATGTATGACCGCAAATTTGTGACGCCAGTGGGCAACAAGGGACTGTACGTGCTGGACACGGCCAGCTGGCGCACGCACAGGCCGGTGATGGACAAGTCCGTGTGCATAAACTGCGGCATCTGCCTCGGTTACTGCCCGGTGAACTCCATAAAATGGTCCGAGGAACAGGGCTACTATATTACTTACGACTACTGCAAGGGCTGCGGCATCTGTGCGGTAGAGTGCCCCAAAAAGGCGATAAGCATGGTCAAAGAGGGAGGCGACAAGTGATGGGGAACAAGATGGTGCTTACCGGCAACTACGCGGCCGCTGAAGCCGCCGCGCTCTGCAGGCCGGATCTCATCGCGGCGTACCCGATAACCCCGCAGTCCTCGGTCGTTGAGCATCTCGCCGAGATGGTTCACGGCGGAAAGCTGGGCTCCGACCTTGTGCAGGTCGAGTCTGAGCACTCCGCCATGAGCGTGGTACAGGGCGCGGCTGCGGGCGGCGCGCGTACCTTCACCGCCACGAGCGCACAGGGCCTTGCGCTCATGTACGAGCCCTATTTCAAGATGGCGACCATCAGGCTGCCCATGGTCATGGCCATAGCCACGCGCGAGATGACCTCGCCCGAGACGATCTGGAGCGGCCAGCAGGACGCCGTGTCCGTCCGCGAGACGGGCTGGATACAGATGTTCTGCGACAGCAATCAGGAGATAGCGGACATGATAATCCAGGGCTACATGATAGCCGAGCACCCGGACGTGTGCATCCCGGTGAACGTCTGCTACGACGGCTTTTACAGCTCTCACCTGTGCGCGGGCGTGGATATGCCGACGCAGGAAGAGGTTGACGAGTTCCTGCCTCCGCACAGCGCGAATCACCAGCCGCTGCTTGATCCGAGATATCCTCTGGCTCTCGACCCGATGACTCCGGGCGAGCTGCTTATGCACTACCGGAAGAACCACCTCGCCTCAATGCAGAGGGCTATAGAGGTCATCGACGAGACCGACAGGAAGTTCGCCGAAAAGTTTGGCCGCAGCTACGGTGGTGTCATAGGTGAGTACCGTATGGAGGACGCCGAGACCGTCATCGTGACTATGGGAGGCATGACGGGCGCCGGCATGGACGCGGTGGACGAGGCCCGGGCGCGCGGGATAAAGGTGGGGCTGGTGAAGATCAGGTTCTACCGCCCGTTCCCGGCGGCGAGGATAGCGGCTGCTCTGCGCGGCAAGAAGGCGTTCTGCGTCGTTGACCGCAGTGTGTCCTTCGGCTGGAACTGCGGCTCGATGTACGTCGAGACCCGCTCCGCGCTGTTCGGGGCCGGTGAGTACGCCAGCTTCTCCGCCATCGGCGGTCTGGGCGGCGCTGACCTCGCGGTATCCGACTTCACTGAGGCCATCAACAGGCTCGAGAGCATAAAGGATAAGCCCGGCGTGTACGACACGCTCTGGTTCATGAAGGCATGAGGGGGGCAGAATGATGAGCTACATTGAAATACTTAGAGAACGCCCCGACATGGTGTCGCCCGGCGTATCCGCCTGCCAGGGCTGCGGCGGTGAGCTGGTGCTCAGAAGGGTGATGCAGCTTGCCGGAGACAATACGATACTCTGCGTGCCTCCCGGCTGCATGGCCGGCAGCGGTGTCGTCGGCTGGAACTACGACAGCGGCGTGAAGGTGCCGGTGCACATCCCGCTGCTGGACAACACCGCCTCGTTCATGAGCGGACTGAGCCACTTCTATGAGCGCAGCGGCCGGTCTGACGTGAACATCGTGGCAGTCGCCGGCGACGGCGCCACCGCCGACTGCGGCTTCCAGAGTCTCTCCGGCGCCGCCGAGCGCGGCGAGAAGATGCTCTATGTCTGCTACGACAACGAGGGCTACATGAACACCGGCTACCAGCGCAGCTCGACGACTACCGAGGGCTCGCGCACCTCGACGACGCCTCTCGGGGACGCCATCTGCGGCAAGCAGCAGCCTCAGAAGTATTTGCCGCTCATTCTCGCAATGCACGGTGTGGAGTACTGCGCCACGGCCACGCCCTGGAACATGAAGGACATGGTCGAGAAGATACAGAAGGGCCTCGCGGCCTCGAAGCGCGGCTTTGCGTATATCCACGTGTTCACTCCCTGCCCGACGGGCTGGAGTTTCCCGCAGGACCAGACGATAGAGGTGTCGAAGAAGGCGGTCAAGTCGAACATGTTCCCGCTTTGGGAGAAGGACGCCTCGGGCTACACCCTGAACTATAAGAACAACGACCCGATAAAGGTCGCGGAGTTCACGAAGGGCATCGGCAAATTCAAACGGCTGAGCCCGCAACAGCTGGAGTCCATCCAGCACGCCGCCGACGAGCGCTATGCTACGGTGTGCGCGCTGGCCGCGATGCACGGCTGAAGCTGAAAAGGAGGATGTAAATGTATATAGACCGGGAAAAGTGCGTGGGCTGCGGAAAATGCGTCCCGTACTGTCCAGTTAACGCCATTGCGCCGGTAGACGGCAAGATGTCGATAGACCTCGACCGCTGCGTGGAGTGCGGCGTGTGCCAGAAGAACGCGAAGTGCCCGATGGACGCGATATACAACGTCCACCTCGAGGCGCCGAGGGCCTACCGCAAGGCGTTCAGCGACCCCTTCGGCAAGCACGAGAACACCGCGCTCAAGCACATGGGCCGCGGCACGGAGGAAGTCAAGACCATAGACGTGACCGGCATACTGCACGACACCGACAGGGTCGGCTTTGCGGTGGAGTTGGGCCGCCCGAGCACATCCGCGAGCTTTGCGGATATCGAGAAGGTGGCCATGGCGGTCGCGCCCTACGCGGAGGAGTTCGAGGTAAACAATCCTATAACCGCGCTCATCGTGGACAAGAAGACCGGCAAGATGGAGCCGAGCGTGCTGGGAGAGCGCGTGCTGTCCGCAATAGTAGAGTTCCGTTGCCTGAACGAGAACATCGAGGCGGTGCTCGAGGCGCTGAGGAAGGTCGCCGGTGAGATCGATACGGTGTTCAGCCTGGGCCTCATAAGCCTCGTGGATAAGAGCGACGACTCCATCTACGCCCGCAAGATCATCGACAAGCTCAATATCAACGTCGACAAGACCTCGGCCAAGACCAACCTCGGCCTCGGCAGGCCGACATACGAGGAAAGGATGAGAGGTGCCGGACAATGACACATACGCTTCACAGAGTAAAGACGGTCGAGGGCCGCACCAACGACTACGTCGTGCTGATAATGCCGGCCCGCAGCATCAACAATCAGAACTGCGTCGAGGTGTATAAGAAGTATATAGACCTGCTGGCCCCGTTCCATCCTGTGAACATGGGCGGCATCGGGATAGGGAACCTCGCGACGAATACGATAGAGGAACTGCGTGAGAACGTGACGGCAGAGGCGCCGATGCTGCACGCGGTATTCAAGGACAGGGACACGCTCGTCGAGGTCATGAAGGCGCTGAGGGAGGCCGACTACGGCTACTCGGTGGTCGTGTCGGGCCTTGTGGACGACGTGGACTGCTGCGCGAAGAAGGCGGGCATACAGCGCCACGCGGTTGACCTGTCGCTGGGCATCTGGGGCGCCGTGCAGAAGCTGCCCGACGAGCAGGTGATGGAGATCACCACCATGTGCGGCCACGCCATGATATCCGCAAACCTTGTTTACAAGATGATAGACGACATCAAAAAGGGCAAGATCACGTCCAAACAGGCGGCGGCGAAGCTGGCTGAGCCCTGCGCCTGCGGCATATTCAATATTGACAAGGCCGAAGCACTTCTGCATGAGCTGGCTGAAAAGCTCTGAATACAGCCAGCCGGTCAAAAGAAACCTGCCCGCGCAACAGGCGCGGGCAGGTTTTTTCCGCATATGGGGTGGTGTGCGCCGCTTTATTCTCTGCTGTCCCTCACTTCGATGGCGGCGCAGAGCATTTCCGCTGCGTCGGCCCGGGTGAGGGTATCGGTGTATCTGGACGAGAAGGTCAGGACGCCGCAGGCGGTGAGATTGGCCGTGGCCTGGCTCGCCCATGCGGGGACAAGACCATCAAAGGCCGCTGTCGGCACGTCCGTCGTGCCCAGCACGTTGTTGAGCATCACCGCCGCCTCCTGCACGGTTATCGAGTCGCCGGAGCTGAATACGGTGTCGCCGTCTGCTTCGGTGCCGCTTATAACGCCGTCCATCAGCGCCGTGGCAACGTAGCGCTTTTGCCAGACGGGGATGTCGCCGTCATCGGAAAAGCCTGTCGCGGCAACGGCGGTGAGCAGCTCGTCGCCGCCCAACTCCATGCACATGGCAAGGAACTCTCCGCGCGTAACATCCCTGTCAGGCTCGAACACATAGCTGCCGCCCAGCTGCGAGCCGACAAATATGCCCTCCTCGGCCAGCATCGTTGCCGCATACTGGCTGGCATCGCCGGTGAGGTCCGAGTAAGTCGTGTTCGTCTTCTGCTTCTCAATGCGGATTATGACCGTCGCCTCCTGAGAGCTGTTGCCCTCGGAATCGGTGGCCTTATAGCCGAAGTAGTCGCGGCCCTTGCGGTTGGTGTCGGGCGTGTAGACAAAGCGCCCGTCATCGGTCAGCTCGATCTCGCCCTTGGTCGGCTCGGTCGTGACCGAGTAGGTCAGCGTGTCGCCGTCGGGATCAACAGCTGTGAGCCTGCCGCCCACGGATACGTTGCGATAGGTCGTGATCTCAAGATTCTGCGCCACTGGAGCGTTGCCATCGGCGTGAGCGGGCAGCATGGGCGCGAACGCCGTCAGCATCACCGCAGCTGTCAAAAGCATCGCGCAGAGCGCTATACCCTTGCGTGTGTACATAATAATTCCTCCCGTGCTCTGAAATGTGTCCTTATTTTGCACGGGAGGAAATGTTTTATTCTCTTGTCCTTAAATTCCGGTTCAAATGTGCCCGCGGCTCATTTAATTTCAGGCAGGGAGGCGGCGGCGGCGGACTGGCCGACGCGGCGGAACTTCTCGTCGGGCAGGGAGGGAAAGACCTTTCCTGCTATCTCAGGATACTCGTCCGCGAGGACGCGCTTGCAGGTGTCGAGCACGAGGTCGCCGCCCTTGCCGGACATGACGCGGCCAAGCAGCAGCACGTGCTTGAACTCGTAGAAGTCATAGTAGAGCGCCAGCGCGTGGGCGAGATAGGTGCCGATGCTGGCGTATACCTTCGCGGCGCGATCGTCGCCGGCTTCCATGAGGCCCTGCACGACCTTGAGCTTCTCGGCGGGCGAGAGGCTAGCGTCCAGCTCTATACCCGCGCGGGGCGCGAGCTTGATGACGCCGTCCTGGGAGAAGTACTTCACGCCGCAGCCGATGTCGCCGGACCACTCGTCGGCCATGGCCTCCGGGTTCGCATCCACGGGCATGAAGGCAAGCTCATTGAGCCAGCCGGTGACGCAGCCGTTTTTATCGACGTAGCCCACGGCCTCGCTTGTGCCCATGGCTATGCCGAGGACGTTGTTGTCGTCGAGGCTCATGGCTCCGGCGAGGGCAGTCACGTCGCCGTCGTTGGCCACGACCAGGGGCACGTCGCCTATCTCCTTCGCGGCGCGGATGTAGATGTCCTTGACCTTGCTGTCGAACTCGTCCTTCGGCACCTTCAGGAAAAGGGAGGCGACCATGGCGCGGTTCTCGATATAGATGCCCGCAGAGGAGACGCCGATGGCGTCCACGCGCGGCATGTGGGCGGCGGCGGACTTGAAGGCGTCCACTATGCCCTGAAAGTGGTAGTCCGGGTCGGCAGTGGTCTTGGGGAACCAGACGACCTCCTCGGAGAACACGCTCTCGCCGTCGATGACGGCGGAGACCTTGCGGTCGGAGCCGCCGGCGTCGAATCCTATGCGGCAGCCGCCGAGGTGGCGGCCAATAGCCTGGGGATTGGACTTTTCCGCGGGCAGCCTGTCGCAGAGAACTACCTCGAAGGGCCTCTCATAGACGCCGGACATGAAGTCGGCGTCGAAGGCGCGGCTGCCCTCGGGGGTGTAGGCGGAGCGGATGTGGTCGAAGATATCCATGTCGCCGCTAATATAGACCTTCCAGCCGCCGTAGAGCCAAAGCATGGTCTTGACCATGCGCTCGGCGTAGTATTTGTCCGCCTCTGCGAACTCGGGAACGCCGTGGATGAAGGTGTTCATGACGGCGACCTCGTCTCCGGCACGCTCGACTGCGATGCCGAGCGGCTTCTTTGCGCCCTCAAGGAAGGCGGCGTTGAACTTGTGCAGCGGGATATAATCCCTGTCCAGATCAGGGACATTTTTGACGTTTACGCATATACCAAGATGCTCCATGACATTGTACCTCCCGTATTATGTTCTTTGCGCACATTTTATCACGAACAAAACCTTCTGTCGATGATTGCCCGTCCGAAGAATTGGTGCTATAATCCGTTCAGAAGACAGTAAAAAATTTTTTCCGGGCGTGCAATAAAACGAAGTCGCCATGCATTGTTATGGCAGAACGGGAGGAAGCCATGCTGCTCATACTGACAGCCTTTGGCTCGCCGCTGACCGCGGCGGAGAGGGAACACATAGACAGGAGCATCGCAAGGATGGCAAACGGCGACACCGGGGCGCTTGCCGAGGTGTACGAGATGACGCACGCGGCGCTCTATGGTTTTTCGCTCTTCCTCCTGAAGAACGCACAGGACGCGGAGGACGCGGTACAGGAAACCTTTGTGAAGGCGTACCAGTCGGCTTCGCAGTACAGTTCAGAGGGCAAGCCGATGGCCTGGCTCATGACCATAGCGCGGAACGAGTCGTTCAAGCTCCTGCGTGAGCGCCGCCGCACCGTGGCCATGACGCCGGAGGACTGGCAGGAGCAGTTCTCCGACAGGCCGGATTTCTCACAGGAGGACCTCCTTACCCTACGGGCGCTGCTGGAGACGCTCACGGACGAGGAACGCCAGATCGTCTCGCTCCACGCGCTGGGCGGCCTCAAGCACCGCGAGATAGCGGATATGCTCGAGCTGGCCCTGCCCACGGTCCTGTCGAAGTACCACCGCGCAATGAAAAAACTCGGAAAAGCAGCAGAGGAGGCGGAATGATGGATAACGAGAAGATAGAAGCGCGCATTCGCCGCCTTGCCGAGCACACGGCCCCGGAGCAGATGACCGGCATCCTCGAAGCCTGCGAAGCCCGGAAAGGAAATGTAATAACGATGAACGAAGTAAAAAAGAAGAAAAACCGCTTTTTGCCCCTAGCCGTCGCAGCCGCCATCGTGCTCGTCTGCATAGGGGGATATATCGGGCTCCATTACGGCGCCGCCGAGCCCGGCGCGGCCATAGCCAGCGTTATCACCCTGGACGTGAACCCCAGCCTCAACATCGTCATGGATACGAGCGACAAGGTCATCGAGGTCCAGCCCCTCAACGAGGACGCCAGGACCGTCATAGGCGACATGGACTTCGCGGGAGCGAATCTTGACGTCACGGTGAACGCACTCATAGGCTCCATGCTGGTGAACGGCTATCTGGACGACATCCGCAACTCCATCCTCGTTTCCGTTGAAAACGGCGACGCTGCCAAAGCGGAGAGCTTGCAGGCCCAGGTCAGCGCACTCATCAGCAGCGCCGTGGGCGACGGCGGCTTTGAGGCCTCAGTGCTGACGCAGACCGTTTCCTCCACCAGCGAGAGCGCGGCCCTCGCGGAGCAGTACGGCATCTCAGAGGGCAAGGCGGAGCTTATCCTCAAGGTCTGCGCAGCGGACGCTACCCTCACCGCCGAGTCCCTCGCGCCGCTCTCCGTGAATGATATCAGCCTCATAGCGAGCTCCCGCGGCCTCAGCGACAGCACCGTGAACCAGACCGGCACAGCCAGCGCAAAGGGATATATTAGCGTCGATGACGCCAGAGCCGCCGCCTACGCACACGCGGGCGTCAGCGCAAGCGACGTGGCCTACGTCGAGACAGACTTCGACAGCGAGCACGGCGTAATGGTGTACGAGGTCGAGTTCTACGCGGGCAATGTGGAGTATGAGTACGACATCAACGCCCAGACCGGCGAGGTCGTCAAGTATGAGCAGCAGAACACCGGAACGAGCGTCCCCTCCGGCAGCATCAGCGGCGACTACATCGGCGAGACCGCCGCGAAGGAGGCAGCACTGGCCCACGCCGGCGTCTCCGAGGCCGACGTCTGCTGGCTCAAGGCGGACTTTGACCGCGACGACGGCGTATACCTTTACGAGCTGGAGTTCACCGCGAACGGTGTAAAGTACGACTACGATGTGAACGCCCTGACCGGCGACATTGTGAAGTTCGAGCAGGAGCGGACCGGCAACCTCTCCGGCAATGGCAGCGGAAACAACGGGACCGGCACCGGTACGGGGACCGGCAACCAGTACGGCGGCGGCACGAGCACCGGCGACCTCATAGGCGAGGCGGCGGCAAAGGCGGCGGCGCTGTCAAATGCGGGCGTGTCCGAGAGCGATGTCACGCGCATTAAGTGCGAGCTGGACCGTGACCACGGCAGCTACGTCTACGAGATCGAGTTCGACGTGGGCCGCATGGAGTATGAGTACGAGGTGGATGCTTACACCGGAGCCATTCTCAAGGCTGAGCACGACTACGACGACTGAAAATATCGCACAACATAGACCCTCCCTGTGCAGAAAAAAGCGCAGGGAGGGCATTTTTATCCCCCGGGGGGGCTTGTACGGGACACGCTAACGCTTTACAATAGCAGCGTAACGGGGAAGGCGCCCCCCGAAATAACCTTACCCGGAGGTCAAACTATGAAATGGATAAGGAGAGCCGCTGCGCTGGTACTGTCGGCTGTTATGGCAGCCGCCCTTTGTGCCTGCGGCCAGGACCCGGCACAGAACACGCCGGGAAGCACGGAAACAAAGACGATAACGGACGCGCTGGGGCGTGAAGTCACCGTCCCGGCCACTGTCGAGAAGATAATCCCCCTCGGCAACACGCCGAGGATGATAAGCTACCTGGGTCTCGCAGACAAGGTGGTCGGCATCGGCGACTGCGAGAAGGCCGAAAGCCCGCTGCAGGCCTACGCCTATGTGAACCGGGACAAGTGGAAGGACCTTCCCGTCGTCGGCTCGGACAGCATGGGGGAGACGAGCTATTACCCAGAGGAGCTGATAAGCCTCGCGCCGGATATCATCGTGTGCACCTATGGACTGGACACGGTGCAGGATATCGAGCGGCAGACCGGCCTGCCTGTAGTTGCTGTGACGGACGCCGTCCTGTTTTCGGCGGAGTATGAAGACAGTCTCCGCATTCTGGGCGAGGTCTGCGGCGTGAGCGAGAGGGCTGAGGCCGTCGTGGAGTTCATAAACTCCTGCATTGCCGACCTGCGAGCGCGGACGGAGGTCATACCGGACGACGACAAGCCGAGCATACTTGCCGCGGCGGCGACCTTCAAGGGAAGCCATGGCATCGAAGGCGTGTACTCGAACTACGCGGTCTTTGATGTCATAGCGGTAAACGACGTGACGCGAGGTATGCTCGATACCGGAGTCGCCGGGGGCGTGCTGGTGGACAAGGAGCAGATACTCGAGTGGAACGCGGACATGATCTTCCTCGACTACAGCGGCGTGGAGCTGGTTCGCCAGGACATGGCCGAGAACCCTGACTTCTATAAGCAGCTCGACGCCTTCAGGAGCGGGAACGTGTACCAGTGCCCGAACTCGACCTGGCACTGGTCGAACGTGGAGATACCGCTTGTGAGCGCGTACTACATGGGCTCGCTGCTCTACCCGGAGGCGTTTGAGGATGTGGATTTTGAGGCGAAGGCGGCGGAGATCTTCGAGTTCTTCCTCGGCGAGCCGGACTACCTCAGCACCCTCGCCGAAGCGGGCGCGGGCTACATGAAACTTGAATTTGAAGGAATGAACGGATGATAAAGGAGAAGGAGACGCAGCTGGAGGTATATAACCGCCACACGCGAAAAAAACGGGCCGCGCTCATAGTCGCCGCGCTGGCCGCAATAGCCGCTGCGCTGTTCTCGGCGGGGGTCGGCTCCATCACGATATCCGCATGGGAGATAGTGAAGACCATTTTCGGCGCGGGTGACGCGCAGCAGAACACGGTCATCTGGGGCATCAGACTGCCCCGGGTGACGGCGGCGATACTTGTCGGGGCGATGCTGGCTTCCTCGGGCGCGGTGATGCAGTGCGTGCTGCACAACCCGCTCGCCTCGGCCTCGACGCTGGGAGTATCGCAGGGCGCGGCCTTTGGCGCGGCAGTGGGCATAATCGTATTCGGCGGCGGCGTCGTTAACTCTGCCTCAGCGGCAACTGCGGTGACGGTGAATAATCCGTACATCGTCACGCTCTGTGCCTTCGTCTGCGGCTCCTTCTCCACCGCGGTCATCATCGCCATATCGCGCTTCAAACGCGACATCGGCCCCGGCGGGCTGGTGCTCGCGGGCGTGGCGCTCAGCTCGCTCTTTTCCGGCGGCAGCACGCTGCTGCAATACTTTGCCGACGAACAGAAACTCGGTGCGGTGGTCTTCTGGACCTTCGGCAACCTCGGCAACGCCAACTGGACGGAGCTGGGCGTGCTCGCCGTAATCTTCGCAGTGTCGATGCTGTACTTTCTCCTCAACCGCTGGAACTACAACGCCATGGAGGCGGGCGGCGACACGGCGAAGAGCCTGGGTGTCAATACCCGGGCGGTCATGCTCATGAGCATGGGCGTGTGCTCGCTCTCAGCGGCGGTGGCGGTGTCGTTCGTGGGCATAATCAGCTTTGTCGGCCTCGTCGCGCCGCATATCATGCGCCGGTTCGTCGGCAACGACTACCGCTGCCTCGTCCCGGCCTCAGCCGTGGCGGGCGCGCTGCTGCTCATATTGGCGGACACCTTCGGCAAATGGGTCATCGCCCCGGTGGTGCTGCCCATAGGCGCCATCACATCCTTCCTCGGCGCCCCGCTCTTTCTCATATTGCTGTTCAGGGGAGGGAAGACCTATGGTTGAGGTGCAGGGCCTCTGCTTTGCCTACAACAAGAGCGCCGGGGACGTGCTGCACGACGTGAGTTTCCGGCTCGAGGACGGCAAATGCCTCGCCATCCTCGGCAACAACGGCGCGGGCAAGTCCACGCTCATAAAGTGCATTGACCGCATCTGCCCCGCGCGCGAGGGACGCGTGCTCGTGGACGGCGAGGACGTGCATAAGATGAGCGGCAGCGAGATGGCGCAGAAGATAGCCTACGTGCCGCAGAGCGCCGGGGCCGTGAACATGACGGTCTTCGACACGGTGCTGCTGGGCCGCAAGCCCTATATAAAATGGGACGTGACGCGCGAGGACCGCGAGATCGCGGCCTCGGTCATACACAGCATGGGCCTCGACGACTACGTCCTGCGCAGCGTCTCGGAGCTCTCAGGCGGCGAGGCGCAGAAGGTCATGTTGGCGCGTGCGCTGGCGCAGGAGCCGAGACTGCTGCTGCTCGACGAGCCGACGAGCAATCTCGACCCGCGCAACCAGCACGAGGCGCTGCGCATGGTGCGCCGGATAGCGCAGGAGCGCAGCATCAGCGTCTGCATCATCCTGCACGACCTGAATCTCGCCATACGTTACTGCGACAACTTTCTGTTCCTGAAGGACGCGGGAGTCTATGCCTTCGGCGGCAGGGAGGTCATGTCGCCGGAGAACATCGAGGACGTCTACCGGATGCACGTGCACGTGATGAGCTACATGGGCATACCGCAGATAATACCTTTCCCGGACATCAGAGTATAGGAGGATAATATGATGGAAGTCAAGACATGGGCCGACTGCGCCGCGTTCCACGGCCACGAATGCGGCGGGCTGACGATAGGCTGGAAGGCAGCGCTCTACGCCATAAAGCTGCTGGACACAGGCAGGGCGGAGGACGAGGAGCTCGTCTGCATCTGCGAAAACGACGCCTGCGGCGTGGACGCCATCCAGGTCATGCTCGGCTGCACGGCGGGCAAGGGCAACCTGCTCTTCCACCTGACGGGCAAGCAGGCGTTCAATATATACGAGCGCAAGAGCGGGCGTTCCGTCCGGCTCGTGCTGAAAAAGCGCCCCGATGGCATGACGCGGGAGGAGAGCTTCGCCTATTACCAGTCCCGCGAGCCTGAGGAGCTGTTCGACGTCAAGGAGACTCGCATAGCCCTGCCCGAGCCGGCGCTCATCTTCTGGTCGCACGACTGCGACGTATGCGGCGAAAACACTGCGGAAGCATTCCTGCATGTGCGCGAAGGCAAATACATCTGCCGCGACTGCTATAAGGCGTACTCCCGCTTCGACGTGTGAGAGCGTCCTGAGAATAAAAAAGTAAACCGCTTTGCGTGTACGAACGGCACACGCAAAGCGGTTTTTTATTGATGTTCAGGCTCTCAGGCCTCGGCGGAGGTGTTTTTGCGGGCGCCCTCGGTCTTGTCGACAACGCCGGCGACTATGACGGAGCCGACGCAGTTGCAGGTGGTGAGCAGGGGATCGACGACGCTCACAACACCGCTGAGCAGCGCGGCGAACTCTATCGGGAAGCCGAGGGTCTGGAGGAAGATGGTGGTCGCAACGAAGATGCCGCCGGGGATGCCGGGGCTGCCGAGGGTCATAAGCACACCCATGAGCACGGCTGTGACCATGATGGTGGCGGTCATGTCAATGCCGCACACCTGCGCCACGAAGACGGAGACTACGCCGAACCAGATGGCGTTGCCGTCCATGTTGAGGTTCGCGCCAAGCGGGATGACGAGGTCGGAGACCTCGCTGTCGAGCTTGAGGTTGTCCTTGCAGGTGGTGATGGAGACGGGCATGGTGGCAGCGGTGCTGCACGACGAGAAACTGGTCACCCACACAGGGGAGATGGCCTTCCACATCTTGAACGGGTTTTTCCTCGTGCCGCCGTAGTAGAGCAGGCTGTAGATGATGAGCATGTGCACGAGCGCGGCAGCTATGATGGCTCCGAGGAACTTGCCGAGCGCACCCAGCACCTCAGCGCCGTAGAGTCCGATGGTGTTGGAGATGAGGAAGAATACGCCGATGGGCGCGAAACGGATGACGAAGCGCAGGAAGAACATGATATACTTGGCCACATATCCCACGCCGCCGAGTATCTTGGCCCTGTCGTCCTCAGGGGCGTAGATGAGACCTATGCCGGAGAGGATGGCGAAAGAGATGATAGGCAGCATCTCGGCGTTGGCCATGGAGCTGATGATGTTGGTGCCGAAGAAGCCGAGAATGACGCTCGAGACGGTAGGAGCAGTCTGCTCCGTGACCTCGCCGACCTCGGTCATCGTGTAACCCAGACCGGGGTTGACTATGAGGCCGAACACGAGGCCGATCACAGCCGCGACCAGCGTCGTGGCCATGAACAGGATAAACATCTTTATGCCGATGCGTCCGAGCTTCTTGAGGTCGCCGATGCCCGCGACGGCGATGACGATGTTGCACAGGATAAGAGGCACAACGCCGACTCTAAGCAAACGCAGAAAGATCGTTCCGATAAACCCGACCGTGCTCATCTTTTCGCCAAACACGATACCTGCGACCACGCCCAAAAGCAGGCCGATCAAAACCTTGGTCATGAATCCGATTTTCTTCTTGGCTTTCATTGGTGTCACCCCTCATTATTTTTTGCCGGAAACGCGGCTCAGTCCGCCTGTGAACGGCAGACGCCGTCGATGGCCCGGAGCGCCTCCGACAGTTTACTGATTTGTTCGGCATTGTTGTGTATGCCGATGGCAATGCGCATGAATCCCGCAGAATGGGTTATATAAATCCTGTTCTCGCGCAGGATGCGTTCCGCCTCGTCAAAAGCCTCAGGAGGATACTCCAGCACTACTATGCCGCTGCGGTTTTTCTCAGGCTTGTCGAGCCCGCCTACAACGTGGAAGGAATCAAGGCCAATGAGCTGTTTTCTCAGCTCATCCTCGAGCCCGAGCACGCGCCTCTCGCAGTTTTCAGGCCCCAGCTCGAAGAACAGGTCCATAGCGTTCGACAGCACATAGATGAGCACCTGCGGCAGACTGCCCGCCTCGAACTTCCTCGCGTCGTCGAACCACGACAGGGATACCGAAGTGTCGCCCAGCTCCGCCGGCTCAAGCTGCCTGGACACGCTCTGCATGGCGGCGTGCGCGGGTACCAGCCTGTCCATCAGCTCGCGGCGGCAGTAGATAAAGCCGCAGCCGAACGCGGCCAGCATGGCCTTGTGGCAGCCGACGGAGAGGAAGTCTATCTTCATCTCCTGCATGTCGAGCCTGAGCCTTCCGGCTGCCTGTATGCCGTCCACCACGAACACTACTCCGCGAGAGCGGCACAGCTCGCCAACAGCGCGCAGGTCGGCCATGAAGCCGTTGTGGTAGCCCACGGCAGAGATGGAGACGAGCTTAGTGGTCTCGTCCATAAGCTTCCGTATATCCTCTACGTCAAATACGCTGTCGCGAGTCTTTACCACGCGCAGCTCGACGCCGAGACGCCCAAGGTGCTTCCAGATGTAGCTGTTGCTCATCATCTCGCTGTCAAGGATGATAACGCTGTCGCCCTTCTGCCAGGGCCAGGCCTCGGCAATGACCGTTATGCCCGCGTTCGTGTTGGCGACGTACGCTACCTCGTCAGGTTTGCAGTTGATGTATTCCGCGATCTTTCTGCGCGTCTCGTTCGCCATGGCGTAGCCCTCAAGCATTGAGTGGTCGCCGTTTCTGGAGATGACAAACTTGTCATAGTAAGAGGCGAGCGCGTTCCTCGAGCACATCGGGGGCATGCAGATGGACGCAATGTTGAAATACGCGATGTCACGGTTGAAATAGCCAAATTCACGCTCTATGATCTCGTCATAATTCTGAGTGCTCATGAACAGTATACCTCCTTACTCGACCTCAAAGATCGCTTCGATTTCGACCGGCATATCAAGGGGGAGCTGGCTGGTCCCGACGGCCGTTCTGGCGTGGCGGCCGCGCTCTCCAAAGACGTCGAACAGCAGCTGCGACGCTGCGTTCACCACGATGTGCTGCTTGTCAAAGCCCGGCGCGCTGCTCACGAATGCCTGCAGCTTTATCACGTTTTTGACACTGTCAAGATCACCCGTCTCGTGCCTGACAGCAGCAAGCATGTTGATCGTGCACAGCCTTGCGGCCTCCTGCGCCTGCTCGAGCGACAGAGAGCCGCCCACCTTGCCCGTGTACGGCGCCTCAGAGCCCACCGTCGGTATCTGACCGGATATGAACAGCAGATTCCCAAACCGCTTGACCGGTACGTACATCGCCTTTGCTTCAGAGCTCTCAGGCAGTTCTATGCCCAGCTCCTCGAGCCGCTTTTCAGCCAGCATCTCCATCTCTCCTTTGCAGACTTTATAACTATCTGTCAGGTACCGGCAAAACTCGGCTACTAACAGATAGTTTTGATATACTTAAATATAAGGTCACAATACAGAATAATTGTAAGATTGTCAATTGATATCTTGCGTGTATTAGGGTGCAGCGGACTTTTTTGTTGAATAGAACAAATTGCTGTACAGATACAGGTGAAAAATCGACAAAATATCTTACTGATCGTCTGGTTGTTGCCCTTTGAATCAAAATTTGGTATAATTAAAAAACCATATCGTGCGATAGAAAGGAAGCTGAGGTGGAAAAATGGGCGACAGTGATTTTCTGGACAGGCTTGTAGAAAATTTGGCGGCATTTTTGGGGTCAGACTGTGAGATAGCGCTGCACGACTTCACGCACGGGTACGATTCGACGATTGTAAAGCTGATAAACGGGCACGTTTCGGGCAGAACGGTGGGCTGTCCGCCAACCAACCTGTTTTTTGAGAAGGTGATGGGCAGGGAAGGACCGATATCCGACGTACCGGTATATTTCACGAAGGACAACGGGCGGGTGTTCAAGTCTTCTACGACGTTCATCTTTGATAAGAAGCGCAATGTGACCGGCGCGGTGTGCATAAATATGGACGTTACCAGGCTGCTGCTTGCTCAGCAGAATGTGTGCGATTTTGTTGGGTACGACGCCTCGGAGAACCGGGGAGAACAGTATGCCCAGAGTTTGAATGAAATAGTTGAGCAATATTTGCAGGCTGCGGAGAACGAGATCGGCAAGCCTGCGACGGAGATGAACAAGAGCGAAAAAAAGCGCGCTCTTGCTTTCCTGGACAGCAAGGGCGTGTTTCAGATAGTAAAGGCCAACGTGCGCCTGTGCGAGTATTTTGGTATTTCAAAGTTCACCCTGTACAGCTATCTCGACGAGGTGCGCAGGAATTCACGGCAGGACCGGGAGTCCGAACAGGACGGGGTTTTGAGCGGCTCAGACGTTGACAACGGTCCTTCACAGATGGTATAATTATTTGCCCAAAAGGGCTAATTCATCATGAAGCTGAGGTGAGCGCAAGTGGAAGGCGGTCCCGGACGAAGTTTCGGAACTGAAAAAAAGGGATACGGCCTTGCAGGTGCGCTCTGTTTTGCATAAAAAGAGCACACTCTCTTTCCGTGCGCCTGTGCCGCCGTGTCCGTGTGATGCGGCGGCTTTTTGCTGCCCGGAAGGAGGGTATGACAATGACTGTATCCGTGCTGAGGGCCCTTCTCGAGGAGAAGCGGCTCAGGTCCATCCATGACGTGCTGTCCATGTACAACCCCGTGGACCTCGCCGAACTGCTGTCCGAGCTGGACGACAGGGAACTGGCGATGGTGTTCCGCATCCTTGACAAGCCCAAGGCGGCCGAGGTGTTCAGCTACATGGACAACGATTTGAGGCAGGAGCTGATAAAGACTTTCTCGAGCGCCGAGATAAAGAGCCTGTTCGAGGAGCTGTTTGCCGACGATGCGGCGGATTTTTTGAGCGACATGCCGGCAAATTTCGTCACGCAGCTGCTGGAGAACGTGGATGCCGAGACGAGAAAGACGATAAACTACCTGCTGCAATACCCGGATGACAGCGTGGGCAGCATCATGACGGTGGAGTTCGTGGAGCTGGACCCGGACTTGACTGTCGCGGGCGCGCTGGAGAAGATACGCCGTGTCGGAATAGGCAGCGAGACGGTGTATACCTGCTACGCGGTGAAAAAGCACAAGCTCCTCGGGGTCGTGACTGCGAAGGACCTTCTCACGCATGAGGGCGCGGAACCTATATCCCCGCTCATACGAGGAGACTATATCTCGGTCAGGACGACGGACGACAGGGAGTTCGCTGCGAACCTTTTCCGGCGATACGGGCTGATCGCCATACCGGTAGTGGACACCGAGGGCTGCATCGTGGGCATCGTAACCTTTGACGACGCAATCGGCGTGCTTACGGAGGAGACGACGGAGGACATGCAGAAGATGGCGGCGATGGAGGCGAACACTGAGCCGTATCTGAAGACGCCAGTGTGGAAGCACGCAAAGCACAGGATCGTGTGGCTGCTGGTGCTGATGGTGTCGGCGGGCATTACGGGCGCAATAATCTCGAGGTACGAAGCGGCGTTTGCGGCAGTGCCGCTGCTTGTGGCATTCATACCGATGATAATGGACACGGGCGGCAACTGCGGCTCTCAGAGTTCGACGCTCATCATCCGCGGCCTGGCTGTGGATGAGCTGCACTTTTCGGACACGCTGAGCATACTCTGGAAAGAGCTGCGCGTATCGCTCATAGTAGGGGTGGCGCTGGCTGCGGTGGAATCCGCGTTCATAATGATAAAGTATAACGACCTGAAGCTGGCGCTGGTGGTCTCGGCGGCGCTTCTTTGCACGGTGGCCTGCGCCAAAGTTACAGGCGGACTGCTGCCTGTAGCTGCAAAACGGCTTGGCCTCGACCCTGCGCTGATGGCCGCGCCGCTCATCACGACTGTTGTCGATACGGTGGCCATGTTTATCTATTTTACGATAGCCTCTGCTGTGTTCACGATATGATAAATACCTCCCTGCGATCGCAGGGAGGTATTTTTACTCGTATTCGGGAGGGTCTACCTCATTCGGCGCCCTTGCGGTTATGCTGTTGTCCTTCAGATAGCTCAGAACGGACGGGAGGTTGGCATCGGTCATGTCTGTGCAGAGTATCCTCGAATCGAGCCTGCTCGGTCGGTATTCGAGGTATGCGGTGATGAGGGAAATGTACGCCAGCCCGCTGCCGGACTGGATGCAGTCGTTGTCGTAGTCCCAGAAGACGAGGCCGTTTTCTGCGGCCGCCTTTGCGCAGGCGGCGTCGTAGAGCCTGTCGCCGGAGGCAATGAGCACGGTCGTTGCGTGCGCCGCATCTAAAAGCAGGCTTCGGAACTCGATATACTCGCCCAGCGGGTCTGAGTAGCAGAGCGCCCCGATGCTGTGCCCTTCACCCACGATGCGCCTGACGGTCTCAGGCTCCTGGCGCAGTTCGTCGGCCGTGAGGAAGAAGCCTGCGGAGACGCCATGCTCCGAGAGCGTGTCGAGCAGCTTCTGAGATGGAAGCCCAACGAAGCTCAGGTATATGACGCAGTCCGAGGTGATGTCAATGCCGGTTATGGGGTCCTCGGTCCCGGACGAGTTGCCGGTATAGGCGTTGTAGCGACTTGACATGAGCTGTTTCGCGGCGGTGAGGAACTGCGCGTCGGTCAGGTGTGCGCCGGAATCGGTGATGCGGCACACGTCGCCATATTCGCTGCCCTCTATGTAGGACCACGACAGCCCGTACTGCTGGCAAATGAAGTCCACAGGGACATATACCACGCCGCCTCTGGAAATGGGCGTTACATTATAATAGTTGCCCTCTCCGTCATAGGTTTCGCCCGTGTTGAGGTCGAAATAGAGCTGCTTGGACGAGGTGTAGAGCGAGGCGGTGTTGCTGCTCTGATGATAGGTGTTGTAGATTTTGAAGTTGGCGAAGACCGTGTACGGCACATATATGGTCGAGCCGGAGAAATACGGCTGATTGGTAAGCTGTTCGAGGCTGTCGTTGGTGGCGATAAAGCAGACGTCGGCGGCCGCCGAGGCAGGGACAGCCGCGAGCAGCAGACAGCAGACGAGCAGGAGAGGCAAGAGTTTGCGCATGGCTGAGACCTCCAGAGTTGATGGACACATTTTACCACAAATCGCGACGTATCGCAAGGAACGAAAAAAATGAAAAAAGCACTTGACAGAAGGCGAATGATTTGGTATATTACAAAAGCCGCGTGGCCGAGTAGTTCAGTCGGTTAGAACGCTAGCCTGTCACGCTAGAGGCCGAGGGTTCAAGTCCCTTCTCGGTCGCCACTCCCCACGGCGAAAGCCGTGGGGAGAGCCATGCTGCTGTAGCTCAGCAGGTAGAGCGCATCCTTGGTAAGGATGAGGTCCCCGGTCCGAATCCGGGCAGCAGCTCCAGAAAGCGCCTGACGTAAAGTCGGGCGCTTTTTGCATTATATGTGGCATTTATTCCGGTATATAGCCGCCATTGACAGAAGGGGAATGTTGGTTTAAACTACTGTGCTCAGGAGGAGATGCCTGTGGCAGGACTGTCCGTTTTTGAACGCAGACTCCAGCCCCGACGGGATGAGCTGGAATGGCTTTATATGGAGCTTTACGATGACAGGGCTCGCCTCAGCGAGCTGGAGGAGCATATGCGCCGCGCGTCGGCGGAGCGCTCGCGCGCGCTCAAGCAGCTGGACGGCAGACGGGAGAAATCGCCGCTGTGGTACCGCGAGGGTCGTATGCTGGGAATGACGATGTATACGGAGCTGTTTGCCGGAGACCTGGAACACCTGACGGGGAAGCTCGATTACCTTGCGGAGCAGGGCGTGACCTACCTGCATCTGATGCCGCTGCTAAAGATGCCGCACCCGGAGAACGACGGCGGATACGCGGTGGAGGATTTCGACACGGTGGACCCGTCGCTGGGTACGAACGAACAGCTCGAAGCTCTGACGGCGGCCATGCGCAAGCGCGGCATGAGCCTCTGCCTCGACTTCGTTATCAACCACACGGCGGACACTCACGAGTGGGCGCGCCGCGCCAGAGCGGGAGAGCAGGAGTACATAGACAGGTACATCACGTTCGACAGTCCGGAGATTCCGCGCGAGATGGAAAAGACCATCCCGGACGTATTCCCGGAGACCGCGCCGGGCAGCTTCATCTATGACGAGCAGATGGGCCGCTGGGTGTGCTCGAGCTTCCACCCCTACCAGTGGGATTTGAACTACCGCAACCCCTCCGTGTTCAACGACATGGCGGCGAGCATGCTGCACCTCGCGAACATGGGCGTCGAGGTGCTCCGCGTGGACGCGACGCCCTATCTGTGGAAGGAGCTGGGCACGAGCTGCCGGAACCTTCCGCAGGTGCATACGCTCATGCGGATGATTCGCCTCGTCATAGAAACGGTGTGCCCGGCGGTGATACTCAAGGGCGAGGTCGTCATGGCCCCAAGGGAGCTTGCGGCGTATTTCGGAACGGCAGAGAAGCCCGAGTGCCATATACTGTACAACTCGTCCACGATGTGTACTCAGTGGAGCGCGCTGGCGAGCGGGGACGTGCGCCAGCTCAAGCATCAGCTGGACGACCTGCACAGCCTGACGGGGCACTGCGCGTTCGTGAACTACCTGCGCTGCCACGACGACATCGGCTGGGGCCTGAACGAGGAATACGGCCGGAGCATCGGCAACGACCCGTACCTGCATAAGAAGTACCTGTACGAGTTCTACAGCGGCAGCTTCCCGGGCAGTTGGGCGAGGGGGGAGCTGTATAATTACGACCCGAAGACCGGCGACGCAAGGAGCTGCGGTACGACTGCAAGTCTCTGCGGCATCGAGAAGGGACTTGAGGAGCACGACAAGGCGCAGGTGGAGCTGGGCATCCGGCGCGACCTGATGATGCACGCGGTCATCATGACGATGGCAGGCTTCCCGATGCTCTCGAGCGGGGACGAGATCGGACAGCTGAACGACTACAGCTATCATGATGACCCGGACAGGCGGGAGGACAGCCGGAACCTGCACCGCAGCTGCTTTGACTGGGACAAGGCGGCGCTGCGGGGAGAGCAGGGCACGGTGCAGCAGCGCATTTGGGACGGCCTGCGTCAGCTCGAGCGGATACGGAAGACGGAGCCGCTGTTCGGCCCCGGCGCATGGGTTAGCACATGGGACACGGCGAATAACGGCGTGCTGAGCCTCGTGCGCGAGCTGGACGGCCGGAGGCTCATAGGGCTGTTCAACTTCACGGGCGCGGAGCAGCACGTCCGGCTGGAGGCGCTGGGCGGCGAGTACAGCGACCTGATGAGCGGCGAGCGCTGGGACGGCACGGAGCAGAGCCTGAGCGCCTACCGGTATGCGCTGTACATAAGCGCACCGCCCGAGGTCGGATAAAATTCACAAAGGCACGAATCACGGAGAGGTAAAAGAGGAGAGGCAGCTTCTGTCTCTCCTCTTTTGCACCTTGCAGCTATAATTAACGCACGTTTACAGCGACTGAGTGGTCTAACCAGAGGCTGAGGCGGAGCAATGCATTTTATCGGGCGTTAAAATCATATAAAAACGGAAACCGGGCACAAAAAGTGCCGAGTGTTGAAAAAATGTGTTTGACAATTAACATGGGCTTTGGTATCCTTGACATTAGATAGGGAGATTTGGAACGGTGTTTTGGTAACTTTTAATAGAGGGGGATTTGAATGAGAGACCTGAAGCACCTGATTTTCTTTGAAGATCTGCTGCAGGAGGCGAACAACGAGCTGGTGAAGCAGGCCAAGGGCGAGGGGAAGCGCGCCCTGGGCTACACCTGCTATTTCATGCCCGAGGTACTGCTGGACCTGCCCGGCTGCTTCGGGGTGAGGCTGCGCGCGCCGCGCTGCACCTCGCCGGATATCGCGACCTACTACATGTCGGGCCGCACCTGCCACTACGGACGCAGCCTGCTCGAGCGCGCGCTCGAAGGCGGCTACAATTTCCTCGACGCGCAGATGGCCACGGAGACCTGCACCGTCACCTGCCGCTTCCAGGAGCATCTGCAGATGATGGACCTCATCCAGAACCCGGACTTCTTCTGCGAGTTCTCCGACGTGCCCTTCAAGAAGACCGAGAACAGCTTCGAGCACTACCGCGAACAGCTCCGCGCCCATGTGCTCAAGCCGCTGAGTGAGAGGTTCGGCATTGACACCTCGGATGAGGCGCTCATGAAGACTATCGAGGAGCACAATGAGGTCTGCCGACTGATTAACGAGATAGGTGATTACCGGAAGCTGGATAACCCGACGATAACGGGCTACGAGTTCCACGTAATACAGCTCGTGACGCTTGTATGTCCGAAGTACCTGATCCTGCCCTACCTGCGCGAGACGGCCGAGGAGATGCGCGGGCGCGAGCCGGATGCAAAGCCCTGGTTCCGCTGCAAGGTTATGCTCTCCGGCTCCGAGAACGACGACCCCGGCTTCACCCAGCTCATAGAAGGCTGCGGCGCGATGGTCGTGGCGGACAGGTACTGCTACGGCTCGATGCCCGGCAGGGAGCAGATAGTCGTTGAGGAGGGCCAGGAGCCTCTCGACGCCATAGCCAGGCACTACATTAAGACAGGAATGTGCCCGCGCTTCATGGGCCAGGACGACATGCGCGGCCGAAAAAAACAGCTCGCGGACATTGCGAAGGAGTATCACGCCGACGGCATCATCGTCGAGTCAAACAAGTTCTGCGAGTATTGGAGCTATGAGCGCACGATAAACACCATCGTGCTGAAAAGGGACTTCGGCATCCCGGTCTGCTCCATCGAGAAAGAGTACATAAACAGCGCCTCAGGCCAGCTCCGTACGCGCTTCCAGGCGTTTATCGAGAGCATTGAGATAAAGAAGATACAGGAGGGCAAGTGAAGATGAAAATCAAGAACGTTAAGAAGCTTGCCCGAGATTTCTGGTACGGCAAGCCCCACAGGGAACGCAAGCTCGGTGAGCTGTACATACCGAAGACCGGCCTCTACAAGCACCGCGAGTGGCGAGGCTTCAAGGACACGATGTACTACTTCAACCGCATCTGGCTATACAATTACGGCATGCTGGTGTACGACGTGATGCGCTACGGCGGGCCGGTGCCGCTTATGAAGGGCATCTGGCGCTACCGCTGGGTTGGTCAGACCTACCTGACGGTCATGCACTGGTTCGACCGCGGCTTCGAGGGCATGCGCGGCGAGGCGATGAAGGCCACGGGCTGGCACTACCGCGCCATGGTCAACGAGACCATCCGCCAGTTCATGCGAATGTTCACGGCGGACGCCAACCTCCACGGCGGCAAGCACAACGAGAAGTGGCACCACACGATAGCCCACGACGAGACCGTGGCGGGCGCCATCTTCTACCCCTGGCGCGACCGGATGGACGACGTGCCCCTGCAGATGATACCCTACTTCGTCACCTGCCACGTCAACTGCCACACGGTGCTGAATTATATCGACGCGGCGCAGTCTATCGGCCTTCCGGGCGACCCCTGCCCGATGTGCCAGGCCGAGGCGGGCCTGTCGATACTCGACGACATGCCGGATTACTTCCCCTTCCTCGTCACCTCGAACGAGGCCTGCGACGGCTCGGTCGGCACGAGCATATTGCAGGACTGGGCCTACGACAAGCCGCTGTTCGCCATGCCTCAGCCCATGCAATTCGACGACCCGCTGGTGCAGAAGCACTGCCGCAGGGAGATAGAGGAGTGCTGGAAGTTTATCGAGGAGCAGACCGGCCTGCCCATGAACTGGGACCTGTTTGTGGAGTATATCGAAAAATACAACCAGCTCACCCTGTTCGAGCGCGAGAAATGGGACGTCGCGGCGAACACGCCCTACTATCCCATCAACAGCGTGGCTCAGGCGCTCTATCGCATCTACTATTCACAGGACGGATACCGGGACATCTGGGCGCAGACGGACAAGAAGGTCAAGAAGATCATGTACCGCTGCGTGGAAAAGAAGATAGAGACCTTCCCGGAGACGCGGCACAGGGTGCTGGCCTGGAGCTGCGCGCCGCTCTACTACTCGCACTGGTGTACCTGGGCCTACAACTGCTGGGGCCTGAACACCGTTATGAACATGGACTCGCTCATGTTTGACATCGTCATGCGCACGGACACGAAGGAACACCTGATGGAGGACTTCACGCTCTACAACGAGTGGGCGCCCATGCGCCGCATGGCTGTCGGCGGGTACAAGCATATCTTCGAGATATGGGAGAACATGGAACGCTTCAACTGCGACATGGTCATGATGTACGACCAGGTACAGTGCAAGGGTATGCAGGGCATCACGGGCATGTTCGAGGACGAGTTCCGCAAACGGAACATCCACGCCATCTGGATGCCGCACGCGCTGCCGGACTCGCGCACGGTGTCGAGGGCGGAGATACGCCGCATCGTCAACGACTACATGTTCACGGTCATGCACGAGGAGCCGCTGGACCCGACGCTGCTCGAGTTCGACGATTCCATGAGCTGGTAAGGGGGCAGGAGAATGAAGAAACTGAAAAAGACCCTTGGAATCCTTGCGGGTGCGGGCGCGCTGCTGTACGCGGGCCTGTTCGCGGTGTTTTATTTCGACCTCGACGGCAAGCTGCTGTTCTACGTCGTCGAGCCCTTCCTCAAGAAGCACTACGACGGCATGGAGCGCCGCGATATCCTCAAGCAGAGGTACGATATTGACAAGTTCCCGAAGTATGAATACGAGGTGTGAATAGATATATGAAATACTACGGAGGATGCGACGTCGGCTCCACCTATACGAAGGCCGTCATAC
>URDJ01000001.1 GCA_900546615.1 uncultured Eubacteriales bacterium | reverse complement strand
GTGTCGCCGTCCATGGTGACGGAGACCGTGATGGGGCCCATGAAACCGTCGGCCGTGCCTGTGAGCGCTCCGCCGGCGCTGCCCGCGCTCTCGAGTGCGTTCTTGACGGCATTGATGATGCCGTTGCTGGTGTAGGTCGCGCCGGAGACGATGTCGACATCCGGGGAGTTGGCCGCGACGATGGCGGCGGGTATCTGCTCAAGGGCGCCTCCCGCTATCTCGGGCGTCTCGCTGTTGGAGACGACTTCAACAGCGGTGATGGTGTCGCCGTCCATGGTGACGGAGACCGTGATGGGGCCCATGAAACCGTCGGCCGTGCCGGTGAGCACGCCGGCCGCGCCGGCCTCCTGCACGAACTTGCTCGCGGCGTTCACGCAGGCGACGACGGCGGAGGAGCTGATGGTCGCGCCGGTTACGGCGTCGATGTTGCTGTTCACGGCGAGGTCGCCCTGGGAGTTCATGAGACCAACGAGGAAGAACAGGTCATCCTGTACGCCAAGGCCGAGGCCGTAGGTATCGTGGATGTCCCTGACAGTGTAGCCCTTGACCACGCCGTCGTTGTCTACGGCGACGAGGAGCTTTATCTCGTCCACGAAGCCGTTTGTGGTCATGGCCAGGACATAGCCGCCCTCGCCCTTATAGACGTTGGTGATCTTGGCGTCGGAGCCGGTGTACTCGACTTCCTCGAACTCGCCGCCGCCGGGCATGAGGTAGGCGATCATGTCATTGAACTCTTTTTCGGCGTTAGCCGCCGCGGTGCCGGCCAGACCGGCGCCTGCCGCCGCGAGGATAATCGCACAGACCAGTATGACGGCGACGGGGATAAGCAGCTTTTTCATGCTCTCGTTCATTTCCCGGCACCTCCTTTCGCCACACCGAAGCGTTTTACAGGTACGGCCTTGTCAAGCGCCCAGGCGAAGGCGTTCATAATGAGGATGGCATAGGTCACGCCCTCCGGGTAAATGCCGAAGTAGCGGATTATGACGGTCAGCACGCCGCAGCCGATGCCGTAGACGAGCTGGGCCGAGGGCATTGCGGGGCTGGTGACGTAGTCGGTGGCCATGAAGATGGCGCCGAGCATGACGCCGCCGCCCATGACGCTGTAGAGCATCCAGAGGAAGGCGTCGTCGCCTTTATTGAAAATGAGGGTCAGCACGGCCACCGCGCCTACGTAGGCGACGGGGATGCGCCAGCTGATGACCTTGCGCCAGAGCAGGTAAGCAAAGCCGATAAGCAGCGCGAGGGTGCAGACCTCGCCGATGCAGCCGCCTATCTTGCCGAGGAACATGTCGAGCAGGCTCGCATCCGGCAGCGCGGGCCGCGCCATGGTCTGGAGCGGGGTGCTGGAGGAGACGATATCCACGGCGCCGAAGTTGAAGGCGGGGACAGCCTCGGTGGTATAGCGGGTGATGGTCGCGGGCCAGAAAAGCATGATTATCGCCCTGCCGCCCAGCGCGGGGTTAAAGACGTTCTGGCCCAGGCCGCCCATGAGGCCCTTGACGACGATTATCGCAAAGGCGTCGCCGACGAGCACGACCCAATAGGGGCAGCTCGCGGGCAGGGAGAAGGCCAGCAGCACGCCGGTGACGACGGCTGAGAGGTCGCCGACGGTGGGCTTTTTCCTCATGACGAGGTTCACGATAAGCTCCGCCACAACGCAGCCGGCCGCCGAGACGACGGTGAGCACCAGCGCACGCAGGCCGAAAATGACGACCCCGGCGATGAGTGCGGGGATGAGAGCTATGAGCACGTCCAGCATGGTCCGCTGCGTGGTATTGCCGCTGCGGATGTGGGGTGCGGAGGTCACAGTCAGGTTCATTACCTCTTTCCCTCCTTGAGCAGTTTCTTGCCCGCCTTGAAGGTCTCAACGAGGGGCAGGCGTCCGGGACAGACGTAGGCGCAGCAGCCGCATTCCATGCAGTCCTCAAGGTTGAGCCTCTGCAGCTCCTCCTTGTTTGCGGAGTTCACGTATCTGTACAGGTTCAGCGGCTGGAGCCCCATGGGGCAGGCCTCCATGCACTTTCCGCAGCGGATGCAGGTGGGGTCATCGGCCGCAGGCGCGGCATCCGTAAGGCAGAGCAGCGCGTTCGTGCCCTTGACCACCGGCACGGAGAGGTTCCCCTGCGCAACGCCCATCATAGGGCCGCCGCAGACTACCTTGCAGGTCTCCTCCTTCACGCCGCCGGCGAACTTCAGCACCTCCTCGAGCGGGGTGCCTATGCGCACGATGACGTTCTTCGGCTCGTTCGCGCCCTCGCCCGTCACGGTGACAACCTTTTCCGTTATCGGCAGGCCCTCATACACGGCGCGGCAGATGGAGTAGATCGTTGTGACGTTGAACAGCGCTCCTGTCCTTGCGCCCGGGGCGACCTCGCGCCCTGTGACGGCCAGGATGAGCTGCTTTTTCGCGCCCTGCGGATACCGGGTCGGCAGCGCGCGGATCTCGATGTCGTCGTTGCCCTCGGCCTTGGCCCTGAGAGCTTCGATGGCCTCGGGCTTGTTGTCCTCGACCGCTATGACCGTATGCTTCGCGCCGATGACGTCGGCCACGATCCTCGCGCCGAGGATGACCTTCTCGGGCCAGGTGCACATCACCATGTCGTCGGAGGTGATGTAGGGTTCGCACTCGCAGGCGTTTATGAGCAGGGTCTCGGTCTTGCCCGCGGTGGAGAGTATCTTCGAATTAGTCGGGTAGGCCGCGCCGCCCATGCCGCAGATGCCCGCCTCGCGGACTATGCCCGCGAGCTCTGCCGGGCTGAGCTCCTTGTGCGACTTGCGCGGCTGTATGGCGGGATCGGGAGTGTCCTTGCCGTCGCTGTCTATGACGACGCAGACGGCCTTCCTGCCGCCGGGTATCGGCATCTGCTCCACGGCAGCCACGGTGCCGGACACCGAGGCGTGCACGGGTGAGCAGACTCCCTCGCCGTCGCCTATCTTCTGACCCAGCTTTACCGTGTCGCCCACCTTCACCAGAGGGCTGCAGGGCGCGCCGATGTGCTGGGACATGGGTATGATGACCCTCGAAGGCGCCGGCATCGGGACGGGCGCCCCTCCCCGCGACAGCGCCTTGCCGTCGTTGGGGTGGATGCCGCCCCTGAAAAGCTGCTTCATACTTTCACCTCTCTACACTTATTTTAACTTTTCACTTCTTTGACATATGCGGAGAAGCCCTCGCTGTACAAAAGCTCTCCCTCCGCCGTGACCCAGACGGCCTCAGCGCTGAATTTATCCAGCAGCGCCTGGCCCTCCTCCTGAGTCATCGTGAACAGGCTCGTCGAGAGCGCATCCGCGAGTCCGGAGTCGGCGCATACCACAGTCACCGAGCGCCACAGCGTCGCCGGATACAGCGTCTCCGGGTCGATTATGTGGTGGTACTTCACCCCGTCCACATAGTAATAGCGCTGATAGTCCCCGCTCGTCACGACCGAGCCGCCCATGGCGTAGACCGTCAGCAGGTAGTCTTCCGTGCCCCCGTCGGGGTCCTGCACTCCGACCACCCAGTCGGTACCGTCGGGCTTCATCCCGCAGGCCCGGACGTTGCCGCCGACGCTCACTAAATAGCCCTCCGGCAGAGTCCTGCATACCTGCTCAGTCGCGTAGCCCTTGGCCACCGCGCCGACGTCCAGCCGCGTCTCGGGGTCCGTTATCTCCACCGTGCCCGACTCGGCGTCTATTACCACCGCGTCGAAGCTGCAGTGCTCCGCGGCTTCCTTGAGTGCCGCCTCGTCCGGCAGCTTCCCGTCCTCGGAGAACTCCCCGGCTTCGCGCTCGTCATGCCAGAGCTTCAGCACGCCGCCCATGGCCACGTCGAGCTTGCCGTCTGTCGCCTCGTACATGTCCCGGCAGAACAGCAGCAGGTCTATGATCTTTTCATCGACCTCGACAGGGCCCTGCCCCGCCGAGTCGTTTATCGTCTTGATATTGTTGATGCCCTCGTACTCGTCATAGATATCGTAGAGCTGGTGGTACTCCTCCAGCCCGGAGCGCAGCTGCTCTGCGACGGCCCTGAACTCATCCTCCGACTCCGCGTAGCCGACCACCGTCGTCAGCGTGTCGAAGAGGTCGAGGAAACTTGCCTGATATCTCGTGAGCTCCGGCCCCGCCGTCTCAGACGGCTGCCCCACGTCTATTATCTGCGTCGTGGAGCAGCCGGTGAGCGTCAGCAGCGCCAGCGAGAGCGCCGTGAGCCGCAGCAGGACTTTGCCGCGCCGCGCCCGCGGACTTCTCAGCCTGGGCATGTATACTTACTTTATGACCGCGATGAAAGCGCCGACGGCCATGGTGCAGCCGGTGGTCATGTCGGCATCGGTCGGGTGGGTGCTCTCGTCAAGGGCTATGCCGGCAACATCGGCCGGAGTCTTGCCGGTGACGTACTCGGCGAAGAACCAGGCCTGCTCATCCCACTCGGCGCCTATCGGGCTGGCCTTGCGCATGTCGTAGGCGTCGTCGAGCACGAGCTTGGAGTCGTAGGAGGCGCCGACCTCGGAGGCGACCTCGCCCGCCGCGGTGACGGCTATCTTGGCCTGCACGCAGTCGAGGTAGCAGCTGGTGATAACGCCGGAGGCATCGAGCGTGTAGGCGCCCACGGTCACGTCGGCCTGAGCGTTGCCGTCGCCGTCGGCGGAGGCAGCCTTGGAGCTGTCGGAGACAATGGCGTTGCAGTTCATGTACAGGGTGTCGCCAACATTCGCGCCGAGGACCTTCGCGTTCGCGACGGCGTTTTCAATGCCGGTGACGATCTCAGCTATGTTCATGGTGCAGCCGGTGGTGATGTCGGCGTCGGTGGGCTTGCCGCCGTCGTCAAGAGCGATGCCCTTGACCTCATCGATGGTCTTGCCAACGACATAATCGGCAAGGAAGTTCGCCTGCTCATCCCACTCGGCCCCTATCGGGCTGGCCTTGCGCATGTCGTAGGCGTCGTCGAGCACGATCTTGGAGTCAAACGCGGTGTTCGCCGCGGTGACGATCTCGCCGGCGGCGTTGAAAGCTATCTTGGTCTGCACGCAGTCGATGAGGCAGTCCTGGATGACACCGTCGCCGTCCACGAGCACGGCCACGAAGGTGGTGTCGGCCTGGGCATTGCCGTCGGCATCGGCAGTGGCGGCCTTGGAGCTGCTGGACACGACGGAGACAAGCGCGAGGCCGGTTTTCAGCTGACCCTCGGGCAGCGGAGTGTCGTCAACCACCGGGGCGTCGGTCTCAGCGGGCGGCTCGGTCTCTACGGCCTCGGGGGTCGGGGTGGCGTCGGCGGCGTCATCTTCATCACCCATGTTGACTATGATGGTCGTCTGGCCGCAGCCTGCCAGCAGGCCCAGGCAGAGTATCGCGGCAAGGAGAATCGCAAACAGTTTCTTCATTTTCCTACCTCCTGAATGTGGATGGTTTTTATATCTGTTCGTCCCGCAGACAGCCGCGGGACGTCAACAGCATGTCAAAAGAATAACAATTCAGGACACAATAATAGAGGCGCGAATAAATTTTCCGTTAAAACAGCAGTTTCAGCGCGCCCGGACGGAATGGTCACACTATCCAACATAACACAAATTACCCTTATACTATAAAGGATTTTCGCCTTCCTGTAAAGAGTGAACTTTATATCCGACGTTTTTCCCATTTCCTGTTTCGAACTCATACCAGTATCTTCAATTAAACAGTATGAGGCCGCCGCTCCGACATGACCGGGGCGGCGGCTGGAACTTAAGGTTTATTTGCTTATGGCAGCCTGCAGGACGGCGTTCGCGACAGGCCCGGCGTTCGCGAGGCCGCCGCCGGCGTGCTCGAGCACGACTACGAAGGCGTAGGGGTGCTCGGGGTCGTTAAGAAAGCCCGTTATCCAGGCGTGGCTGGTGCCGTCGCCGACCTCGGCGGTGCCGGTTTTGGCTGAGACGTTCAGTCCGCCGAAGACCCAGCTGCCGTAGGCGTTCTGGACGTTATAGTTCATCATCTCGGATATCTTCTGTGCGGTATCGGCCGAGAGCACCTGCGTTTTGCCCTCGAGCGAGCCGTGGCCCAGGAGGGTCGGCTCGTATATGGAGCCGCCGTTTGCTATGGCAGAGACGTATCTGACCATGGCATAGGGGCAGACGAGGTCCTCGTACTGGCCCGCGCCGGACCAGGCCAGACCGATCGAGCCTTCCTCGCCCTTGACGTAGCTGCCGGAGAGCACGTCCATGCCGTCCAGCTGCAGCTCGGCAGTGATGCCGAGCTTTTCGGCGTATTCTGCCATTGTATCCGCCCCCAGCTCAACGGCGAGCTGGCCGAAGACACAGTTGCAGGAATTTGCCAGTGCCTGTTCGATGTTCTGGGTGCCGTGCGCGCCGGTGCAGGTGAGGGTCGAGCCGCCGACGATGGCGCTGCCCTCGCACCAGAAACTGCGCTCGTACAGGTCGGGGATATTCTCGATGGCGGCTGCGAGGGTCACGAGCTTGAACACCGAGCCGGGGGTGAAAGAGGCGCTCAGGCATTTATTGAGGTATGTGCCGTCCGCCGGTTCCGAGCTGGGGTTTGCCGGGTCGTCGCTCGGCGTGGAGACCATGCAGAGTATCTCGCTCGTCGTGTAGTCGATGAGCATGCAGGCCCCGTCCCTCCCGGCCATGGCCGAGTACGCGACGGTGTTGAGGTAGGAGTCGACGGTGAGCGAGATGGTCTCGCCGCTGGTCGTGCCCTCGATGAAGCTGTAGCCGGAGAGCCTGTCGCGGAACTGCCTGAGCGCGCCGGTCCAGACATTGCCGTTGGCGTCGCCTATGAGGTGATAGCAGCTGACTCTGGTGGCCCAGTCCTCGGCGAAGGAGTAGCCGTTCTCATCCGAGGTATATAGTACGACGCCGTTGCGGTCGAGGATGGTGCCGCCGGGGGTGCCGCCGTTAAAGTATGAGGCCCAGGCCCCGCCGTTGTCGGCGAGCCGGACGAGGTATACCGAGAGGCCCACGACCAGCAGCGCGGCTATGAGCAGGGCCGCTGTTGCGCGGCGTTTGACTTTTTTCATGCCCCGGCCTCCTCATTTTCATCCGCGTCATCGTACTCCTCATACTCGTCCTCATACCTGCGCTTCGGGGCTTTGTCGCGGCTGACTACGAAGCTGGCGTCGCGCCGCGTGTCCGTGGCCTTTACGAAGGCCAGCAGCATCCAGCATGACACAAGAGAGGTGCCGCCCTTCGAGACGAAGGGGAAGGTGACGCCCGTGAAGGGCAGGATATCCAGCGAGCCGAAGACGTTCAGGCCCATCTGGACCATCATGAGGCTGACAGCGGCGCAGCCGGCGATGACATAGAAGGTGCTCCTGCCCTGCGCGGCGTTGCGCACGGCAAAGAGCGCGAGCGCTATGACGGCGAACATGGCGAGCACGGCGAGGATGAGGCCCAGCTCCTCGCAGACGACGCCGAAGACCATGTCGGTTTCCGCGGCGAAGATGTCCTTGAGCCAGCCCTCTCCCGCGCCCTTGCCGAACAGCCCTCCCGAGGCGGCGGCACTCATGGCGTGGGTCTGCTGGTAGCCCTTGTCCCAGACGTCCTCCCAGACGTGGCCCCAGGCGGAGAAGCGGTCCGCGATGTAGGGCTTAACGGATATGACGAGAAAGCCCGCCATTGCCGCGCCGGATACGGCGAGGAAAATGGTGGCGAAGCTGCCCGAGCGCATGAAGGAGATGACGAGGAAGGTCGCAAAGAAGATGACCGCCGTGCCGAAGTCGCCTATGAGCGCGAGGGCTATGACGCAGATGGCGGAAAATACGATAAAGACAAAGAGGTTCCGCCTCGCAAAGAGCCTGTCGAGCGTCGCGGCGCCGGTGTAGATGTAGAGCACCTTGACGAACTCGGAGGGCTGGAAGCTGACCCCGCCTATCTCGAGCCAGTTCTTCGCGCCGAAAACGGCTTCGCTGAAGACCACGTTTACGGCGAGCAGGCCGAGCGCCGCTGCGGCGGCGAGAAAGCGAGAGGCTTTAACGCGCTCAAGGCTACGCAGCCACGCGCCGAGGAAAAAGTAGAGCGCAACGCCCAGAATGATGAATATGGTCTGCTTGAACATGTCCTCGGGCGTGCCCGAGGCGCAGACTGCGGTGCCGAGGGTCGTGAGGAAGAACGCGAGCGTCTCCGGCTCGAAGCCCGTGCGCCGCACGCTTCGCGTCACGAGATAGCAGAACCACTCCGTGACCATGAGCGCGAAGAAGCCGAGGCAGATGGGAAAAAGGTACTCCTCCTCGGCGGTCATTGTGAATTCGAGCGTGAGGAAGGCCTGAAAGATGGAGAGTATGAGAAGGGTGATGCCGGGGCCGACGAATCTGCCGGGGGCGGTCCTGCGTCTCTCGAGCGCGGCGCGCTCCTCGGCGTCTATCTCGCGGAAGGTGAGCGCGGCGTCGCCGAACTCGAGGGTATCGCCGTCCTCCACCGGCTCAAGTATGTCGATCTCGTCGCCGTTTATGAAGGTGCCCTCGCGCGAGCGCAGGTCGGAGAGAGTCCAGTCCCCGTCGCCGTCGCGCTGGAGCGAGGCGTGGAGCTTGGATACGCCGGGCATGTCGATGACGACGTCCGAGGACGCCGAACGGCCTATTATGCACTCCCAGTGGCAGACGGGCACTGCGGCGCCGTCCTCGTCGAGCAGCCAGGCCCAGGTCTCCGGCTCATAGCGCTCGCGGAGCATGGAGCGTATGCAGCGCAGGAGTATCCACAGCGCCAGTATGGGCAGCAGATACTTTGTGCCTGTCATTATATATGAGGTGAGGTCAGGGATATCGGGCAAATCGCCACCCCCTTCTGTTCTTTGCGTAACGAATATTATACCATTTCAGCGCCCTGTTGACAACGGGTGAGAGGTACACTAAAATAGCAGTATGTGGCGTAAGACGAAGTTCTGGATAGTTTTGTTCTCCGCGCTCTTCATTTTGGGCGTCGGAGCTTTTCTGCTGCTCAGAAGCGGCGACACGGGCGGGAGGACGGCGCGGATAACGCTCGACGGCGAGCTGTACAAGGAAATAGACCTGGACGCTGTGGCCCTGCCTTATGATATAAGGATAGAGACGGAGCTGGGCTATAATATCGTGCACGTGGAGCACGGGGCGATCTCGGTCATTGAGGCGGACTGCCCGGATCAGGTCTGCGTGCGTCAGGGGAAGATCTCCGGCTCGCTGGTGCCGATAGCCTGCATACCGCACAGGCTGATAATAGAGGTAGTGGGGGCGGAGCCATGACGAAGACGAAGAAGCTTACGCTGCTGGCGGCACTGACGGCGGTGGCGCTGACGATCTTCATAGCCGAGGCGCAGATACCGCCTGTCGTGCCCGTGCCGGGCGTGAAGCTGGGCCTGGCGAACATTATAACGATGGTGACGATGCTCGTACTGGGGCGGAAGGAGGCCGGTGCGGTGCTCATCGTGCGGCTCATACTGGGCAGCGCGTTTGCGGGCGGTTTTTCTAGCCTGATGTTCTCCGTGGCGGGCGGCGCGGCGGCGTATCTCGTCATGTGCCTGCTCATAAAGGTTTTTCCCGAGAAGCTCGTCTGGGTGGTGAGCGTGCTGGCGGCGCTGGCGCACAACGCAGGGCAGCTCGCCGTGGCCATCTGGGTCTCGGGCACGCCGGGGCTTATCGTTTGGGCGCCGGCGCTCATTGCGGCGGGCATCGTGACCGGCGTGTTCACGGGGCTGGGCGCCATGTACCTCACGAGGGCGCTCAGGAAGCTCATGAAGAAATGAAGGCAAAACCAACAAAGGCCGCTTTGACTTTTGCTCATTCTTGTGAGATTGACTGAAAATGAACTCCTGGTCAAGAAAAACTTGAGTTCGGAGCAAAAAACGGCTATCATAAATACATATTTCCCGCTTGGAGGTGGCGTTGCTGTGGTTCGGCTGAGAGCAAAACTTGCCGGAAACTTCTGCGCCCTCGGAGGGGGTCTAATAGCGTGAACTGCAAGGCCATGACTGTATGCCATGGCCTTGTTACATTTTTATTGGACATTTGGAGGCGAGGGCATGGTAAAAAAGAAGGCTGCGGTCATCATGGGCAGCGACAGCGACTGGCCGGTGGTCGAGAAGGCGGTACGGCAGCTCAGGGAGCTCGGCATAGAGACCGAGGCGCACGTCATGTCGGCGCACAGGACGCCGGAGGCGGCGCGGCGCTTTGCGCTCGGGGCCAGGAAGATGGGCTTCGGCGTCATCATAGCGGCTGCGGGCAAGGCGGCGCATCTGGCGGGCGCGCTCGCGGCGGCAAGCACGCTGCCGGTCATCGGAATACCTGTGAAATCCTCGACCCTCGACGGGCTGGACGCCCTGCTCTCGACGGTGCAGATGCCCTCGGGCATACCGGTCGCCACGGTGGCGATAGACGGGGCGCAGAACGCTGCCCTGCTCGCGGCGGAGATACTCGCCGTTTACGACGACGAGCTGGCCGAAAAGCTCGACAAAATGCGCCGCGACATGGAGGCCGCGACGCTTGAAAAGGACCGCGCCCTGCGCGAGAAGCTTGAAAGGGAGGCAAACTGAGATGGAAAAACGCGAACAGCTCTACGAGGGCAAGGCCAAGCGCGTCTATGCCACGGACGACCCGGCGCTGTGCATAGTGGACTACAAGGACGACGCCACGGCCTTCAACGGCGAAAAGCGCGGCACGATCCTCGGCAAGGGCGTCATCAACAACCGCCTGACGAACCGATTTATGCGCCTGCTCGAGAGCCACGGCATCCCGACGCATCTGGTGAAGGAGCTCTCCGAGCGCGAGACGCTGGTGAAGCGGGTGGAGATAGTCCTGCTGGAGGTCATCGTGCGGAACATCTCGGCGGGCAGCTTTGCCAAACGCTACGGCGTGCGCGAGGGCATAGTCTTCGCGGAGCCGACGGTCGAGTTATCCTATAAAAACGACGAGCTGGGCGACCCGCTGATGAATGCGAGCCACGCGCTGGCGCTGGGCCTCGCGTCGAGGGACGAGCTGGAGGCCATAAAGGTCATGGCGCTGAGGATAAACGCCATCTTCAAGGACTTCCTGCTGGGCCACGGCATAGAGCTGGTGGATTTCAAGCTGGAGTTCGGCCGCCTGCCGGACGGGAACATCGTGCTCGCGGACGAGATAAGCCCCGACACCTGCCGCTTCTGGGACGTGGAGACGCACGAGAAGCTCGACAAGGACCGCTTCCGCCGCGACATGGGCGGCGTGGAGGACGCCTACCAGGAGGTCATGCGCCGGCTCATCGGCGAGTAAACTTTTTGATTCTACCGGGAGAGAAAAATGGGAGCAGACATATTCGGCAAGCTGCATGAGGAATGCGGCGTATTCGGCATTTATATGAAGGAGCCCTCGGAGGACGTGGTCAGCCTCACGCACCACGCACTCTATGCGCTCCAGCACCGCGGTCAGGAGAGCTGCGGCATGGCGGTGAACGACGACGGGGTCATAACGGGGCACATGGATACGGGCCTTGTCAGCGAGGTCTTCACGGAGGAGGTGCTGCGCAAGCTGCCGCGCGGGCGCATGGCGATAGCCCACTGCCGCTACGGTACGACGGGCTGCCAGAGCCGCGAGAACGCTCAGCCTCTGGTGATACGGCATATAAAGGGCGGCATGGCCCTCGCGCACAACGGCAACCTCACGAACGCGGCGGAGCTGCGCGAGCAGTTCGAGCTGGACGGGGCCATCTTCCGCACGACCTCGGATTCCGAGGTCATAGCCTACGCCATCACGCGCGAGCGCATAGGCGCAAGGTCCATAGAGGAGGCCGTGTCGCGGGCGATGGACAAGGTGAAGGGTGCGTATTCCCTCGCGATAATGAGCCCGAGAAAGCTCATAGCCGTGCGCGACCCCATAGGCTTCCGGCCTCTGTGCCTGGGCGAGATCGAGGGCGGCTGGGTCGTGGCGAGCGAGAGCTGCGCCCTCGACGCCATAGGCGCGAAGTTCATAAGGGACGTGGAGCCGGGCGAGATCGTCACGATCTCGGACAAGGGCCTCGAGAGCGACAGAAGCCACTGCGGGCAGGCGACGGGCGAGTGCGTCTTCGAGTTCATTTACTTTGCGCGGCCCGACTCGGTCATAGACGGCAGCTGCGTCCACACGGCGCGGCAGAGGGCCGGGGCCTTCCTCGCGCTCGAGCACCCCGTACAGGCGGACGTCGTCATCGGCGTGCCGGACTCGGGCCTCGACGCCGCGCTCGGCTACGCGAGGCAGAGCGGCATACCCTACGGCGTGGGTTTCGTAAAGAGCAAGTATATAGGCCGCACCTTCATCCAGCCGGGCCAGGCCCGGCGCGAGGACGCCGTGAGGATAAAGCTCAACACCATCGCCTCTACGGTGAGGGGCAAGCGGGTCATACTGGTGGACGACAGCATCGTGCGCGGCACGACAATCGCGCGCATTGTCGGCCTGCTGCGCGAGGCCGGGGCGACCGAGGTACACGCGCGGCTCTCTGCGCCGCCCTTCCTGTATCCCTGCTACTTCGGCACGGACATAGACAGCTCGGACTACCTCATCGCCTACAACCACAGCCTCGAGGAGATACGCGAAATAATAGGCGTAGACAGCCTGGGCTACCTGAACGCGGACTACCTCGACAAACTGGCGGACAACAGCACGATAGGCTTCTGTAAGGGCTGCTTCACCGGGAAGTACCCATGCGAGCCGCCCTGCCGGGCGCAGAAGTCGAAGTTCGAGCAGAAAATAGGCCGGGAGGGCGCTAAATGAGAAGCGAGAGCGAGAGCTACAGGACGGCGGGCGTGGACATCACCGCGGGCTACCGCGCGGTGGAGCTGATGAAAAAACACGTCGAGAGCACTGTCATCCCCGGCGTACTTGGCGGGCTGGGCGGCTTCGGCGGGCTGTTCATGCCGGATCTCTCGGGCATGAAGGCCCCGGTGCTGGTCTCGGGCACGGACGGCGTGGGCACGAAGCTGAAGCTGGCCTTCCTCATGGATAAGCACGACACGGTGGGCATAGACTGCGTGGCCATGTGCGTGAACGACATCGTCTGCTCGGGCGC
Source organism: uncultured Eubacteriales bacterium (assembly GCA_900546615.1). Taxonomy (GTDB): domain Bacteria; phylum Bacillota; class Clostridia; order Oscillospirales; family Oscillospiraceae; genus Scatomorpha; species Scatomorpha pullistercoris. Next base: position 150,921 of record URDJ01000001.1, on the reverse strand, counting down.
GCAGCCGCTCTTTTTCCTCGACTACATTGCCTGTGGCAAAAATGTGCCGGAGCGGATAGCGGACATCGTAAAAGGCGTGGCAGAGGGCTGCCATCAGGCCGGCGCGGCGCTCATAGGCGGCGAGACCGCCGAGATGCCGGGCTTTTACCCCGAGAACGAATACGACCTCGCGGGCTTTGCCGTCGGCATTGTGGATAAGGAGAAGATACTCGACAGCAGCACGATGAGGGAGGGCGACGCGCTCATAGCCCTGCCGAGCTCCGGCGTACACTCGAACGGTTTTTCGCTGGTGCGGAAGGTCTTCGACGTGGAGAGCGGCTCGCTCGAGCGCTACGAGCCGGAGCTGGGCCGCACGCTGGGCGAGGCCCTGCTCGAGCCCACGCGCATATACGTTAAACCCGTGCTCGCGGCGATAAGGGCCGCGCGGGTGCGCTCCGTCAGCCACATAACGGGCGGCGGATTCTACGAGAACATCCCGCGCTCGCTGGCGCCTGGCTTTACGGCGAGGATAGAGAAGACAAAAATTGAGACCCCGCCCATCTTCGGCCTCATAGCGAGGGAGGGGAACATACCCGAGCGGGACATGTACAACACCTTCAACATGGGCGTGGGCATGCTGCTCACCGTCGCGGCGGAGGACGCGGACGCGGCGATAAGGGCGCTCAGGGAAAACGGCGTCGCGGCCTGTGCCTGCGGCGAGGTCGTGCGCGGGGAAGGCGGCGTGGAGCTGTGGTGAGGACGGCGGTGCTGGTCTCGGGCGGCGGGACGAACCTTCAGGCGCTCCTCGACGCTTCGGCACGCGGCGAGCTGCCGGACGCGGAGATAGCCCTCGTCGTGTCGAACAAGGAGGGCGCCTACGCACTGGAACGCGCGAGGAAGGCGGGCGTCGAGGCGCTGTATTTGGGCCCGGAGGACTTCGAGGCGAAGCTGGAGGCGGAGCTTGCGGCGCGGGGCATAGGGCTCATAGTGCTCGCGGGCTTTCTGCGGATACTCAGCCCGGAGTTCACGGCGAGATGGCCCCGGCGGATACTGAACATCCACCCGAGCCTCATCCCGGCCTTCTGCGGGCGCGGCTATTACGGCCTGCGGGTGCATGAGGCGGCGCTGGCGCGGGGCGTGAAGCTCACGGGAGCGACGGTGCATTTCGTGAACGAGATCCCCGACGGGGGCGAGATAATCCTGCAAAAGGCCGTCCCCGTCCTGCCGGGCGACACGCCGGAGCTTTTGCAGAGAAGGGTCATGGAGCAGGCCGAGTGGCAGCTGCTGCCGAAGGCGCTGCAGCTTACGGCCTCGGAGCTTGAAAGGAGCGAAAAGCTGTGACGGATATCTTTGAATACCTGAGAGCGCGGCCCTACCCCGGCCGGGGCATCCTGCTCGGCACGGGCGCGGACGGGGGCCTGCTGTGCGCCTACTTCATCATGGGCAGGAGCGGGAACAGCCGCAACCGCGTCTTCGAGAAGACGCCCGACGGCATCAGGACGCGGGCCTTCGACGAGTCGAAGATGACCGACCCGAGCCTCATAATCTACAATCCCATCCGCAGCCGGGACGGGGCCTTCATCGTCACGAACGGCGACCAGACGGATACCATATATAATATGGGCGACTTCACGGCGGCGCTGCGCACGCGCACATTCGAGCCGGACGGCCCCAACTGGACGCCGAGGGTCTCCGGCATATACACGGCCGCGGGCCACAGCCTGAGCATACTCAAGGCCGCGGACGCCGAGGGGAAAAGCTGCCTCAGGTACTTCTTCGAGTATGAGAACGTCCCCGGTATCTGCCATTTCATCAGCACCTACGAGGGCTTCGGCTCGCCGCTGCCGAGCTTTTCGGGCGAACCGGTCGAGACTAAGCTGCCGGGGCTGGGTGCACGAGAGCTGGCGGAGCGGCTCTGGGCCGCGCTGGACGAGGCTAACCGCGTCTCGCTATGTGTCGTCGCGGGCGGCGAGGAAGTCATCATCAACAAGTACGGGGAGGAAGCGTAAATGAAGGAGATAGAGCTGAAATACGGCTGCAACCCGAATCAGAAACCCGCGAGACTCTACATGGAGGACGGCTCCGAGCTGCCCGTGGAGGTCCTGAACGGCAGGCCGGGCTATATTAACTTCATGGACGCGCTCAACTCCTGGCAGCTTGTCCGCGCCCTGCGCGCGGCGACGGGGAAGCCTGCGGCGGCGAGCTTCAAGCACGTCTCGCCCGCGGGCGCGGCGATAGCCTCGCCGCTCACTGACGAGGACAGGCGCGTCTTCTTCGCCGAGGGCGAGCTGTCCCCGGTGGCGACGGCCTACGCCCGGGCGCGCGGGGCGGACAGGCTCTGCTCCTACGGAGACTGGGCCGCGCTCTCCGACACCTGCGACGAGACGGCGGCGCGTCTGCTGCTGCCCGAGGTCTCCGACGGCATTATCGCCCCGGACTACACTCCCGGCGCGCTCGAGATACTCCGGCAGAAGCGCAGGGGAAATTATAACGTCGTGCGGATAGACCCTGACTACGAGCCGAAGCCGCAGGAGCGGCGCGACATCTTCGGCATCCGTTTTGAGCAGGGCTACAATTCCCTGCCCATCACCCGCGACTGCCTCACGAACATCGTGACGAAAAACAGGACGCTTACGCCCGGGCAGGAGGACGACCTGCTGCTGGCGCTCATCACGCTCAAGTACACGCAGTCGAACTCGGTCTGCTACGTGAAGGGCGGCCAGACGGTGGGCGTGGGCGCGGGCCAGCAGAGCCGCATCCACTGTACCCGCCTCGCGGGCGACAAGGCCGACCTCTGGCAGCTGCGCCGGCATCCGAAGGTGCTGGAGCTGAGCTTTTCCGGTGACATGAAGCGCGCGGAGAGGGACAACGAGATAGACCGCTTCATCCGTGAGGAGCTGACGGAGGCCGAGAAACGGGACTGGCTCTCGAAGGTCACTGACCTCGCCCTCGGTTCGGACGCCTTCTTCCCCTTCGGCGACAACGTGGAGAGGGCGGCGCGCAGCGGCGTCACGGCCATTGCCCAGCCCGGCGGCTCGATCCGTGACGACAATGTCATTGCGACGGCGGATAAGTATGGCATGGTGATGTGTTTTACGGGGATCCGGCTGTTCCATCACTGAGGGGAGTTTCGCCCGCTGCGGCGGGCGACCAGAGGCTTTGCCTCTGGACTCTACCCGCTTTTTACGAATAAAACGGGCTGCACTCAGGGCTGCGCCCATGCTTGCTCGTTTTATTCGTAAAAAGCGGGGCAAAAAACTTTTAGACTTGGAGGCGCGTATGAGGATTTTGGTTGTCGGTTCGGGCGGGCGTGAGCACGCTGTTATAAGGGCACTTCGGAAAAACCCGAAGGTGTCGGATATCTACGCCCTGCCGGGCAACGGCGGCATCGCCGCAGACGCGGTCTGCGTGCCCGTGGGCGCGACGGATATAGAGGGAGCCGTGGATCTCGCACGGGAGGTAAAGGCCGATTTCGCCGTCGTGACCCCCGACGACCCCCTCTGCCTCGGCATGGCCGACGCCCTCGAGCACATCGGCATCCCCGTCTTCGGCCCATCGAAGGCGGCCGCGCAAATAGAGGGCAGTAAGGTCTTTGCGAAAGGGCTTATGAAGAAGTACGGCATCCCCACCGCGGCGTACGAGGTATTCGAGGACTTCGACGCGGCCATGGCCTATGCCGAAAAGGCCCCCCTCCCGCTCGTGGTGAAGGCCGACGGGCTGGCGCTCGGCAAGGGCGTTACGGTAGCAATGACGCGGGACGAGGCACGGGACGCGGTCAGGGCCGCGATGCAGGAGCGTGTCTTCGGCGAGAGCGGCGCAAGGCTCGTCATCGAGGAGTATCTCGAAGGCCCTGAGGTCTCGGTGCTCTCCTTTACGGACGGCAGGACACTCGTGCCCATGCTCTCATCCATGGACCACAAGCGGGCATACGACGGGGACACCGGCCCGAACACCGGCGGTATGGGCACTATCTGCCCGAACCCGTATTACACGGAGACCGTCGCCCGCGAGTGCATGGAGCGCATCTTCCTGCCGACGGTGCGGGCGATGAACGCGGAAGGCCGCACCTTCCGTGGCTGCCTGTACTTCGGTCTCATGCTGACGAAGGACGGCCCGAAGGTCATCGAGTACAACTGCCGCTTCGGCGACCCGGAGACGCAGGTCGTGCTTCCCCTGCTCGAGACAGACCTGCTGGACATCATGGAGGCTGTCGCGGCGGGCAGGTTGTCCGAGCTGGATATAAAGTGGTCTGATAAGTCGGCCTGCTGCGTCATCCTGGCCTCGGGCGGCTATCCGAAGGGCTATAAAAAGGGCCTGCCGATATCGGGCCTCGACGAGGGCGGACAGCTCCCGGACGGCCCGGCCGAGGTCTTCCACGCCGGGACGCGGGCGGAGGATGGTCGGTATTACACGAACGGCGGCCGTGTGCTGGGCGTCACCGCGACGGGGGACACGCTCGCCGAGGCCGTGGAGCGTGCCTATGCCGCGGCGGACGAGATAAGCTTCGAGGGCCTGCACAGGAGAGCCGACATCGGCGCGAGGGCGCTCGCAGCCGGGCGATAAATTCGGAACGGAGGTCGGAACATGGCGGTCTGCCGGATATATGTCGAGAAAAAGTCACCTTTTGACGTTGAGGCGCAGTCCGTGCTCTCGGAGCTTCGGACGCTTCTGGGCGCTGAGGGCCTGAGCGGGCTGAGGCTGCTTAACCGCTACGACGTGGAGGGCCTTGACGCCCGCACGCTGGAGCGCGCGCTGCCGGTCGTGTTTTCGGAGCCGCAGGTGGACCTGCTGCACGAGACGCTGCCGGAGGCCGGCCGGGTCTTCGCGGTCGAGTACCTGCCGGGACAGTTCGACCAGAGGGCGGACTCCTGCGCCGAGTGCGTGCAGCTGCTGACGCAGGGCGAGCGGCCGAGCGTCAGGACGGCGAAGGTCTACCTGCTGGACGGGGATGTGACGGACGAGGAGCTGGACAGGATAAAGCGCTACCTCATAAACCCGGTCGAGAGCCGCGAGGCCTCGCTGGCAGAGCGCGCCACGCTCAGGGAGGACTACCCGGAACCGCCCGACGTTCGGGTGCTCGATGGTTTCCGCGAGCTGGGCAGGGCCGGTATCGAGCGCCTCGTGCGGGACATGGGCCTCGCCATGGACGCGGACGACGCGCAGTTCTGCCGGGAATATTTCCGCGCCGAGGGCCGCGACCCGAGCCTGACGGAGCTGCGTGTGCTGGATACCTACTGGTCGGACCACTGCCGCCACACCACCTTCGGCACGATCATTGACGAGGTCGGGATAGAGGATGAGCGCGTGCGCCGGGCCTATGAGCGCTGCCTTGAAATTCGCCGCGAGCTGGGCCGGGAGAATAAGCCCCTCACGCTCATGGAGCTGGCGACGCTGGGTGCGAGATACCTCAAAAAGACGGGGCAGCTCAAGGGCCTCGACGAATCGGAGGAGATAAACGCCTGCTCGGTGAAGGTGACGGCGGACGTGGACGGGCATGATGAGCCGTGGCTGCTCATGTTCAAGAACGAGACTCACAACCACCCGACGGAGATAGAGCCCTTCGGCGGCGCGGCGACCTGCATCGGCGGGGCGATCCGCGACCCGCTCTCCGGCCGGGCCTATGTGTATCAGGCGATGCGCGTGACCGGCGCGGGCGACCCGCTCACGCCGGTGGCGGAGACCCTGCCCGGCAAGCTGCCCCAGAGGAAGCTGGTGACTACCGCCGCGGCGGGCTACAGCTCCTACGGCAACCAGATAGGGCTGGCGACCGGACTGGTGGATGAGTTTTACCACCCCGGCTACGTCGCCAAGCGCATGGAGATAGGCGCGGTCGTGGCGGCGGCGCCGGAGCATAACGTCGTGCGCGAGTGCCCGGAGCCGGGCGATGTGGTCATACTGCTCGGCGGGCGCACGGGGCGCGACGGCTGCGGCGGTGCGACCGGCTCGTCGAAGGCCCACGGCCTCCACAGCCTCGAGACCTGCGGCGCCGAGGTGCAGAAGGGCAACGCCCCGGTGGAGCGCAAGCTGCAGCGCCTGTTCAGAGACCCAGAGGCCACGCGGCTCATCCGCCGCTGCAACGACTTCGGCGCAGGCGGCGTCTCGGTGGCCATAGGCGAGCTTGCCGACGGCCTCGACATCGACCTCGATAAGGTCCAGCGCAAGTACGAGGGCCTCGACGGCACGGAGCTTGCCATCTCGGAGAGCCAGGAGCGCATGGCGGTGGTCGTCTCCGCCGCGGACGCGGAGCACTTCCTCGACCTCGCGGCGGCGGAGAACCTCGAGGCGACGGTCGTGGCGCAGGTGACGGCGGAGCCTAGGCTGCGCATGCGCTGGCGTGGTAAGACGATCGCCGACCTCAGCCGGGAATTTCTCGCATCCAACGGGGCCGAAAAGCGCGCGCGCGTGAGCATACCCGAGACCTGTGTTGAGGACCGCAGCCCCGCCGTGTCGGGAACGCTCTCCGAGAAGCTCGCGGCGCTCATGTCAGACCTCTCCGTCTGCTCGAGGAAGGGGCTGGGCGGCAGGTTCGACAGCACGATAGGCGCGGGCACGGTCGTCATGCCCTACGGCGGCAGATACCAGCTCACGCCCGCGCAGAGCATGATAGCGAAGCTGCCCGTCATGGGCGAGACCTCGACCTGCTCAGCAATGGCCTTCGGCTTCGAGCCGCGCGTCTCGGAGCAGAGTCCCTATCTCGGCGCGTATCTCGCCGTGGTCGAGAGCGTCTCGCGGCTCGTGGCCTCGGGCATGGGACACGAGCGGGTGTACATGAGCTTTCAGGAGTATTTCGAGCGTCTGCGCACGGAGGCGGAGCGCTGGGGCAAGCCCTTTGCCGCGCTGCTCGGCGCGCTCGACGCGCAGACGGAGCTGGGCGTTGCGGCGATAGGCGGCAAGGACAGCATGTCCGGCAGCTTTGAGGATATGGACGTGCCGCCGACGCTGGTGAGCTTTGCCGTGACCTGCGGCAGCGTCGGGGACGTGGTGACGCCGGAGCTGAAACGCGCCGGGGACAGGCTGGCGTATTTCCACGCCGACCCTTACGACGCGGCGGCGACGCTCGCGATGTTCGACGAGGTGGAGGCGCTCATGCGGGCGGGCAAGGTGCGCGCCTGCTGGGCTGTGGGAAATGAGGGTATCGCCGGCGGGCTGTGCAAGATGGCCTTCGGCAACCGTCTGGGCGTGGAGATAAGCCCCGACTTCGCCTCCGGGCGGCTGTTCGGCTGGAGCTTCGGCGGCATGATAGTCGAGACGGAGCCGGACTGCGCGGCGGGCGAGACGATAGGCGCTGTCACAGCGGACTACAGCTTCAGCTGCGGCGACCAGAGCGTGGACCTCGCCGCGGTGCAGGCGGCCTGGGATGGCACGCTTGAGCCGGTGATGCCGAACCTGGACGCGCCGGGTCAGGGCCACGAGCGGGTCCGCAAGCTGAGCTTTACCACGCAGTCGAGGCCCTCTCCGGCGATAAAGTCGGCAAAACCCAGGGCGCTCATCCCGGTGTTTCCCGGCACGAACTGCGAATACGACACGGCGCGCGCGCTAAGGAGGGCGGGCGCGGAGCCGGAGATACTGGTTATACGCAACCTGAGCCCGGTGGACGTCGCCGAGAGCGTGGACCGCGTGACGGAGGCGATAGCGCGCAGCCAGATGATAGTCCTGCCCGGCGGTTTCTCGGGCGGCGACGAGCCGGACGGCAGCGCAAAGCTGATGGCGGCCTTCTTCCGCTCACAGAAGCTGACGGACGCGGTGCACGAGCTGCTCTATGCGCGCGACGGGCTGATGCTGGGCATCTGCAACGGCTTTCAGGCGCTCATAAAGCTGGGCCTCGTGCCTTTCGGGCGCATAGTTGAGACTGACGCTGACTGCCCGACGCTGACGTATAACGCCATAGGCCGCCACCAGAGCATGCTGGTGCGCACGAGGGTGGCCTCGGACCTGAGTCCCTGGCTGTCGAGGTGCCGGGTGGGCGATATCCACACCGTGGCCATATCCCACGGCGAGGGCCGTTTCGTCTGCCCCGGGCCGCTGCTGGCGGAGCTGGAGGCGACGGGCAGGATAGCCACGCAGTACGTGGACCTCGAGGGCGAGCCGACGATGGACGTGCAGTCGAACCCGAACGGCTCGGTGCTGGCTGTGGAGGCCATATGCTCGCCGGACGGCCGCGTGCTGGGCAAAATGGGCCACACAGAGCGCAGCGGCCCCGGCCTCTACCGGAACATCCCCGACGTCGGCATCCAGCCCGTCTTCGAGAGCGGAGTGGACTATTTTAAATAATGCGCTGCGGCAGTCCTTGTGCGTTATCATAGTTCGTTATAAAATTGCCGCCGGACTTTTAATTAGATTTAACAAGAAAAATTCTGTAAGTGTATTTTCAATTTAATACAGTTGGTGTATAATGGTGTAGCCTTTAAGGGGCATGAAACTAAATTGTAAAAAAGGAGAGTAGACATGAAAAAACTGCTATCGCTGTTCCTGGTGCTCGCGCTTGTGTTCTCGCTTTGCGTGGGCGCGCTGGCCGATGAGCCGGCCGCAGAGAACGAGCTTGCAGGCAAGATCGTCATCCTGCACACCAACGACGTGCACGGCGGCTATGACCAGGGCATCACCTATGCGGGCCTTGCGGCCTATAAGGACGAGCTGCTCAAGAGCACCGAGTACGTAACGCTCGTTGACGCGGGCGACTTCTCGCAGGGTTCCACCATGGCCACCCTGTCCAGCGGCGAGTATCTCATCCAGCTCATGAACGCCGTCGGCTATGATTTTGTCGTTCCCGGCAACCATGAGTTCGACTACGGCATGGCTAAGGCTCTCGAGAACCTCAACGCGCTCGATGCCACCGTGCTTGCCTGCAACTTTGTAGACCTCAAGACTGAGAAGCCGGTCTTTGAGGGCTATAAGGTCGTCAGCTACGGCGAGACCAAGGTCGCCTTCGTCGGCATCAGCACCCCTGAGACCTATACCAAGTCCACCCCGACTTATTTCCAGGACGAGAACGGCAACTACATCTACAGCTTCTGCGAGGACGAGCTTTACGCGACCGTCCAGGCCTCCGTTGACGCTGCGATTGCCGAGGGCGCGAACTATGTCGTAGCCATCGGTCACATGGGCGTTGATGAGCAGAGCGCTCCCTGGATGAGCCGTGACGTGATCGCCAACACCACCGGCATCGACGCCTTTATCGACGGCCACAGCCACAGCACCATCGCAGGCGAGGTCGTGAAGAACAAGGCCGGTGAGGATGTGGTCCTGAACCAGACCGGTACCAAGCTCGCCAACGTCGGCCAGATCGTCATCGATCCCGCTGCCGACACTGTGACCGCCAGCCTCGTGAGCGAGTATGACGGTGTGGATCAGACCGTTGCCGACCTCGTTGCCACGATCGAAGCCAGCTACAAGGAAGTCACGAGCGAAGTAGTTGCGAAGAGCGAGGTCAAGCTCGTAGCCACCAAGGAGGACGGCAGCTGGGCCGTTCGCAGCGGTGAGACCAACCTCGGTGACCTGGTCGCCGATGCTTACCGCGTGGTCATGGGCGCCGACATCGGCCTCATGAACGGCGGCGGAATCCGTGCCGACATTGACGCGGGAGACGTGACCATTGAGGATATCCTGAACGTCATGACCTTCGGCAACATGGCCACTGTCGTCAAGGCCAGCGGCCAGCAGATCCTCGACTGCCTCGAGATGGGCGCTTCCGCCTACCCCGGCCTCTCCGGCGGCTTCACCCATGTATCGGGCCTGACCTATACCATTGACGCGACTATCGAGAGCTCCGTCAAGACCGACGCTCAGGGCAACTTCGCCTCCGTTGACGGCGAGTACCGCGTGAAGGACGTCAAGGTCGGCGGCGAGGCCCTTGACCTCGACAAGATCTACACTGTGGCCTGCCACAGCTACTGGCTGACCGCCTACGGCGACGGCATGACCATGTTCAAGGGCGCCGAGATCGTCAGCGAGAAGCACGAGATCTACGTTGACAACGAGATGCTGCTCAAGTACATCACCGAGAACCTCAACGGCGTCATCACCGCCGAGCAGTACGGCGAGCCGCAGGGCCGCATCACGATAGTTGAGGAAGCCCCCGTGTTCACCGACGTTGCTGAGGACGCGTGGTACTACGAGGCTGTCATGACCGCGTATGAGAAGGGCATCATGGACGGCACCGCTGAGGGCGTGTTCTCCCCGATGACCTCTGTCAACAGGGCGATGCTTGTCACCATGCTCTACCGCCTCGAGGGCGAGCCTGAGGTCGAGGGCAAGGTATCCGAAGTCTTCACGGACTGCAATGACGATGCCTACTACGCGAACGCCGTGCTCTGGGCCTATAACAACGGCATAGTCTCCGGCAGGGGCGAGGCGAGCTATCAGCCGCTGTCCACCCTGACGAGGGAGGAGATGGCCGTCATCCTCTACAATTACATGAAGTACAAGGGCGCCGACGAGGTAACCGAGCCTGAGCTGGCCTATACCGACGCCGACGCGGTCTCGAGCTGGGCGCTTGCCGCTGTCGATTACTGCACCGACACCGGCCTCATGACCGGCGTGACCGACACCACTTTCAATCCTGCGGGCAGCGCGACCCGCGCCATGGGCGCCACCGTCATGGTTCGCATCATCGACGCCGCCGCCTGATGTAACGCAAAACAAAAAACACACCCGCCGCCGGCGGGTGTGTTTTTTATGCCGTTTTTTATTTCAATGTTATCTCAGGGCGGCCCATGGAGCCGGGCCCTATGCTGTATTTCTGGAAGACCAGCACTGGCTCGCCCGTGCTGCTCAGCCTCAGCTGCGCCCCATCGATGGCGGCCTCCAGAGCCTCGTCGTCAAGCTCCCAGTACACCGTGCCCTCGGCCGGGTCGGCCATCAGCTCGGTCAGGGCGGCTTTCGCCTTCTCCCTCCAGGCTTGCCCTGCTAAGTCCTCTGCTTTCAGCTCCTGCCCGGTCCTGAGGTCGTAATTGTAATAGTGGAAGGTCTCATACGCCGAGGCCAGCGTCTCGGTCTTGATGACAGCGAAGGACAGGACATCCTCGGAGGCGTAATAGACCTCGTAGTCCACCTCTATGCCAATGGCGTGGTAATCCTCAGGAGTGCCGCCGGTAGAGATGAAAGCGTTGTAGTATTCCTCTGCCCGCTGCTCGGACTGGGCCACTTCGTATTCGATCGTGGCTTCGATGAGCCGGTTGACGCTCTCGGCCCAGTCTGCATCGCCCAGCTCGACGTCTATGGCAGGGATCTCGATGTCCACGTTCTTTGTCTCGTCCTCGTAGTGGTAGCTTCGGACCGTCAGGACACGGCACACTTCTCCGAGGACGGGGACCTCATACATCGCCGAAGCGAAGGTCGGCACCGTGTTCAGGACCAGAGTGAACACGGCGAAGGCCGCCGCCAGCGGCGACACTATGTGCCATGTGCGCCTTTTTGCCTTTGCCCGCCGTTCGCCGCGCCTGAGCGCGGCCTCGACTACCCCCGGCAGCTCCTCTGGAAGCTCCGTCTGCATATAGATGTCACGCAGTTCGTCTCTCAAGGCTCACTCCACCTCCCAGTCCTTCAGTTCTACCCGCAGCAGCTCCAGCGCCCTGTAAAGCCGCGACTTCGCCGTGCTCAGGTTGCAGCCTGCGACCTCGGCCACCTCTTGAAGCTTCATGTCCTCGAAAAACCTCAGCACCACGATCGTCTTGTACTTGGGCGGCAGTTTTGACACTGCCTCATAGACGTCCAGCGCCTCCGTCCTTTTGCCGGTGTCGTCCGGCGCGGGGAGACTCTCGTCCACAGGCTCCGAGCCGCGTCTGCGTCTCAGGCTGTCTATGCTCTCGTTCACCAGTATGCGGCAAAACCACGGTTTTATCCTCGCGTCATCCCGCAGGCCCGGCAGCTTGCGCAGAGCCTTTTCTATCGAGTCCTGCACGATATCCAGCGCGTCCTCGCGGCTTTTTACATAGCTGAACGCTATCCTGTAAAAGCTCGCCTCGTTCTGCCTTACAAAACCTGCGAATTCCTCGCCGGTCATCTTATCCGAGCGTTTTTTCGGCCAACTCGCGCACTGCAGAGGCGTCCGTTGCCACACAGAGTACCACATAGCGGCCGCCGGAGAATATGACTGCGTTCTCCAGCTTCGGCACCTCAGCCGGGATGTAGTCCGCATAGTTCTCGATCCTGTCCGCGTTCCGGGCCTGCAGCTTTTCCACCAGCGCTGCTGCCGCGTCGGCGTCCTTCGCCTCGAACACGGCCAGCTCCTCGGCGGTTGCGCCCGTGCCTGCCCTCACCCAGCAGCGCGTGTCCGCATCGATGCCGTAAATGCCCTGGGCCACAGACTCGTCCAGCGCATAGAGCGTCTCCCCGAAGGTGCCGGCGGAGTATAGTTCCTCGCCGAACTCGTCGATATTCAGCTCCGGTGCCTTCTCCTGCCCGCAGGCCGAGAGCGCAAAAATGAGGGATATGGCGAGTATCGCCGCTGCTGTCCTCTTGATCATCTTATCTTCCTCTTTCCGTTTTTCTTTCTGTCTATTGCGCGGTATGGGTCTTCAGGTAATCCAGCCACTTGACACAGTACTCAGGCACCAGATGCACGCCGTCCAGCGTCGCCTCGTAGGGCAGATATCCCTCCTCATCCATTATACCTTCGGCCACGTCCACATAATGGACCTCCTTTTCGTCCGCCAGCTCGCGCAGTCTTGCATTGAGCCTGTCCACGTTGGCTATCGTATACGTGCTGTCGTTCGAATCCTTCCACTTGCTCACCGGCAGGATGGATTGAATATAGATGACTGCATCCGGGTTTATCTCCCGTATCCTGTCGATTATCTTTCCGTAGTCCTCCTTGAACACGTCGTCGTATACCCAGCCCAGCTCATTCATGCCCATCATGATATAGACCTTGCCGAACTCACGGCTCTCCAGCTCGCTGAATGCCAGGTTCTTGTACCCGCCGGAAATGTTGCAGTAGTCGGTGAAAATGCTGTCGACGGTCAGTCCGACCTCGGTTATGAAGGTGGACTTTGTCAGCCCGGAATACATCTTGAGGCCCTCGGTCCTGGAATTGCCTATGAATACTGCGTCGTCAAAATAGCTGTCGTCAACAGGCTCGCTCTCGGGCACCAGCATATTGCAGTCGTTCGGGGTCGGGGATGGTCTGAGGTCTTCCCGGTCATCCTTGCCCCCGCTCGGCGGGTCGCTGGTCTCCGCACCGCCGTCCTCCGGCATATCGCTGCTTACCGGCAAGTCGCTCGGTTTGGGCCGGGTGGTCACGCCAGGACCGGGATCGACCGCTCCCCTGTGTCCGGTGAAAAAGCCCGAGCCTGTTATCAGCATAAGGGCAAGCACGGCTGTTATAGCCAGCACCGTCCTGAGCCCGCGCTTGAAACGCCGGTCCCGGCGGCTGCGCCTTGAATTTGTCCTTGTCACTGGTGCTCATCCCCTGTCTGTCTCTGTCTACGCATATATTATGACGCGGCGCCCGCCGGAAAAGTTTATTTGAAAAAATAAATATTCTGTGATTTGCGGCTTGGGTTTTATATGGTATAATCCGAGGTAAAAGGGGGAAGCCCATATGAACGAGATCCTCAAGACCGCAGTCGGGATACTGATACCCTTTCTGGGTACGGTGTTCGGCTCCTGCTTTGTGTTCTTTTTGAAGGGAGACGTGAAGCCCGGGGTACAGAAGCTGCTGCTGGGCTTCGCCTCGGGCGTCATGATAGCGGCTTCCGTCTGGTCGCTCATCATCCCCGCCATAGAGATGTCGGAGAGTCAGGGCGTCATACCGTGGCTGCCGGCAGCCGTCGGTTTTATAACGGGCATTGCTTTCCTGCTGCTGCTCGACAGTGTGATACCGCACCTGCATCTCGGCTCGGACTGTCCTGAGGGCAAGAGCTGCGGACTGGGCAAGTCCACCATGCTGGTGCTGGCCGTCACGCTGCACAATCTGCCTGAGGGCATGGCCGTTGGCGTGGTATTCGCCGGGGCGCTGTCGGGCGAGACCGTCATATCCGCCGCTGCCGCGTTTGCGCTTGCCGCCGGAATAGCTCTGCAGAACGTGCCGGAGGGGGCGGTGATCTCGATGCCGCTGCTGGGTCAGGGCATGAGCCGGGGCAGGGCGTTCGTGATGGGGGCGCTCTCGGGCGTGGTCGAACCGATAGGCGCGCTGCTCACCATCCTGCTTACAGGGCTGATGACTCCGGTGCTGCCGTACATACTTTCCTTTGCCGCCGGCGCGATGATATACGTCGTCGTGGAGGAGCTGATACCTGAGGCCCAGGCGGGCGAGCATTCGAACATTGGCACGATAGGCGCGGCACTCGGCTTTGTACTCATGATGATACTCGACGTTGCGCTCGGTTGAGGCCGGGCCGGAAAGGAGACTGCACATGGACGCCCTCGAAAAATATTTCCGCCCCGAGCTTATCGAGGAGGCACAGAAGCAAAACCCATTCCTACGTCTGAACGACCTCGTGTATTCCATAATAGAAAAGGCGATCATCTATGGCGACCTGCCGCCCGGGACGAGGCTGAGCATTGTCAAGATAGCGAACCTGCTGAACGTCAGCCGCACGCCGGTGTCGGACGCGCTCGAACAGCTGCAGAAGGAGGGCCTGGTGGTCAGCCCCCCGTCAAGGAAAGGCCATTACGTCTTCGATATCTCCCACTCCTCGCTCGAGCAGCTTTTCATGGCGAGAAAGGCGCTGGAGGGCACGGCAGCCTACATCTGCGCGAGGCAGAACGGTACCGTAGACATGCCAAGACTGCGCAGCCTTGCGATAAGGTTCCAGAGGACCTTTGAAAAACGCGAGTTTACCAACTTTTCCGAGCTGGATCAGGATTTCCACAACCAGATAATCCAGTCCTGCCGGAACCCGTATATCCTCAAGATGTACGCCGCGCTCGAGCGCTTCATCTCGTACTATTCCATAAGGTCGCAGGAATACATGTCCTCGCTCGACAACGACCCGAACTTTGCGGTCCTGTCCTGCCAGCACATGGCCATCTACAGGGCCATAGCGCTCGGCATGCCCGAGTTGGCTGAGACCGCGTCAAAGACGCATCTCGACACCTGCTACAACCTCTGTATGCGCTATCACACGATAGCCGGGAACCTAAACTAAGCCCTCAATGCCGACGGCCCTCACCGGGGCGCCGTCGGCATTTTTGTATTTTATGGGCAGCGCGACGAAAAACAGCCGCCTGCCCGCAAGGGGCGACAAATTGCAGAGGTTCTCTATTATGACGAGGCCCTTCTCAAATACGATGTGATGCCTAGGAAACTCCAGCGAGTCCATAGGGTCGATGCCCATGGTGTCCAGCCCTATGCCCCTGACGCCCAGCTCCACGGCGCGCTCCACCGCCGCCTCGGAGAGCACGGGATAGTTCCCAAAATACTTTTCCGTATTCCAGTGCCTGTCCCAGCCCGTGCAGACCAGCAGGAAATCGCTGCCCTTCACCGGCTCGACGGCCTCGGACCCTATCTGCCCGCTCTCGGCGCATCCCATGGCGTCCAGCACCCAGGCGCTGCCCATGAAAGCCGACACCGGCAGCTCGTCCAGCTCCGGCCGGTCGCGCCTCATGTGCGCCGGCGCGTCCATATGCGTGCCGACGTGTGAGAATATCTCAAGCCTCGTCTCGCGAAACCCGTCCTTTTCAAAGGTACTGCCCTCGGACAGCTTCGGCCGTTCGGTGCCCGGCCAGACGAGGATATCTTCACTTATTGTGTGTGTAAGATCGTGTAAAAGCAGGAATATCCCTCCTCGACCATGCCCGTATTACTCATAATAACACGCCCGGGGAGCCGCGTCAACGCGCAAAGCCGGAGTAAAAGAGTTCGGTATAGGTGAGCTTTCCTCCCGGCCTCTCGGAGAGCATGAGGCTCATCCCGCGCACCCGCGCCCTCACCGGTTCGGGCAGTATGAGCGCCGTGTCTGTGTCCCCGCAAACTCTCCTTGCCAGGGTCAGGTGAGGGGAGAATTTTCTTTTCTCCAGCTTGAAACCCCGCTTCCGAAGCTCGGACTCGAGACGGCTTTGGAGACGCAGAAGCTCCTTCGAGGGCTCGGCGCCGAGCCAGCAGATGTCCCCCTCATCCCGGCGGAACCGACCCGCATGGTCAAAGCAAAGCTCAAATTCCCGTGCCCCGTCCGAGGCCGCCGCCATCGCCGCCTCCATGTCCGGCAGCCTCGAACCCGGCTGCTCTCCAAGAAAGGCCAGAGTGAGATGCAGGTTCTCACGCCTGGAATAGCTTGCCCGCCCCGCCTGCGCCCTCAGCCTGTCGCGGGCCGACTCGAACATGTCCAGCTCTTTTTCGTCAAAATTCACCGCTATGAAAAGCCTCACAGCTGCCCGCCTCCCGCATACGCCGCCGTCGGGTCGAGTTCGGCAAAGCTCAGGATTTCCCTTGCCGCCAGCTCATAGTCCCCCGGCTTTTTCGTTTTGCCGAGCCTCTTGAGCTGCTTTTCCGAGTTCGGGAACAGGCAGCGCAGATAGCCCCACAGCTCCTTCATCCTGAGCACCGCTGAGCCCCTCGAGCCGAAGTCGGCGGAGCAGGTCTCGTAAATCTCGTCGTGGAACCCGATGAGCGCGGCCCGCCCGGGCGGGGCCTCCCCTCTCAGCAGGCCGAACAGCCCGGGGTTCGCCGCCGCCCCGCGCCCGAGCATGATCGAGCCCAGCCGGGGATACATCTTCTCAAGCCCGCGCACGTCGGGGACGGAGAACAGGTCGCCATTATACGACAGCGCGCCCGGAAAGCCCAGCGCCGGGGCCAAATGCTCCGGCTTCGCCGGCAGCTTATACATGTCCCGGCGCACCCTCGTATGCACGATAAGCTCGCATATGGGATAACGGGCGTATATCTCCATGAGCCGCGGGAACTCCTGCGGGCTTTCAATGCCGAGGCGCGTCTTTACGGATATGCGCGGCATGTCCGGCGCGGAGAATACGCGGTCGAAGAACCTGTCCAGTTCCTCGGGGAAGGCCAGAAAACCCGAACCCTTGCCCTTGGCGGCGACCGTGCCGGAGGGGCAGCCGAGGTTGATGTTTATCTCGGCATAGCCCATGTCGGCGAGCGCTCCCGCCGCCCAGATGAAGTCGCCCGGGTCGCGGCAGAGCAGCTGCGGCACGAGAGGGACGCCCCGGTTCCGTTCAGGCTCCAGTTCGCGCAGGACCCTCGGGGGTATGACATGCTCCCTCGTCGGTGAAAAGAACGGGGCGAAATACCTGTCCGCGGGCGGGAAATATTTCGTGTGCGCCCGACGGAAGGCATAGCCCGTGACGCCCTCCATGGGCGCGAAATAATACAGCATCTTCACACCTCCGAGGGAATTTTACACCACGTCGGTTCCTGCCGCAAGTTAAGGTTGCCGCGGAGGGTAATTTTGTGTATTATGGTTATGATGAATACGGAAGGAGGCCGGAGCTTGGAGCTGAAGAAGAAAAATGTGCGCACGATCCTGCTCATCATCACCTTTGCGGTCGTGCTCTATACGGCCGCGCAGAACCTGTCCTCGATCTACGACGCGATAAAGACGGTCTGGAACGTGTTCGGCGTGGTCATAACCGGCCTTGCCATGGCGTTCGTGCTGAACGTGCCTCTCAAGCTCTTTGAGAACCGGCTGTTCTACGGCATGTCGGAGGACAGGCGTCCGCTCGTGCGCAAGCTCAGGCGGGCGGTCTCGCTGCTGTGTTCGCTGGTGGTGACGCTGGGCGTGATCGTCATACTCATAGCCGTTATCCTGCCGCAGCTCACGCAGACGGTGACGGAGGTCGCGGCCCGGGTGCCGGAGTATATAAGCGCAGGGGTCAACTGGATAAACGAGTTCCTCGCGCGTTTCGATATTGAGATCGAAGCCCTCAAGGAGTTCACCGTGAACTGGGAAGAGGTGTTCAAGGACCTCACCACATATTTGAAAGAGGGCAACGTCATAAATACCGCGACAGACGTGGGAACAGCGGCGGCGAGTACGGTGATGAACACCTTCTTCGGCCTTGTGATAGCGGTGTACGTGCTGGCGCAGAAGGAACGGATAGGCAGGTTCACGAAGCGCTGCATAGAGGCGTTCCTGCCGCACAAGGCCTCAGCCGCCATCTGCCGCGTGGCGTCCATGACCTCGAACACTTTTTCCAGCTTTGTCGCAGGCCAGCTGGCGGATTCCTGCATACTGGGCATACTCTGCTACATCTGCATGAGGATTTTCAGGTTCCCGTACCCTGAGGTCATATCGGTGGTCATTGGTGTGACCTCGCTGGTGCCGATGATCGGCTCCTTTATAGGCGAGGTCATAGGCGCGCTGCTTATACTCATTTTCAGCCCCATCAAGGCGCTGCTTTTCGTGGTCATGGTGCTGGCTATACAGCAGGTGGACGGGGCGTTCATATATCCGAGGATAGTCGGTAAGTCGGTCGGGCTGCCGGGCATCGCGGTGTTCTGCGCGGTGCTGGTGGGAGGCAATATCGCCGGAGTGCTGGGGGCGGTCATGGGCGTTCCCGTGTGCGCGGTGCTCTACGCGCTGCTCCGGGAGTTGGTAGACACGAAGCTCAGGAAAAAGCAGGAGGGCGCAGCTCCGCTGACATAAGGTCAAACCAAGACTTCTGTGCACATCTACAAAAATGAGCAAAGGCCCCGTTTTTCTTGAAACTGCGGGGCTTTTGTGATATATTTTTAGCAATGGGTGATGATTTGACCTCACGCCCGTTGACCGGATTATCATTTAACGATGCGGGTCGTCCCGGGGCAAGGACGGGCCGCGGCTCGGAGTGAGCGGGAGAACGCTTGCCGGCAGGCGAGGCCGGAGACGCCGGTGTGCAGCAGGGTTTTTGCGGAACCTGGACCGCGCATCGCTTCCCACGTCGAAGGCGGGACCGACCGGCCCCGTGACATTCCACGAAGAAAAAGGACACGCGGCAGAAAGAACGCTATGCCGCGTGTCCTTTTTAAAAGCCGGGTTGCCAGAGACGACGAGGTATGGTATCATTGGTTAGACCAGATAAGGCCGGAGGTGCGGTAAACCATGGAGTTTGGGCAGATAGTGGCTCCAACCATCAAGGAGCTGTTCATAGAGAGGATAGAGGGACTTATCTTTTCCGGCGCTCTGAAGCCCGGGGACAAGCTGCCGAGCGAGCGCGACCTGGCCGAACAGATGAAGATAAGCAAGACCATAGTTCATCTTGGGTTGGAAGACCTTGCCCGAATGGGTTTTCTTGAGGTGACGCCCAGGAAGGGCACGGTGGTGGCAGATTTTGCGGAGACGGGGAATCTGGAGACGCTCAACGCGATCCTGAGATATAACGGCGGCAAGCTGGACAGGCAGATGGTGGTATCCATAGTGGAGCTGCGCAGTGCGATAGAGGGCGGGGCTCTCATAAGGCTGGGCAGGAGCCACACGGCGAAGGACATGGAGGAGCTGCGCAGCATGATGGCGGAGTTCGAGGCGGCGAGCATGATGTCGCCGGACACCTCGGAGGTCGCGGCGGCGCTGGCGAAGTTTCATTATAAGATCTGCACCCTGTCGGGCAATCAGCTGTTCCCGCTCATCATGAACGCCTTCCGGGGCATAGGGAGTATACTCTGGGAGTCCTCGGCAAAGTTCTGGGGCGAAAAGGCCCTGTACGAACAGGGGATGCATATAATAGGCCTTATAGATGAGGGCCGGGGCGAGGACGCGGCAAATTACATGAACGCCCTGTTTGACCACTACCTGGATAACGTCGGAATCTGACGAATATGCGCATATCATTATCGGGAGAGCTGCGGCATTTGGCCTCTCCCGATATTTTTATGTTCTCAATTCTTAATTTTGTTTATATTTTCTTTACACTGCTGTGTGCAGCGTATATGATGAAAACGGATAAAGTTTGGGAGGTCTGACATGGTAATTGCGCTCACTGTCGCCGCTGCTGCGGCCTCTGCTACGCATTTGGCCGCCTGTGGACTGGGAAGGCAGAAGCTGAGATACGGTACGAAGCTTCTGCTGATGCCGCTCATCTGCCTGCTGTATTGCGCCATCGCAAAAAGGCCCTCGCCGGTCGTCATCGCCGCCATGCTCTGCGGCTGGGCAGGCGACTTCTTCATGATCTATAAGCACCGGAACGTCTTCCTCGGCCTTGGCATGGCTGCCTTCGGACTGGGGCATATCCTGTACGTCGCGCATATCTCGGTGCTGGCCGTGGCCGCGCAGCCGAGACTGTTCACAGCGCTGGCGGCGACGCTGGTGCCGGCTGCCGTCGCGTTGTGCATTTTCTTCGTGCTGAGGAAGCGGATACCGAAGGAGCTTCGGCTGCCGGGCCTGCTCTACGGCCTGCTGCTGGCCTCGCTCGGCTCGGCGGCCTTCATCGGGCTGAGAGCCGGTGCGCCCGGCGCGGGCTGGCTGCTCGCGGGCGGCTGCCTCTTCCTCTGCTCCGACGGCATCCTCTCCTTCGAGACCTTCCGCGACGGCGACAGCAACGCCGCCGACGTGGCCGTCATGCTCACCTACATAGCTGCACAGACCCTGCTAGCCATAGGCTTTTCCATGGGCTGATAAGCTCGCGCGGCGTCCGCGCTTGACGCCGCGCACTTTTCGTGCTATCATACATACCGCATGAATGTAAAGGAGGGAGCCGAATGTCGCGCAACAAGTACCCGGAGCAGACTGTGGAGCGCATACTCGACGCGGCGCAGCGGCTGTTCCTGGAGAAGGGCTATGAGGCCACTACGATACAGGACATAGTGGATGAGCTGGGCGGGATGACGAAGGGCGCTGTGTACCACCACTTCAAGTCCAAGGCGGACATCATGAACGCACTGGGTGACCGGATGTTTCTGGAAAGCGACCCCTTTCGCGCCGTGGAGGGCCGAAAGGATATGAACGGCCTTGAGAAGCTGCGTGAGGTCGTGCGGCTGCACCAGGCCGACGCCGAGCAGCAGAAATTCAGCCGTGAAGCCATGCCCATATTGAAGAATCCGCGCGTGCTCTCGGAGATGCTGGAGACGAACCGTCGCGAGCTTACGCCGAGGTTCCTGAAGCTCATCGAGGAAGGGCGGCGCGACGGCTCCATCACCACCGAGTACGGCCCGGAGCTTGCGGAGCTGATACCGCTGCTCACCAGCCTCTGGCTCGCGCCGACGGTGTATCCGGCCACGCCGGAGGGGATGCTGCGCAAGTTCCGCGTCATAGGCGAGATGCTCTCCGCGCTGGGCCTTCCCGTCATAGACGAGGAAATGCTGCACCTGGCCGAGGACTGCTTTGCAAAATTCTGAATATCACAGGCTGTCCCAAGCGGACAGCTCTGTTTTGCAAATATACATACCAACCGAACGTATGTAAAGGAGGCTGAAAAATGCAGAGGGAGAAGCTGTTTAATCGGGACTTTACGCTTCTGGCGCTGGGGCAGGCCTTTTCGCTGGTGGGCAATTATGCCCTGAAGATAGCGCTTTCCATGTATGTGCTGGAGCTGACGGGGTCGGCGGCGGTTTTCGCGGGCATGCTGGCGCTGGCCATGGTGCCGACCATTTTGCTCTCGCCCTTCGGCGGGATGCTGGCCGACAGGTGCGACAGGCGGAAGCTGATGGCGGCGATGGACGCGGTCTCCGGTGCGGCGGTGCTGCTCTCGGTCCCCGCTGCGCGGTATCTGGGAGGGACCCTGCCCGCGGGGGCGCTGCTCATTGTGCTCTCGGTGTTGGGCGCCTTTGAGTCGCCGACCGTGCAGGCCTACGTGCCGCAGCTGCTCTCGGGGGACAACATCCTGCGCGGGAACTCGGTGGTGAACCAGATACAGGCGCTGGCTGGGCTGGTGACACCGTTTCTGGGCAGCCTGATGTACGCGGCGTTGGGACTGGAGACGGTGCTGCTCGCGGCGGGGCTGTGTTTTTTGGTGACGGCGGCGCTCGAGTGCTTCATACGCCTCGGCCCTCCGCGGGAGCGGGAGAGCAGAGGGCTGGCGGCGGCGCTGCGCGAGGATTTCAGTGACAGCCTGCGCTTTCTGCGGAGGGACGAGCCGGCGGTGCTGCGTCTGCTGCTGCTCGCGGCATGCGCAAGCTTCTTCGCGGCCGGTACGGCGGTAGTGGGTTTCCCGCACCTTGTGCGCAATGTGCTGGGACTCTCGGCCGAGCACTACGGAGCGGCGGAGAGCGCCATGGGCGCGGCGGCCGTGCTGGGCGCCCTGGCGGCGGGCCTCGCGGGGATGAGACTGAAAAAGCGCGAGCTGCTCATAACCTGCTTCGGGCTGTCGCTGCTGCTTGCCGGGCTTGCATTCTTGCTTCCTATTAACGCGCTGGCGCGCTATCTCGCGCTCACCGCGGCCTTCTGCGCGGGACAGCTGGTGTGCACGATGTTCTCGGTGCTGGCGCTTTCAGAGATACAGCAGCGGACTCCTGAGGGGTTGACCGGCAAGGCCATGGCGCTGACGATAACCTTTTCCATGTGTGCCCAGCCTCTGGGACAGGTGGCGTACGGCGCGCTTTTCGACTGGGCCGGGACTGCGGCCCAGCTCGTGCTGCTGCCCACCGGAACCGCGGCCTGCGCCCTCGGTCTTGCTGCCGCCCGGCGGCGTGAATAGAGCCGACTGTGTCTCCAATGATACCGACTGTGTAAAGTCCATTGACGCGAGGCCGCGCTTCAGCTATCATCGCGGCAGAAGGGGGGCGCGAGAATGAAGGTGGAACTGAAGCTTGACCCTGAATGCCGCGAGACCAGCGTGCTCGTGAGGACAGACCGCATGACGGAGGATACAGAGCGTCTGCTGCGGAAGCTGCGGGCCTGGTCGGAGCCGATGCTCCTGGGCTTCAGGGGCGAGGCGGTCTCGCCGCTCGACGAGGCGTCGATCAGCCGCATCTACGCCCAACAGGGGCGCGTCTGCGCCGCGACGGATGAGGGCGAGTTCCAGCTCAGGCAGAGGCTCTACGAGCTGGAGGAGAGACTCGAGGGCGCGGACTTTGTCAGGATCTCGAACTCGGAGCTGATAAACCTCAAACGCGTGTGCAGCTTCGATTTGAGCCTTGCGGGCACGATACGCGTCAGCCTGACGGACGGCTCCACGGCCTGGGCTTCCCGCCGCTATGTGGCGAAGCTCAGAAAGACTCTTGGATTGTGAGGTGCTGGAAATGAAAAAACAGGCCATACTGCGCGGCCTGCTGGGCTTTCCGCTCGGCGTTGCAATGGGTCAGTTCATAACCGTCGCCGCCTCCGCCGCTTCGGGATACGGGACATATTCTGCGGTCATGCCGGAGTTTGCAGCGGAGCTGGGCAGCGAGCTCGGAGCGGTTGCGCTGCAAATGCTGCTCTGCGGGCTGATGGGCGCGGCCTTCGGCGCCGCCTCGGTCATCTGGCAGCTGGAGCGCTGGAGCATAGCGGCGCAGTCGGCGGCGTATTTCGCCGTGGGCGCGGCGGCGATGCTGCCGGCGGCCTATATCGCGCACTGGATGGAGCGCAGCGCGGTGGGCTTTGCCGTATACTTCGGCATATACGCCGGTATCTTTGCAGCCGTATGGCTGGGGCAGTACCTGAGCCTCAGGGCAAGGCTGCGCCTCCTGAACCGGCGGCTCGGTGAGAATAAATGAAAAGAGGCCGCCCCGCAGCTTGTCGAAGAAGGCAAGGACTTCTTTGACAAGCTGCTGGGCGGCCTCTCACAGTATGCAGCGTTTCCCGGCGCAGCAGCCGCGGAAATCGGGTGAGGCCGGACGCACGCCGGCCTTGACGCCGAGCGCGGGATACAGGGCCTGCGCTGCGCTCTCGAGCTCCTCTGCCGTCACGGTACCCACGGCGTCGACAATGAGCTGCCCGCCGTCCAGGCGCGCCGAGTAGTCGATGAGCCCAGGCAGGGCAAAGAGCGCACTGTCCAGGTCCACGATATCGGGGGTCTCCCTTGCGCGCCGTACCGTGTCCAGCCGCCGCGTAACGCCGCCGCAGGGGCAGGGGCCGGGCAAAAATCGCGTGTAGTCGCCGGTTTTGTAGCGTATGAGCGGCATCGCCTGCATGTCCACGGTGGTGACGGCCAGCTCACCGAACTCCCCGTCCGGCAGCGCCTCGCCTTCGGGGGAGACTATCTCCGCAATGACGTGGTTTTCCCGCAGGTGCATGCCCTCGTGCGCCGGGCAGGTCACCGCCCCGCCGAGGCACATCTCACGCGAGCCGTAGTGCGGGAAGAGCCGCGTGCCGAGCAGCCGCTCCAGCTCCAGCATGACGCCCCCGGGGCAGGCATCGCCGGAGACCAGCGCCCGGCGGAGGCTCCCCGGAGAACCCATCCAACGCATGAGCCCCAGCAGCGGTACGGGCATACCGATGTACGCCTCGGGGCGTTCAGCCTCGAGCATTTCCGCCTGCTCGCCGAGGCCCCTGCCCACGCCCATCCTCACCGGCCTTGCGCCCAGGCGCTCCACAGCCCGGCAGATGAGCTCTCCCAGCCCGTCCGGCCCGGAGAAGGGCATGGCGACGGCCACCGCCTCACCCGTGGAGACAAACTCGCCTATGCCCGCGGCGAAAAAGCCGACGGTGTGCGTGATATCCCGCTCGGTGTAGAATATCCGCTTAGACGGCCCCGTCGTGCCGCTCGTCGCGCCGGAGATGATGCGGCTCACCTCGGCCTGAGAGGTCAGCAGCAGACCCGGCGCGTTTTCCGCGAGCTGCTCCGGCGTGGTGAAGGGCAGGTGCCTGAGCTCTGCCAGGCTGCCCAGCCGCTCCGGCAGGCCCTTGTAGAACCCGCCGCGCGCCTTCTCGCGCGCGAGCAGCTCATTCAGGCGCCGGAGTTGGATATCCTCAAGCGTCTTACAGTCAAGGGCCGAAAGACCCTCGACTTCGCATATCCAGTTTTCAAGCCTCGTCTTTCTCATTTCCTGTACAGTGCGCGCCCGTCCCTCGCCGTGAGGTTGTAGGCGCAAAAGGGCACCATGCCGCGTTCCATGTCGGCCTCGCTTATGTAGCAGCGCCGGAGCCTGTCCAGCTCGAGGCTGTCCGCGTCCATGAAGGCCATGCCGGAGACAGTGAAGGTGTTCTCCACGGTCTCGCGCATGAAGCGGTCGAAGCCGTCCTCGTCCTCGCGCGACTCAGAGCCGAAGCCCCAGCGCCCGGCGACAAAATCGCGGGCCTCGGAGCTATTTTTGCAGCAGCAGGCGCTCTCCCGCCTCGGCAGGGCCTTGAGCCTCCCGTCCGGGAGCTTGCGGTAACTGGCGTGAAAGCTGCACCATGGGCTTTCCGCCCCGCCGCCGCCGAAGTCCGCAAACTTCATCGCGCCGTCTGTTTGAGCCTCTATCCCGCGCATGACGCGCGGTATGGTCAGCCGCGTCTCCGGCTCCGGCAGCTCGCAGCGGCCGAAGTAGCTCACGGGCTGGAAGTGCACTCCCCGGACGATTTTGCCCCGCCCGAGTGCGAAGCGCAGTATGCCGCCCAGCTCGTCCACGTTCACGCCCGGCACGAGCGTCGGCACGAGCACTACGGGCAGTCCCGCCCCCTCGCAGGCATCAATGGCCCTGAGCTTTTCCGCGAGGATATTGCGGCCCCGGAGCGCCTCATGCGTCTCCGGCCGCAGCCCATCGAACTGCAAAAAGGCGCAGGAGACCCCCGCCGCGTGCAGCTTTGCCGCGTAGCCATCCTCAGAGGCGAGACGCAGACCGTTGGTGTTGAGCTGGAAGAAGGTGAAGCCACGCTCCCGGCCAAGACGTACTATCTCGGGCAGATCGTCGCGCATGGTCGGCTCGCCGCCCGAGAGCTGGATGTTGAAGAGGCCTCCGCGCGCCATGAGCATGTCGTAGAGCCGCGCGATCTCGTCGAGTCCGAGGTCGCCCTCACCGCCGGCGGAGGCGAAGCAGACCGGGCAGCGGAGATCGCAGCGGCGCGTCAGCTCGAGCAGGACGCAGCAGCCCTCGCTTTTATGCCCCGCGCAGAGGCCGCAGTTGTTTGGGCAGCCGTCGTCTGCCTCGTCACCGGGGAAGGCTCCGCCCCAGGCGAGGTACTCGTCCGCGCCGCCCTCCCAGATCAGCGTGTCAAAAAAGCCGTGCTCGGGGCAGGTCTTGATGAGATGGACAAACCCGTCCCCGGCCACGGCTTTTTCGGCGTCTATCGTCCTGAGACACACGGGACAGACGCTTTTTGTCCTTGCGAATACCTCGTACATCAGGCGAGGCCCCTTTCCGAGAGCAGCTCGACGCACTTGCCATAGACCTCCTGCACCAGCGCAGGACAGCGGCGCAGCTGGTTCGTGGGGTCGCCCGCGAGTATGCTGTCGCAGCTCTCGCCGCCGTATTCGGCCGTGCGTTCCCGGAACCAGTCGTGGAATTCCCTGAGCATGGCCTCGCGCTCCTGCGGCTCCATGCCCTCGGAGAAATAGGCGAGGAAGCAGGCCCCGCCGGTCAGCGCACCGCAGGGGCCGCCGGAGAAGCCGATGCCCGCGTTGAGACCGCCCATGGCGCGTATGAGCTCCGGGCAGTCCTTCCCCTCGGCGTCCAGCGCCAGCTGCATGAGTATCTGCGCGCAGAAATAGCCCTTCCTCGAGAGCTCAAGCATCCTTCCAAACACGTCGTCCATTTTACCACGCCTCCTTCCTCAGCACCGCGTAGATATAGCGGCAGTTCCGCACTCCGTCGGGCGGGCCCTCGGCCTTGCCGCGCCAGAGGGCCTCGATGTAATATCGCTTCCATTCGTCCGTGGCGTCGATTAGCGCCTCAACCGCGAACCCGGACTGTTCCGAGGTCCTGCGCAGCCAGGACTCCCCGCCGGGGCAGATGTCGGAAAAGAGCAGCTTGCCGCCGGGCCTGAGCAGCCTTGCCGCCTCACGGAGCGCCCTTTCCGGGTCGCCGGTGAGGAAGAACGCGCACTCGCTCAAGGCCGCATCAAAGGAGGCGTCGCCAAAGGGCGGAGCGAGTATATCCCCACGCTCCACGTCCGCGCCGGGCGCAAGGTCTATGCCCACGGCGTCAAAGCCGAGGGCGCGCAGCCGCCGCACGCTCTCGCCGGAGCCCGCGCCGAGGTCTATGATACGGCATGGCGGCTCAAGCCCCGCAAGCCCCACGAGCCGCAGAGCGGCGTCAGCGCCGCCGGGATGCCGCTCCATCACTTGTCCTCGAGCACCTTCTCCACCGAGAGCACCTTGCCCATCGCCAGCTCCTCCGGCACGAACACAAAGCCGCACCTGGGACAGACGGGCAGCTCCACGGGGAAGGCGTTGTCGAGATAGCCGAACACCGCGTTGCCCTTCACCAGCGGCACATCGCACTTGAGGCAGCGATAGCGCCCGCCGGGGTCAACGACGTAATAGCTCTTCTCCTCCGCCATGGCGCTACCTCGTCTCGACGGTCATCCTGTGGCTGTACGCGCTGTGGATGACATAGCCCTCGGCGTCCTCCGTGAATTTCACCCAGAAGGTGACGTTGCCGAGACGGTAGCGCGAGATGCGCAGGCCGGTATCCGCCTCGTATATGGCCTCGCCGCCCTCGCGGTAGGCCTGCATGACGGTCTCAATGTCGCTCTCGAGCACCATGCGCTGCTCCATGAGCTCCTTCACCTCGGGGGTATACTCGATCTTGTAGCCTCTCGGGGCCATGTGTGTGTCCTCCTTCCAGATGTCGCGCAGCAGCCGCTGCTTCAGGGTCAAACGGTTTTTGCGTTTTTCAGAGATGCCGGGCGGGTCTCCGGCCGGGGATGCGTAGATAAGCTCCAATATGTGCGCGCTCTCCGCGCCATGACGCGCGTAGCGGTCGCGGCAGCCCATGCAGTAGGTGAGCTGCAAGCCCTCGCAGCCCTCCAGCGCGGCCTTGGTGTAGTCCGCCGCGACCTCGGGCTTTGCGTAGCCCGCGAGACCGCCGTAGCCGCAGCAGTCGGAGCGGTCCAGCGTGTGGGCCGGCTCCGTTATCCTGCAGCCGAGCTTCGACACCAGCTCTCGCACCGCGTTTTGCGTCGCCGCGTCGCCCCTCGCGCCGCAGGCGTCGTGTATGACCGCCTCGCCGCAGGCCGTGGGCGCGCTCTCCGGCAGGCCTAGTTCGAGCAGCACGTCCCAGATGCCCCTGCACTCGCCGATGCCCGCCTCGCGCATTGTCTTTTGACAGGTCGGGCAGGCCGTGATGATCGTGGGATTGCCCAGCTTGTCAAGCTCGGAGCGAAGCAGCGCGCAGGTCTCATCGAACAGCTCTTCCCTTCCGGCCCAGCGCGAGATTATACCGCAGCAGCCGAGCAGTATGCCCACTCCACCGGTAAGACGCGCACGCAGGTCGGCATACGCCCGGTACACCGCCTCCGGAGCGACGGCGCCAGCCTGACAGCCGGGGAAGAACACATATTTGCAGGTCTCATATCCAGGCTCCACGCGGCATAAAAACGCCTCGGTGTTCGAGAAAATCTGGTCGTAGAGCGCAAATTCGTGCACGGCGAGGCTCATCTTGCCCGTGGCGACCATGTTCCGCCGCGCCGAGAGGCAGATCTCGGCCATGTCGTAGCCGTTGGGGCAGTTCACCGTACACTGGCCGCAGAGAGCGCAGGAGTTGATGGCTCCGTTCATCATGTGGTCGCCCATGATGATGCCGACGTTGTTGTATATCTCGCGCGTCATGATGCGCGGGAACTTACCGTAGTGCCTGAGCCAGGCGCAGCCCTTGACGCACTCCTCGCAGCGGCACTGTATGCAGCGCCCTGCCTCAGCTGCGGCCTGTTCGGGCGTATAGCCCTCGTCCTCAGGCACACTGCCGCCGGGCCGCGCCTCGGAGAGGTCTGTATACAGCCGGCTCTCGACGGGGCCTTCCTCGCCGCGCATCGTATCGGGCGACATGCCCTGCGCCAGCCTGTCCGCTGAGACGCCTGCGCGCCGCGCGTCGTAAAAAGCACCGATGACGCCGCCCTCCGCGCCCGCACGGGCCAGGACGCCGAGCTTTCCGCAGTACAGCGTGACGGGGTCAGGTTCCGAGGCCGGGTCGAGCAGCGCCAGCACCTCCTGAGAGACGCATACTATGTCCGCGCCCGCGCCGCGCACGAGCGCCGGCGTCAGCTCTGCGCCGAACTCAAGCTCTATGTCCATGGACTCCAGCCTTCTTATCTCCGCGGCCCTGTCCTCGGGGCACAAAAACGGCGCGCATTTGTCAATGAGTTCCTCCGCCGAGCCCACGGCGACGCAGAACCTTGTGGGGTAGCTCTTGCCCGCAAGCTCGCCCGCGACGATGAGCGTGAAAAGCTCCGCGCCAAAGACGGCGGCGGTCTTTTTCTTCTTGAACTTGAGCAGACCCTTTCCCGTCCTCGCGGCGCCGTGCCGCATGGCGGCGCGCTCTATTGCGGGGATGTCCACGGCCTCGCATCCGGGAACCTCGTTCAATCTGCACGCGGCCTTGCATGGGGCCTCGCAGCCCGCAGCGAGGATGCCGGGGAAGGGCGTCGCCCGCTCGAGCATGGCCCGGGCCGTGGCGAGGTCGCCCTTCGCCGCGCAGCCCAAAAGCTCCCTCGCGTCCAGCCGCAGCGGGCAGGCTGCGGCGCAGAAGGCCGGCTGCTCGTGCACGCACAGCGCCTCGCGCGCTGCCAGCTCCTCCTTCGTGTAGAGCTGCTTTGTGCGGTATACCCTTGTCGAACGTTCGGTAAAGTCCATGTGCCGTCCTCCTGTCCGAGACAAAATGGGGAAGGCTTCCGCCTCCCCCATTTTACCATGGTTATTCGCTTTATAAAAGCCTCTTATTTCACCTTCGCCAGAGCCTCGAGCACTACCTCGGGCAGGGCCGGGACGCGGGTGATCCTCGCGCCGGTGGCGTTGAAGATGGCGTTCAGGATGGCCGGGTGCGGGGCGTCCAGCGGGGCCTCGCCGCAGCCGGAGGCGCCGTACGGGCCGTTCGGGCGCGGGTGGTTCTCCTGATAGATGACCTCGATGTCGTCCGGAGCGTCGTTCGGGTACGGGATACCGCACTTCATGAGGCTCGTGTGCTTCTTGAGGTCCTCAAAGTCCTCGGTCAGCGCAAGGCCGATGCCCTGGACGAGGCCGCCGTAGAAGTTGCCGTCAACGGCCAGTTTGTTGAGTATCGTGCCGACATCCGCGACCGCCGTGAACTTCTCGACCTTGACCTTGCCGGTCTCGGTGTTGACCGCGACTTCGGGCAGGAAGATGGTGTACATGTAGGTCGGGAAGGGCTCGCCCTGGCTGGTTGCCTGGTCGAGCGCGACGGAGGCGGTGTAGGTGTAGACGCCCACGGCGTGGGTGTCGATGCCCTCGGCCTTCATCTCGTCATAGGTCCTGTAAGTGCCGTCCGGCTTCCGCATGGCCTTGAGCAGGTTCTCGCAGGCGACGCGCGTGGCCGAGCCGGTCATGACCGTGGAGCGGCTGCCGCCGGCAGGGCCGGAGTTCGGCGTGAGCTTCGTGTCGCACAGCTCGAGCTTTATCATCTCCGGCGTGAAGCCCGCCTGACGCAGGGTCTCATGGCCGGCGGTCAGCGTCGCTATGTCGGCGCCCTGGCCGTGGTCCTCCCAGGAATTGCGCAGTGTGACCGTGCCGTCCGGATTCAGGTCCGCCCAGCACTCGGAAGCGTCCGAGTTGTCAAGGCCGCAGCCGTAGACGCCGAGGGACACGCCGACGCCGTATTTGATCTTGCCGTCGGACGCGGCGTTCTTCTCCGCGACGCGCTTCTTCGCCGCCTCGTAGTAGGGCCGCGCGAGGTTGAACAAATCCTCCTCGCAGTAGACATCCGGCTTGCAGCCGTTCGGCGTCCTGGAATCGTCGGCCTCCTTATAGCAGTTCTTCGCCCTGAACTCGAAGGGGTCCATACCGAGCTTCGCAGCCATGATGTCCATGGCGATGTCGCTGCCCATGAAGGACTGCGGCGAGCCGTAGGCGCGGAAGGCGCTGCCCCAGGCGTGGTTCGTGAAGACAGTCGTGCTCTTGTTCCTTATTGTCGGGATGTCGAAGCCCGCGCCGACGAACTGGCTCAGACGGTGGGTCAGCAGGTCGCCGAACTCGGAGTACGGGCCGTGGTCGATGTAGTTGTCGCCCCAGAGCGCCAGCACCTTGCCATCGTTGTCTGCTGCGAGCTTGATGTGCATGAAGCCCGGGCTGCGCTTGCCGGTGTAGGTGATGGACTGGTACATGTTGAAGTTCAGCGAGACTGGCTTCTGGCACACAAGCGCCGCAACGCCCAGTATCGCCTCGTTCGTGGGCGAGAACTTGTAGCCGAAGGTGCCGCCCGCGTGGTTCTGCACGAGGCGCAGCTTATCCATCGTCACGCCGATGCCGTCGGCTATCATGGGCATATGCAGGTGGATGCCTATGCTCTTGGAGTGGACGGTCAGCATGCCGTCCTCGTCTATGTAGGCGTAGCCGTTGTCCGGTTCCAGATACAGGTGCGGCTGGCGCGAGCAGTAGCTCTCGACCTCGATGACGTTCGGCGCGGAGTCGAAGTCGAAGTCGGGGCCCTTGATGCAGTTGGTCTCATAGTATGCGTTCGGCGTGCCGGGGTGGATCTCTATGGCGTCGGGCGCCAGCGCCTCGGGCACACTCATGTACGCGGGCAGGACCTCCAGGTCGACCTTGACCGCCTTCGCCGCCTCACGCGCATGCGCCTCGGTGTCGGCCGCGACTATCGCGATGGCGTCGCCGTACTGGAAGACCTTCTCGTCGCAGAGGATCGGGCGGTCCCAGCCGTCGCACTTGTTGTTGAGCGGGAGCATGACGAGGCCGTTTATGCGGTTCTTGCCGGGGACGTCCTTCGCGGTGATGACCTTGAAGACGCCGGGCATCTTTTCGGCCTCGGAGGTGTCGACGCCCTTGATGTTCGCGTGGGAGACCTCGGCCTGCACCAGGGCCAGGCGCAGGGTGCCCTCCGGCATGGTCAGGGCCTGGTCGGCGCCGAAGTCCCAGGTGCCGGTGACCTTCATCGCCGCGGACGGGCGGGCGTAGGTCGTGCCGGTGATTACGTTCTCGGTGGGCTTAAAGAGCAGATCCTCTTTGCTCATCTCACCGCGCATGACGGCAGCGGCGGCCATCGTAGCGTCGATGAGCGGCTTGTAGCCGGTGCAGCGGCAGAGGTTGCGGTTCTTGTTGAACCAGTCGCGGACCTCCTCGCGGGTCGGGTTCGGATTCTGCTCGAGCAGGACCTTTGCGCTGACGATGAAGCCCGGGCTGCAGAAGCCGCACTGTGCGCAGCCGTAGGCCATCCACGCGACCTGGATGGGATGCAGATTGTTGACCGTGCCGATGCCCTCGATGGTGGTTATCTCGGCGTAGTCGCGCAGCTTCATGACCTTGGTGATGCAGGAGCGGGTGACCTTGCCGTCAACTATGACGTTGCAGGCGCCGCAGTGGCCCTCGCCGCAGCCTATCTTACAGCCCGTGAGCAGCAGGCGCTCACGGAGCACCTTGGCGAGCGTTTCGGTACCCTCCAGTACGAGCGTACGCTCGACCCCGTTGATGATCAGGACTTTTTTGAACATGCGGTTTCCTCCTTTATTGTTGATACTTTCACCCAGATATCCTTCAAAGCGCACTGCGCTCCAAATCAACACTTTAAAACGATGACAGGATATGATATATTTATACAGCCCAGACCGCGGGCTGTATTCGTAAGGGAGGCTGTATGCACGATGGAAAATATGAACGCGCTCAAGGAAATTCGCGCCTCGGAGATCACCATAGAGGTGACGGACCCCAAATCGGGACAGACCCTCAGACGCACGCTGCCGATAGACTATACGGAGACTGCAAATTGCCTCAGGCTGGCAGCCGAGGACGCCGAGGGAAAGCCGGCAGAATTGGTATTCTATTCTAATACAGGACTCAGCCGACTGCGCGATCTCACGGGTGGAGGACCCGACAAAGACCCCTGCGGAGGGCACAGCAACAGCATATAAATATACTGTCTTTACATTATTGAATATACTCTTGCTGTGAAATACCGTCAAATTGTTTTGGTTTACAAGTCGGTTTTCCTGTGATACAATACAAAAGCTCTGGGGTGGGCTTTTTCAGCCTGTTTCAGAACGGAATCAGGAAAATGAAGGGAGGCGGCGGCATGGAGACCGGCGCCGTCGTCGTTGCGGCGGGAATGTCGTCGCGCATGGGTGAGTTCAAGCCCATGTTGAGCATAGGTTCGATATCCATCGCCCAGCGCGTCATCGCTACGCTCAGGCAGGCGGGCGCGTCGAGGATAGTCGTTGTCACGGGCTACAATGCCGAGGAGCTGGAGTGGCATCTGGCCCGCAGCGGCGTGATTTTCCTGCGCAATGAGAGATACCGCACGACGCATATGTTCGATTCCGCGCTCATAGGTCTCAGGTACCTGCGGGACAAGTGCCGGCAGGTGCTTTTTACGCCTGTGGACATCCCGCTTTTCACGGCGGCCACCGCCGAGGCTCTTTTGAACACCGGCGCGCCGCTGGTCTGTCCGGTCTGCGGTGGGAGCCGCGGACACCCGATACTGATGTCGTCGGATGTCATAGGCCGGATACTGGACGACCCGGGCGAAGGCGGGCTGCAGGGCGCGCTCTCGCGCTGCGGGGTGCCCATGACCTTTGTCGAAGTGGACGATCCCGGTATCCTGCATGATGCGGACACGCCGGAGGACTATAAGGAGCTTCTTGAACTGCACAACAGCCAGCTTGTGCGGCCGGTGATGCAGATAGCCATAGCGAGGGAGAAGAAATTTCTGGATTCCCGTGTGGCCATGCTGCTCGCGCTGACGGACGAGACGAGTTCGGTGCGTCTGGCCTGCCAGAGGATGCAGCTATCCTACAGCTCGGGCTGGAACGCCATAAACCTGCTGGAGAAGGAGCTGGGCTACGCCGTGGTCGTGCGGACTCAGGGCGGGCCGAAGGGCGGCCGGAGCGAGCTGACGGAAAAGGGCCGCGAGCTGCTGCGCGCCTATGAAGCGTATACGCAGAGGGTCAGGGCCACGGCGGACGAGCTGTTCGCGGAGTATTTCCCGGACCTGTTCAGGAACTAGCCGTATGGAGGCGGGATGAGAGAGATATACCTTATCCGGCACGGGATGCCGGATTTTCCCGGCGGGGCGAGGATGTGCCTTGGCCGGACGGACACGCCGCTGGGCCTGAGGGGAAGACTGCAGGCGGCGCTGCTGGGCGCGGAGTTTGAGGGCCGGGGCGTTGACGAGTGCTTTTGCTCGCGCCTGTCGCGCAGCCGTCAGACGGCGGAGCTGATGGGCTGTGTCTCGGCGGTGGTAATACCCGGGCTGGAGGAGATGGACGCCGGGGACTGGGACGGGCTGAGCTTTGACGAGATACGCCGGCGCTGGCCGGAATACTACGAAAGGCGCGGACGCGACCGCTCGCTGCCGCCTCCCGGAGGGGAGGGGTTCGAGGACGCGAACAGGAGATTCACGGCGGCGGTCAAAAGGGCGCTGGCGCTCTCGAGGGGCGATATCATAATAGTATCGCACTCCTCGGTCATACAGACCCTGCTGTGCACCATCGAGGGGCGTCCCTTCGACTGCGCGCGGGATTTTGTCCTGCCCTACGGCTCGGTGACGCGGCTGGAATACGCCGGGGACTTCAGGCTCTGCGAATACGGCGTGCTGCCCGTGCCGGAGTTGACGCCGGAGCTCGCCGCAAGGCTGCTCGAGGCAGCGGAGCTGCCGGAGGAGCTTCACGCACACAGCCGGCTGACGGCGGAGACTGCGATGGAGATAGTCTGCGCTCTGGCGGCGGCGGGCGCCTGCCTTGACGAGAATCTTGTGTATGCGGCGGCGCTGCTGCACGACGTGTCGAAGGGCACGCCGGACCACGCGCTGGCCGGCGCGGGGCTCATGTCCCAGCTGGGCTACCCGGCGCTCGCGCCGCTCATGGCGCAGCACCACGACCTGGAGGATGGGTCGAAGCTGGACGAGGCCATGGTCGTGAATGTCGCGGACAAGCTCTGCCGGGGCGGCCGGATGGTGCGCGTATCGGAGCGCTTCCGGGCAAGCCTCGATAAATGCCGGGACGAGGAGGCCCGCCGGGCGCATGAGAGGCGGTATCAGTCTGCGCTCGCGGCGGCAAAGATGATAAACGATTTCTGCGGAAAGGATGTAGTGCCGATATGAGGAACATGTTCAGGGAGATAGCCGGAAGGCTCAAAAACGGCGAGGAACTGGTGCTCGTCACGGTGATAGCGTCCTCGGGCGCGACGCCGAGGGGCGCGGGTGCGAGGATGCTGGTCGGCAAAAACGGGCGCATCTGCGGCACCATAGGCGGCGGCGCGGTGGAGTATAAGTCCGAGCAGCTGGCCAAAAAGGTGCTCGAGGAAAAGCGCAGCGGCGAGCACGACTTTTCGCTCACGAAAAACGACGTGCAGAACCTCGGCATGATCTGCGGCGGGGCCGTGAACGTGTATTTCAGCTACATCCCGGCGAACGACACCTACGTCCTGTCCATAGCGGAGGAGGCCGAGCGCAGGTTTGCAGAGGGCGAGGACCTCTGGCTGCTCTCGGAGATATCGGACGGCGGGAGGCTGGGCCTGTGGTCGGCGGCGGAGGGCTTCTTCGGCCTCGAGGCCCCGGAATGGACGCGGGACATCATGTCGCGCCACCCGACGCGGAAAAAGCAGGACGGGCGCGACTTCTACGCCGAGCAGATAAACTCCTCGGGCAAGGTCTACGTCTTTGGCTGCGGGCACGTGGCGCAGGAGCTGGTACCGGTCCTGGAGCATGTGGGCTTCCGCTGTGTCGCCCTGGACGACAGGCCGGAGTTTGCAAACGAGCGGGTCATGCGCGGGGCGGAGAAGATCCTGCTCGTGGACTTCGAAAACATCGGCGCGAGCGTCACGATAGGCCCCGAGGACTACATCTGCATCATGACGCGCGGCCACGCCTACGACACCGTCGTCCAGGCCCAGGCGCTGCGGACGCCAGCCTGCTACATCGGCGTCATCGGCAGCAAGGCAAAGACCGCGGGCGTGCAGAGGCAGCTGCGTGAACAGGGCTTCACGGACGAGGACTTTGCGCGCATCACCACGCCCATCGGGCTGGACATAAAGGCCGAGACCCCGGCGGAGATCGCCATCTCCATCGCCGCGCAGATGATAGAGGTCAGGGCCGGGAGGAACGCCCTTTGAAGCGACGTCTCCTGCTGACGGGACCCATAGGCTGCGGCAAATCCACGCTCATCGTAAACGCGCTGGGCGGCGCGGTCCGGGACGCGGGAGGCTTCCTGACGCTCCGGGTCATAGAGGACGGGCGCCTCGCGGGCTTCGACCTCTGCTCCTTGGACGGGAAGACGAGGGAGCGCTTTTTGAGCTTCGGCGGGGCGGGCACGGTACGGAGCGAACGGCCCTTCACCGAGACAGCCCCGGCACTGCTCCGGCAGGCTCAGGAGAAAAAATTCGCGCTCATGGACGAGATCGGCGGTTTTGAGCTGCTGTACCCCGACTTCTACGAGGCGCTGACGGCCTTTCTGTTCTCGGGCAAACCCTGCGTGGGCGTACTCAAGGCCCTGCCGGGCGCGGAGGAGCTGACGAGACGAGTCAAGCTCCCGCCTGAGTATATGGACGCGGCCCGCGAGCTGCGCGAGCTGCTGGAGGACGACCCCGACACGCTCCTGCTAGAGACTACGGGCAGGTACGACGCCAACGCCGAAGGCGCGCTCCGGCACTGGGTCGAGGAATATGCGCTGTAATTAAACACCCCCTCCCCGCACATTTTACGGGGACGGGTCTGCGCTAAGGACTTGTATTTGATTACAAAACGCTGTAATGGAAAAGAGAGTGAGCAACATGTGGGAGCTGTATGACGCGCTGCTGGCGGGCCTGCCGAGGACGGGCACGGTGGCGAGGACGACGGCGGGCGAGCGCTGGACGTTGGTCGAGACGGATATGGGCGGCGCGGGCTATGCCATGACGACGGAGGGCGACTCCATAGCCCCGCGCTATCCGAACGGCATCGAGGGCATGAGGATAAGGGTCGCGGCGGAGGCTGCCAGGAGCTGGAACTTCATAGAGGCGGGCCTGGGCGTCGCGGCGATAAACGCCTTTTACAACACGCCTGAGCGCATGGCGGAGCTGGGCTGCGCCGAGCCCTATGACAACTACTGCCTGCGGGGTCTCGACGTTACGGGCAGGAAGGTGGGGCTTATCGGCCACCTGCGGATGCCGCCCGGCACGCTGGATACGGCGGAGAGCGTGTACATACTCGAGAAGCACCCGAAGCCGGGCGACTACCCGGACTCGGCCTGCGAGTTCATCCTGCCCGACTGCGATATCGTGCTCATAACGGGCAGCTCCATCGTGAACAAGACCCTGCCGCGGCTGCTGGAGCTGTGCAGGAACGCCTTTGTGGTGCTCACGGGGCCGACGGTGCCGCTCTGCCCGGCGCTGCTGGACTGTGGCATAGATCGGCTCGCGGGCATGGTCGTGACCGACCACGCCGGGGCGAGGCGGCACGCAGCCGAATGTCTTGAAGGCCCGCCCTATCCATATGGGCGCACCTTCCTGCTGGGGAGGGGACTATGAGCCTTAAAAAGAGAGACCGGCTCCTGAGCGGGCCAAAGTCCATATTGCTGATGGCGGCCATACTCATAGCCTGCACGCTGCTGTCCTTCCTTTTCGGGCGCTATCCCGTGCCCTTCAGGGAGCTTTGCGGCATACTCTGGAACAAATTCCTCTCGATATTCGGCGCAGGCATAGAGCCGTTTTGGGAGAGCAGCATGGAGATAGCCGTCTGGAACGTGCGCCTGCCGAGGGTGCTCATGAGCGTGCTCGTGGGCTGCTGCCTGTCGGCGGCGGGCGCAACGTATCAGGGCGTGTTTCAGAACCCGATGGCGGCGCCGGACGTGCTGGGCGCGTCGGCGGGCGCGGGCTTCGGCGCGGCACTGGCGATATATGTGGGCCTGTCCAGCATGTACATTACCTTTGCCGCCTTCGGCATGAGCCTGCTGACCGTCGTGCTGGTGTTCTGGATAAGCAAGCACGCCAAGGGCGAGAGGGTGCTTGGGCTGGTGCTGGCGGGCATCATGATAAGCTCGCTTTTCCAGGCGGGCACATCCTTTATAAAGCTTGCGGCTGACCCGACGAACAAGCTGCCTGAGATCACCTACTGGCTCATGGGCAGCCTCTCGGGTATGGCCTGGGAGGACCTGGGGTTTGTCATCTGGCCGATGCTCATAGGGCTGGTACCGCTCTTTTGCCTGCGCTGGCGCCTGAACGTACTGTCCATGGGCGACGATGAGGCGAGGGCGATGGGCGTGGACGCGGGCAGACTCCGCATCTGGCTCATCATTGCCGCGACGCTCGTGACGGCGGCCTCCGTCTCCGTTTCGGGCATGATAGGCTGGGTGGGGCTGGTCATCCCGCACATGGTACGGCGCATCTGCGGCTCGGACTACCGCTGGCTCATGCCCTGCTGCATGCTCGGCGGTGGAACATTTTTGCTGATAGTTGATAACATCTCGAGGAATATCTCGACCTCCGGCATACCGATTGGCATACTGACGGCCTTCGTCGGCGCGCCCTTCTTCCTTTTGCTCATAACGGGAAGGGGTGAGCGGCTGTGAGCGTCGAAGTGAAAAATCTGCGCTTCTCCTACGGCGAGCGCGAGGTGCTGCACGACGTGAGCTTCAGGGTCGAGGCCGGCGAGTTCCTCTCCATCCTCGGGCCGAACGGCGTGGGAAAGAGCACGCTCTTCCGCTG
The DNA here is from genome assembly GCA_900546615.1 of uncultured Eubacteriales bacterium. Classification (GTDB taxonomy): domain Bacteria; phylum Bacillota; class Clostridia; order Oscillospirales; family Oscillospiraceae; genus Scatomorpha; species Scatomorpha pullistercoris. The sequence goes on along the minus strand of URDJ01000001.1, from coordinate 112,437 downwards.
TGTGCTGGGCCTGCTGCGCGACTATACCGGCAGCATAACGGTCGAGGGCCGCGACGCGCGCAGCCTGAGCATACGCGAGTCGGCGAAGCTCATCGCCTATATACCCCAGAGCTCGCACCCGGCCTTCAACTACAGCGTGCGCGACATCGTGCTCATGGGCACGACGAGCGGGCTGGGAACCTTCTCGACGCCGAAGAAGGAGGATGTCAGGAGGGTGGACGAGGCCCTCGAGAGGACGGGCATTTCGGAGCTGGCGGAGCGCTGCTTCCACCGCATCTCCGGCGGCGAGCGGCAGCTGGCGCTCATAGCGAGGGCGCTGGTGCAGCGCGCGCCGGTGCTCATGCTCGACGAGCCTACGGCGAGCCTCGACTTCGGCAACCAGCTGCTGGTGCTGAACTGTGCCCGCGAGCTGGCCCGCGAGGGTTACACCGTCATCCAGACTACCCACAACCCCGAACAGAGCTACATGTTCTCTGACCGCATCCTTGCCCTGAGAGGCGGCGAGGTGCTGACGGAGGGAAAGCCCGGGGACGTGTTGACCCCGGACATGATGCAGCGGCTCTACGGGGTCGAGGTCGAGGTCTCCAGCCTCTTTGACGACAGGGTCCGGGTCTGTACGCCCGCCTCGGTCATCGTGGAGAAATGACATTGCGTTTCACAGCGTCAAAATATATCAGGAGGAAACCCGAAATGAAAAGAAGAATTTTCGTAATGCTGCTCGCGCTCTGCCTGCTTGCCGGCCTGCTGTCCGGCTGCGGACAGGCCGGGACCCAGACTACGGAGCCGCCCACGGAGGACACTGCGCCCGCGACGGAGCCGGCCGCGGAGGAGACGACGCCTGAGACCCGCGAGTTCACGGATTCCACCGGGAGAACGGTGACGGTGCCCTATGAGGTGACGAAGGTCGCCATCTCGGGTCCGCTGACTCAGGTCTATGCCATCCCTCTGGTGGGCGAACTCATGGTGGGCGTGTCGAACTACATAGCCGAGGACATCGCACTCTACCTGCCGGAGTACATCTCGACCCTGCCGGAGCTGGGCCAGCTCTACGGCGGCAAGGGCGAGATGGACCTCGAGGCCCTGCTGGCTGCCGACCCCGACGTCGTCATTGACGTGGGCGACACGAAGGACAGCATAGCCGAGGACATGGACAGCCTGACCGAGCAGACCGGCATCCCCTTCGTCCACATCGACGCCACGGTCGAAACGGCGCCCGAGGCCTACCGCCTGCTGGGCGAGCTGACCGGCCAGACCGAGAAGGCGGAGGAGCTGGCCACCTGGTGCGAGGAGACCTACGCCATGATGACGGACATGATGGCAAAGGTGGACGCGGACGGCGCGCGACGCAGCCTGCTCTACTGCCTGGGCGACAAGGGCCTGAACGTCATAGCCGAGGGCAGCTACCACGCGGAGACCATCAACCTCATGTCGGAAAACCTCGCCGTCGTGCCCGAGGTCGTGTCCTCCGGCATGGGCAACGAGGTGGACATGGAGCAGCTCCTTGTCTGGAACCCTGACGTCATCATATTTGCGCCGGACACCATCTACGACACGGTGGCGGACAACAGCACCTGGCAGCAGCTGAACGCCATAAGCTCCGGGAACTACTACAAGACCCCCTATGGACCCTACGGTTGGCTGTCCAGCCCTCCGTCGGTGCAGAGGTATCTGGGTATGCTCTGGCTGGGCGCGCTGCTCTATCCGGACTACTGTGAGTATGACCTCCAGACCGAGGTGACGGAGTACTACAAGCTGTTCTACCAGTGCGACCTGACTCAGGAGATGTATGACGACCTCATGGAAGGCGCCATGCCGACGGAATGAGAAATACACAGTAAAGAGCGGAGGGAACGGGCAAGGCCCGTTCCCTCCGTTTTTTGCGGACGGCTTATCTCAGCACCGGCTGGAGCTGGCGGCCTTCCAGGGCGGCCAGGGCGGCTTCGTGGATCTTGGTGAAATCCGCCTGCAGGGAGCAGGGCTTTCCCTCCGGGTCATCCTGACCGAAGGGCACGAAGTAGTAGTTCCTCCGATTGAGCAGGGCGGCGATGCTCTCTGCCGAGCCTGAGAGGGCGTCGTTTGTCGAGAGCGCTACCACCACGGGACGGCCGTTGCGCAGGTGGCTTTTGGCGGCCATTGTTACGGCGGTGTCGGTAAGCCCGACGGCCAGACGGGCCAGCGTTGCGCCCGTGCAGGGAGCAATGACCAGCACGTCAAAAAGCTTTTCGGGTCCGACGCGCTCGGCCTGCGTGATCGACCTGATGACAGGTTTACAGGTGATGGCTTCGAGCCTTTTAATAAAGTCCTCGGCCTTGCCGAATCTGCTGTCGGTGCATGCGGCGGTCTCGCTCATGACAGCGGTGAGGTCCCAGTCCCCGGCGAGCTTTTCGGCCTCTTTGAGCACCTTTTCGTATGTGCAGTAGGAGCCGCAGAGTGCGAGCCCCATTCTTCTGCTTTCCATGTTGTCATCCAACCTCCAGAATGTTGTAGACCGCGTCCCTGACGGCCTCCGCCGCCGTGAGCGGCGCCCACTTCCCGGGCAGGCCCGGCGCGGTCAGGGCGCGTATGCCGAAGGCGCGAGCGGCCTCGAAATCCGTGCCGCCGGGAGCCGAAGCGAGGTCGAGCACCACAGCGTCCGAATCCAGCTCTGCCAACCGCGAGGCCGTGAGCAGCAGCGCCGGGACGGTGTTCACTACGATCTCGCAGCCCCGGAGCGCCTGCGCGAGCCGCTCCGTGTCCGCGGTCCTGAAGCCCCAGGCTGCGGCCCATGCCCGGTCGCCGGGCTTCCTTGCGGCTATCGTGACTTCCATGCCAAGAGCCTTCAGCCTCGGCGCGAGCGCCCTTGCCACCCGACCCCAGCCGGTCACGAGGGTGCGCCTGTTCCAGAGCGCCCGGTCGGTCTCGGTCAGCAGTACGCCTATGGCGCCCTCGGCGGTGGCGACGGCGTTTGCCGCCAGCAGTTCTTCGCGCTTGCCGTAGTCCAGCACCCTGACGCCAAAGCCCTCGGCCACGGCCCTCGTCTCAGCGTTCACCATACCGCCGCAGACGCTCTGACCCGGCCCGAGCGCGGCGAACACTTCGCCCAGACAGTGCGTGCCCTCGGACAGCGGCGCGTTCAAAAGTCCGCTTCTCATGGACACCGGCATGGGCAGCAGCAGGCAGCCCGCGCCCTCCAGCGCCTCGGCCGCCGTCTCGCAGGCCCTGACGCCGCCGGGCAGTTCGGCCTTCTCCAAGGCCCAGCTGCGCACCCCGTGTCCGTCCTCCAGCAGCAGACCGGCCAGCCTGGACTGCCGCACGTCGCCGCCGCATAAGGCAAAAACCATAAAAACTCCACGCCCCTTTCCCTATCTATTCTATGCAATTGCCGCTTGCGGGTGCCGCCGGGATGGTTTATACTGATTTTATATTGATTTAACATTAGCACAGACAGGGGGCAGGAGCATGAGCTACGCCGACGAGGTGTTCATTAAGAATTGCCGGGACATACTCGAAAACGGCTTTTGGGACACCGAGCAGGACGTTCGTCCGCGCTGGGAGGACGATAACGCGCCCGCGCACACGATAAAAAAGTTCGGCATTGTAAACCGTTACGACCTGAGGGGCGAGTTTCCCATCCTCACGATACGCAGGACCTATTGGAAAAGCGCCATCGACGAGCTGCTGTGGATATGGCAGAAGAAGTCGAACAACATAAAGGATCTGGGCAGCCATGTCTGGGACCAGTGGGCGGACGAGAATGGCTCCATCGGCAAGGCCTATGGCTATCAGCTGGGAGTGAAGCACAAGTACCCGGAGGGCGAGTTTGACCAGGTGGACAGGGTGCTGTACGACCTGAAGCACAACCCGGCTTCGAGACGGATATTGACGAATATCTACAACTTTGAGGATCTGCACGAGATGGCGCTCTATCCCTGCGCGTACTCGATGACCTTCAACGTGACGGGCAGGACGCTCAATGCGATCCTGAACCAGCGCAGCCAGGACATGCTGGCCGCGAACAACTGGAACGTGTGCCAGTACGCGGCGCTGACGTACATGTTCGCGCAGGTATCGGGCCTCGAGGCAGGCGAGCTGGTGCATGTGATAGCGGACGCTCATATCTATGACCGGCATGTGCCGATCGTGGAGAAGATAATAGCAAATGAGCCGAAAAAGGCCCCGAAGCTCATACTGGACGAGAGCGTGAAGGACTTCTATGCCTTCACAAAGAACAGCTTCTCGCTGCCCGGCTACGAGTATACGGAGCTGAACGAGAAGATACCCATAGCGGTGTGAGCGGTCGGAAAGGAGAGCACATGGACGCGATAGTAGCAGTGTATTCGGACTGGGGCATAGGCGCCGAGGGCACGCAGCCGATCGTGATACCCGAGGACAGGCGGCATTTTGCGCAGCTGACGAAGGGTGCGACGGTGATCGTCGGGCGGCGGACGATGAAGGATTTCCCGGAGGGCAAGCCTCTCAAGGGCCGGGAGAACCTTGTGATAACGAGGCACGTGGACGAGATAGAGGGCGCAACTATAGTGCATACGGCAAGGGAAGCTGTCGAAGCGACGCGGGACTGCGAGAGGGTGTTCGTCATCGGCGGAGCGACGGTGTATATGGCGCTGTTTCAGTATCTTGACAGGATCTATGTGACGAAGATAGGCGCGCAGCCGAAGTCGGACGCATATTTTCCGAATCTCGACTCGCTGCCTGACTGGGAGTGTGCTGAGGAGGAGAAGTTTGTTTCGGGCGGATACGAGTGCAGCTTCTGCACCTATGAGCGTGTAGTGTGAGGTAGGACATGACCGATATTGAGATTGCGCAGGCGGCGAAGCCGCTGGAGATAACGGAGGTCGCCGCCCGTGCGGGCATCGACGGGAAGTATGTCGAGTGCTACGGGCGGAACAAGGCGAAGATAGACCCGGCGCTGCTGAAGGAGCCGGGGAAGGACGGCAGGCTCATACTTGTGACGGCGATAAACCCGACGCCCGCGGGCGAGGGCAAGACGACGACGACGGTGGGACTTGCGGACGCGCTCAGGAAGCTCGGCAAGCGCTCTGTGGTAGCGCTCAGGGAGCCGTCGCTGGGGCCGGTGTTCGGCATAAAGGGCGGTGCGGCCGGCGGCGGATACGCCCAGGTCATCCCGATGGAGGATATAAACCTGCATTTCACGGGAGACTTCCACGCGATAGGCGCAGCGAACAACCTGCTCGCTGCGATGCTGGATAACCACATATATCAGGGCAACGCGCTGAATATAGACCCGAGGCGCATCACCTGGCGGCGCGCAGTGGACATGAACGACCGGCAGCTGCGGTTCGTAACGGACGGGCTGGGCGGCAGGGTGAACGGCGTGCCGAGGGAGGACGGCTTCGACATAACGGTGGCGAGCGAGGTCATGGCTGTGCTGTGCCTTGCGTCGGATATCGAGGATTTGAAGGAGCGGCTGTCCAGGATCGTCGTGGGTTATACCTATGACGAGCAGCCTGTGACGGCTGGCCAGCTCAAGGCGGCGGGCGCGATGGCGGCGCTGCTGAAGGACGCGATCAAGCCGAATCTGGTGCAGACGCTGGAGGGCACGCCGGCCTTCGTACACGGCGGGCCGTTTGCGAATATAGCGCACGGCTGCAACAGCGTGACGGCGACGCGGATGGCGCTCCGGCTGGGCGAGTACGCGGTGACGGAGGCGGGCTTCGGCGCGGATTTGGGCGCGGAGAAGTTTTTCGACATAAAATGCCGCATGTCAGGGCTGAGGCCCTCGGCGGTGGTCATAGTGGCGACGGTGCGGGCGCTCAAGCACCACGGCGGCGCGGCGAAGACGGAGCTGGGCAGGGAGGATCTGGAGGCTCTCGAGCGCGGGCTGCCGAACCTGCTGAGGCATGTTGACAACATAAGGAACGTGTACGGCCTGCCCTGCGTCGTGGCGATAAACCGTTTCCCGACGGATACCGAGGCGGAGCTTGAGCTGGTTGGCCGCCGCTGCCGCGAGCTGGGCGTGAACGCCGCGCTCTCGGAGGTCTGGGCGAAGGGCGGCGACGGCGGCGTGGAGCTTGCGCGCGAGGTCGTGCGGCTGTGCGGCGAGCCGAATGATTTCCGATTTGCGTATGCGGACGAGCTGGATATAAGGTCAAAGATCGAGGCGATAGCGAAGAAGGTGTACCGGGCCTCGGCAGTGGCCTTTACCGGCCCGGCGGCAAAGGAACTCGCGCAGCTCGAGCGTCTGGGCTTCGGCGGCCTGCCGGTGTGCATGGCCAAGACGCAGTACTCGTTCTCGGACGACGCGGCGAAGCCGGGCGCGCCGGAGGGCTTCACTCTGACGGTGCGGAAGCTGAAGGTGTCGGCGGGCGCGGGCTTCATCGTGGCGCTGACGGGCGATATCATGACGATGCCCGGCCTGCCGAAGTCCCCGGCGGCCGAGCGCATAGACGTGGATGCGTCCGGAAAGATATCCGGGCTGTTCTGAGGGAAAATAAATGCAAAAAGCTCACGCTCCATACACCGGAGCGTGAGCTTTTTTATCCGAATACGGCGGTGACCCTCGCGCCGTGCTGTACGTTTTCCAGGACGAGGCGGCCGTTGTGGCGGCGGCAGAGGATGTCGCATATGTTCAGGCCGAGGCCCAGGTGGCCGGAGCCGCTGCCCTCGCCCTTGTAAAATGGGGCGGCGGCCTTCTCCAGCCCCTCCTTCGTAAACCCGCCGCCGTCGTCGGTGACAGCGACGCGCAGAGCGCCGCCTGTGGCGCGAAGCTCGATGTCCACCCGCGTGCGCGCGTATCTCGCGCTGTTCGACAGGATGTTGCCGCAGACCTGCATGACCACCTCGGCGTCTACAAACGCCTCGCCCTCGCCGCAGGATACGTTTACCTCGCGGCCGGAAAAGAGTATCTCCGCCGTGTCCCTCAGGCTCCCGGCAAGCTCCGGAAGCGCGACCCGCTCCCTCCTTACCTCCACATCCTCCATCCTCTGAAGGCTGGACATGGCGTCCGCATAGCGGACGAGGCGTTCGATATGCGTCTGCATGACCTTCGCGTCCGCTGATGCCTCGCTGCCCGGCGGCAGTTCGGCCTCGAGCAGGGAGGCTCGCCCGCGCAGGACGGTGAGGGGAGTGCGCAGGTCGTGGGCGAAGGCGGCGTTCAGGCGGCGGCGCTCCTCCATCTGCGCCCAGTGCTCGCGGTTGAGCGCGAGCAGGGAGGCGCGCATCTTCTCGAAGGAGGCGCAGAGCCTGCCCAGCTCGTTGCCGCAGGGCGCCTCAACGGTGAAGCCCAGGTCGTTTTCCGCTATTTTCTGCGAGGCGGCGTCGAGTATCTCTATGGGCCGCTTCAGCTTCCGGCGGTAAAAGATGACGGCGCACAGGACGATGGCGCCGAGGTAGGAGAGGGGTATCGCCAGAGCCTGCAGGACGCGCAGGGCGTAGTCGAGGGCCTCGTCCTCCGGGCTGTACTCCGGCATTATGAGCAGGACTCCCACGTCGCTGGTGAGCGTGCCCTCGCCATAGGGCACGCTGCCCCGGCCTATCTCCACGCCCCGGGCGTCATAGATAACATAGACCTCGGCGTCGTCCGTGTAGCCGTACTCCACATGCCCGCCATCGGCGACCGGGATCTCCTCGGCCATGGTGCGGTACTTGTAGTACAGCCCTATCCGCGTTTCATCCATCCAGTTTACGGCAATGGCGCAGACGATGGTGGCGGCGACGGCGGTGACGACCATGTAGAGGACGAAGGAGACGCGCAGCGGCGCATCGCGGAGCCGGTGCCTGCGCTCCGCCGAGGCTCTCACCTTGCCCAACGGTAACCGACCCCCCACACGGTCTCGATATACTGCCGCTCGCAGCCCGCGGCGGCGAATTTCGCGCGGATGCGGCGGACGTGCTCGGAGATAACGGCGGAGTCGCCCTCGCCGTCCAGACCCCAGACGCACTCATAGATGCGCTCCCTGTCAAAGACCATGCCGGGGTTCTGGGAGAGGAACTCGACTATGTCGAACTCCCTGCGGACGAGTCCCAGCTCGTGCCCTGCCCAGACGACCCTGCGGTCGGTGTAGTTTATGACGAGCTTACCCTCGAAGCGCAGCTCGGAGGCGGTGCCGTGGCGCCGTTCGCGGCGCAGATGGGCGTCCACGCGCGCGGCGAGCTCGTCGATGGAGAAGGGCTTAACGACGTAATCGTCCCCGCCTGCGGCAAAACCGCGGATCTTGTCCGAGTCCTCCACCCTCGCCGTCAGGAAGATGATGGGACATGTGACGTGGCCGCGTATCCTGCGGCAGACCTCGAGACCGTCCAGGTCGGGCATGTTGACGTCGAGCAGGATGAGGTCGGGAGAGCGCCCGGCCTGGCGAACGGCTTCCTCGCCGCTGCCGGCGCGCAGGATCTCATAGCCCCGCGAGGCGAAACAGCGGGCGAGGGTATCGACTATGTCCGGCTCGTCGTCCGCTATCAGAAGTTTATCGGACATCGCCGTTTTCCTCCTTTTTCGAGCGTTCCTCGTGCACGCGGCATATGCGCCGGTAAATGAGCAGGCCGGCGCCGCTTATGAGCAGCGTGACGCCCAGCGCTATGGCCGCGAATACGTAGTTCTGCACGCCGAGGGCGCTGCCGCCTATGGTAGAGGTGATTATAGACGGAATCCTGGCCACCGAGGTGATGAAAAGCCAGGTCCAGGCGCTCATACCGGTGAGCGGCGCAAAGTAGCCGAGCAGATCCTTCGGCGTGCCGGGGATGAGGATGAGCAGGAACATGAGTGCGTTGCGCTTTTTGGGGTTTTTGAGAAAGTGCAGGGACTCTGTTTTCTCGCGCGTGAAGAAGATCTCCACGGCCCGGACGCCAAAACGCCTGACAAAGAAAAATACGGCCATGCTGCCTGCCACAGTCCCGCCAAGGCAGAGCAGCGTGCCCTCAACGGCGCCGAAGGCATAGCCTGCGCCCAGCTCCATCGGCTCGCCGGGGATGATCGCAACGAAGACCTGCAGTATCTGCATGCCGAGGAACCACACCCGGCTCATGACGCCGCCGGAGTCCACCCATGCGCGGAAGTGCTCCGGCTCGGAGACGAACTTCAGCATCGGGCGGCCCACGAACCAGGCAATGGCGAGGGTCAGCAGTATGAAGACCGCGACGGACAACGCGGCTATGAGCTTTCTGGCCTTTTCGGAGAGTTCGGGCCTTTTGTGTGACGACATGCTCCGCTCCTTTGTGAAGATGTGGCAAAACTATTTTGTTCATCTCCGGCAATAAAGATAAGCACGGGAAATCAACAATTCATCTATTCAAATGAAAAATTAATACAGCAGCAAAAAAAATCTTGTAATTTAAAGTGTGAGGTGATATCATTTTCTTTATTATCGCGGAAAGTATCAGCCTACGCGAGAGAGAAAAGAAGCTAAGAGGAGGAACAAGAAATGAAGCTCAGGATCTCAGACCGCATGCTAAAGCCCGATTTTCAGGGCGATTTTACCTCGGCCATACTCAGGGCCGCCGCGTCGCCGGACGTAATATCCTTTGCCGGCGGGCTGCCGAACCCCGACTCCTTTCCTGTAAAGGAGATGGAGGCTGCGGTAACGAAGGTCCTCGAGCGTGACGGCGTGCGCGCCCTGCAGTACAGCAACACCGAGGGCTATATGCCGCTGCGCAAGTTCATCTCCGACAGGTACAAGAAGCAGGGCGTGGATTTTGCGCCGGAGAATATCATCATAACGAACGGCTCGCAGCAGGCGCTGGACATGGTCGCGGCGACGCTGATAAACCCGGGCGACAAGGTGGCGGTGGAGAAGCCGAGCTACCTCACCGCGCTGCAGACCTTCCACCTGTACGACCCGAAGATAGTCTCCGTCAGCCTGAACGAGGACGGCATCGACTGCGACGAGCTGGAGAAGACGCTCAAGGAGCACGACCCGAAGTTCATCTATGTGATACCGAACTTCCAGAACCCGACGGGCCTGACCTACACTCAGGCGGTGCGCGAGCGCGCGGCGGAGATACTGAAGGCCGCGGGCACCCCGGTCATTGAGGACAATCCCTACGGCGAGCTGCGCTTCCACGGCGAGGGCGGCAGCAGCTTTGCTGCGCTGCTGGGCGAGCAGTGCGCGGCGATGGGCACCTTCTCGAAGATAGTGGCGCCTGGCATGCGCATAGGCTGGATAGCCTGCAAGCAGCCGGAGCTGTACGCGAAGCTGCTGGCCTTCAAGTCCACGATGGACCTGCACACGAACATCTTCGGCCAGATGGTGCTTGCGGAGTACCTGCTGGACAACGATCTGGATGCGCAGATAGACAAGATCAAGGTCATGTACCGCGAGAAGGCGGAGAAGATGATGGCCTGCATGGCGGAGGATTTCCCGGCGGACGTGAGCTACACGAAGCCCGAGGGCGGCATGTTCATCTGGGCGACGATGCCGGAGGGCCTCAAGGCCGTGGACGTCATGGAAGCCGCCGCCAAAAAAGGCGTGGCCGTCTGCCCCGGCGACCCCTTCTACGAGGAGGACAGGGGTGTCCGCACGATGCGCATCAACTACTCGAACAGCTCTGACGAGGCGATCGAGAAGGGTATCAAGATCCTTGGCGATACGATAAAGGAACTGCTTGCGAAGTAAGTAGAATATAACATAATAAACCCGCCCGTGGAAGTAAAATTTCCACGGGCGGATTTCGCGTATATTCCACTTCCTTTCTTTTTACTTGTCGAAAGAAACGGAAGTGGAACCGCAAAGAAAACCGACACGGTGGCGGTCTGCCCCGCCACCGTGTCGGTTTGTACTCTTTATGAAAACAGGTATTCGTTCCCCAGTTCCGCCGGGGTCAGAGGTGTGATGCCGTGCTCTGCGAGCCACGCGTTTGTGCGCTCCGACCAGATGGTGGCGTAGGTATAAAAGTGCTCATAGCTTTGGCCGGTGCCTCTGTCCCGTACACGCAACTCTATATTAATACAGCAGTCGTACACTTCTTTCAGATATCCGCCGCTCTCGTTGAACCACACAAGCCCGATCGTCCCGTCCTTCATGTCCGGCAGGACACACTCATGATACAGCTCAGCCGCCTCGGACGGACTCAGCTCTAAATTGTTAACTTCGCCGTTCTCATCCGTCCAGTTCACCAGCGCGTACTCTATTGTCGAACGGCTCGGCTCCACATCCGGCAGTTTCCGTGAGAGCAGCCCCTCCACTCCATTCGCGAGCTCCTCCAGCAGCTCAATATCCGCTGGATTCACACTATAGTCGACCGCGTATCTTCTCACCATCTGACGGCCGTCCTTCAGCTCGTATCTCAGCTCTACATATTGCGGAGCAAATCCCGAATCGTCCTCGCCCGAGGCGCGCCCATGCTTCGCAGCTGCCTCATAGGCGTCCTTGCCTTCCACAAGGCTCCGGTGCAGCCCCGCAGCAAGCTCTATGTTTTCCGGCTGCTTCAATACCATCTCGCCGCCGCTGGTGTTCAGCGTTACGGAGCTTACCTTGCCCGCGTCCGGCACCCTTTTCTCGTAGCCGGTGAGATCCAGCTCACAGACGAACAGCAGCGCCGTCAGCAGCACCCACAGCGCGGCAAAGCCCGCCCAGGCCCTGCCCATTTTGAACACCCGGCAGCTCTTCTGCACCAGCATCTCAGCCACAAGCCAGCCTATCAGACCGCCTATAAGCATGAACAGCGCAAAGAGCACTGCTCCGGCTGCGCCCATATAGGCCACATCCGGTATCAGCAGTCCGGTCAGCAGTACCGCCAGCAGCAGCGCGCAGGCCAGAGCCATGCAGTACCTCAGCACCGGCCTCAATAATCCTATGGCTACAACGTCGCCCGCCGTCTCCAGATTGCGCCGCTTATACAGCACGCACGAGGGGATCGTGAGCAGCGCGCCTACCACGGCGCAGCAACCGACATACACCCAGCCTGTATAGACATAGCCCACGGCCTGCATAGTCCCGTCCGACATGTACTCGAATATCGTCTTGTACTGGCTTCGCGCCGCCATGCCCACGATAGGCGAGAGAAGGTCCAGACTGTAGCTGCGCACCGCAAAGCCATAGACGAACTCGCCCATCGCTGAGAACACCACTTCCTCAAACACCGCCGCCGCGATATTGACCGCCACGAACAGCAGAGGCAGGATTATCATGCTTCCCGTCAGCTGCGCACAGAAAGCCGCTATGCCGAAATATGCGATAAATATGAGGCTCATCGTCCCGAACATCGACGCCGCCGCGGGCAGCACCGAGTCAAACTGCGAATATCCCGCCAGAACACAGCTTACCGCAATGAGCAGGTTCACCAGCAGCACCGGCACCGAGCCAGCCAGCGTCACGGAGATGAAGATGCCTTCCCGCCTGACCGGAAGCATGCCGTAAGCTGCCGCCGAGCGCTGGAAGTACAGGTGACTGTACACCGCCATGGCCGCCGCACAGCCGATTATCGGCGCCACGACCAGTCCCACATTCCCTATGAACGCTATGGGCACGTACTGCGCCAGCCGGGCCGCATCCGCCGCCGACTCCGCCTGACCCAGCCTGCCTGCCAGATTTGCGGGCAGCGCAAGGAACAACACAAAGGCATAAGAGGCCCACAAAGGCCAGAAACGGAGTACTGTCTTGCGGAAGAGAGGCCCGTTAAAGAATGATGTCCCGGACTTCATGGCCCTCACCTCCCAGCTCATATATAAAGATCTCCTCCAGCGTCAGCGGCACGGCGTCCACGAACACCGGGTCCAGCCGCTCGACCTGTGAGAGTACCTCCGAGGCCCGGCCCCTTATTATCAGCGTCTTGAGCCTGCCCTGGCCCGCCGTATGCAGCACGTCCAGCTCCGCCGGCACGGCCGCGCCCTCAGGCAGCACCAGCTGCAGCTTCGTCATGTTCTCCTGCAGCTCGGACAGCACCCTCTCGAGCAGCATCCTGCCCTTATCTATTATCCCTACACGGTCGCACACGTCCTCAAGCTCGCGCAGATTGTGCGACGAGATCAGCACCGTTGTGCCATACTCCGCCACGTCCTGCATGATGAGCGCCCAGACCTGCCGGCGCATCACCGGGTCAAGCCCGTCCACCGGCTCGTCCAGTATCATCAGCTCCGGCCGCATCGAAATGGCCAGCCAAAACGCCGCCTGCTTGAGCATGCCCCGCGAAAACCTCCGCATCGGCTGCTTCACATCGAGGTCAAACACCTCCCGCAGCTGCTCAAAGCGCTTTATGTCAAAATTCGGGTACAGCCCGCGGTAAAACCGCATCATGTCCGTTATCGACGCCTGCGGAAAGTGGAACACCTCGTCCGGGATGCAGAATATCCTCCCCTTCGCGCGCGTGTTCTCAAACACCGGCTCGCCGTCGCAGAGTACCTCGCCCGAGTCCTGCTTCAATATCCCAGCGAGATGCTTCATCGCCGTCGTCTTGCCCGCGCCGTTCGGCCCGACCAGACCATACACAGCCCCGGACGGCACCGTCAGCGTCAGCCCGTCCAGCGCCTTGTGTCCGTAATAGCCCTTCGAGACTTCCCTGAACTCAACCCTCATTGGCGGCGGCCTCCTTCCCCCTGATGCGCCTGTCCAGTTCGTCGGCCGTGACGCCGAGGAACAGAAGCTCCGTCACTATCTCGTCCATCTCCGCCAGCAGCTCGCGCTTTCTGCCCTCATCCACCTGCGTGCGGATGTTCGCATAGCTGCCCTTGCCGGGAATGGAGATAATATACCCTTCCTGCTCAAGCTCGCGGTACGCCCTCTGGATAGTATTCGGATTTATCACGAGCTGCGCAGCAAGCTCGCGCACCGAGGGCAGCTTCTCGTCGGGAGACATGGCCCCCGATACGATGAGCTTCCTCAGCGCCGTCTTCACCTGCTCGTAGATCGGCCGAGAATCTCTGAAATTGATGTCTATCATCATCCCACCAGCCCCAATGCGTCCGCGTATCAGTCAAAATAATACAGTTATAGGATAACCGATTTCAGCTCCCTTGTCAACCGCATTTGTATCTAAATTGTATCCTTTGTATCATGCAGCACGAAACCTCCACCCATTAACTGGCAGCTGCGATATACTGCGGCGGCCTGGCCGGGCGTCGGCGCCCTCAGCGGGGCCTCGCACACGAGCCTGAGGCGCCCGTCCTTTTCGGGAAAGGCCCGGGCAGGGGTGAGTGCACGCGAGTGCCTGACCCGCACTCCGCAGTCGAAGGGCGCCGCGGGCGGTTCCGTCAGCCAGCGCATGGAGCCTGCATAAAACTCCCTTGTGAACAGCCCTTCGCCGTCCATCAGCACGACCTCCCGCGTCCCGGGCCTTATCTCCGAGACATAGACGCGCCGCCCTGCCGCGTAGCCGAGGCCGCGCCTCTGGCCCAGCGTAAAGCGGTGGATGCCCCCGTGCTTCGCCACAGGAGCGCCGTTATAGATGATGTCCCCCGGCTCCGGCGCGTCGCCGCGGCGCTCGAGCCAGGCTGCGTAATCCCCGCCCGGCACGAAGCACAGCTCCATGCTGTCCGGTTTCTTTGCCGCGGGCAGGCCCCATTCCTCCGCAAGTGAGCGCGTCTCCGCTTTTATCATCTCGCCCAGGGGTAGCACCAGCCTTCGCAGCTGCTCCGGCAGGATGCGGCAGAGCATATAACTCTGGTCGTTCTCAGGCCGGCCCATGTACAGCGCGCCGTCCGACACCCTCGCGTAGTGGCCCGTGGCGATATAATTGATGCCCAGCTCGTCCGCGTAGCTGCACAGCAGACGCAGCTTCACCGACGGGTTGCACAAAACGCAGGGGCTGGGCGTTTCGCCCCGCGCATACGCCTCGGCAAAGGGCCGGCAGACATGCTCCTCCAGCTCTGCGCGCGCGTCGATGACCTCGAGCGGCAGGCCCATGGCTCGGGCGCAGGAGAGCGCGCTCTCAGCCTCGTCGGAGCCGGTCTCGAGGTACAGGCAGCGCACATCGAAGCCCTGACGCCTGAGCATTTCGGCGGCGCAGGCCGAATCCACGCCGCCGGAAAAACCGAGGACTATGCCTTCGCTCATCGCTCCCGCCTCCCCACGTACATCGCCAGCGCCGCCATATCCGCGGGCGAGACGCCCGATATACGCGACGCACGCCCGAAGTTCTCCGGGCGCAGAGCGGCGAGTTTCTGTTTCGCCTCCGTGCGCAGACCGGGGACCTTTTCATAGTCGATATCCTCAGGCAGGGCGCGGCTTTCCATCCTCGAGAACTCCTCGACCTGCCTGAGCTGCCTTTTTATATAGCCCTCGTACCTGAGCCGTATTTCCACCTGCTGCGTCACTGCGCGCGGCAGCGCGGGCCGCTCACGGTCGAAGGGCGCGAGGTCGGTGTAGCCCACCTGCGGCCTTCTGAGCAGCGCCGCAAGGCTCACGCCCGAGGTGGGTGCGGCGGTGCCGAGGGCCTCCAGCGCGGAGCAAAGCTCCGGCGTCGGCGCGACGTGCGTGCGCTCGAGCCGCGATATCTCCGCGTCCACCGCGGCATACTTGCGCTCCACGGCCTCGAGCCGCTCCTTCGGCACGAGGCCCAGCTCATAGCCTATATGCGTCAGGCGCTCGTCGGCGTTGTCCTGCCTGAGCAGCAGCCGGTACTCCGAGCGCGAGGTCATCATGCGGTATGGTTCGTTCGTGCCGCGGGTAACGAGGTCGTCTATGAGAGCGCCGATGTAGGCCTCGCTCCGGCGGAGCACGAAGGGGGCCTCGCCCTTTATCTTCCGCGCTGCGTTCACGCCCGCGCAAAAGCCCTGCACCGCCGCCTCCTCGTAGCCCGAGGAGCCGTTGAACTGACCCGCGCCGTAGAGGCCGGAAACCTTCCGCGTCTCCAGCGTCGGCAGCAGCTCCGTGGGGTCCACGCAGTCATACTCTATCGCATATGCCGTCCGCATTATCTCCGCCCGCTCGAGGCCGGGCACCGTGTGCAGCATCTCGACCTGCACTTCCTCCGGCATGGAGCTGGAAAAGCCCTGCACGTAAAGCTCCTCCGTGCCGAGACCCATCGGCTCTATAAAAAGCTGATGCCGCTCCTTGTCAGGGAAGGTCATGACCTTCGTCTCTATGCTCGGACAGTAGCGCGGGCCGACGCCCTCTATGACGCCCGAGTATATGGGCGAGCGGTCTAGGTTCGCGCGTATTATCTCGTGCGTCTCCGGCGTCGTGTATGTTAAGTAACAGCGCGCCAGGTTCTCAGGCGGGCGCGCCGTCTGGAAAGAGAACGGCTCCGGCTCCGGGTCACCCTCCTGAAGCTGCATCTTGGAAAAGTCCACGCTCCGGGCGTTCACGCGCGGCGGCGTGCCGGTCTTGAAGCGGCGCAGCGAGAGGCCCAGAGCGCGCAGGCAGTCCGCCAGCGGCCCCGAGGGGGCAAGTCCGTCCGGGCCGGAGTCTCGTATGACCTCTCCGACGATGGTGCGGCCTTTCAGGAAAGTGCCCGTGGCGATTATAGCCGCCCGGCAGCGCCAAACCGCGCCCGTGTGCGTCGTGACGGAGACGACGCGCCCGTCCTCGACGCCGATGTCCACGACCTCGGCCTGGATGAGCCGGAGCCGCTCCTGCCGCTCGAGCGTGCGCTTCATGACCTCCTGATACCTGCGCCGGTCGGCCTGCGCCCGCAGCGAATGTACCGCCGGGCCTTTGCCGAGGTTCAGCATCCGGTACTGGATGCAGGCGGCGTCCGCCGCGTGCGCCATCTCGCCCCCGAGAGCGTCCAGCTCCCGTACGAGATGACCCTTGCCCGTGCCGCCTATGGCCGGGTTGCAGGGCATGTTGCCCACCGTGTCGAGGTTTATCGCAAAGCAGACGGTCTCCAGCCCCAGCCGCGCCGAGGCCAGCGCCGCCTCGATGCCCGCATGGCCCGCGCCTATCACAGCTATATCGCATTTTCCCGCGTCGTAAGTTCTCATAACCCTAAAATTATACTACCAGCCGCACCTTAAATCAACCTGTGCAGAAATTGCACAGGTAAAAATGCGTGAAAGGTATTGCTTTATTTCGCTAATGTGGTAGTATGATACCGCCTGTTGAAACAGGTAGTGAATGAAGGAGAAATGTAAAGATGAAAAAGATTCTTGCACTCATGCTTGCGCTTTGCATGGTATTTGCACTGGCCGCCTGCGGCGAGCCCGCGGCCTCCGACCCCACCGGCGCGCCCGCGAGCGACGCACCCTCCGACGTGACCGAGCCCGCCGACGAGGGCGGCGACGATGCGGTCGACAGCGACCTCGCCTATGTTCAGGACAAGGGCACGCTGGTCGTCGGAATCACCAACTTCGCGCCCATGGACTATCAGGACGAGAGCGGCGAGTGGATAGGCTTTGACGCCGACCTCGCGAAGGCCTTTGCCGAGAGCCTCGGCGTCGAGGTCGTATTTCAGGAGATCGAGTGGGGCAACAAGGTCTTCGAGCTTGACGGCAAGACCATCGACGTCGTCTGGAACGGCATGACCCTCACCGACGAGGTGCTCTCCTCCATGGAGTGCTCCAACGCCTACTGCAACAACGCCCAGGTCGTCATCCTGCCTGCTGCCGAGGCCGAGAACTACCCCGACGCCGCGAGCATGGCCGATCTGCAGTTTGCGGTCGAGAGCGGTTCTGCCGGCATGGACATGGCCATAGAGAACGGCTTTAACTACACCGAGGTCATCGACCAGGCCACTGCGGTGCTCGAGGTCAGCTCCGGCACCTGCCAGGCCGCCATCATCGACAGCCTCATGGCCGCCGCCATGGTGGGCGAGGGCACGAGCTATGCCGACCTCACCTACACGATAAGCCTCAACAGCGAGGAGTACGGCGTCGGCTTCCGCAAGGGCAGCGACCTGTGCGCGGCGCTCAACGACTTCTTCGCCGCCGCCTGGGCCGACGGCACGATGCAGGAGCTCGCCGAGACCTACGGCGTCACTGCGGCGCTCATCCCGCAGGAGTAAGGCCCGACACGATAATTTGAGAGAATAAGCTGAAAGCAGAGGACGTGACGCGCCTCTGCTTTCGGCGCGAACAGGAGTGGTCCCAAGCAAATGTTCCAGACCGTAATATCCGCGCTCAACGAGGGTTTTGTGCAGACGCTCAGACTCTTTGTTGTGACGCTCGTAGGCTCCATACCCCTCGGACTCATAGTCTGCTTCGGCTCCATGAACCGCTGGGCGCCTCTGGGGGTTTTGGGGCGAAGGAAGCTCGCCTGGCAGCAGCAGCTCCAGCACAGGCTGGACGATGGACTGCCGCTCACCCACGGCGACAAGAGTCCGGGCAGCGCCGCCCGAAGGAACAGCCTGCTCGCGAAGGCCGGCAGTGGGGCGGAGCTCAGCCAGAGCGAGAAAAAACAGCTTGCCCAGCTGGAATGCGTGCTCAGTGAAAAACAGACCCGCTCGCTTCTGCGCTCTCTGGGTCGCAGCTCGCGGCTGCTGCTCGGCTTCAGGCCGATATCGCTCCTGAGCCGTTTTGTGGTCTGGGTCATCCGCGGCACGCCGCTCATGCTCCAGCTTCTCATTGTCTTCTACATACCCGGCTACATCCTGCCCACCAACCCCTGGAGCTTTGCCGAGGGCCGCTTCGCCGCGGCGGCGGTCATGTTCATCATCAACTACGCCTGTTACTTCTCCGAGATCTACCGCGGCGGCATCCAGGGCGTGCCGATAGGCCAGCAGGAGGCAGGGCAGGTGCTCGGCATGACGAAGGGCCAGATCTTCCGCCATGTCACCCTTCTGCAGATGATAAAGCGCATCGTGCCGCCCATGTCAAACGAGATCATCACCCTTGTCAAGGACACCTCCCTCGCGCGTATCATCTCCTATCAGGAGGTAATCTGGGCCGGCTACGCCTTCCTCAAAGGCTCGCATGGCTACTCAGGCCTCATCTGGCCGCTGCTCTTCACCGGCGTGTATTACCTCGTCTTCAACGGCGTCGTCTCCTTCCTGCTTGGCAGGCTGGAGCGCAGGCTCGAGTTCTTCAGGTAAGGGGGTGCGGCAATGTCGATACTGGAAGTCAAAAACCTTGAAAAGCACTTCGACAAGACGAAGGTCCTAAACGACATCAGCTTTTCCCTCGAGCAGGGGCAGGCGCTTAGCATCATAGGTTCCTCCGGCTCGGGCAAGACCACTCTGCTGCGCTGCCTGAACTTCCTCGAGACGCCGGACGCCGGGAGCATCGCCGTGAACGGCGAGGTCCTTTTCGATGCTGAGGACCCCTCCACAAAGCGGGAAGCCGATGTCAGGAAAAAGCGGCTGCATTTTGGGCTGGTGTTCCAGAGTTTCAATCTCTTTCCGCAGTATACTGCGCTCGGAAACGTCACGTTGGCAAGCAAGCTGCTGGCGAAGGAACGCCCGGATTTCAAGCAGAACAAGAAGGCCATTTATGATGCCATTGACAGAGAGGGCCTCGAGCTGCTCGATTCGATGGGCCTCTCCGACCGCACGGGGCACTACCCGCACCAGCTCTCCGGCGGGCAGCAGCAGCGCGTCGCCATAGCGCGCGCCCTCGCCCTGCACCCGGACATCCTCTGCTTCGACGAGCCGACGAGCGCCCTCGACCCCGAGCTCACCGGCGAGGTGCTCCGTGTCATACGCGAGCTCGCCGAGCGCAAAACGACCATGATAATCGTCACCCACGAGATGCACTTCGCTCGCGAGGTCTCCGACAGCATCATTTTCATGGACGGCGGCTTTATCGTCGAGCAGGGCGGCCCGGAGATAATCGATAACCCGCAGATGGAGAGGACGCGGAAATTCCTCTCGAGCTACGGGCAGTGAGTAGAGAATTTACAAATTTCCACTTGAATGTGGCTGTCGAATATAATACTATTATGGTTGCGTCCCGTGTGGGCGCAGCCATTTTTTGTTTTGAGGGGCTGAGACCGGGGTGAAACGTAAAATCAAATATATAGCGCTGGCGCTGGCCCTGTGCCTCATGCTGCCGCTGGCCGGCTGCGGGAAGATATCGGGCAGGTACAGGATACTGGAAACGCTTGAGACCCAGTCGTTCTCGATAGGCTTCCGCGACGGGGACTACGTGCAGTACTATGTCGAAGCGGCGCTCAAGGTGCTCGCTGCGGACGGCACGGTGCAGCGTCTCGCCATGCAGTGGTTCGGCGAGGACAAGACCACCTTCTCCAAGGATATCAGCGCTCTCGAGAAGGTCGGCGCCGCAGCCTACAGGACCCTGCTCGTCGGCGTGGACACCGACGTCTTCCCCATGAGCTACATGGAGAACGGCAATTACACCGGCTTCGACGTCGAGCTGGCAAGAGAAGTGTGCCGTCGTCTCGGCTGGGATGTCAAGTTCATCTCTATCAAGGCCGAGAACGCCTACGTCGAGCTCTCCAGCGGGAACATAGACGTCGCGTGGGGAGGCCTCGTGCTGGATAACTCCGAGGGCAAGTTCGAGACGCTCTCGCCCTACCTCTCAAACGACATCGTGCTTGTCACGCTCGCCGACGGGGGTGCAAAGACGCTCAGGGGCCTGAACGGCCAGAGTCTCGGCATCACCACCGAGAGCAAGTTCATAGAAGCGCTCTCGGCCGACGAAAAGCTAATGAACCGCTTCGACCAGATAAAGCGGCTCACGGGCGGCTCCAAAGCCCTCCTGGACGCGCTTACAAGCCGCCAGGTCGACGCCATCATCGTCTACAGCATCTCACTAGCGTACTACGGATAAAAACACCCGGTCGCAGGACCGGGTGTTTTTATCTTTTTTATTGTTTATGCTATTCCTGCGCTCACAGCGGCTTCGGAACAAAGAAGTCGATGACCTGAGCCACGAGGACGAGGATCATGATGGCGGGAACGATAAACTTGAAGCAGACATTGAAGAAGCCATAGCCCCAGAACTTGTGTCCGGCCTGTTCGCACTCCGGTACGACTGCTTTCTTGGTCTTGTATACCCAGCCGATGAGAACGCTCATCGCCAGTGCGCCGAACGGCATCAGGACGCCCTCAGAGATAGTGTCAAAGAAGTCGAGCCAGCAGTCTATGGCCATCGGAACCTTGTATCCCTCGGCCGCCTGATAGCCGATAATCTCGAACGGAGCCGGGACGATCGCGCCGCCGCTGCCCAGAGCGTCCAGAGCGACCGGCAGGCCGACGACGAAGATAAGGCCCGCAGCGATGCAGGTGATCTTCTGACGGTTCGGCTTCTTGCCCTTGTCGATGGCAGCGTCGATACGGTAGGTGCAGACGACCTCGAGCAGGGAGATGGAACTCGTCACAGCCGCGATGAACACCAGGAAGTAGAACAGGAAGCCGACGAAGGCGCCAAACTCACCCATGTTCGTGAAGACCTGCTGCATGGAGGTGAACAGAAGTCCCGGGCCGGAGGCGTAGGGCACGTCGTAGGCCGCGCAGGCGGGCAGAACGGCCATGCCGGCCATGATGGCGATGAGGGTGTCGCAGGCGGGGATGATGATGGCATTCTTCTGCAGGTCCTCCTTCTTATCCAGGTATGAGCCATAGGTTATCATGCAGCCCATGCCAAGCGAGAGCGAGAAGAACATCTGGCCTGCCGCCGTCTTCAGGACGTTCAGGAAGCCGGAGAAGCCGCTCATGGCGGAGAACTCGGGCTTGAACATGAAGGCGTAGCCCTCTGCCGCGCCGTCCTGGAAGGCTATGTAGACAACAACGAAGAGCAGGATGAAGAACAGCGCCGGCATGGCGACGGAGGAGAATTTCTCGATACCGCTCTCGACGCCGCCCATGACTATGAGGATGTTTATGATGACGAAGAGCACGTGGAAGAAGAGCATCCCGCCGTAGTCGTAGAGCAGGAAGCCGAAGAAGCCGGTGCCTTGGCCCGCGAATCCGTCAATGCCTACGATCTCAAAGAAGAAACCGAACATATAGCGCATGACCATGCCGCCGAGCACGTTGTAGAACGCCAGCAGGCAGAATCCCGCGATAACGCCGAGGAAACCTACCCACTTGTGCTTTTTGGAGAACTGCATGTAAGCGCCGACGGCGCCGCGCCCGGTCTTGCGGCCCAGCGCGAGCTCGCCCAGCATGACGACGCAGCCCACGACCACGACCAGTATGAGGTAGACGATGAGGAAGGCGAAGCCGCCCGTCATACCCATCTTGTACGGGAAGCCCCAAATGTTGCCCAGGCCGACCGCCGAGCCGACGGCGGCCATCAGGAAGCCAAAGTTGGAGCCCCATGAACCGCGTTCATGTTCCAGATGCTGAGATTTTTGATCCATTGATTTCCCTCCCAAATTTTAATATAGCCGGTGCTTATATCCCGTTAAAGCGCCGGCCCTCCCAATCCGTGGAGATGTATCCCTCATCTCCGTATTTATAATTTACACCAAAAAAGCGCCGTTTACAAGTCCTTAATTTGTCTGTTAATTTTCTTTATTCAAAATACTCATATATATGCCGACAATTTCTTCATTTTTGCCTAAAAATTGTGCAAGCTGACTAATTGATTGCAATTTGTCAATTTCTGAGGCTTTATCTATCAAAATCGCTAAATTAATTGTCATCTGCGCTAAATTGTGCTTGCTTTTGCCGGGCAATCCTGTATAATTAATATGTTTTAGGAAATGATATGCCGCTCTCCGGGCGGTCAACACAGTTTCTTTTGGAGGGATTCAAATGACTTACGAGATGGACGTCGCCGGTCTCAAACGCGACCTGCCGCTCTGCCGCGTGACCGACGATCTGTACATCGGCGCCTTCGTCATGTTCGGCGACGTCGAGCTCACGGTGCACTGCGCGGCCGAGCTTTTGAAGCGCGCTCCCGAGTACGACTACATAATTGCTCCCGAGGCCAAGGCCATACCCCTGCTCTATGAAATGGCGAGGCAGTCGGGTGCCGAGAAGTATTTTCTGGCCCGCAAGGGCGCCAAGGCCTACATGACCGGCGTGTTTGAGGTCGAGGTGCGTTCCATCACCACCATGCACATCCAGAAGCTCGTCATCGACACCGCAGACGCGGAGCTGATGCGCGGCAAGAGGATACTCATAATAGACGATGTCATCTCCACCGGTGAGAGCCTGCACGCCGTTGAGGAGCTGGTCAAAAAAGCCGGGGGCATCATTGCCGGCAAGATGGCCGTCCTCGCCGAGGGCGACGCCGCCCGCAGGGACGACATTATAACCCTTGCTCCGCTGCCCCTTTTCAACGCCGACGGCACGGTTAAGGAATGATAAAAACCACCCGGCTCATACACCGGGTGGAATTCTTTACCTCATTTGCCTGAAAAACTCCGTGAGTACCGCAGCGCATTCGGCTCTCATGACGCCGCCGTAAACCCGCGGACGATGCCCGTAGTTTTCCTCGAACAGGTTGATGACGCTGCCGACGGAGCCGCTGCGCGGCTCCTTTGCTCCGTAGATGAGCGTCGATATGCGCGAATTGATGATGGCTCCGGCGCACATCGGACAGGGCTCGAGCGTAACGGCGAGGCCGCAGCCCGTGAGGTCCCAGGCGCCCCGTTCCCTGCATGCCTGTCTGATGGCCTCTACCTCGGCGTGGGCGCTGGCGTCGGGCAGTTCCTCTCTGCGGTTGCGGCCCCGGCCTATTATCCGGCCCGACTCGTCGAATACGACGCAGCCCACGGGCACCTCGCCTGCGCGCGCCGCTTCCTGTGCAAGCGAGAGCGCCTCGCGCATATATTTTTCACAGTCCACCAATACACCACCCCTGGAGTGTTCTTATGCTTTCTATTTTACTCATCGGCGTCGGGCTGTCAATGGACGCCTTCGCCGTTTCCGTCACCAGCGGCCTCACCGTCAAGGGCTTCGGCCCGAAGCACGCATGTCTTCTGGGGCTTTATTTCGGCGGTTTCCAGTTCCTCATGCCGCTCATAGGTTATCTGCTCGGCAGCACGGTCAGCGGCCTCGTGAGCGCCTGGGCGCCCTACATCAGCTTTTTCCTGCTGGCCTTCGTCGGCGTAAAGATGCTCGTTGAGGCGATAAAGGGCGGCGACAAGGCCGTATGTACTCAGCTGAAGCACTCGCAGCTGCTTGTTATGGCCGTTGCCACGAGCCTTGACGCGCTTGCAGTTGGGCTGTCCTTCGCGTTCATGGAGGGAGTCTCGCTGCTGCCCTCATGTCTGCTCATAGGCTGCACCACCTTCGTACTCTGTTTCCTCGGCGGTATGGTCGGCGGGAAAATACCCGGCGTCTCATGCAAGACCTCGGGTATCCTCGGCGGAGTGGTGCTCTGCGGCATCGGCATAAAGCTTCTCATCGAGGGTCTTGCCTGACAAGGGAGGTCAAAATGCAATTTCTCTACCTGCTAGAGGGCATACGCTGCCCCGCTTTGGACACGTTGTTCAGCCTCATCACCGAGCTGGGCGGCGAGACAGTTTATATGGCCCTGGCCATTGCCGTCTACTGGTGCATCAGCAAGGGCCTGGGCTTCTACATCCTCACCACCGGCTTCGTCGGCACCATCGCCAACCAGTTTTTGAAGCTCTGCTTCCGCATCCCCCGGCCCTGGGTGCTCGACCCGGACTTCACCATCGTCGAGTCGGCGTGCGCCGGGGCGACGGGCTATTCCTTCCCGAGCGGTCATACGCAGAACGCCTGCTCCTCCTTCGGCTGCCTCGGCATGTGGGCAAAGCGAGGCTGGCGCGTGCTCTGCTTTGCAATAGTCGTGCTCATCGGCTTTTCGCGGATGTATCTCGGGGTGCACACGCCGCTCGACGTGGGCGTTGCCTTCGTCATGGGCCTTGTGCTGATGCTGGCGCTCTATCCGCTGTTAAGGGATATCGAGGCGCACCCGCGCAGGATGTACGCCGTCATCGGTGGCATGATCGTCATCACCGTCGCCTACCTCTGCTACGCCGAACTCTGGCGTTTCCCGGCGGACATCGACCAGACGAATCTGGCCTCCGGGCGCGAGAACGGCTATAAGCTGCTGGGCGCGGCCTCGGCGATGCTGCTGTCGTACTGGCTGGATCAGAGATACACACACTTTGAGACCCGCGCGCCGCTGGCGGGCCAGGCGATCAAGCTGGTCGCAGGCCTGGCGCTGGTGGTGGGCATTCGGGTCGCGCTGAAGGCCCCGCTGTACGCCATACTGGGCGAGGGCGGGGCGGCCGACGCCGCGCGTTATTTTCTCGTGGTGCTTTTTGCGGCGGCCGTGTGGCCCATGACCTTCCGCCGGCTCTCGAGGCTGGGCGCGAAGGCGCAGAGCACCTCCTGACGCGGCGCCGCATCATTTTTCGGAGGCAGAGACATGGAATTATACAAAGGAAGGCCGGCCGACGTGAGCGGGAGGCTTGAGCGCGAGATACGTACATATGACCTGCTGGACAGGCTGGGCATGACCTATTGGCGCACGGACCACGCGGACATGCCGGCAGGCAATATGGAGGCCTGCAATGCGGTGGATGCGGTGCTTGGGGTGCTCATCTGCAAGAACCTGTTTCTCTGCAACCGGCAGAGGACCAGCTTTTACCTGCTGCTGATGCCCGGGGACAAGCCCTTCAAGACGAAGGAGCTGTCGTCGCAGATAAACTCCTCAAGGCTCTCCTTCGGTTCGGCGGAGGAGATGGAGGAACTGCTGGGCGTCAGCCCCGGCTCGGTCTCGGTGATGGGCCTTATGAACGACCCGGAAAACAGGGTCAGGCTGCTGGTCGACGAGGACGTGCTCAAGGAGGAGTACTTCGGCTGCCATCCCTGTATCAACACCTCCAGCCTGAAGCTCCTGACAAAAGAATTGACCGGCATCTTCCTCCCGGCAGTCAGACACGAGATGACCACCGTGCACCTCGTCGGGATCGAGTGAGCGGCCGGCCCACGTTGTATGGAGAAGCGGCACCGGCAACTGACAGGGAAGACACATAGACGACAGTTTCCGTTATAATACAGCAGTCAAAACTGTGACCCATGTCCTTGCACTACCTGTTAGCCACGCTGCTGCCGGCAGGGCGCCGTCCCTCAAAAATCAAAGCCTGCGGACTGAGATGCAGTCGTTTTGCCGCATAGAAGACGCAAGGTAATATTTGTAATAAAAGCCGCCCGGATGGGCGGCTTCAGTCTGTCGAAAAAGCCTCGCAGAGTTTCGCGGCCGCAGCCGCGAAATAAAATTCAATCATTTTCGGCGGCGGCGTGTACGTCGCCGAAAATACTTCTCGCGGAGCGGAGTGTCGAATTGTCCGCCTTTGGCGGACAACCGAGGCGCGGAGCGCAGCGCTATCCCTTTTGTCGAAGAAGGCAAAGCCTTCTTCGACAAGCTGAAGCCGCCCGGATGGGCGGCTGCTTTTTATGCTTTTCGTTAAATCGGCCTGCCTTGTATAATCAAACGCAGATACCTCACCACGCCCAAACGTTGGCCGGAACATCTGCCAAGGGGCGCAAGCCGTAAAAGAATCATTCTTTGGCGGCTCTATCCCGCATGTCTGAATATAAGGAATAGACTGGGTTTATTGCTCCGCAAGCAGCTTTTTCAGCGCGACGCGGTCTATTTTGTCGTTGGCGTTGTGCGGGAGCTTCTCCAACGTTATCATCCGGTGGGGCAGCATGTAGGCGGGGATGTACTTTTTCAGCTCGCGGTTATACTGTCGCATGGGCAGCGTGCCCTTCGTCTCCACGAACAGCACGATCTCCTGTCGCTCGGCGTCGAACAGCGCGCAGACATTTTCAGTGCCTTCCACACATCTCGCCGCGTTCTCGATCTCGCCCAGCTCGATGCGGTTGCCGCGGAGTTTTATCTGACCGTCGCGGCGGCCGGCGAACATCAGCTCGCCCCGCTCATTGTACCAGCCGAGGTCGCCCGTGCGGTAGTACCTCGGGGCATAGGGCAGGCCCTCGGGATTCACATGGAAGGCCCGCTCAGTCAGCTCCGGCTTGTTCCAGTAGCCAATGTTCACGCCCGAGCCCGCGACGCAGATCTCGCCCGTCTCGCCTTGTTTCACCGGCTTGCCGTCCGCGCCCAGCAGCAGCACCCGCATGTTCGGCAGCGGTTTCCCGATGGGCAGCGGCTCCGAGTCCGCAAACTCCCGGTCCACCACATAGGCCGTGCAGACGTCCGTCTCCGTCGGCCCGTAAAGGTTCGCAAATATGCGCCCGGGCAGCGCGCGCCGCCACACGTTCAGCTGCAAATTCGGCATGACCTCGCCCGCGAAGGCGACGCTCCGCAGCTCCGACAGCTCCACCGTGTCCAGCACGCCGGAGTTGGCTATGTTTATCATCACCGTCGGCACCCAGTAAATAGATGTGACGCCGTTCTCGCGAAGGAACTCCGGCAGCTTCACCGGGAAGCGGAACAGCACCTCCGGCGTCAGGATGAGCCGGCCGCCGCATCGCATCGCGCCGTACACGTCCATGACCGACACGTCGAAGTAGAGCGGAGCCTGGTTTGCGATGACCGTTTTATCCGTCCAGCCGAAGGTCTCCTCGGCCCAGCGTGCAAAGAGCAGCACGCCCCTGTGTGGTATTGTCACGCCTTTCGGCTCGCCCGTGGAGCCTGAGGTATACATGACGTACACCGGCTCCGAATCCGTGACGCCCGCCACGGCCTCATCCACGGCCGCCGCGTCCTCCGGCTCCTGTGCCAGCTCGTCTATGAGCAGCACGGGCGCGCCGGTATCCACGCCCTCCAGTTTCGCCGCCAGCTCGCTGTTCGTGACGATCGCCGAAGGCCCGAGGTTCGATATGATCTTCCGCAGCCGCTCAACAGGCGCCGCCGCGTCCGTCGGAACGTAGGGCCTGCCCGCGTACATCGCCGCGTTGAAGCCCGTCAGCATGTCAATGCTCTTGGGCAGCCAGACCATGACCGGGGCGCTGCCTGCGCTCCTTTTCATGAGGCCGGACGCGGCTCTGCGCGACCTTGTTCTCAGCTCGGCGTAGCTCAGACTGCCGCCATCGTCCGTCACCGCCGTATTCCCGGGCCACAGCCCGGCCGCCCGCTCCAGCAGGCACACCGCTGAATTCATGCTCTCACTTCCCGTAGCTTATGATAAGCGCACTTGCAGCGCCGTATTTGGAAAATCTCGTGCCGCCGCTCTCGAGCTGTGTCACCGTCCAGCCCTCTGACTCAGTTGTCGCGGCCACGGAGGTCTCGACCTCCATGTAGCCGCCATCGCGGAAGCCTACGGAGGCCCCGCCCTCGTGCGTTGATACCGTCGCAGGCAGGTTTATCTTCGTCAGGTGCTCCGCCGCGGCCTCCGGCTCGGACTCAAGCGCCTCGTAGACCCTCACGGGCCGGTTCGTCGAGACATACAGTTCGTTCCCGTCCCTGTGCCAGACGTCGGCGTCGGTCCTGATATCCTTATCGGCCAGCGCCTCGCCGAGGCTCACCCGCACGCCCGTTGAGACCTGATAGTCGCCGGAGTAGAGCGGGAAGGTGTTCGTAATGCCCGAGCTGACCAGTTCGATGTCGAAGCGCTCCTCGCTGTTGCCGACCACGTCGAGCGACTGGTTTATCGCCGCCGCAGCAGCGCTCGCCACCTGGTTCTCCATCACGAAGCTGTAGCCGAACTTCTCGCGGAAGGCCTGCACCGTCTCGATGCTCGCTATGGCCTCGGTGTCGTCCTGGGCCGTGAAATCGCAGTGATAGTAGACGCACATGGGCATGCCGTATTTTGCGGAGATATCCGTCCAGCTCTCGCTCGAGTAGAGCAGGGTGCAGCAGTTTTGCAGCAGCAGGGTCCATTCGCCGTCCTGCGTAAGGAAGAAGGGCAGGCTGATGACATTCTTTGCGCTTGCCTGCGGGAAGGGGTCGAGGTCGCCCGGCGCGGCGTAGCCCGTGTTCCACAAAAAACCGGCGTTCCAGAGGGAGAGGAAGGTCTGCGTCTGGCTGAGACTGCTGGTGTACCAGGTGTGCTGGTTCGCGCCTATTTTGTTCGACACGACCCCGTAAAGCGCCAAGGATTTGAGGTGCTGCTCCAGCTCGTACTCCTCCCGCTCCGCCGAGGCGTAGGCGTTGGTGTAGAAGTGCGCGCCGACGTAGATATAGTTGTCCCTGAAATACTTTATCTGCTCCATGAGTTCGGCCTTATAGGGGAAATACTCGCTGTCTATCGGGTAGGAGCTGCCGTATTCAAGGCTGCCGCAGACGAGGTCGTCCGTGCCGTCGCCGTTTATGTCGGCTATGACCGGCACGCAGTTGTTGCCGAACTTGGCGTAGTAATTGCCCTTGTAGTTCATCTCATCCAGCTCTATGAAGCCGGCGGAGGAATAGCCGCCTTTACCGTCGCTCAGGAGCTTGGCGATGTAGCCGTCAAAGGTACCGAGCAGCAGGTCGGCCTTGCCGTCGCCGCTGAAGTCGTATATCCTCGGGGCTATCCAGTCCCCGTCGATGCCGAAGACGCTTATCTCCTTGCCGGAGGCGGTGAAGCTAAGGACGCCCGTTCCGTAGAAGGCAAGGAGCCTGCCCTCGTTCGAGCCGCAGATGATGTCAATGATGCCGTCTCCGTCGAGGTCGCCCACGTCGGGCAGCACCTGCCCTTCCAGGCCGGTCTCGATTATCGCGCCCATCGGCTGGTACTGCAGCTCACCGAGGCCGAGGAAGAGGTATATCTTCCCGTCGCCCGCGCCGCAAACTATGTCGAGTATACCGTCCGAATCCACATCATAGAGCACCGGCGCGGAGTAGCTTGAGACCGACAGCTCGCGGCCCTCGGCGTCAGTCAGCCCGATGGCCTCCTGCGTCACCAGCCTGGACTTGTAGCCCTCGCCCTTGTAGAAATATATCCTCCCGTCCGCCGAGCCGCAGACAAGGTCGACCATGCCGTCGCCGTCGAGGTCACCGACGTCCGGGAAGGCCCTCAGGTCGTACTCCGGGTAGTCGGAAAAGTAGCTGCCTCCGTCTGTTATCGTTGCGAGGGTCAGCCACTCGTCACCGGCGGCCACGTGCGCCCCGGAGGAGTAGGCGTTCTCGTAGTAGTCCATGGAAAAGCTCAGGGTGCCTCCGCTCTTTCCGAGCAGCGTGGACACCGTCTCGGCCCTTATGAACCAGGTGTAGCTGTTGCGCACGAGGGTGTAGGACGGTATCTGCTGATACTCCCTGCACAGCTCTGCGAATGCCACGCCGGAGCCGTCCGCAAAGCCGCCCAGTTCCTCGAAGTGCAGCTCCCAGCTCATGACCGGGTTGCCGAAGGAGCCGTAGACCCTCCATACCGCGTAGCCCAGGTTCCGCTTCTGATAAAAGGCGGCGAAGGCGTTCTCGAGCAGCCGGGTGGCGCTCATGGCTGTGTCGGAGAGGTAGAGCTGGTCGTCGTCCCGCTTTTCGAGCATGGTGCCGCTGATTGAGTAGGGGTTCGGCAGCAGGCCCGAGGCGAAGAAGACATAGCCCTCGCCGTACATGTTCACGGTCGAGAGCGCGAGGCCGGCCCTTGTACAGAGCGCCACGGCGGTGGAGGGCTTCATGCCCACGCCGCGCTCAAGGCCCTCCAGCTCGGGGAAATCCGTATATGCCTCATAGAGCGTGTAG
Source organism: uncultured Eubacteriales bacterium (assembly GCA_900546615.1). Lineage (GTDB taxonomy): Bacteria > Bacillota > Clostridia > Oscillospirales > Oscillospiraceae > Scatomorpha > Scatomorpha pullistercoris. The sequence continues at coordinate 82,163 of URDJ01000001.1, read as the reverse complement.
AAGTCCTTCGTTATCTCCTGCAGTTCCTGAAGGTCCTCCGTGACCTCGGGATACTGCATGTTGTAGGGGTAGTCCTCAACCTCATGGAAGCTCTTTGCCCCTATGAAGTCCTTGTCAAAGAAATCGTAAAAGCCGTTTGTGAGGAACACCCCGCCGCCGGCCTCGACGAAGGATGTGATCTCACCCTTGAGCGCGTCCGCCCTCGAGCAGGACATTATGCTCTCATCCGGGTAGAGGATATCGTAGCCCTCGAGCGAGTATTCGCCCGAGACGTCCACCGCCTCGGCCGTCAGACCCAGCAGCAGCGGCTGGCAGAAGCGGGAATAGCAGTCTTCCCAGTAGCCCGAGCCGGAGCTGGAGTCGTAGAGCACGGCCACGCGCAGCTCATTTTCATCGGCGTTGGACGAGCTGAGCGAGACCGAGGCCGCCGGCAGCTCGTTTTGCTTTACGCTGTTGTCGTCATTGTCGATGAAGGGGATCTTTATGTCGCCGCAGCCCGAGAGAAGTCCGAGCAGCAGCGCGCAGCAAAGTATAATAGACAGGCTCTTTTTCAAGGCTTACCTCCTGTACGACGGCATTGTTGCAACACTGAATTGTACCACATTTTCTCCGCTATTGCAATGGCGGGCAGGCTGTTGTAAAATCGAAAGGGAGGAGGCGGAGAAATGGAAATAAAGAAAGCGTCGGCGCTGTACTTTTCGCCGACCGGCGGCACCAAAAAGATAGCGGAGCGCATAGCCGCCTGCGCATACGAGAGCTATGAGTATCTGGACGTGACCGTACAGGCGGCGGAGCAGAGTTTCGGGCCGGATGAGCTGGTCGTGCTGGCGGTGCCGGTCTACGGAGGGCGCGTGCCCTGGCCGGTCTCGGAGAGGCTTGCCCATGTCACGGCGCAGGGCACTCCTGCGGTCATCGTGGCGGTGTACGGCAACCGTGCGTTTGAGGACGCGCTGCTCGAGCTGCGCACCATGGCGGAGGAGCGCGGCTTCAGGGTAATGGCTGCCGCGGCCTTCATCGCGCGGCATTCCATAGTCCCGGAGTTCGGCGCGGGACGCCCCGACGCCGAGGACATGAGGAAGATAGACGACTTTGCACAGAGGGTGCGCGACAGGCTGGACTACGTTTCGCCCGAGAGCCTGCCCACGGCCATCGTGCCCGGCAATCGCGAATACCGCAAATACGACGGCGTGCCGATGCATCCGGCAGTGAGCAAGTCATCCTGTGTGAGATGCGGCCGCTGCGCCGCCGAGTGTCCCGTCGGGGCCATATCCAGGACCGACCCGACAAAGACCGACAACGACAAGTGCATCACCTGCATGCGCTGTGTTGCGGTCTGCCCGCAGTTCGCGCGCAGTCTGGGCAAGGTAAAGCTCGCCGCGGCGAAGCTCAGCCTCAAAAAGGTCTGCGAGGAGCGCAGGGAACCCGAGCTATTCATGTGAGAAAAATAAGGCTCCGCCGCCCGGCGGAGCCTTATTTCTATGCCGCCCTAGAGACCGTTTCCCCGTCGCTCACCAGCTCGATGGTGCCGTCGCGGTCGGTACGCAGCAGGGTGATGCCGCGTTCCTCGAGCAGCCCGACCACCTCCTCGTGAGGGTGGCCGTAGCTGTTGTCCTCTCCGCAGCAGGCGATGGCGAGCTGCGGGCGTATGAGGTCGAGCAGGCCCGAGTCGGTGGAGCTGGAGCTGCCGTGATGCCCGAGCTTGAGTACGCTGCAGCTTATGTCGTAGCCGCCCAGGAGCGCGCAGTCCTCGAGCGCGCCGGAGGAAATATCACCGGTGTAGAGGAAGGCGGTGTCGCCGAACTCGACCCTGATGACGAGGCTGGAGTCATTGAGGTCGCTGTCCCAGTCCGCGACGGGCCCGACGAACTGGAACTCGGCCGAGCCGAGGGAGTATACCGAGCCGAGGGACGGTATGGTGACGTACAGGCCCCTGTCGGCTGCGGTGTCCTCGAAGCGGGTGAAGGCGCCGGAGCTGTCGAATTCAGTGTACGGGGCAAAGAGCGTGCCGATGTCGAAGTTCTCGATGACCTCGTCCAGCCCGCCGCAGTGGTCCTCGTGCGCGTGGGTGCAGACGACGTAGTCCAGCTCCGTGACGCCGCGGGACTTGAGGTAGTCTACGACGGTGGCCCCTTCGGAGCTGATGCCGGCGTCAATGAGCATGGTTTCGCCCTCGCAGGCGAGGAAGGCGGAATCGCCCTGCCCGACGTCTATGTACGCGGCGAACAAGCCGCTATCCGGCAGGGCAGTGACCGTGAGGTCGACGTTGCCGCCGCCGAGGTCTATAAACCCCAGCTCCGAGCCGAGCAGGACGAGCAGCGCCGCAGCTATGATGAGGATGCCAGCGGCGGCGTCGCGCTTTTTGCCTTTTTTGCGGCGTCTTGCCATGTTGAAAAGCGCTCCTTTCACAAAAAGAAAAAGCTCCTGCCCGGCGCGTGTTCGGGCAGGAGCTTCAAGTTTCCGATTCAGGCTATGCCCTCGGGCCTTGCGATACTGTCTATGCCGTTGAAGTTTGAGAGCCTGATGCTGACGGCAGCGGTGACGACGTCCACCGTGACACCCTCGGTCTCGCCGAGGCTGGCCTGCATATAGGCAGACATGATCTCGCTCATGTCCATGTCGTAGCGCAGGGGCAGGAAGCTCTCGCTGTCGAGCCAGATGCTCATGGGCATGCTGCCCTCGAAGGTGGCGCCCTGGACGTCAGTGGCGGCGCTGAGCATCTCGTCCGCGCCGGTGAGCGCCATGGCCTCGTTGAGCTGCTCGCCGCTTATGGCGCCGTCATACCTGAGCGCCTTGACGCCGTCCAGCTCCTCAGTGCCGGCGAAGGCGAAGCCGTTCGAGGCGATATCCATGTAAAAGCCCACGCTCCCCGTGGCGTCGAACCTGCCGAGGTCGCTCTCGGCCATTTCCTGCGGGGTCCAGGTGGCCCCGTTGTCGGCGCTGGAGTAGGAGACGTAGCTCTCGCCGTCCTGCTCAATGTAGTTCCGAGCCGCGAATTCGGCCCCGAACATGTTCATGCTGATGGTACTGTCGCATACCATGGGCTCCGTGATGCTGTCCATCGACATTGCCATGGTCATGGGCATCTCGACGCTCTGGCCCCCGCCGCTGATGGCGAAGCTGATGTTCATATCCATGTCCATGTGTACGCTCTCGAGCGCGGCGGCGGCCTCCTGAGCCCTGGCGAAGTCCGAGGAGACATCTTCCCCGGGCGCGGAGCTTCCGCAGGCGGCCAGACTCAGCACGAGCGAAAGGCTGAGCGCGAGGATAAGAGCCTTTTTCATTTCATTGTCCTCCAAATTATATTACTTTGTCGTCCTCCGACGGCTCGCGGCCCTTTACGACCTTCAGCCTGACGAATTCCTCGCGTTCCTTTTCCTCCAGCGCGTCGGAGATGCGCGAGATCTCGGAGTCGAGGCCGGGGATGACGATGTTCTGCAGGGCGTTTGCCCGTTTCTGCGCTTTTTTGATGGCGTAGGCGAGCCGGTATATGCAGTTTTCGACCTCTGCCAGCTCGCAGATCAGCTCCTTGACTTCGGCAAACTTGAAGTAGGCGTCGTCGAGGTCGGAGCTGGTGAACGCGAGGCCGTAGGGCGGGCCGGAGGATATCTGGGGCGTGGAGCTGACCTTCGGCAGTTCGACGCCCATGACGCTGCGGAAGCGCAGCTCAAAGCTGTTGTCGATGGGCACGGCGCCGGCCCCGTTCTCGGCCGAGCCGCCCATGGAGATCTCGGCCAGACGCATGGAGGCGTAGGCCTCGGAGAAGGTCGTGTCTATCCGCTCCTGCAGGTCCTCTGCCTCGTCCATCAGGCCCATGATCTCGCGTATAAGGATGTTCCGCTTCCTGTCCATCAGCTCATAGCCGGTCTCGGCCAGAGCGCGTGAACGCTTCGCGGCGTTGAGGTTGCCCTTTGTGGGCGCGGACTGCGCCAAGCTCTCACCTCCCTTTTGCTGTCTCTGTCAATATCAGAGCTTTTGCTCGAGCTGGACATAGTGCTCGTCGAGTACCTTGTCGGACACCCTCGAGAGCGCATCGCGCGGGAGTATCGAGAGCAGCTCCCAGCCGAGGTCCAACGTGGCCTGTATGCTCCTGTCCTCGTACATGCCCTGGGTGATGAAGCGCCGTTCCAGCTCGTCGCCGAACTTCAGGCTCAGCTTGTCGTTCGCGGAAAGCTCCTCCTCGCCTATGACCGTGGCCAGACTGCGCGCGCTCGAGACCTCAGAGTAGGAGGCGAACAGCTGGTTCGAGAGGTCGGGGTGATCGGCCCGCGTGAAGCCCTCGCCCGTGCCGTCCTTCATGAGCCTCGAGAGGCTCGGCAGTATGCTCACCGGCGGGTAGATGCCCTTCTGCGCCAGCTCCCTCGAGAGCACTATTTGGCCCTCGGTGATGTAGCCCGTGAGGTCGGGGATTGGGTGGGAGATGTCGTCGCCCGGCATGGTAAGGATGGGCACCAGCGTCACGCTGCCGGGCTTGCCGCGTATGAGCCCCGCCCGCTCGTAGATGGAGGCGAGGTCGGAGTACATGTAGCTGGGGAAGCCCTTCCTGGAGGGTATCTCGCCCTTGGAGCTGGAGAACTCGCGCAGGGCCTCGCAGTAGAAGGTCATGTCCGTCATCACGACCAGTACGTGGTAGCCCAGCTCGAAAGCCAGATATTCCGCAGCGGTCATGGCGCAGCGCGGCGTCAGCACGCGCTCGATGATGGGGTCGGAAGCCATGTTGAGGAACATGACGGTCCTGCCAAGCGCGCCCGACTCGGCGAAGTCCTTGCGGAAGTAGTCGGCGGTGTCGTTTTTTATGCCCATGGCGCAGAAGACGGTGACGAACCTCGCGTCGTCGCCCTCGGTGGCTATGACGCGCGCCTGACGGACTATCTGGGCGGCCAGCTCGTTGTGGCTCATGCCCGCGCCGGAGAAGATGGGCAGCTTCTGCCCGCGGATGAGCGTGCAGGTCGCGTCGATCGAGCTGATGCCCGTGAGGATGAAGCTGCGCGGATACTCGCGCGAGACGGGGTTTATGGCCGCGCCGTTTATGTCGCGCCTCTCGGCGGCGTAGACCTCGGAGAGCCCGTCGATGGGCCTGCCCGTGCCGTCGAAGACGCGGCCGAGTATCTCGCCTGAGAGGGCGATGGTCATGGGTTTGCCCATGAAGCGCGTACAGGCGCTCTCCATGTCGATGCCGCTGGTGCCCTCGAAGGCCTCGATGACGACCCTGTCGCCGTCGATAAGTATGACCCTGCCGCGCCTCTTGCTGCCGTCGGGCAGGAGGATCTCGGCCAGCTCGTCGTAGGCCGCGCCGTGTACGCCCTCGAGCGCCACGAGCGAGCCTTTTATTTCGGATAGACCCGTGTATTCTATGCGCATACCGGCACCTCCTATGCGTTCGCGCGGCGCACGGAGGCCACGGCGTTGTCCACAAGTTCGATGAATTCGGAGGCGGGTTTCCCGCCGCCCAGCTCGAACTTCATCCTCTCGAGCACGGTGAAGATGCCCGTGTCCATGAGCTGCCTGAGCGGTATGTTCGCCGCCACGAGGCCGCGCGCGCCGTCGTAGAGCCGCAGGATTATGCGCAGCATCGACATCTGGTCGGCGGGTTTCATGTAGGTGTCCGTCGCGTGGAAGGCGTTCTGCTGCAGGAAGCCCTCGCGTATGACCTTCGCCGTCTCGATTATGAGCTTCTGGTCGTCCGGCAGGATGTCGGAGCCGATGAGCTTGACTATCTCCATGAGAGAACTCTCCTCATTGAGCAGGGCCATGATGCGCCCGCGCAGCTCGGTGAAATCCTCGCCGAAGTTCTCGGAGTACCAGGGGATAAGCTCGTTAAAGTACTCCGTGTACGAGTTGTTCCAGTTGATGGATGGGAAGTGCCGCGCGTAGGCGAGCGAGCGGTCGAGCGCCCAGAAGCAGCGCACGAAGCGCTGGGTGTTCTGCGTGACCGGCTCGGAGAAGTCGCCGCCCTGGGGCGAGACCGCGCCTATGACTGTGACGCTGCCCTCCGCGCCCGAGAGCGTGTCCACAAAGCCGGCCCTCTCGTAAAATCCGGCGAGGCGGCTGGGCAGGTAGGCGGGGAAGCTCTCCTCCGCGGGCATCTCCTCCAGACGGCCGGATATCTCGCGCAGGGCCTCTGCCCAGCGGGAGGTGGAGTCGGCCATAAGCGCGACGTGGTAGCCCATGTCGCGGTAGTATTCGGCTATGGTCATGCCCGTGTATATGGAGGCCTCGCGTGCCGCGACGGGCATGTTGGAGGTGTTCGCAACGAGGATGGTGCGCTCCATGAGCGGCCGGCCCGAGCGCGGGTCTTTGAGCTCACGGAACTCGTCGAGCACCTGCGTCATCTCGTTGCCGCGCTCGCCGCAGCCGAGGTAGACGATGATGTCGGCGTCGGACCACTTGGCGAGCTGGTGCTGTACGACGGTCTTGCCCGCGCCGAAGGGTCCGGGTATGGCGGCGCAGCCGCCCTTGCCGACGGGGAACAGGGTGTCAATGACCCTCTGCCCGGTGACAAGCGGCCTGTCTATGGGCCGTCTTTCGGCGAAGGGCCTCGGCTCACGCACGGGCCATTTCTGGGATAGGCAGACGGGCGTGCGCTTGCCTCTGCCGTCCTCGACATAGAAGATCGGCTCCGTCACCGTGTACTCGCCGGAGGGCTTCACGTCAACGGCCTTGCCTATGATTCCAGGCGGGACCATGGAGCGGTGCTCGGTCATCTCGCTCTCACGGCAGGAGGCGAAGAACTGGCCGGGGACGACGTCCTCCCCCTCTTTTATTCGCACTTCGACGGCCCACTTTTTTGTCTCGTCGAGGCTTTCGATGTTGATACCTTTTGTGATAAAGGAGCCGGCCATGGACTCGATGATCTGGAGGGGTCGTCCGATACCGTCGAAGATGCCGCCTATCATGCCGGGGCCGAGGCGGATGGACATCGGCTCGTTGGTCGGGTAGACAGGCTCGCCGGCGGCGAGGCCGCCCGAGTCCTCGTAGATCTGGACGATGCTCTCCTCCCCTGCGGAGGAGACGACCTCGCCGAACAGCCGCTGTTTGCCGACATAGACGAGGCTCATACGCGGCAGGCTCCTGCCCCCGCGCACCTTTATGACCGGGCCGTTTATCCCGTGGATGTAGTATTCGGTCTTATTCTCCATCTGCGTCCTCCAGACTGAAGCCGGTCAGCTCCGAGAACCGCCCCTCGAGGTCTTCGAGCGCGGCGTCGAAGGAGAGGTCTATCTTTCTGTTTTTCTCCGGGCACTCGAGTATGAGCCCGCCGAGAACGAAGCTGCCCTCGAGGAACTCGAGCCTCACGCCGGGCGATGCTGAGTTGAGGCCGTGAGCGAAGCCCATGTCCTCGCGGCGCAGCCAGACCCTGGCCTCTCTCGCGCCGGGCACGGCGTCGAGGGCACGCCAGAGCTGGTTTTTGAGGGTGTCGGCATACTCGGGCTTTTTGGGCAGTTCGAGTATGCGCGCTCTGACCTCGTTAAAGACGTCGTCGGCGCAGTCCTCGCGGAACTGGAGCAGGCTGCGCTTGGAGGCCAGCCCCTCGGCGACGATCCTTTTGTTTTCGCGCACTTTTGCGTCAGCGAGGGCGGATGCCCTGCGCTTTTCTGCGGCGGAGCGGAGCGCCGAGGCATACTCGTCCAGAGCCTCACGCTCGAGGCGCTCTGTTTCGGCGTTCATTTCCGCGGCCTTTGCGCTCGCGGCGCCTGTGACGGCTGCGGTGAAATCCGCGAGCTTGCTTTTCCTCTCTTGCATAGGCGCCTCCCTAGAGTTTGATGCCTATCGCCTCGTTTATGAGGCGGGTGATGTAGTCCCTCGCGCGCACCGAGCCGCGGCTGTCGGCCACGATATTGACCAGCGGCCTGCCTGCGGAGAGCTTGAGCTCATCCAGCCTCTCGCGGCTGAGCGCGTAGCAGCCCTCGGTGACTATGAGGATGGCGACCCCGGCGTCCGCGCAGGCGCGGTCGATGGCGGAGTCCACCTCTTTTTTCGTTGCTGCCCGCGCGCCTTCGATGCCGGCCAGACGCATCCCGGCCAGCACGTCGGCGTCGTCGGTGATGCAGAAGCAGCGCATCAGAACAGCAGGATGACGATGGCGATGAGCAGCCCGTAGATGGCGATACCCTCGGCCATGCCGACGAAGACTATGGATTTACCGAAGCTGCCCTCGTTCTCGGTCAGCGCCCCGATGGCGGCGCAGGCGGAGTTCGAGACCGCGATGCCCGAGGCGATGCCGGAGATACCGACGGCCAGCGCCGCAGCCAGATAGCCTATGGCCTTTGTCCAATCCGTGGAACCGGTCGCGGCGGCGACCTCGGCGGCGTCGTTCGCGGCGGCGACTCCCTGGCTCAGGAACACCGCAGCCGTGGCGAACATCACGACGAAGAAGCCTGCAAGGTTGGCGTACAGTGGCTTTTTGACGCTCTTGCCGGCCTTGGCGCGGCGAGCTATCAGCCAGAGCGGGAGCACGATGAATACCAGAACGACGATGAGCGGGCAGATGAGCTTTAACATTTCAGATTCCTCCGATTATATCTAATGTAATGTTGTATTCTCAGTTCAAATCAGGCGGCTCTCTGTATCTGGGCCGAGTAGTCCACCTTCACAGGCTCGAAGGGCTGGCCGCGGCCGGTGTAGAACCTGCCGAACAGCTCGTAGAACTCGAGCCTCAGGGCCTGTATGCATACGAGGACGGATTCTATGAGCATGACGAGCGCGTTGCCCAGCACGAGGCCGAAGATGGAGTAGCCCCCGCCGCTGGTCGCCGACAGCTCGTACACTATGAGCATCATGATGGCGTGGCAGATGGCGTAGGTGCCGACCCTGAGGAAGCTCAGACAGTTGGAGAACCAGCTCAAAAAGGCCTCGAACAGCTCGAAGAAACCCTCGAGCAGCATCATGCCGACGGAGGTCTTGTGGCCGTGCTCTTTGGGCGCGAGGCCCAGCATCATGGTGAGCGGCTCGCCCAGCCAGATGGAAAGCAGCAGCAGCGCAAAGACGAACCATATGGGCTCCATCGACAGCAGCGAGGTCGAGAGGGCGGCGTCTGACACCGCGCAGCATACCATGCCGGCAAGGAAGAGCACGCCTGTCACGCCGTTCGCGGAAAAGAGCGCGGCCCGGTAGTTCTTCTGCCGGAACGAGGTCATGATGTTGAGCACGCCGCTTATGAGTATGAGGATGACGCCTCCGCCTGCCGAGACGAGCAGTATCTGCATGACGCCGCTGCCCTCGAGGACCTTGAAGCCGGGCAGGAGGTGTTCGTTTCCGAAAACGCTGCCGTAGACGAAGCCGAAGACGACTGCCGCGCAGCCGACTGCTGCGAGGATGCGTCCGAGCCACATGCCCTTTTTCTTCACCATGTAGATGCCGATGAGCACGAGCAGCGCGCCCTGGCCCACGTCGCCGAACATGACGCCGAAAAGCAGGCAGTAGGTGATGACCATGAAGATACGCGGGTCGCACTCACCGTAGGCGGGGTAGCCGTACATTGTCACGAAAGGGGCGAATATTCTCGACCAGAAGCTTTCCTTGAGCTTCACCGGCACATTGCCCGTGTCGCCTCTGCCGGGCTTTTCAAAGGAGCAGACGCAGCCTATCTCCTCGGCGGCTTTTTTGAAACCCTCGCCGTCGGCCTCGGGCAGCCAGCCGATGAGGTAGAACTCACCGCTGTCGTGACCCGCGAGCTGCCGAAGGGAGAAACCCTCGCTCATGTATTTGAGCCAGGAGTACCTTGAGAGCGCTTCGTCCTTTTCCTTTTCCGCGAGCTTTGCCAGCTCTCCGGCGAGCGCCTCGGCCTGTTTTCTGGCAGCGTCGGCCTCCGCGCGCAGCTGGGCCATCCTCTCTGCCGGTATGCCGGTGAGCCCGGCGGCGTTCGGCCTGTCCTCGGACTCGAAGCCGTACTCGACGAGCCTCTCCTCCTCGCGGAGCACGCCTCCGGTCAGGGTCAGCAGTATGCAGCAGACCTTGTCCCCGGAGAAGCCGGAGCGGAAGATGAAGGCCCCGAACTCACTTTCTGCCACATGCCGCAGCTCGTCCCAAAGCTCCGCATCGACCTTGCCGAAGCGAAGGCGCATGCTCTTGACCTCGAGCAGTTCCTCGAGCGGCACATTCAGCAGGGAAAAGGGTTCGAATCTCGTTATCAGCTCCTCGTCGTCCGCAGCGAGGCTCATGGCGGCGTTTTTGTGCGTTGTTATCCTGGTCGCCGCGCCGGAGATGTTTGAGATGTAGGCCGCGCAGTCCTCGACTCCGTAGCCCCTGTCCCGGAATTCGGAGAACCCGGGCTTAATCCCCAGCTTGGTGAGCAGGGCCGTAGCGGAGTCGAGCGCGGGCCTGTACGGGTCCTCACCTTCCTGCTTCATCAGGCTGTGATGGTGTCCGCCCAGAGAGGCTGCCGACAGCGGGTGGAACTCCCTGTCCAATATCAGCCTGTGGATGGCTTCATCCAGTTTGGCTTCCGGGCCCGAGACCAGGGCCCTGAGCAATTTTTCAGTAGCCAATTATCTGCCCTCCCTTGGCTATGCTAGTTCATGTATCCCGCGGGACTCAGGCCGTATTGCAGGGCTACGAACGCCCTGCGCAGCAGTCTGGCCTCGTTTTCCTTCAGCTTCAAAAAGGCGTCGGCGACGCTGAGGTTCGGCGTGCCATGGATGATCTTCCTGTAGAACGCGGCCTCCGCCTGTCTCACGAGGCTCTCCGGCGAGGTCACCTCCACGCCCGCCAGCCACTTGCCGAGCCTTGATGCGCGTATCTCGGCCACTGCCTCCTCGTCGGAGCCGGCCTCGAGTATCCTCCGCTCCGCCTCGGGGCCGAGCGCCCCGTGCATGGGCAGCAGGAGCTTCATAGCCTCCTGCGTTGGGGTACCGAACCTCCTGAGCCTGAGCAGATAGCTGATGTTCAGCATGTCCGCCCTGAATGCGACCGACTGAGCCAGCTCTCTCTTGGAGGGACCGCGGTAGCCGACCTTGAGGTACCTGTCGAGACTGCGGTAAAACTGCGCCTCGAGCATGAGCGCCGCCTCGTTGAAGGACGGATTGCCGGTCACGGGGTCTATCGCCAGTTCCCTGAGCGTCTGGCCATAGATGCTCCCGGCCGCGCCCTCTACGATGTCCTGGAAGCTCTTTGCCTCCTTGAGCCTCGTCACGTTGAAGCCCTTCGTGAGCCTTTGAGCCGCAGCGGGGATGTAGAACAGCTCCCCCGTTGCCCCGGTCGAGAGCTTCCTGAGCGCGGAGAGCAGGAACTTCAGCTCCGCCTCATAGGTCATGAAGATTAGAAACTCCTTCGAGGCGTCGTTTGCGAACCTGTACAGTTTCTCGTAATCGTCGAACAGGCAGCGCCCGAGTGCCTCGGCGAACTGCGCGTCCGTAGTTCCCATGGGCGGCAGGCTCAGGGCAGCGCCGCGCCAGGCGGGGCTTCTGAGCAGGAAGCTCACCAGCTCGTCGGTCGTCCTCATCGAAGCTATCCTGTCCCTGTCCGCGTCTGTCAGCAGATTCGCATACATCGCCCTTGCCTCGGTCGCGAGGGCGATATCCATGGCTTTCCGGCTGCTGTTATTCATCCTTCTGCCCCGTGACTATGTCGAGGACCTTCGAGACGTAGCCCTCGCGCCGCTGTTCATAGCGCCTCTGGAGCTTTTCGCGCATGGCGGCCGCCTCGGAGCGATCCTTTTCTATCTCCATATCTGCACGGCTGCGCTCGGCGTTGGAATCCGCGACGATGGCGGCCCGGGTCTCCTGTCGGGTCTTGAGCAGCAGTTCGTCCTTTTTGGCCTGCACCCTGGCCTCAAGCCCGGCGCGGCGTTCCGCGGCTGCGTCCTCTATGCGCCGCGCCTCGCGCTCGGCGTCCAGCAGTGCGTTGAGGATTATCATGTCAGCCTCGGTTTCCCGCTCGAGCTGAAGCCTGCGTTCCTCGGCCTCGCGCCTTGCTCGCGCCTCCTCCTGCGCCTGGATATGCTTCATCGAATTCAAAGCTCCCGCCTCCTCTGTCCGCGCACCTTTACGCTTTCAATAACATATCACATTTGCTTCTAAAATGGAAGTTTATTTTCTAACGATCCTGCACCCCGGGCGCCGGGGGATAAAACTTGCTCTTTCCTTTGCGGAGGGTTTGAGTTATACTACCCTCAAATGATACGAAATTGGAGGTAAAAGCATGAAATACGTCCTCATAATAGGCGACGGCATGGCCGACGATCCTCTGGAGCAGCTGGGCGGCAGGACCCCGCTCGAGGCCTGCGAAAAGCCCTTTTTCGACTCGCTGTGCGAGCGGGGAGGGCTGGGCCTTGTGCAGACCATACCCGAGGGCTTCCCTCCGGGGAGCGACACGGCGATCATGGGCATCTTCGGCTGCGACCCGAGGAAATATTTTTCGGGCCGTGCGCCGCTGGAGCTGGCGGCTTCGGGCGGCGTCATGCCCGAGGGCGGCGCGGCCTACCGCTGCAATATGGTGAGCCTCGGCGGCGGTGTAAACGTCCCCTTTGAGGAGCGGGTCATGATTTCGCATAGCGCAGGCTCCATCGAGGGGGAGGAGTCGGACGAGCTTATAGGCTGGCTCTTTGAGCAGCCGGAGTTCGCGGCGCTGGCGGAGGCGGCGAAGCTGACGGTGAGGCCCGGCTCATCCTTCCGGCACCTTGCGGTGCAGGCGGACGCGGACATCGAGGGCATCGTGCTGGCCCCGCCGCACGACCATCTGAACGAGAAGATCGGCCCCCTGCTGCCTTCGGGCTGCGAGAACGCGAAGACGCTGCTGGGGCTTATGCGCAAGGCGGCCCAGCTGCTGCCGGAGCATCCGGTGAACAAAAAGCGCGAGGCCGAGGGCAAACTGCCGGCCAACTGCATCTGGTTCTGGGCCGAGGGCAAGGGCGCGAAGCTGCCGAATTTCGTCGAGCATTTCGGCGCGGACGGCGGGGTCGTCTCCGCTGTGCCGCTCTGCCACGGCATAGCGAAGCTCGTGGGGCTGGAGGCGATAAGCGTTCCGACGGCCACGGGCGAGTGGGACACGGACTACGAGGCGAAGACCGCGGCGGCGCTCGAGGTGCTCGAGGGGCACGATTTCGCGGCCATACATCTCGAAGGCCCGGACGAGGCCACACACAACCACGACCTTGAGCACAAGATATACAGCGTGGAGTGCCTCTCCGAGCGCGTGGCGAAGCCGCTGTGCGCGGCGCTGCGGGCAAGGGGCGAGGATTTCCGGCTGCTCATCCTCTCCGACCACCGGACGTTTATGAGAAACGGCGCGCACGGGGCGACGCCCGTGCCGTATATGATCTACGACAGCCGCGAGCGCGTGCCCGGTTCGGGGCTTGGCTATACGGAGAAAAACGGCGAGGCCGGGCCGTTCCTTGAGAGCGGCACCGAGCTGATGCCGAGGCTGTTCGAGCTGTGAGCGGGCTGACGGCGCAGGCGCGGGCAAAGCTGAACCTCTCACTGGACGTGCTGGGAGGGCGCGGCGACGGGTTCCACGAGCTGCGGATGGTGATGCAGGCAGCGGAGCTGTCGGACGAGGTGTACGTGGAGCTGAGGGAACCGGGGTATTTCCGCGCCGAGACGAACCGGAGCTACATACCCTCTGACGAGCGCAACGTGGCCATCAAGGCGGCGAAGGCGTATTTCGAGCTGGCGGGTATGGACTCGGGCGTGTATGTGCGGATAACGAAACGCATACCGGTGTGCGCGGGGTTGGGCGGAGGCTCATCGGACGCGGCGGCGGTGATACGTGTGCTCAACGAGCTGACCGGCGGGAAACTGGACGGCGGGCAGCTTCATGCGGCGGCGATGAAGGCGGGTTCGGATGTGCCGTTCTGCCTGATGGGCGGCACGGCGCTGGCGGAGGGGCGCGGCGAGGTGCTGACGCCGCTGCCGCCGCTGCCGAGGGTGCCGGTGGTGATCTGTATGCCGCACTTCACCTGCTCAACGCCGGAACTTTTCGCACGGCTGGACAGCCTGCGCACGCGCTGCCGGCCGGATACGAACGGGCTTGTCTCGGCGCTGAGGGTCGGGGACCTGTGCGGCGTGGCGCGCAGGATGTACAACGTGTTCGAGGACGCTCTGGACAGGCGCCCGGCTCAGGCGGTGGGCGAGATAAAGCGGCTGCTGCTGGAGGGCGGCGCGCTGGGCGCGGTGATGAGCGGCTCCGGCTCGGCCGTATACGGAGTTTTCGACGACGAGGAGCGCGCGACGGATGCCGCCCGGAGCGCGAAGAACGTGTGCCGCGAGGTGTTCCTGACTTCGACTGTGTAAAAAAGCGAAAAGGCGCGAAAAAGGCCCTGCCGTATGACCGGCGGGCCTTATTTCGTGCATTCAGTTGACATCACACAGCGCGGGTGACCTTGCCACTGCGGAGGCAGCGGGTGCAGGCGTAGACGTGCTTGGGGCTACCGTCGACTATCGCCTTGACGCGCTTGACGTTGGGCTTCCAGGTGCGGTTAGAGCGCCTGTGGGAGTGGCTGACCTTGATGCCGAAGGCCATGTCCTTGCCGCAAAATTCACACTTTGCCATTTATGCAGCACCTCCGTTCTCGTAAGACTATGTGAACAGCTTTAATATAATAGCAGAAGGCGCGGAAGATTGCAAGACGATTTTTCACTTTCGCATGGAAATTCAAAAGGCGATTGCCAAAACGGGGGAATGTGGTTAGAATAGAGGTATAGTTTGGAGAAGGAGGCTGCGTCACTATGGTGCGTGAGGAATATTCCGTCAGCCTGAAAAGCATAGTTGAGGAACAGGGCCTGAACATCGTCCACGCGGCGAAGGACTTCGACACCGTCAGGGTGTATACGGCGGACGTGAACCGTCCGGCGCTGCAGCTGGCGGGGTTTTACGACTATTTTGACCCGAACAGGATACAGCTCATAGGGCGCGTGGAGAACACCTACCTGCAGACGCTGGCGCCTGAGGCGCGGCGCGCGGCGCTCGAGCAGTTCATGCGCTTCGACATCAGGGCGCTTATAATATGCCATAACACCCAGCCGCTGCCGGAGTGCATCGAGCTGGCGGAGAAGTACGACCGGAACCTGCTGAGCACGAAGGAGGACACCTCGACCTTCATGGCGGATCTTATCAGCATGCTCAAAAATGCGATGGCGCCGAGGGTGACGCTGCACGGCGTGCTGGTGGAGGTCTATGGTGAGGGCCTGCTCATCATGGGCGACTCGGGCGTGGGCAAGAGCGAGACGGCGCTGGAGCTTATTAAGCGCGGCCACCGTCTCATCGCGGACGACGCGGTGGAGATACGCCGCATCTCGCGCGAAACGCTCATAGGCACGGCGCCGGAGCTCATACGATATTACATGGAGCTGCGCGGCATAGGCGTCATAAACGCGCGGCACATATTCGGCGTAGGTGCGGTGAAGCCGGAGACGGATGTCGACCTCGTCGTGAACTTCGAGCTGTGGGACAACGAGAAAGCCTACGACCGGCTGGGGCTGGAGACGGAGTATACCAGCATCCTGGGCGTGAACATACCCAGCGTGACGATACCGGTGCGTCCCGGCAGGAACCTTGCGGTCATACTCGAGCTTGCGGCGATGAACAACAGGCAGAAAAAGATGGGCTACAACGCGGCGGCGGCGCTGGCGAAGGAGCATGACATGATGATCGACAACGGCGGGAGGTACTGAGGCTTGCGTGTAAGCGGGAAACTCATAGACGATATACGCGCCGCGCTGCCGGGACTGGAGCTGTTTGAGAACGAGCCTATGAGCGCGCACTGCTCGTTCCGCATAGGCGGTCCGGCGCGGCTCATGTGCTGCCCTGGCACGGCTGAGGCGGCGGCGGCGCTTCTCAGGCTGCTCCACGAGAGCGGCGCGCCGTTCGAACTGATGGGCAACGGCACGAATCTGCTGGTGCCGGACGAAGGCCTCGACAAGGTCGTGGTGAGGCTCGGCGAGGCGATGTCGGAGGCGGTATCGCTCGGGGACGGACACATCCGGGCCGGCGCGGGCATCACGCTTGCGAAGCTCGCGGTGTTCGCGGCGAACGAGGGCCTGTCCGGGCTGGAATTCGCGCACGGCATACCGGGGAGCCTCGGCGGCGCGGTGTTCATGAACGCGGGCGCCTACGGGGGCGAGATGAAGGACGTGCTGGAGAGCGTGGAGTACGCGGACACGGACGGCGTCGTGCGGAGCGTCCCGGCCTCGGAGCTGGGGTTTTCGTACAGGCACAGCGCCTTCGAGGGCACAAAAAGGCTCGTGACGGCGGCGACCGTGAGGCTCGCGCCGAAGGAGCCGGAGGAGATAAAGGCGCGGATGCGGCAGCTGATGGAAAAGCGCCGGGCCTCGCAGCCGCTGGATGTGCCCTCGGCGGGCAGCACATTCAAGCGGCCTGTCGGCGGCTATGCGGCGGCGCTCATCGACGAGGCGGGGCTGAAGGGCTTCGCCATAGGCGGGGCGCAGGTGTCGGAAAAGCACGCGGGCTTTGTCGTGAACCGGGGCGGCGCGAGCTTTGAGGACGTAATACGGCTGATGGAACATATAAAGAAGACGGTGTATGACCGCAGCGGCATCATGCTGGAGCCTGAGGTCAGGATATTGAAGGATTAAGGGATGGAGTTTCTCATAATATCGGGCATGTCCGGCGCGGGCAAGAGCATGGCGGCGGACATACTCGAGGACATGGACTATTACTGCGTGGACAACATGCCGGTGGCGCTGCTGTCCCGGTTCGCGGAGCTGTGCATAGCGACGGGCGGCCGTTACGAGCGCGTGGCGCTGGTGACGGACGTGCGCGAGAGGGAGAGCATACCGGGGCTTATCGACGCGCTGGATAAGCTCTGGGAGCAGGGGCTGGAGTACAGGATACTGTACGTCGAGGCGGACACGCCGACGATAGTGCGCCGGTACAAAAGCTCGCGGCGGCCTCATCCGATGCTCTCAGGCGGTTCGATAGAGGAGGCCGTGCGGCGCGAGGTGGCGCTGCTGGCCCCTCTGAGGGAGCGCGCAGACTACATCATCAATACGACGGGCCTGACGACTGCGATGCTGCAGGCCCGGATAGCGGACATACTGCCGGATGGACGTGCGGGCCGGCGGCTCACGGTGACGGTGACGGCCTTCGGCTACAAGTACGGACTGCCGATGGACGCGGACCTGGTGTTCGACGTGAGGTTTTTGCCGAACCCGTTTTACGTCGAGGAACTTCGGTCGATGTCGGGGCTGGATAAGCCCGTGTCGGACTTCGTGTTCTCCTGCGGGGATGCGCGGCGTTTTCTGGAGATGCTGGTGTCGATGCTGAAGTTCCTGATGCCGTTGTATCTGGAGGAGGGCAAGTATAACCTGAACATAGCCATAGGCTGCACGGGCGGGCGGCACCGGAGCGTGGCGGTGACGAACGCGCTGGCGGACAGGCTCTCGGAGCTGGGTTTCCAGACTGCGAGGAGCTTCAGGGATCTCGAGAAGGGATGAGCGGATGAGAAGAAAGCAGAGACAGGGCCCGGAGATCGTCGTCATCGGCGGCGGCACGGGGCTTTCGACGATGCTCCGGGGCCTCAAGCGGCAGTCGGAGAACATAACTGCGATAGTGACGGTTGCGGACGACGGCGGCGGCTCGGGCATGCTGAGACAGGATCTGGGCATGCCGCCCCCGGGCGACGTGCGCAACTGCATACAGGCGCTGGCTAATACTGAGCCGACGATGGAAAAGCTGCTGGGCTACAGGTTCACGGAGGGCAGCCTGAAGGGCCAGAGCTTCGGTAATCTGTTCCTCGCGGCGCTAAACGGCATGTCGGGCACCTTCGACGAGGCTGTGCGCAAGATGAGCGAGGTTCTCGCCATTACGGGCCGGGTGCTGCCCGTGACGAACGAGAACGTGTACCTCGCGGCGGAGTTCGACGACGGCAGCGAGATACTGGGCGAGTCCAAGATAGCGGACTTCAAAAAGAGCCTCGGCGCGCGCATCCTGCGGGTGCGGCTCATACCGGAGCGCCCGCCGGCGCTGCCGCAGGTGATAGAGGCCATAAACGCCGCTGACATGATAGTCCTCGGCCCGGGCAGCCTGTATACGAGCATCATGCCGAACCTGCTGACGGAGGGAGTGGCGCAGGCGGTGGCGGAGTCGGACGCCTTCAAGGTCTACGTGCTGAACGTGATGACGCAGGACGGCGAGACGGAGGGCTATACGGCCTCAGACCACATCGGGGCGCTGTTTTCCAATTCGGGCGAGCGGCTGTTCGACTGGTGCCTTGCAAACGACCGGGAGATACCGGCCGAGCTGAGGGAAAAATACGAAAAAGAGGGCGCGGAGCCGGTCTATGTAGACGAGCGTGAGGTGCACGAGCTGGGCGTGGGGCTGCTGCGCGCGCCGGTGGCGGGCTGGGCCTCGGGCTATGTCAGGCACGACCCGGATGCGCTGGCAAAGGAGCTTCTGCGGCTCTATCACGAGAAATCACACACGAGGGTCTACGGCTGAGGAGGTTATGGGGTGTCCTTTGCGTCGCAGGTGAAGGCGGAGCTGTGCCGGCAGCTGCCGAGGAAGAAATGCTGCGCCGTCGCCATGGCGTACGGGGCGCTGCTGTATTGCAATACCTTTGACCAGCGGGAGATAAGGCTGGTCACGGCGAGCGAGGACTTCGCGGCCATACTGCCGAAGCTGTTCAGGCGCGCCTTCGACCTGGGCTTTGACGAGCAGCCGGAGCCGGAGACGGGCGGCAAGCGGAGGTTCCTCATAAGGGATGCGGAGAAGATACGGGCGGTGTTCCGGGCCTTCGACATGGAGCCGGAGGACACGCTGGCGCTGCATATAAATCTGGGCATACTCGAGAACGACTGCTGCCGGGCCTCGTTCGTGAGGGGCGCGTTTCTCGCAGGCGGGAGCGTGACGGACCCGATGAAGAGCTACCATCTGGAGCTGGTGACGGCGCACGGCAACGTGGGCCGGGAGCTGGGCTCGCTGCTGTTCGAGCTGGGGTTCGAGGCGGGGCAGGCGAAGCGCGGGGCGAACCAGGTGACATACTTCAAGCAGTCGGAGGCCATCGCGGATTTCCTGACGGCGATAGGCGCGCCGGTGGCGGCGCTGGACGTGATGTCGGCGAAGGTGGAGCGGGACATGCGCAACGAGATAAACCGGAAGGTCAACTGCGACACAGCGAACGCGGACAAGACGGTGGCGGCGGCGCAGGAGCAGCTGGAGGCGATACGCGCCATCGAGAGGGAGTACGGGCTGGACGGACTGCCGGAGGGCCTTCAGCAGGCGGCGCTGCTGCGGATAGCGAACCCGGCGGCGAGCCTTGCGGACCTCGCACAGCTGTCGTATCCTGCGGTGACGAAGTCCTGTCTGGGGCACAGGCTCAAGAAGCTGGTGGAGCTGGGGAAAAGAGCGGGAGGAGAGAACTAGGCTTGGCGTTCACACATCTGCATCTGCATACGGAATACAGCCTTCTGGACGGCGCCTGCCGCATAGAGGCGTTGGTAAAGCGGGCGAAGGAGCTGGGCTTCGAGCACCTGGCCATAACGGACCACGGCGCCATGTACGGGGCCGTGGCCTTTTACGAGGCCTGCGTGAAGGAGGGCATCCACCCCGTCATAGGCTGCGAGGTCTACGTAGCGCCGAGGGACAGGCGGGAAAAGGAGCACGGGCTGGACTCGGAGTATACGCATCTCATCCTGTTGTGCAAGAACGAGACGGGCTACAGGAACCTCTGCTACCTTGTGTCCATGGGCTTCGTGGAGGGCTTTTATATAAAGCCGAGGATAGACTGGCCGCTGCTGTACGAGCACGCGGAGGGGCTGGTCTGTCTTTCGGGCTGCCTCGCCGGGGACATACCGCAAAAGATAATAAGCGGGCAGTACGACGCGGCGAGGGAGCGGGCGCTGGAGCTCAAGCGCGCCTTCGGCGAGGACTTCTATCTGGAGATACAGCGTCACGGCATACAGGACGAGGAGGACGCGGCGCGCGGCCTCATAAGGCTGCACGAGGAGTGCGGCATACCGCTGGCACTGACGAACGACGCTCACTATATAGAGAAGAAGGACTCCTATTATCAGGACGTCCTCATGTGCATACAGACGGGCAAGACAGTAAACCGCGCGGACAGGATGCGCTTTGAGACGCAGGAGTTCTACCTCAAGAGCGAGGAGGAGATGCGCGCGCTGTTCCCGGGACTGGACGAGGCGGCGGACAACACGAACGAGATAGCGGAAAAGTGCCGTTTCGACTTCGAGTTCGGGCACTACCACCTGCCGAGGTTCAAACTGCCGGAGGGTGAGACGGACAGCGCGGCCTACCTTGAGAAGCTCTGCGACGAGGGCTTTGAGAGACGCTATGGGAAGGAGCGCCCGGAGGCGAGACAGCAGCTGAGGTACGAGCTGGACATGATAGGGAAGATGGGCTTCGTGGACTATTTTCTCATCGTGTCGGACTTCATAGGCTACGCGAAGCGGCGGGGCATACCCGTGGGGCCGGGCCGTGGCTCGGCGGCGGGCAGCGTCGTGAGCTACTGCCTGGGCATTACGGACATAGACCCGATAAAATACAGCCTCTACTTCGAGCGTTTCCTGAACCCGGAGCGCGTATCGATGCCGGATATCGACATAGACTTCTGCGTCCGGCGGCGCGGCGAGGTCATAGACTATGTAAACGAGAAATACGGGCACGACCATGTGGCGCAGATCGTGACCTTCGGCACGATGGCGGCGCGCGCGGCGATAAGGGATACCGGCCGGGCGCTGGATGTGAGCTACGCCGACTGCGACGCGGTGGCGAAGCAGATACCATTCGCCATCGGGATGACCATCGACGAGGCTATGAAGCTCTCGAAGCAGCTGCGTGAGATGTACGACAGCGACGAGAAGCTGCGCTCGCTCATCGACACTGCCCGGGCGCTGGAGGGCATGCCGCGCCACGCTTCGACTCACGCGGCGGGCGTGGTGATAACTGAGCGGCCGGTGTACGAGTACGTGCCGCTGGCGAAAAACGACGAGAGCGTGGTCACGCAGTATACGATGACGACGCTGGAGCACCTGGGCCTTTTGAAGATGGACTTTCTGGGCCTGCGGAACCTGACGGTGCTGGAGGATGCGGCGGAGCTGGTGCGGAAGCGTCAGAGGGACTTCGACGTGGAAAAGCTGCCGGAGGACGACGCGGAGACCTTCGCCATGCTCTCGGCGGGCAAGACTTCTGGCGTGTTCCAGCTCGAGTCGGCGGGCATCACGGCGGTGTGCATGGGGCTCAGGCCGAGGAGCATAGAGGATATCACGGCCGTCATAGCGCTCTACCGGCCGGGGCCGATGGACAGCATACCGAGGTTCCTCGAGTGTTCCTCGCACCCGGAGAAGATAAGGTATAAGCATCCGATGCTCGAGCCGATACTCTCGGTCACTTATGGCTGCATAGTCTACCAGGAGCAGGTCATAGAGATATTCAGGAGGCTGGCAGGCTTCTCGCTTGGGCAGGCGGACATGATACGCCGGGCGATGTCGAAGAAGAAGCACGCGGTCATAGACGCGGAGCGGCGGGCCTTCATCCACGGCGACGAGGCGAGGGGCATACCGGGCTGCGTCAAAAACGGCGTGGACGAGGCGACGGCGAACAGCATTTACGACGAGATACTGGACTTTGCGAGCTACGCCTTCAACAAGGCGCACGCCGTGGCCTACGCGGTGGTGGCGTACAGGACGGCGTATATGAAATGTCACTGGCCGAGCGAGTATATGGCGGCGCTTCTGACGAGCGTGCTGGACTCGTCGAACAAGGTTGCGGAGTATATAGCAGAGTGCCGGGAGATGGGCATAAAGGTGCTGCCGCCTGACGTGAACGAGTCGGACGCGAGGTTCACGGTCGTGGGCGGGAACATCCGCTTCGGGCTTGTGGCCATAAAGAACATAGGCGAGAAGTTTATCCAGCAGCTTATGAACGAGCGGTCCCTGAACGGGCCGTTCAGGGACCTTGAGGAGTTCTGCCGGAGGATGACGGGCCGGGAGCTGAACCGCCGCGCGGTCGAAAGCCTCATCAGGTCCGGGGCCTTTGACAGCCTGGGATATAAGCGCCGGGCGCTCATGCAGATGCTCGACCGGGTGCTGGAGTGCATCGCGGCCGACGGCAGGCACAATATCGACGGTCAGCTGGACCTGTTCGGCTTCGACGACCCGTCGGAGGGCGAGACGACGGGCAGCGCGGTGCCGGTGCCGGACGTTGAGGAGTTCCCGAAAAAGGAGCTTATGCTCATGGAGCGTGAGACGACGGGCCTTTACCTGAGCGGTCACCCGATAGACGACTACAAGGAGGCGGCGAGGCGGGCCGGTTCGGTGAACATCGGCTCGATACTGGAGGACTTCGGGAACGAGGACGGCCCGAAGCAGTACCGCGATTCCCAGCACGTCGTGCTGGCGGGCATCGTGGCGTCGTATCGCTCGCGCACGACGAAGACTGGCAAGCTGATGTGCTATATCCAGCTCGAGGACGACACCGGAGCGATAGAACTTCTGGCATTCAGCAACGTGCTGGACCAGAGCGGAGGATATATCTCGGAAAATGCGGCCGTTATCGTGAAGGGGCGCATCTCGGCGCGGGAGGACAAGGAGCCTTCGATCATGCTGGACGCGCTCAGACCGCTGTCGGACCTGCACGAGCTGGGCACGGACGCGCCGCCGAAGTCGGAGCGCAAGCTCTGGCTGAGGCTCAGGACCGCGGACCCGAAACTGCTCAGGCGGATAGAGCTGCTGTGCGAGATGTTCCCCGGCAGGGAGCGGATGATAATGGTCGTCGGGCCGGAGAACCGCAGGCTGGGCGCCGAATGCATTATAATGGACTCGCTGGTCCGGGAACTGAGGGAAATGCTCGGTGACGACAACGTCGTAGTTAAATATTCGCCTCGTTGACAATATACGGTACCGGTGCTATAATGTAAAGAAATCTTTATCTCATGGGAGTGAATGTCCTAAATGGACGCAGGCAGTCGATTGTCAATAGCGGCGATCATCATTCTGCTCGGCTTCGCGATGTATTTTGCGATAGCAGAGACGGCTTTTGCAACTGTATCAAGGATAAGGCTCAAAACCAGACTCGACAAAGGTGACCACAGGGCAAAGAGGGCGCTGTTAGTCCTGGATAACTTCGACAAGGCGATAACTACCGTCCTGATCGGCACCAATATCGTACACATAACCGTCGCGGCCATCGTGACGGTGCTCGTGACGCGCAAATGGGGCATATCGGCGGTCACTGCGGGCACCTTAGTCACGACGGCCGTAGTGTTTTTCGTGGGCGAGATGCTGCCAAAGTCGATAGCGAAGAAGTACAGCGAGCGGTTTTGTCTGCAGACGGCGGCGTCGCTGAGCTTTTTCATGCTTATTTTCACGCCGATATCGGCGGCGCTGACAGCGATAGGCCACGCGGCGTCGAGTCTCACAAAGGGCGACCCGGAGGTCTCGGTGACGGAGGATGAGCTGTACGACATCATCGAGGACATGACGGACGAGGGGACGTTGGACACTGAGCGGGGCGAGCTGATGAGCTCGGCGCTGCAGTTTGCCGACCTCACGGTGGAGACGGTGTTGACGGCGCGGGTCGATGTGGCGGCGATAAACTCGGAGTGGGACAGCGAGCGGGTGCTGGCCTTCATAAAGGAGCAGAGGCACTCGCGGCTGCCGGTGTACGAGGGGAGCATAGACAATATAATCGGCGTGCTTCAGATAAGGAAGTACATAAGGGCCTATCTGAAGGAGGGGGCGTCGACGAGTCTGCGCGCGCTTCTGGACGAGGCGTATTTTGTGCCGCGGAGCATGAAGATAGACGAGCTGCTCTCGGTCATGAGCCAGAAGAAGCTGAACATGGCGGTGGTGACGGACAGCTACGGCGGCACGCTGGGCATCGTGACGGTGGAGGATATCCTGGAGGAGCTGGTCGGCGAGATCTGGGACGAGGACGACGTGGTGGAGGAGAGCTTCGTGCCGCTGGGCGGCGGCAGATACGAGGCGGACGCGTCGCTGACGGTCGGAGAGGTGTTCGACCGTATGGACTTTGAGCCGGAGCACGAGGACGAGACGATAGAGCACAAGCTCATGGGCGAGTGGGCCTACGAGCAGTTCGACAGGATACCGTCGGAGCGGGAGAGCTTCGAGTACGAGGGCCTGTCGGTGACGGTGTCGGAGATGCACCAGAACCGGATAGTGAAGCTCACCTGCCGGGTGCTCCCGGAGAGTGAGGAAGGGGGCGGGGCGAAGTGAGCGCGTATATAGCGGCGTACATAGTGCTCATCTGCCTTTCGGCCTTTTTCTCGGCCTCGGAGATGTGCTTTTCCTCGGCGAACAGGATGCGGCTGGAATCGGCGGCGGAGGGCGGCTCGAAGGGAGCGGAGCTGGCGCTAAAGGTCATGGACCGGTTCGACGACTCGCTTTCCGCGATACTGATAGGGAACAATCTGGTAAATATCGCCACCTCGTCGATCGCCTCGGTAGTGGTGATACTGCTGTTCGGCGAGCGCTGGACCTGGCTGTCGACGGTGGTGACGACGATACTGGTTATGATTTTCGGGGAGACGATGCCGAAGATCGTGGCGAAGAAGAACGCGAACCGGATAGCGCCGGTGTTCGCGTGGCCGATAAGGGCGCTGACCATCATACTGCTGCCGGTGATCCTGATAGTTGTGGGGCTGGTGAGGCTCATCACCCTGCCGCTCAAGGGCGAGGAGCGGCAGGAGGACGACGAGGCCGCGGTGGAGGAGCTGCAGTCGATAATCGAGACTGCCGAGGATGAGGAGGTGCTCGACGAGAACCGCTCGGAGCTGCTGCGCTCGGCGCTGGACTTTTCGGAGGTGAGCGCGAGCGAGGCGATGACGGCGCGCGTGGACGTCGAGGCCATAGACATAGACGACGACTGGGAGGAGATACTGGAGGTAATCGAGAACTCGACGCACTCGCGCCTGCCGGTGTACGAGGACAGCATCGACAATATCATAGGCTTCCTGTACCTGAACCACTTTCTGAAGGCGCTGACAGAGAGCGAGCGGCCGGACATCCGCAGCCTGCTGATGGAGCCGCTGTATGTGTATAAGACGATAAAGCTGCCGCAGGTGCTCTCGGAGCTGAGGCACGCTAAGAAGCATCTGGCGATAGTGACGGACGAATACGGCGGCACGCTGGGCGTCATCTCGATGGAGGACGTGCTGGAGGAGATCGTGGGCGATATCTGGGACGAGACGGACGAGGTCGAGGACGAGGTGGTCGAGAAGGCGGAGGGCGAGTACGAGGTGGACGGCGACATGTCGATACCGGACCTGCTGGAGCTTATCGGCCGCTCGGAAGAGAGCTTCGAGTGCGAATCGGACACGGTAGGCGGCTGGACGCTGGAGAGCTTCGGAGGTTTCCCGAAGGAGGGCGACAGCTTCAGGTTCGAGGACCTGACGGTGACGGTCCTTGCGATGGACGGCCTGAGGGTGGACCGGGTGCTGATAAAGCGTGACCCGCCGGAGGCCGGGGACGCCGGGGAATAAATAAGTGCAAAAAGCGGCAGACGCTCCGGCGTCTGCCGCTTTTTAATGCCTGGGAGCATTATTTGCCGACCCTTTTTGCTATGTAGTCCTGCACGTCGTCGAAGGGGATGCCGAGGGCGACTGAGAACTCGCCGTACAGGAGGTTCTCGGCACGCTTCATGAAGCGGGCGTCCACCTGGCCGAACTTGCGCTTTTTGCTCTCGACGTACTGTTTTTTGGCGTAGATGGACATGACCAGCTCGATAAGGTCGGCGCACTCGTGGGAGCCGAGGGCCTGCTGGTAGTGGGCCGCGAGCTGGGTGAAGTTGCGGTCGTGGTAGGCCTCGGGGCTGAGGGTCGGGATGGCGTCTATGAGCCTCTCAGCCTCGTCGCGGCTTATGACAGGCCGCATAAAGACCTTGGTGTCCACCGGTATTCTTATGGTGCCGCCCTGATACAGGGGCTTGAGCAGATAATACTGTCTCGGGCCCTCCGAGCCTTTGGTTTTTTGTGATTCCACATTTTCCACCCGGCAAACGCCGGTGCCTCCGTAGACAATTATATCGCCGATCTGATACATTTACCGCCCCACCTGTTCGTTATTTGCGATATCTTCGTAGTTTTAATTACATTTTAACATATTTGGAGCTACGATGTAAGTAAAATCTGTGCCCGCGCAAAAAACTTGTTAATTCGGCCGGGGCGTGGTATTATCAGGAGACTGGAGGCGAGACAATGATACTCTGTTTTTCCGGCACGGGGAACAGCCTGTACGCTGCGAGGATCATTGCGGCAGCGACGGGCGACGAGCTCGTGTCTTTGAATGAGGTGATGAAGCACGGCGGCCCGGCGGTGTTCACGTCGGAGCGGCCCTGGGTAGTCGCGGCGCCGACGCACGGCTGGCGGCTGCCCGCGTCGGTGGAGGCGCTGCTCAGGAGGGCGAAGCTCACAGGCCCGGGCAGGATGTACTTTTTCCTGACCTGCGGCTCCGAGGCCGGGAACGCTGCCAGATACTGCCGCGCGCTCTGCCGGGATATCGGCATGGAGTACATGGGCCTCGGTTATGCGGTGATGCCGGAGAACTACCTTGCCATGTTCCCGACGCCGGACGAGGCCGAGGCGGAGCGGATTATTGCGAGGGCCGAGCCGGTCATCGAGGCGGCGGCGGAGAAGATCGCGGCGGGGAAGCCGCTGGAGGACCCGAAGGCGGGCGCGCTGGATAAGTTCAAGAGCGGCCCGGTGAACCGGGTGTTCAGGGCGGCGTTCATAAAGGACAGGAAGTTCAGGGTGCTGGACAGCTGCATCGGCTGCGGGAAATGCGCCCGGCTCTGCCCGGTGAACGACATCACGCTCAGGGACGGCAGGCCGCAGTGGCACGGCCGCTGCATCCACTGTATGGCCTGCATAGGCGCCTGCCCCGCCCAGGCTATAGAATACGGCAGGGCCTCGGTCGGAAGGCCGAGGTACTATCTCGACAGGTCCTATTCTGAAAGGAAGTCACAGACTTGAAAAAACACTCCAGAACCACAGGAGGGCTGACGGCGGCGCTTTTGGGCCTCGCGGCCTCGGTGCTGATACTGCTTTACGTGCTCTGGGCGCAGCCGTCGGCTCTGGGGGACACGCTATCAGGCATGTTCACTCAGCCGCTGCTACTGCTGCTGAACTGGCTGCCCATAGCCCTGCTCTGCGCGGCTCTGGGCTTCGCTCTGGCGAACCCAATGTACGGTGCGGCCGTCGTGGGGCTCATAACGGGCGTGATGTCGCTCATAAACCGGGTGAAGATCACGATGCGGAGCGAACCCTTCGTGCCGAGGGACATAGTGCTGGTGAAAGAGGCGGCAGACGCCATGGGCAACTACGACCTGAGCCTGCCCTGGGCGCAGGCGGGCGTGCTTCTGCTGCTCATACTGCTGTTCGTGGCGGCGGGCATACTTCTGCCGCCCAAAAAGCCGGAAAAGAAGCGCGGCCTCGTCCGGGCGGCTGCCTGCCTGCTCTGCCTGCTGCTCGTGGGGCTGGTGGCCTTCGTATACAGCTCGGACGCGGTGTACGAGTCCTTTGAGACAGAGAAGCCCTACGACAGCTGCGCCGTGGCGGATGAGCTGGGCTTCCCCTACTATTTCTGCTACCACTTCTCGACCATGAGCGTCGCGAAGCCGGAAGGCTTCGACAGGGCTGAGGCTGAGAGCTGGGAGCAGGACTATGAGGCCCCGGAGGACGCGGCGGAGCTGAACGTGGTCTTCGTCATGAACGAGGCGTTCTCGGATATCCTCAACGAGGACGTGTTCGTGTTCCCGGAGGGCGAGCACCCGATGTCGGTGTATAACGAGCTGGCCGCGGGCGAGAACGCATACGCGGGGCACATTGTCATTCCCTATTTTGGCGGCGGCACGGCGGATACGGAGTTCGACGTGGCGACGGGCATGCAGACGAACCTGCTGAACCCGAACTCCCCCTCACTGACAGCCTTCAGATGCGTGGAGCGGCCGATGGAGAGCCTCTACAGGGTGTTCGGCTCGGAGGGTTATACGACCAGCTTTATGCACCCGGGAGACGGCTGGTTCTACGGCCGCGACGAGGTCTACGAGCTGCTCGGCGCGCAGGAGATATATTTTGCGGACGATATGGAGGGCCTTGAGTACAAGGGCGAGTGGGTCACGGACGCGAGCTTCGCAAAGCTCATAGAGCAGCGCTTCGAGGATTCCGTCTCGAGCGGCGTGCCGGACTTCACCTACGCTGTTACGATACAGAACCACATGTCCTACACCGAGGACAAGTACGGCGACTACGCCTGCCCCAAGGTGGAGACGACGGTCGAACTGTCACCGGAGGTGCAGACAGCCGTGGACGTTTACGCTGAGGGCATAAGGGACGCCAATGCCATGCTGAAGGAGCTGACGGAGTTCTACTCGGCGCAGTCGGAGCCTGTGCTGCTCATTTTCTTCGGCGACCACCTGCCGTACCTGTGCGACAACCGCGCGGGCTACCGTGAACTGGGGCTGGCGGCGGCCGACGCATCAGGGGCGGAGGACCCCTTTGCGGCCTATACCGCGCCATATCTCATCTGGTGCAACGAGGCCGGGGCGGAGCTTTTGGACTTCGACCGGGCAATAGAGTCGCTGGAGCTGCCCGGGTCGGGGCGCATGAGCGCCTGCTATCTCAGCGCGGCGGTATTGGAGCTGACGGGCCGGGGAGAGGCGTCGAGCTGGTTCGGATTTTTGAACGAGGCGCGGCGCGAGCTGCCTGTCATCCACGGCGGGACGTATATGGACACGGACGGCGATACGTTCTTTGAACTGGGCGCGGAGCAGTCGGCGCTGCTGTCGAAAATGCGCTGCTGGACCTATTATAAGATGGAATACTTGTCGGCGGGCTGAGCCGGCAGAAAAAGTGTGTGAATTTGCGGGAAGCTGTGGTATAATAGGGACAGAATGGAGGCGGAAAACATGAGCATCAGGGTCATAACAGTGAGCCGTCAGTTCGGCAGCGGAGGCAGGACGATCGCGAAGGAGACGGCCGAGAGGCTGGGCTGGGCCTATTATGACAAGGAGCTGGTGAAGAAGATCGCCGCAGAGAGCGGGCTGGCGGAGAGTTACATACTCGAGAGCGGGGAATATGCCTGCTCGACCAGCAGTTTCCTGTTCAACTGGGTCATGAACACAGAGAGCGTCAGGAGCGGCAGCCTGCCCATTTCGGACCAGCTGTATATAGTCCAGCACAATATCATAAAGGATTTGGCGGAGAAGGAGCGCTGCGTGATCGTTGGACGCTGCGCGGACTATATCCTGCGGGACAGGCAGGACTGCCTGCACACCTTTTTCCACGCGGATACGGCCTTCCGGGCGGACAGGATAGTCCGGCTGTACGGAGAGCGCCCGGAGAAACCGGAAAAGCGCCTCAAGGAAAAGGACGACAAGCGCCGGGCCTACTACCGCCACTACACCGGACACCAGTGGGGCCTCGCGGAGAACTACGACATCTGCCTTGACTCCGGCAGGCTGGGCATTGACCAGTGCGTGGACATACTTGTGAACGCCGCAAAGGAATAATGCAGATATAAACGAACATCGCCCGGACCAAAATGCCCGGGCGATGCTTTTATTTGCAGAAGCTGTTGATGTAGTTGTCGATGCAGTGCTCGATTATCTGGACGGCCTGCTCCTTGCCCTGCACCTCGTCCACCACGGTCTCTTTTGTCTCGAGGGTCTTGTAAACGGAGAAGAAGTGGCGCATCTCGTCGAAGGTGTGGCTGGGCAGCTGGCAGATGTCGTCGTACATGTTGTAGGTCGGGTCGTCCTTGCAGACGGCGATTATTTTCTCGTCCATCTTGCCGCTGTCCTTCATGGCGATGACGCCTATGGGCCGGCAGCGCACCAGCGTGAGAGGTTCTATAGGCTCCGAGCAGATGACCAGCACGTCCAGCGGGTCGCCGTCGTCGCCGTAGGTGCGCGGGATGAAGCCGTAGTTGGCCGGATAATGCGTCGCCGTGTAGAGGATGCGGTCGAGGATTATGAGGCCGGTCTCCTTGTCCAGCTCGTACTTTTTCTTGCTGCCCTTCGTGATCTCGATGACAGCCACGAATTCCTCGGGGCGTATGCGCTTGGGGTCGATGTCGTGCCAGATGTTGGACATAATGTTCCTCCTACATATTTCCTATAAGTTCGACCACAACGCCTCCGACGGCGTCGGCGAACTGCTCTATTGAACGTATCCTGACGAGGTCGCGGCCGTAGATGCGGCGCGCGGAGGGCAGGTCGTCGTCCTCGCCCGTGAAGATGCACATGACGGAGATGCCCTCACGACGGAGCTTTTCGACCTCGGCGGCCGAGTCAAGCACGCCCGGCTCGCCGCGGTAGAGCTCCTGTTTGCCGGTTTCGGCAACGGGCAGCTTGCGGTCGTCGTTCGGGCTGGCGTCGGAGAGTATCATGAGAAGCCGCCGCTCGCAGTGGCTTGAGCGCATCATCCAGCCCGCCGCGCGGAAGGCGAGGCCGTCCCGGTTCCAGCCCGTGGCGCAGTAGTCAAAGATGGCCTCATTTTTTGAGCTTTCCTCGTAATCCCGGAACAACCTGAGCACCGTGCAGCCGTTGAGCGTGCAGAAAGAGTAGACCCGCGTAGGTATACCGCAGCGGGTGAGGCTCTCGGCTATCATGTAGGCCTGGGTGGAGACGCTCTCCTGTCTCTCTATCTGCGAGGCGGAAGCATCGAGCAGGATGTCCACGGAAAGCTCGGTGTCGCCCCCGCGCTCGGGCCTCGTAAAGACGCTCTCATCAGAGAGCGCAACGGCCCTCCAGACCTTTTCCGGGGCCAGCGCGCCCGTGCGGGACTTTATACGCGCGTCGTCGAGGTGGACGAGCATGCAGTTGCGTATCTTTTCCGAGAGCCGCGCGATGGTCAGGCGGTTGCGGACGATGTCGTCGGTGAAGTATTTGCGGTTTAACTCCGACTGCCGCTTTGCGGCGCTGCGCTGGACTATGGCCTCGCGGTTGTTGCGGTCGAGGGGTTTCATTTCGCCGCGCGTGAAGTGGAGGATGCTGTCCCAGTGTGTGCCTGAGCAGAGCCGCTCCTCTATGCGCTTCAGTTCACCGGGGGCGTACATCGAGGCGCCGAAGCAGTCCTCGACATACTCGCGCATCTCATCCTCGCTGCGCTCGCCGACCATGCGCTCTTTTATCTTTTTTGCCCGTTTGTCGCTGCCCTTGCCCTCCTCCTCGTTGCGTACGGCGGCGCCTATGCCGCCGCGCCGCCTTCTGAGGAAGTTTATGAGCGTCGGCAGACCGCCGCCCCTGCCCGTGGTCGTGGTCGCGACGAACATGTAGTATTCCCGGAGCACCGCGCGGATGGCCTGTGCGACCTCCTCGGTGGAAAGCTCCGGCGAAAGCTCGAGAGCGTCCAGTATCTTCCTGTCGCGCTCGGGCATCTCCGGTTCCAGGCCCAGGGCGCGCTCGTAGTGCTCGAGCTTTATGCGGTATACCTCGCCCAACTCCCGCGCGCCGCCTTTCCGTTTCGCCTCGGCGGCGACCTTTTGGGCATAGGCGAGACGCAGCTCGCGCAGGGCCGGGCGCTCCGAGGCCGCACGCTCGAAGGCGCAGTTCTCGAGCGCGACCCAGGCCAGCTCCTCAAACTCGTCGCCTCGAGGCGTGCGCACGAAGCTGTCGAGGACTTCCTTAATCTTTGGGAAGTCGTAGAAGCTGTATACCGCGCCGATGATGCTGTTCATGTAGATGTCGGCGAAGCCGTCTGTGTCGTAGGCGCGGACGACGGGCGCGAGAGAGTAGTCCCGCGCCGAGTTCCATATGAGGTTCGTTGCGCGCCGTTTCTGGCGTTCCGCCTCTCTCTGGCTGAGCTGCATCACTCGTCAAAAAGCTTGTCCCGGCCGAGGGCCGAGGGTATCCTCGCCGTGATGACGTCCTCGACGAGCTTGCGCTCGAAGGAGTCGAAAGCCTTGTTCACGACGCCGAGCTTCAGCGCCTCGCCCGCGACGAGGCCTCGGTGCATGAGACCCACCGCGCTCATCAGCCCGCGCAGGTCGAGCGCCTTGGTCGAGATCTCGGCGCTGTCGCACTTCTTGCGGATGTCCTCGAACAGACCGGAGAACTGCGCGGCCCACTCGTCCCGGAGCGTCGGATACTCGCGCTTCAGGAGCTTTTTGAGGTTTTCGGCGCTGATGGGCGGCATGTCAATGACCGCGAAGCGGGAGACGAGGGCCTCGTTCAGCTCCCTCGTGCCGGCATAGCCGTAGTTCATCGTGGCTATGAAGCGCGTTGCATCGTCCATGACGATGCGGTCGTAGCCCGGCACGTCTATGATGCGGCGGAAGTCGAGCGTCGCGTGCAGGACGGCGAGCGACTCGTTCTTCGCCATGTTTATCTCGTCGAGTATGCCGAAGCCGCCGAGTTTCGCGCACTTCGTGATGGGCCCCTGCCGGAAGCTGACCTCGCCGCCGGTGAAGGTATCGGTGCCTATGAGGGAGGCGGCGTCGGTGTTTATATAGAAGGAGACGTCCCAGCTCGGGCGGCCGAAAGCGCAGGCGAGGCACTCTGCAAGCACGTTTTTGCCGGTGGCCTTGGGGCCGACGAGCAGCAGATTCTCGCCGCAGAGCAGGGCGGTGGCCGCGGCCTCCCAGACCTCCTTGCCGTAGTACTCGAACCTCGGCTCTTTCGAGAGCCTGTGTTCCGCCTCGGGGCTGACGCTGTGCGCCTTTCTGAACGCCTCTATTTCTGCGACGATGTCCTCGCTGACACCCTCGCGCCTAAGGAAACTAAGCAAGTCAAATTTCCCCTTTCGTAGCCGCAGTACAATATAACAACAATAACATATGGATTTTATCACGTTTTTTAGATATGTCAAAGAAGTTTTTCAAGACTAACCCGAGATTTGAGAGGTAATGTAAAAGGCGTTTGACTATGGGGAAGACGTGTGTTAAACTGTAAACGAAAATACGTTCGGAAACGGACAGTATAAGGGCGTACAGCCGAGAATTTTTGTTTAAAATATCGAAAGGGGCAGGACTATGCTCAGGACAATCGAGATAAAGCAGAGCGTGTTTGCGGATAACAACAGGGAGGCCGATTCGCTTCGTTCGGAGCTGAAGGAGAAGGGGCTGTTTCTGCTGAACCTGATGTCGTCTCCCGGCAGCGGCAAGACCACGACGCTGGTGCGGACGATAGAGGCGCTCCGTGACGAGCTGAGGATAGGCATCATGGAGGCTGATATAGACTCGGACGTGGATGCGCATACGGTGCAGGACGCGGGGGCAAAGGCGGTGCAGCTGCATACGGGCGGCATGTGCCACCTGACGGCGGACATGACGAAGCAGGGCCTCGAGGCGCTGGGCACGGAGGATGTGGACCTTGCGATACTTGAGAACGTCGGCAATCTGGTGTGCCCGGCAGAGTTTGATACGGGCGCGTCCAAGAGCGCGATGATCCTGTCGGTGCCGGAGGGGGACGACAAGCCTCTGAAGTACCCGCTGATGTTTACGGTCTGCGACTGCCTCATCGTGAACAAAATAGACGTCATGCCGTATTTCGACTTCGACTACGAGGCGATGTGCGAGCGGGCGAAGAAGCTGAACCCGAATATCGAGATCATACCGATCTCGGCGAAGACGGGCGAGGGCGTAGAGAAGTGGGCCGACTGGCTCAGGCGTCAGGTAAAGGCGTGGAAGGAGAAATAAGTATTTGAAATAACAACCAAAGAAAGAGGGGGAATCCTATCAGATGAGACCGATTATCCTGAAGCTTGCGACGAAGATCAGCCTCGAGTGCGGCACCTATACGGGCGTCACACCGTCTGACCCCGAGTATAAGATCCTCGACCCGGTGCTGACGGACGAGATGGCCGAGATAGCGATGGGTCTGCGCGTGCGTCACTACGTGACGCCGGAGGAGGTCGCGAAGAAGGTCAAGAAGCCGCTGGACAGGGTCACGGAGGTACTCTATGAGCTTGCCCAGCTGGGTGTCTGCCGCTTCGCGAAGAAGGACGGCGTGGACAAGTTCAACATGCCGATCTGGGTGCCCGGCATCATGGAGATGATGGTCGGCAACAAGGAGATGTGCGAGAAGTACCCGGTCATTGCGGAGTGCTTCGAGGAGTACACGAGAAAGCGCATAGCGCCTCTGGCGCCGTTCGTACCGGTCGGCCAGGGCATGATGCGCGTCATACCCGTCGAGATGGCGATACATAACGATGCAAGGCGCGGAACCTATGAGGAGATACACCGCATAGTGGACAACGCCTATGCCATCGCGGTGACGGACTGCTCCTGCCGGAGAACGCGCAGGCTCATGGGCGAGGGCTGCGGTCACCTTGAGACGGATGTGTGCATCTTCTTCAACGAGTCTGCGGAATACCACATCCGCACGGGACACGGCCGGGAGATCGACAAGGAGGAATGTTACGAGATACTCAAGCGCTGTGAGGAAAACGGACTGGTGCACGAGATCTCGAACCTCGACCCGCCCGACGGCGCGGCGGCGATCTGCAACTGCTGCGGCTGCTCCTGCTTCTCGCTGAGAATAGCGCAGTATTTCAAGACCCCGGACGTCATCCGCTCGAACTACGTGGCAGAGGTGGACACGGAAAAGTGCGTGGCCTGCGGCCTCTGTGTCGAAAACTGCAACCTCGGCGCACTGAAGCTGGGCCAGAAGCTCTGCGCGACCCCATCCCACGCGCCGAAGTACGAAACGCCGCACGAGAAGCTGCTCTGGTTCGGCGAGAAGAACTACAATGTGGACTACCGCACGAACCGCGGTTACGTCGCCTCGGACGGCACCGCGCCATGTAAGACGAAGTGCCCGGCGCATATCCCGGTGCAGGGCTATATAAAGCTGGCGTCGCAGGGCAGGTTTGACGAGGCGCTGGAACTTATAAGGCGCGAGAATCCTTTCCCGGCGGTCTGCGGCAGGGTCTGCCCGAGGTTCTGCGAGGAAGCCTGCACGCGCGGCGATGTGGATGCGCCCGTGGCTATCGACGAGGTCAAGAAGTTCCTCGCGCAGAGGGAGCTGGACCCCGCCACCCGCGTAAAGCCCAAGATGCTCAATACGACGGGCAAGCCGTATAAGAACCAGATTGCGGTCATCGGCGCGGGCCCGGCGGGCCTGAGCTGCGCGTATTACCTGGCGCTGCAGGGCTACCCTGTGACGGTGTTTGAAAAGCAGAAGACCCTCGGCGGCATGCTGACGATGGGCATCCCGTCCTTCAGGCTGGAGAAGGACGTCGTCGAGGCGGAGATTGAGATACTCAAGGACCTGGGCGTGCAGTTCAAGACCGGTGTGGAGGTCGGCAAGGACGTGACGCTCGACCAGCTGAGGCGCGACGGCTTTGAGGCGTTCTACGTTGCCATTGGCGCGTGGAAGAGCACGCCCATCGGCGTGCCGGGCGAGAAGCTCAAGGGCGTCATGGCTGGCATCGACTTCCTGCGCAGGACCAATTCCTCGCGTAAGCCCTCGATAGGCGAGAACGTGGCGGTCATCGGCGGCGGCAACGTGGCTATAGACGTGGCCCGCTCGGCGGTGAGACTCGGCGCAAAGAACGTGACGGTGGTCTACCGCCGTACCGAGGCCGAGATGCCCGCGGACGAGGAGGAGGTCGCTGAGGCGAAGGCCGAGGGCGTGAAGTTCAAGTTCCTCGTCGCCCCGGCGCAGATAGAGGGCAAGGACGGCAAGGCCGCGGCGCTGAAGCTGCAGGTCATGGAGCTGGGCGAGCCGGACGCCACCGGCCGGCGCAAGCCCGTGCCGGTCGAGGGCGAGTTTGAGACGCTCAAGGCCGAGACGGTCATCGCGGCGATAGGCCAGAGTGTGGACTGGGGCGGCCTGCTCGAAGGCTCGAAGGTCGAGACGGGTAAGGGCGGCGTGGCCATAGCGGACACGACGACCTTCCAGACGGCGCAGCCGGACGTGTTCGTGGGCGGCGACGTCATGACCGGGCCGAGGTTCGTCATAGACGCCATCGCGGCCGGCAAGGAGGGCGCGATCTCCATCCACCGCTTCGTACAGCCGGGCCAGAGCCTGACGCTGGGCAGGCGTAAGAAGGACTACGCGGAGTTCGACAAGGCCGACGCGAGGATATACAGCTACGACACGGCGCCGAGGCAGAAGGCGAAGGGCGGCTCGGCGAAGGAGTCGAAGGAGACCTTCCGCGACCTGCGCGGCACCTTCACAGAAAAGCAGGTGCTCAAGGAGACGGAGCGCTGCCTGGGCTGCGGCGCGACGGTGGTCGATCAGGCGGCCTGCGTGGGCTGCGGCGTGTGTACGACCATGTGCAAGTTCGACGCGATAAAGCTCAAGAGGGTGACGGACAACGCCGGCGAGAAGTACGAGAAGCTGCTGCTCGAGAGCGGCAAGAATGTTGCCAGAAGGGTGAAGAATATCGCGGTGCGGAAGATCAGCCGCCCGTCGGGGAAGTAAGATGCACGAGATGACTCTGGCGATACAGGCGATACGGAGTGTCGTCGAGTTCGCGCAGGAGAACGGGATAGACAACATAGACACGGTGGTGCTGGAGATCGGCGAGCTGTCGCTGGTGGTGCCGGAGTACATGGAGGAGGCGTACTACGCCGCCGTGCCGCATACGATGCTGGAGGGCACGAAGCTGCGGATAGACGTGGTGCCGGGCAACGGCATATGTCTTGAGTGCGGGCAGGTGTACAACATCGTGGCGAACCGTGGCCGCTGTCCGAAATGCGGCTCTGACAGGAAGGACGTCCTCTGCGGGGAGGAGTTCAATATCAAGGAGATACTCGTACCCGAGGAGGAGTAGCAAAAATAACCGGGGCCGCGTTTGTTTGCGGCTCCGGTTTTTTCATGGGCTGTACAGCAGTGAGCACCCCATTTCTCTGCTCCATGCAAAAGAAACGGGGTGGAATTACTTCGTAAAAAACGCTTTTGCAGTTTTCTCTCGCACAAGCGTCACAGTTGTGATATAATGCCTTGAAATACCTTTAGCGGAGGAAAACGTGATGGATGAGATAATTGAAAAGCTTGATGAATACATTCGCGAGCGCTGCGAGGTGGACGACGACCCGGAGTACGGTTTGGACGTCAATCTCTTTGACACCGGCTTCCTGGATTCCATGGGCGCCGTCGACGTGATCATGTTCGCCGAGGAGACCTTCGGTATAGAGATAAGCCAGCGCGACCTCACCCTCTACCCCATGAACACCGTGAGCGAGATCGCCGAGGTCGTCGGTATGAAAAAGGGGCTTTGCTGACATATGTGGTTCCTTGAGGCGGATATCGCCCTCCGGCTGCTCGGCGGCTGCGTCCTGTGGGCCGCCGCCAGCGTGCTGGCCCGAAAATACTGGTCGCAGACGAAGCTCGAGAGCTTCCTGCCCATCCTCGACCTCGCCCTCATCGCCTACGTCTCCGAGTGGCTCGCCGTCTTCTACGCGGTATACACCGTCGTCACCTTCGGCATAGCCCACCTCGCGGGGCGGGGGAAGGGCGCCTGGAGGCAGGTCGCCTTTGTGCTCTGCTGCCTTTTGTGCGCGGTACCCTTCTTCTACATACGTTTCCGGGAGCTGTTCCCGGAGCTGCCGCTGCTCTTTGCCCTCACCGGCATAGCATACAACATGCTCAAGGCCGTAGACGCCGTTTACTACGTCTACTACACCGGTGAAAGGCTCAACTTCCTGCACTACGCAAACTATATGCTCTTTTTCCCCGTCGTCACCGCCGGGCCTATTTTGCGCTACCGTGACTTCTCCCGCAGCCTCGTGCGGCCCGAGAAGGTGGACGGCGAGAGCCTCACCCGTGACTTCAAGCGCCTCATCCGCGGCTTCTTCAAAAAGGTTGTCGTTATGGCGCTGGTGAACGTCGTCCTCGCGCGGCTCGCCGCGCTCTCGCCGAGGCCCTGGTGGTCGGTCGCCGCCTGCCTCGTGAGCTACCTGCTGCTCTGGCTGGACATGTCCGGCTATGCCGACATTGCCATAGCCACGGGCGGTTTCCTCGGCCTCAAGGTGCCCGAGAACTTCAAAAAGCCACTCAAGGCCGTTTCCTTCACCCAGTTCTGGCGCAACTGGCACGTCTCGCTCACCGACTGGATACGCGAGCACATCTTCGTCGTTTTGAACGGCAAGAAGCTCTCGAAGTATCAGGGCGCGATGATAGGCTTCGGCACCATGATGGTCATGGGCCTCTGGCACGGCTTCTCGCTCACCTTCGTCCTAGACGGACTCATGAACGGCAGCCTGCTCGCCTTCGAGAACCTCTGCGGCATCACCACGGTGAAACGCGGCGCGAACCGGTACTACGTCCTGTTCCGCCGCTGCGTCGTGGCCCTCGTGTTCTCGTTCACCACTATATTCTACACTCTCGATTCCACGCAGCTGGCGAATGTCCTGCGCGGCTTCGTGAGCCTGTGAGGGGGTGCGCGGTATGAAATTTGCGCGTTTCCTCAGGAGGGGCGGCTTTATCGCCGCGGTCCTCATAATAGTTTTGCTCGCCGACATAGCGCTCTCGGCCTCGGGCTTTATGCAAAAAAGCGGCTTCTTCTGGCTTGACGACTTCGAGATAACAAAGCGCGACCACCCGGAGGAGGTCTGGGACCGCGTCATCTTCGGTTCCTCCGAGCTTATCTCGGCCTATCGCGAGGACATCAGCGAGGCCGGGTACGTGAACCTCGGCATGGACTACGGCACGGTGCGCGACCTTGCTGAAATACTCGAGGGCGGGCATATCACGGTCGGCTCTGAACTGGTGCTGGCGCTGGGCTGGGGCGCGATGTACGACGATATGGACACGAACCCGACCTACGAGTGGCACCGGAAGTGGTATGAGCCGTACTTCTACTTCCAGCGTGACCGGCTGAGCGCATTCGTGACCGACAACCTCAAGGCCCTGATGGGCGAGGGCGAGATACGCAGGCGCGTCTGGACGCAGCAGCAGAAAGCGTACTACTACGGCAACATGACGCAGGAGGAGCTGGACGAGCGGCGCGAGAAGCTGCACGGGCTGTACTTTGACGGCGATCTGGGCCTGTACGCGGAAAACCTCGCCGCGCTGGACGAGGTCTTCTCCTTCTGCGAGGCGGAGGGCATCCGCGTGCGCGTGGTCTGGCTGCCGGAGAATCCGCTGGTGGAGCCGGAGCCGCTCGACCTCGAGCTGCGTGAGCTCTGCCGCGAAA
Organism: uncultured Eubacteriales bacterium; assembly: GCA_900546615.1. Classification (GTDB taxonomy): domain Bacteria; phylum Bacillota; class Clostridia; order Oscillospirales; family Oscillospiraceae; genus Scatomorpha; species Scatomorpha pullistercoris. The sequence goes on along the minus strand of URDJ01000001.1, from coordinate 43,156 downwards.
AGAGCGAGGCCGCCGGCGTGGAATTTTACGACATGACCGACGCCCTGGACGCCGGGTGCTTCTACGACACGGGGCATCTGGACTATGACTACGGCGCGGTCGTCTTTACGGAGGTGCTTGACGAATGGCTGCTCTCATGAAATGGCTGAAGAAACAAAAGGAGAGGCCGTACTGGGAATACCTCAGCGTCCTCGGCTACGCCGCCATGCTGCTGGCTGTCCTGGCCTTCTTCTCCGGCCACGGGGCCTTCATCTACGAGGGCTTCTGATATGGTGCAAAAAAGCTCCGCCTGCTGGCGGAGCTTTTTATTGTGTTTTCAGGCCCGTTTTGCAGGCAGGAGCTTTCGCACCAGCACGCACAGCAGCATCGTTATTAGCATGTCCGGCAGGGTGTTGCCCACCGGGATATCCACCGTCATCAGCCAGCGGTACAGCCCGAAGCCCACGAGCCACACCGCCAGATTCGCCCAGTCGAAGTTAAACTCAAAGCTCGAACGCCGGAGGATGAAGTTGTCCGCCAGCTGCACCGCTATCATCGGCGCGAACACCGAGCCTATGAGATAGAGGAAGTCCGTGATGTCGTCCATGGGGAACATGATCGCCGCCGCGGTGCCTATGACCGTCACAACGACCGCCACCCACTTGCCGGAGAGCTTCTTCGACAGGCTCTCGGACGAGATGCCCGCGCTCCAGGCGTCGAGGAAGGTCGTCGTCACCGTCGAGAGAATGAGTATGATGAGCGCCGCGATGCCGAGGCCCGCCTTCACCATGATGAGGGCTATGTCGCCCTCGCCGGTATAGATGGCCGCGCCCATGCCGATTATGTACATCCAGCAGGACACGAGGCCGTAGGTCAGGGTGCTCGCCACCGTCGCGGCAAAGGGCTTCTGCGCCTCGCGCGTGTAGTCGCTCACGAGGGGCAGCCAGCTAAGCGGCATGGCGACCGCCAGCTCCACCGCCGCGCCGAAGCTCATCGCCTCGCCGAAAGCCGAGGTGTCCGCGCCCGGCCTGCCGTCTATGAAGATGACCTTGCAGAGCACCAGCGTCAGGATGAACAGCGCCGCCATGGAGATGCGGTTCACCCAGCCGAGGTTCGTGATGCCTATGAGTATCCACACCACGATGAGCACGCCGATGACGAGGCACCAGACCCAGGCGCCGGTGTCGAAGATGCCGTTCGTCGCAAGAGCGCCGTCGTAGATCATGATTGCCGTCCAGCCCACGAGCTGCAGGACGTTCAGGAAGGCAAAGAGCAGCCCGCCCTTCTGCCCGAAGGACATTTTGACCGTCTCCATGGCGCTCAGGCCAGTCCTGCCGCCTATGAGCCCCGCAAAGAAGAACAGCGCGCAGCCTATGACGTGGCCGATGACTATCGCGAGTATGCCCTTGCCCATGCCGAGGGGCGCAAAATAGGTGCCGGTGAGTATCTCAGCTATCGACACGCCCGCGCCGAACCAGATGAGGCCGTTCTGAAAGGTGGAGGTCTTTTTCATCACCGCACCTCCATCCTGTACTCCGGCTTTATGTCGAAGGCGTGGTCCATCGGCCCCGAACCGTGCCCGAGGTCCAGCATGGCCTCGAGCGCCCCGGAGAGATAGGCCTTCGCCCGCTCCACCGAGTCCTCGAGGCAGAAGCCCTTCGCCAGATTCGCGGCTATGGCGCTCGAGAGCGTGCAGCCCGTGCCGTGGGTGTTGGGGTTATCTATCCTTCTGCCCATGAACCAGCGCGTATCGCCCGCACGGTCGCAGAGCAGGTCGTTTGCGTCGTTGGTCTGGTGCCCGCCCTTGCAGAGGACGGCGCAGCCGTAGGAGGCGCTTATCTTCTTCGCCGCCGCCTCCATGCCCGATGCGTCTTTAATCTCCATGCCGGAGAGTATCTCCGCCTCCGGTATGTTCGGCGTGACGACCTCGGCGAGGGGCAGCAGCTCGCGCTTTAAGGTCTCGATAGCGTCGTCCCGCAGGAGCTTTGCCCCGCTCGTCGCCACCATGACCGGGTCGACCACGATGTGTTTTGCCCCGTATTCCCGGAGCTTCTTTGCGATAAGCTCGATGAGGACCGCCGACGAGACCATGCCGATCTTCACCGCGTCGGGCCAGATATCCGTGAACACGGAGTCGAGCTGCTCGGCCAGAAATTCGGGCGTGGCCTCCATGATGTCCGTGACGCCGGTAGTGTTCTGGGCGGTCAGGGCCGTTATGGCGCTCATGGCGAATACGCCGTTTAGCGTCATGGTCTTGATGTCCGCCTGGATACCGGCGCCTCCGCTGGAATCGCTCCCAGCGATTGTCAATGCTGTTCTCATACCTCTTCTCCTTCCAAAGCATTGATTTTATATAGCGACGCAAGGTGGTGCCCCCAATGCGCCGCTTTTTACATTTTTACAGCTGCTCCGCCAGACCGAGCAGCTCGCGCGCCGCCGACTCGATATCCGGCTGCGCGAAGATGGCCGAGACCACCGCAACGCCCGCAAGCCCAAGGCCGCGCAGCTTCCCGATGTTCTCCCTCGAAATGCCGCCTATGGCGACGACCGGTATCGTGACGGCCTGTGTCACGGCCGCAAGCCCCTCTGGGCCTATGGGCGGAGCCGTCTCCTTCGTACTCGTGGCGAAGGCCGCGCCGGAGCCTATGTAATCCGCTCCGGCGGCTTCGGCCCTGCGTGCCTCCTCGGCGTTGTGCGCCGATACGCCGACTATCTTACCGGGGCCGAGCCTGCGCCTGACCAGCCCGGCCTCAAGATCCTCCTGCCCCACGTGCACGCCGTCCGCGCCCGAGGCTATCGCCACATCCACGTTGTCGTTTATGACACAGGGCACGCCGTATGAGCGACAGATGGCGACTATCTTCTTCGCCTCGGCGAGATACTCCTCATAATCCAGCTCCTTCTCCCGCACCTGCACAAAGCTCGCGCCGCCGTGTATCGCGGCCTCCACGTCCCGGCAGAGGTCGTCTGTCCAGGCCCTGTCCGTGACGGCGTAGAGCCTCAGGTCTTCTCTTTTCATCATTCCGCCTCCAAGCAAAAACAGGCCCGCCAAAATAAGGCAAGCCTGCGGCATACGCTGCAATATTTCCCTACGTTGGCATTATCCAAATCAGGTCGGGTCGAGGCTCGCGCCTCCTCTCAGCCCGTCAGAGCTCCCCTGTTGTCCTCAATTATAATACTGTCAGGCCGCTTTTGCAAGCTAAACCTGAAACTGCTCTCCCGACAGCTCAATGAACTCCCTCAGCTCGGGCCTTCCTGTGAGGCTCTTGTAGTACACGCCGCAGCTCATCGGCTCCGCGTCCAGTATACACAGGTACCTCAGCTCCGGCCCGCCTGACGGAGCCAGCCCCGGCACTATGGCCGCCCCGAAGCCCGCCTGCGCCAGCGCCACCGACGCCTCGCCCGAATCACACAGATACACGTCCAGCGCCGACTTGTCCTCTATCATCGCGTACTGCACGCCCCGCAGCTGCTCCGGGCAGCTCCACGGTTCCCCCACTATCAGCCGCTCGCCGCACAGCTCCTCCATGGTCGTCTCCGCCACCGTCAGAAAACAGGCCGGCTGCGAGGTATTCATAGGGCGTCACTCCTGCGTAATAATAAGTTTTGCTTATTGATGATAACATATTCTGAATTCACTTTCAAGCGAAACGGGTCTATCATGTCTCTGTGTCTTGAAAGGAGTTTGATGTCCATATATGATTCATCTGATGAAATATCTCGGCGAATACAAAAAACGCGCTGTGATGACGCCCATATGGGTGATACTTGAGACAATCTGCGAGCTTTTCCTGACCGTGACCATCGGCAGGTTCATCGACGAGCTCTCGAACTCGGAGACGACGATGTCGCTCATATACGAATACGGGCTTCGGCTCATCATTATCGCGGCTCTCTGCTTCGTCTTCGGCACGATCTGCGGCTGGGAGTCCGTCAAGGCGGCCTTGGGCCTCTCGAAAAATCTCAGGAACGCGATGTTCGACAGGATACAGGATTTCTCCTTCACAAACATCGACCGCTTTTCCACAAACAGTCTGGTCACGAGGATGACCACCGACGTGGCGAACGTTCAGAACGCCTTCATGATGATGCTCCGCGTTGCCGCGAAGGCGCCCGTGTCCATCGTCTGCGCTCTGGTCATGGCCTTCATGATAAACTGGAAGATCGGCCTCGTCTACATCATTGTCATACCGATACTGCTCGTCGGCCTGCTCATCATCGCCCGGGTGACGCACCCCATCTTCGAGCGGGTCTTCCACACTTATGACCGTCTCAACGGCGTTGTGCGCGAGAATCTGCACGGCATCCGCGTGGTCAAGGGCTTCGTGCGCGAGGACTTCGAGTCGGAGAAGTTCAAGGACATCTCAGAGGACATCCGGCGCGACTTCACAAAGGCCGAGACGACCATCGCCTTCAACCCCTTCCTCTCATGCAGTTTTCCATCTACCTCTGCCTAGTGCTCATCTCCTGGTTCTCCGCCCGCGCCATTGTCGGCGTCTCGGGCGGCATCTCGATGACCACCGGCGACCTGCAGAACCTCATCACCTACGCCATGATGATACTCATGTCGCTCATGATGCTCTCGATGATCTATGTCATGACAATGATATCCCGAGAGTGCGTCAGCCGTATCCGGGAGGTGCTCGCTGAAAAGCCGACCATCGGGGCCCCGGAGGACGCGGTGAAGACCATCGAAAACGGCGGGATAGACTTCGAGCACGTGGGTTTCAGCTACGCGGACGACCCGGGCAAGCTCTGCCTCTCCGATATCGACCTGCACATAAAGTCCGGCGAGACCATAGGCATCATCGGCGGCACCGGTTCGGGCAAGTCCTCTCTGGTGCAGCTCATACCGCGGCTCTACGACGCCACGGTGGGCAGCGTGAAAGTCGCGGGCCGCGACGTGCGCGAGTACGACATCGAAGCCCTGCGCGACGCCGTGGCCGTCGTGCTGCAGAAGAACGTGCTCTTTGCGGGCACGATAAAGGAGAACCTGCGCTGGGGCAAGCCCGACGCGACGGACGAGGAGATCGCCGAGGTCTGCCGCCTCGCGCAGGCCGACGGCTTCATCTCCCGGTTCCCGGACGGCTACGACTCGCACATCGAGCAGGGCGGCACCAACGTCTCCGGCGGCCAGAAGCAGCGCCTGTGCATAGCCCGCGCGCTCCTGAAGCGGCCGAAGGTGCTCATCCTCGACGACTCGACCTCCGCCGTCGATACCAGGACCGACGCGCTCATAAGAAAGGCGTTCAGGGAATACATACCCGAGACGACCAAGATAATCATAGCCCAGCGCATAAGCTCCGTGCAGGACGCCGACCGCATCATTGTCATGGACGGCGGCCGGATAGGCGCCGTGGGCACGCACGAGGAGCTGCTCAAGTCAAACAAAATATATCAGGAGGTCTATGATTCTCAGCAGAAAGGAGGCGGCGACGATGAGTAAACCGGCAAAGAGCCCGGTGTCGCGTCTCATGGCATACGTAACGCGCAGGCACAAGGCTCAGTTTTCCTTCGTCGTTATCTGTATACTGGCGAGCGCCGTGGCGTCCATGGTCGGCACGCTGTTCATACAGGTCATAATAGACGACTACATTTTGAAGATGCTCGAGACCGGCGAGGACCTGTTCGCGGGCCTCGTCGCGATGCTGACCGTAATGGCCGCGGTCTATCTTGTCGGGGCGCTGGCAACGCTGTTCTACAACCGGGTCATCGCCATCGTGGGACAGAAGGCGCTCAAGGAGATACGCGACGACCTCTTTGTGAGGATGCAGCGCCTGCCCATCAGCTACTTCGACTCGCACAATCACGGCGACATCATGAGCGTCTACACGAACGACATAGACACGCTCAGGCAGTTCATAGCGCAGAGCCTGCCCATGATGATATCCTCCATCGTTACGCTGGTGTTTTCCTTTGCGGTCATGCTGCACTTCAGCCTGCCTCTGGCGCTCATCGTGCTGGTCATCTCCGTGCTCATGGTGGTGGTGGGCAGGCTTATGGTGAGGTACAGCGGCAAATACTTCTTCAAGCAGCAGACCTCGGTCGGCTATGTAAACGGCTACTCGGAGGAGATTTTCGGCGGCCTCAAGGTCGTGAAGGTCTTCAACCACGAGGACGCCTGCCGTGAGCAGATGCGAAAGCTCAACGAGGAGCTGTACGAAAATTCGCTCAAGGCCAACGGCATGGCGACCGTCATGATGCCCATCATGTCCGCCTTCGGCAACCTCGAGTACCTGATTGTCGCCGTGGTCGGCGGGGCCATGGCGCTCTTTGGCGACGGGATGTTCATGACCACCGTCGGTACGCTCATATCCTTCCTGAGCCTCATCAGGCAGTTTTCCTCCTCAATAACGCAGACGGCGCAGCAGATGAACAGCGCGGTGCTCGGCGTCGCCGGCGCTGGCCGCATCTTCGAGCTTATGGACGAGGAGCCGGAGGCCGACGAGGGATATGTCACGCTTGTGCGCGCAAGGGAGAAAGGCGGCGAGCTCATAGAGGACGAGAACGGCAGCATCTGGGCATGGAGGCACCCGCACCACGACGGCACGCTGACCTATGCGCCCGTGCAGGGCAGCGTGGTCTTCGACCACGTGGATTTCAGCTACGACGGCAAGAAGACCGTGCTGCACGACATCTCGCTCTACGCCAAACCGGGCCAGAAGATAGCCTTCGTCGGCGCGACAGGCGCTGGCAAGACGACCATTACGAACCTCATAAACCGATTCTACGACCTCGCGGACGGCAAGATCAGGTACGACGGGATAAACATCACGAAGATAAAAAAGCCCGACCTGCGCCGCTCGATGGGCATAGTCCTGCAGGACGTGAACCTGTTCACGGGGACGATCATGGAGAATATCCGCTACGGCAAGCTCGACGCGACGGACGAGGAATGTATTGCGGCGGCGAAGCTCTCTGGCGCGGACAGTTTCATAACGAGGCTGCCGCAGGGCTATGACACGGTTATAAACGGCGACAGCAACAATCTGTCGCAGGGCCAGTGCCAGCTCATTTCGATAGCGCGCGCGGCTGTGGCGGACCCGCCGGTTATGATACTGGACGAGGCAACGAGCAGCATAGACACCCGCACCGAGGCGATAGTACAGGACGGCATGGACCGGCTGATGGAGGGCCGCACGGTCTTCGTCATAGCGCACCGACTCTCGACGGTGCGCAACTCCAAGGCTATCATGGTGCTCGAGCAGGGCCGTATAATTGAGCGCGGCAGCCACGAGCAGCTCATCGAGGAAAAGGGCCAGTACTACCAGCTCTATACCGGCGCCTTCGAGCTGGAATAAGCCCTGCCTTCGTCTGCTGCGTATATAGTGAGTGTTTCATAAATATCGACGGCTGCCAGCAGTTTACTGGCAGCCGTCGTGTGTTCTATTCAAAAAAGCTCATCAATCATGCTTATTGTGCCATAAAGCCCGGTCTTGCAGGTGGAGCAGCCAAACGCGAGATGCACTCTCTTTCCACATGTCGGGCAGGTATTAAAGCGAGTGTTTAAATTAATACCGCCTGCCGCGCCTTCCAGGTCGTCATCGGACAGCTCGCCTTCGCTCACGACGGCAAACTTGGCCAAATCCTCCTCTGTGAGCTCAAAGCCCGCCTCTTTTGCCTTCGCAAGAAACTCCTCCGTGCTCGCCGCTTCTGCCAGCGCATCCGCCAGCGCCTGATCCTCCGCTATTTTCTTCGCAAATTCCTTTACATCGGCCATAAAATGTACCTGCCTTTTCAAAGTCTGTCAAGTGGCGGCAGATATTCAAATCAGCGCATTCCCACAATCACTTCATTAGTGTATCGTGGATCCAAGAAAAATGACAAGTTTTTCTCATGCGTTCAACTGTCCGATAATTCTCCCCCGCCGTCCGCAAAAGCGCTGCGGAACTCATGCTTGTTATTATTACAAATATGGCTTGTTGTCCATTTGCCTTGTTCTTCGCCTCCTTTTCCGGCGCCGCACATAGCAAAAAACGCTGCAAGCACAGGCTTGCAGCGTTTGTCATTGGCACCCCCGGCGAGACTCGAACTCACTACATTCCGCTTAGGAGGTCATCCGCGAAAATGCCATTTGGTCTCAAAAGTTGCGGAATTTCGCATATAATAACAAATATCACAATTATTTTGCAGAAATAATTACTCTGCTGTTATGCGAAAAACTGCCCATTTCGCACAGTTTAAAACCGTCCTATTAGCAGGATATTAGCAACACAGTGATTGTCCAACCGCACAGACGCAGCAAGTGGCCGCTTGAATTTATCAAGCGGCCTCAGCCTTTTTAGCAGCATCACTGCTCTACTGCAACGTACTTCTGGTTCTTGCTTTTGGGCTTATCGGGCATCGTCATTTCGAGCAAGCCCATGTCCAAAAGCGGACGGAGGTATCTCTGCACGACATAGGACGGAGTCTCTATTCCAACGTGCTCGGCAATCTCGTTTCTGCTACGCGGTTCGGCACAGTAGGCTATAATCTCACGCATGGTTTCGTTCAGGGCCGCCTTGTCCCTGGCCTCAGAGCGGTAATTGTACAGCGTCACCTTGAATACGCCGCGCTTGCTCTCAAATACGGCCGGAGGCAGCCCGGCTTTCTTCATCTCGTGGATGATAGTCGGTATGCCGGAAAACCGGTTTTCAGTTCCAAGCAGAACCTCAAGCCCACCGGCTATAAACGGGTTGCGGGTGTCAGCGGACATCTTTCCCAACTCATCTACGGTAATGCGCCCATACAGCCCGCCCGGATTCTCTACCTCCATGCGGTTGGAGTACAGCACAACACGTATGGGGGAGCGATCGGTGTGAATGCTGTAATCCCGGTGTATCAGGGCGTTGAGGATGATTTCGCGGACAGCCACCATGGGATACTCTGTTCGGTCTGCGCGCTTGCCGTTTTCATCAATGATTGTGGCGTTTCTGGTGTTCCTTCTGACAAACGCCATGGCCTCCTCTAACATTTGCGTCAGGGTACCCTCAATGCGCTGGTTATCTATGAAGCGCTCGCCGCCGGCTCCTATTTCGCCTATCTCTGTCCCCGCCACTACCATAGCGGTTACGCTCAGCTGCGGGAAAAAGGCCTGCGGATATTCGCCCAGCATCATTATGCCGGCAACAGTCGGCACGCCCTTATCAGTTATGCCCTGCAATTGAAGTATTTTCTCGTCAGGCTGTTTGGCGAGGTTGGGTTTCATTTTGCGCAGCTTGAAAAAATACTCCGTGAGCGCGTCTTTATCAAACGAATCCATGTCCGCGCGCTCGACTAGACGGAGTTCGTCCTGTATCTTACGCTTAAAGGCCTCATAGCTGTATATCTCGTATTCGGTCATCGGCATATCGGCCTCTCCGACACGGATATACGAACCGCGCATTTTACCGGCACCCTTATAATAGCAGGGCTTGTCGTATATATCGCACTCAGAGATTTCCGCGCTCACAACAGTTCGACCGTCTATGGTCGCCACAGTGAATACGGGCCGCACTACGGGCTCCATTTGTAGTGCCTGGGCAGTCACCTTCGCCTGTAGATCCTGCGCGTCGTAGACTCCGGTTATGCTGAAGCCGTCCTTTTCATCTACGCCGAATATGATTACGCCCCCGCCGCTTTGGTTGGAGAAGCTGGACAGTGTGTCATATAACCTTTCCGGCGTGCCCTGACCAGCGCGCTTCAACTCCACATTCTGCCTTTCGCACTTTTGCGAAACAACGTCCCTGACAAGAGCCTCCAATTCAACAGGCAGCACAGCCATCGCCTCCTTTTTTGAAAACAGGATATCATTTTAGAAAACAAAAATCAAGAGAATTTAGTAGAATGTTGTTTTGTAAAATTGATTTTATAGAAATTTCATGATTTCATAATGACTGAATAGAAATTACCGCACATCAATGTTATAATAAAATTATGGGAAAACACCTATAATTTCCGAGAGAGAGTTTGCAGAAGCTACCGTGTTAATGCCCTTTTGCGCAGGTCGCGTACTTTCAAAAAATCTTTACACTCTTTAGGAAAAACTATATAAACGAGGAGAGCCCCTAATGTCTAGTCCCAACATGAATTCAGAATACGAGGAAATTTTTGCAGACAAAAAACTTCTTTGTTTATTACACCTGATTTTATTCTTGGTGAAAATCCAAGCCGGCGTGAAATACAAAAGCAATTGGAAGCTAAAAGAAAAGCGCTTTACACAAAAGAATATTTGTTCTGTGAAGATTGTCTTATGCAAGATTACGATGCTGCCATTCTAAAGAAACCTGAAAGGTGTCCGATATGCGGATCTTCGAGAATAAAAATAGTCAGTGCCGATAATCAACTAGAATAAACACCGCCGCCGGTCAGCTCCGCTGACCGGCATTTCCATACCCCCCACAAGAAAGGAGTTCCCCTCATGTCCTGTCTGCTCAAGTACAGCTGGGTCAAGCTGCCGCGTGCTTTGGTGCCGTCAGGCAAGGGGGTATTGGGTTTGTGGGCGCGGCTGGCAGCCCGCGCCGCGTTCAGATTCGGAAACGGCCGCTACTGCGGATACTTGAACTCGGTAACGCCCGGTATGTGGGCCGGCGGGATTGTCGGCGTGAAGAGCATACTCGGCGTCCGGCAACGCGGCGACGCACTGAGGATACTCGGCGAGCTGCAAGCGCTCGGGTACATCACCTACACGCTCGACCCCGCAACGAAGAAGCTCGAGTACCGCATCCTCGACTGGGTGCTCGAATGCTCCGGCGAGGGGTGCTCGGACGGCGCGGTCTATGCCACGGACAGCTACGGCTTCATCTGCCTGCCGAGGAATATAACCCAGCGGCTCGCAGACAGGAAAATTAAATTCGGTGATGCAGACGCATGGCTGGATCTCTGGTGCCACACGGTGTGGCGGGAGAACAGCAATGCGTTTTCACATATGGCGCCCACGGTGCAGTTCGGCACTATGGGCGCCGCGCTCACTCTGGAGGCTCTGGGGCGGCGCTGGGGCTGGGAAAGGACCAAGGTATGGAGCTTCCTACACAAGCACGGGGATGCCTTCGCTCTGTACCGTCTGCCCGGCTCAGGCGGCTGCCTCATCTTTAATAAGCTATACCCCGCAGACACGGCGTTTTCCCTGCCGGAGGGCACAGACATTGTGCGCATAATCGCACGAATGCGTATTCTAGCGGGAAATGCTCACACCGGCCTGAGCGAGAACGAGTGCGTCAACCGGCTCATACGGCTGTGCAGCGGCGCATTTATCCCGGAGCTTGACGCTCAAAGCCGCGTTGCACTTTTCAGCCGCATAACGCGCGCGTATTTTTCTCACTGCCGGAATTGTGAGAGCCGTGCATATGACTGCCGGGGTGTAAATACCGTACAGGCGCGCGCCATGTCTGAAACGACAAAGCGAGGTTCAAATATGGGAAAGCAAAAGAATTTGTCCACAAAATCCGCACACGAGCCGTCGAAATCCGATGCGCTCATAGATTTCCTGACGCGCCGCGGCGTAATAGCCGACGAGAACATAGACAGCGAAAAGGTCCGCGCCGCCAGAGCCGAGAAGCAGCGCATGATGCTCCACAATACCCGCCTGCTGCTTGAAAACTACAGGAACATAGCCTGGGCGCTCGAGTGTTTCCCGGACACGGTTGCAGACGAGCTGGAGCAGCCGTTCGAGAGCCTGGACACGCTCCTTGACCGCGTGGACGCCGAGGTCGGGATGGGAAACCGCAAGCTGGAGGGCCGCATGGAGAGCGTGCGCAAGTCCCGCCTGCTGCTCGACCGGATAAACGAGGCACTGAGCGTGCTCAAGCGCAAGCCCGGCAACGGCGAAAAGCTCTATGAGCTCATATACCTGACCTACATAGCCCCGGACAAGCTGACACACACGGATTTGCTCTTTCGGCTCGACCTCTCTTCGCGGCACTACTACCGGCTGCGCGAACAGGCCATCCGAATCGTCTCGCTCCGGCTCTGGTCAGCCCCAAACAGCGAGGCCGACGCATGGCTCGAGGTGCTCACGCTCTTAGAGGGCATGGCATGAAAACAAAGTGGCAGAAAAATGGCAGGGCTCCCGCCGATGACATGCAAAGCGAAAAAGTATATACTGGCACCATCCACAACCGGGCAAACCAGAAAAGCGCCGCGCTCAAGAGCTTTGAGCACGGCGCTTTTCGCGTCCAAAAGGAGGCAGATTTGTGAAGAAAGAAGTCAAGAGGGATAAGCGGCGGCTGGTCAAGGTCTACTGGTCGTCCATAACGGCGATGTGCTCGCTCGTGCTCATGGGCACGCCGGCCTTCGCCGCGTCCGGCGGGACAATCTGGGACAGGTTTTCGAGCATAATGCAGGACGTGTACGGGCAGCTCGTGGCCATAAGCACCATCGTCGCCGTCACGGTCGCGGCCGTCGCGCTCATAGTGCGCATGGTGTCCCGCAACCAGCGGGCGGTGGACGAGGCCACGAGCTGGCTCAAACGCATCGTTATAACCTGGATAGTGCTCAACTCGCTGGGCTTTATCGTGGCGTACCTGCAGCCCCTGATCGCCGGCGGGCAGTACACAGGCGGCTGACGGAGGTGAAGCGTGCTCGACTGGATATTCGAGGGCATCATAGACTGGGTTGCGGGCATTGCCTCGTCCATCATGGACGCCATATCCGGGCTGTTCCTCAACGCCCTCGGCACGGACATGACGGCAATGGAGGAGTACTTTCCCTTCGTCTCCGCGGCCTTCGACGTCATGCAGTATATGGCCTGGGCGCTGTTATTCCTCATCTGCGTGTGGCAGCTCTTCCGCGTGTTCAGAGGCCCAATAACCGACGCTGAGAACCCGTGGCAGCTCGTCGTGCGAAGCTGCCTTTTCGGCGTGCTGGTCGGCTACGCCAAGCCCATTTTCACGCTTGTGCTGGACATCGCCCGGGCGCCGTACACCGCGCTGCTCGACGTGCAGCTCACCGGCGAGGATTTCACCTTTGCCGGGCTGGAGGAGGTTATATCCAACGGCCTCGTGACCATCGCCTCTACCATCACGGTCATAGCGCCGCTGCTGCTACTGATTCTGCTCATCTCCGTGGGTTGGAACTACTTCAAGCTCCTGCTCGAGACCGTCGAGCGCTACATAGTCGTCGGCGTGCTGTGCTACACAAGCCCGCCCGCCTTTGCGATGGGCGGCTCCAAGGCCACAAGCCAGATATTTGCGAGCTGGTGCCGCATGGTCGGCTCGCAGCTTCTGCTGCTCGTGCTCAACGTCTGGTTCCTGCGGGCGTTCAATTCCTCCGTGGGTCAGTACATAGCCAACGGCGGCGCGCTCACCAGCGGACAGGGCTCGATCTTCCTCTGGTTCTTCTGCGCCCTCGCCTTTCTCAAAACCGCACAGCGCTTTGACAGCTACCTCGCATCGCTCGGCCTCAACGTCGCGCAGACCGGCTCGAGCATGGGCATGGGCGGCAGCGTCGGCTTCGTGGGCAGAGCCTTCGGCGGCATGGCGGCGAGGAACGGCGCCGTACTGACCGGCGATTCAATCGCCTCGGTGGCCTCGCGGCCTGAGAACGTCTCCGGCAGCATAGCCGGGGATATGGCAGACCGCAGCCTCGCTAACTATATGCCGCAGCTCGGCGGCTACACGCTCTCGGACACGCAGATAACCGGCGGTCACATAAGCACGAGCGCCACGGACGCCGCAGGCAATGCAAGCAGTGTCGAGCTGTTCAACGCGGCACAGTACGAGAAGCCGGATGTGCCGCACTCGGTCGTCACTGCGTCCGACGGCAGCACCTGGTACCAGATGGCCTCCGGCGAGGGCAGCGGCGCTTTCTACGACGCGCCCACGTTCACGGGCAGCGCTGACGAGGCCTCCGCTGTCGCCTCGGCCTTCCCCGGCATCGACGGCGGCACAATGCTCCGCACGGTGGAAGACGGCGTGATGGAGGCAACATCGGCCGGCGGCAGCTCGCTCTGGTACAACAGCGCCTATTACGACGAGCCCGACGCACCGCACGAGGTCGTGACCGCAGCCAACGGCGTGGACTGGTACGCCATGCAGCCGCCCGCCGAGGCTCCTGCTTTTGAAGCTGGCGAGGAAGCTGCGGCGTACAACCGCGCGATGTTCCAGGACTTCATGCCCGGATATGCCCAGCCGGTCACGGCTGTCGAGGGAGAGAACCGCGAGGATGGGCACTTTGCCGTGCGTCACGCGGACGGCAGCGGCACAGCGTTCTACGACACCGCTATCTACGCCCCGCCGCGCGGCGACTACCAGGTGTACGAGGACAAACGCGGTCAGCAGTGGATCGCCATCCACGGTACACCGGGCGTCGAGCAGCGGCCTGTCTACCAGGACGGCAAACCTGTTTACGAAAACGGCAGCATGAAGACCGTCAAGGTCGAAACCGTGAAGTACGGCAGTACGCCGGGCAAATACCCGGCGCCCAGTAAGCGCGCGAAATCCGAGATGAAGCCGCCGCGCAAAAAGCGGAGGTAACGAAACTTGGCTGAACACATATTCAACGACGGCAGCGACAACTACGCCGCGGCCGCGAAGCATATCTCCCGCGCCGCACAGAGCGCAGGGCGCTCAACCACAGCGGCGGCTTCCGTCAGAGCCGGAGCCGCGACCGGCAAGGCCGTTGCAGGCTCTGCTGTAGGCGTCGCCATGACCGGGTCGTGGGGAGCCACGCTCTCCGCGGCCTGGGAGCTGAGGCACACACTCTTCAAGGCGCTCATATTCCTCTGCCTGCTGGTGCTGTTCTTTATCATACTGATTGTCTCCATACCGTCTATACTGCTCGGCAGCGTCCTCGGCGACGACTCCACGGGTGCGCAGACGCTTCAGGCAAACTACAACAGCCTCGCATATGTCGTGGACGCCGCAGTCGAGCGCGGTCACGAGCTGGCGCTCGAGCGCGTGGAGCAGATTATCTCGGACGGCGGCTACGACTACGAGCTCTCCATGGCGGCGTTAATAGACAACGCGCAGAGCGCCGCCGGGTACGACGTGGGCTGGATACTCGCGGCGTACTCGGCCTCGCTCGCCCAGCAGGACACGAGCGCCGAGGACATGGCGGCAAAGCTCGAAGCCGTGGCGGCAGATATGTTCCCGGTTACATATACGGAGGGCGGCGAGGACGCAGCAGAAACCACAGCCTACAGCCCAGTCACCGTGACCGTCGTGACCGGGAGCACGCCGACAGGCAGTATCAACGGCGTGACGCAGTACCGCTACTTCACGGAGCAGCGCACATATTACGTCCCGGACGGCACAACGACCGAGCCGACCGCGACCTACAGCCCCGTCACAGTCACAGTCCCGGTGTACAGCGGCGGGCAGATAACGGGAACGCGCCAGGCGACGTACTACACGCCCAGCGGCTCCGCGCCGGAGGCGTCGCGTGTCGTCGTGTGCACGATACGGCGCTCTCGCTTGTGGGGAGAGTCCCGTATTTCTGGGGCGGCAAGTCCGCGCCGGGGTGGAACGACGAGTGGAACACTCCCAAGCTCGTGACCGCTGCTGGTTCGACTACCACCGGCACCATACGCCCCTACGCCCTCGACTGCTCGGGCTTCTCGGACTGGACGTACCAGACTGCGCTCGGCGTCACGATAGGCGCCGGGACATGGGGTCAGTGGAACGCAAGCACGGAGATTGCGGAGAGCGAGCTCATACCCGGCGACCTCGGCTTTCAGAATCTGCCGAACGCCGACACCAACCACGTCCTTATCTACGCCGGCACGGACGCCGAAGGCCGGCAGCTCTGGGTGCACTGCACCAGCGGCAGCGGCGTGGTTCTCAACTCGCCGGACTGCATACGCTACTACAGGCGGCCGAATGTGGCGTTGGGAGATACATGATAGCTTAATCAGGAGGCGATACACTTGGAGGACAGGGAATACTCAAACGTCTACGCCATACCGGCGAACTACACGGACTCAGGCAAGCTCTTCGGCGGCATGGTGGATACGCGAAACGCCGTTGAAGCCGTGCTGCTGCTCGCCGCGGTGGGCGCGCCGGAGCTCTTCTGGATATCCATGTCCGGCACCATACGCGTCGTGGTCATGACCGTGACGCTCATACCGCTCGGCGTGGTCGCGGTCATGGGCGTGGACGGCGGCTCGCTGTTCCAATACATAGGCCACATTCTGCGCTTCTGGTCGCACAGGCGCAAACTTCACTTCAGGAGGATAGGGCATGGCCGGAAGAAAGGCAAAAAGGTCAAAGCGAAAAAGCAAGGGGCTTGAGTCCGTTCAGGACTACCTGCCCATACGCGAAATACGCGGCGGCGTAATTGAAACCATCGACGGCAGATATATCAAGATACTGGAGATAGAGCCTATCAACTTTACATTGCGCTCAGATGAGGAACAGTTCAACATCATCTCGACATTTGCAAGCTGGCTGAAAATCTCGCCCATGCGCTTGCAGTTCAAGTCTATCACACGCAAGGCTGATTCGGACAGGCACGTCGCCATGATACGCTCCGAGCTGGAGCGTGAGGACGACCCCCAGTGCCGCGCGATGGGTGAAGATTACATACGGCTCATACGCGACGTGGGCAGCCGTGAGGCACTCACACGCCGCTTTTTCCTCATATTTGAGTACGAGTCCCTGCGCGGCGACGGCGATGACTACGCCAAGATATACAGCATGCTGCAAACCGCCGAGCAGACCTCGAGGGCCTACTTCAACCAGTGCGGCAACAGCATAGTGCGCCCGTCCGACCCCGACGA
This sequence comes from uncultured Eubacteriales bacterium, assembly GCA_900546615.1. Lineage (GTDB taxonomy): Bacteria > Bacillota > Clostridia > Oscillospirales > Oscillospiraceae > Scatomorpha > Scatomorpha pullistercoris. Next base: position 26,505 of record URDJ01000001.1, on the reverse strand, counting down.
GGCCGCGGCAGAGATACTGTATATGTTCTTCAACAGGCGCTCCTGCGTGGACGAGCCCTTTTCCTCGCGCGTGAACCGCGTCGTGGTGGACACTATGGCCGCGCGGGGCAAGATTATCGGGCTCGACCCGGTGCCGCACATACGGATTGCGAACTTCCTCGCGCCGCGCGGGATAGACCTCACGCACTACAACTACATCGTTATGGACGGCCTGTACTACTCCTTTCTCTATATCCGCGCCGGCGGCTACCCCAGCCGGGTACGCGCGGGTTGGATGTCCTCGCTGGTCAACGCCGGTGAGGGCGTGGACGTGGACGTACACCTCCGGCGTGAGAACCGCAGCAAGACCATAGACAAGGTGGCACAGCGCATACGACTCAACCGCACCAAGCTAAAGGGGATGCAGGACACGAGCACGGACTATGAGGAGCTGACCAACTCCATCCGCGCGGGGTACTTTATCAAGAACGGCATCGCCAACTACAACGAGGATCTCTTCTACATGAGCGTGTTCATAACCGTCTCTGCCAAGACCTACGACGAGCTCATGTGGAGAAAGCAGCAGGTCTCGGATATGCTCAAGTCCATGGACATGTACACCAGCGACTGCGCCTTCCAGCAGGAGGCAGCGCTTCAGGCGGTCATGCCGTTTCTGAGCATCCCTGCCTCGCTGGAGAAGAAGTCGCGCCGCAACGTGCTCACCAGCGGCGCGGCCTCGACCTATCTATTCACGAGCTTTGAGATGTCCGACGACACCGGTGTGCTGTTGGGCGTGAACCGCTACAACAACTCGCTGTGCATCGTCGACCTCTTTAACACTAAGATGCACAAGAACGCGAATCTCGTACTGCTCGGCACCTCGGGCGCGGGCAAGACCTTCACCATGCAGCTTCTCGCCCGCAAGATACAGCAGCTCATGACCTTCTTCGGCCTGCTCATACCGGATATGTCCAACGAGGAGGAGCAGATGCTCGACGAGGCGCTCATAAAGACCTACGCGGACTTCGGAATAAACCACGACAATGCTTCTATCTACGCAGACCGCGCGTCCAACCCTCCGCACATGAAGCCTATGCCCATACTCGGCGACCTGCACAAGCACCTGAAGGCCAACCCCATGACGGCGAGACTCGCCGCCATTGTCAGCCGCTTCGTGACCGGCTCGGCGCAGTCCTTCAACCGTGCAACCAACGTGGACTTGAGCAACAGGTACATAGTGCTCGGCCTCTCCGAGCTGAAGGGCAAGCTGCTGCCCGTGGGCATGTTCATCGCGCTGGACTACGTCTGGGACCAGATAAAGGCAGACCGCACCATGCGCAAGGCCATCTTCATCGACGAGATATGGCAGCTCATAGGCGCAAGCTCCAACCGCATGGCGGCCGAGTTCTGCCTGGAGATATTCAAGGTCATACGCGGCTACGGCGGCGCGGCCATATCTGCCACGCAGGACCTCTCGGACTTCTTCTCGCTCGACGACGGCAAGTACGGGAGGGCCATCATAAACAACTCCAAGAACAAGATAATCCTCAACCTCGAGCCGGACGAGGCGCGATATGTCCAGGAAACGCTGAAGCTCACGCGCACGGAGGTGCGCGCCATAAAGCAGTTTGAGCGCGGCGAGGCGCTTGTCAGCTCGAACAACAACAAAATACCCGTGGTGATACGCGCATCCAAAACCGAGACCGAGATGATAACCACCGACCGCGCCGAGCTTGAGGAGATAGTGAGGGAGAAGAAAGCGCATAAGGCGCAAAATACGCATACGCACGAAAATACGCACAACGAGGAGGTGTAAGCGTGCTGCTTACAGACGAACAGTATGTCATCAAGTGGCTATCGCAGTATGGCGCACTGCCCAAAACGCAGGTAGTGCGCCTGCTGCGGGACAAGAAGCCGGAAACCGCGGAGAAAATCTTGCGGAACCTGAAACGCGCCGGACGCATTTCAGACGTGGGCGGCGGGTACTATCTCGGCCTGGACGAGCTGTGCAAACCCGACCAGCGCACCATACTCGCCGTATGGGTGCTGCTCCAGTTCATAGACAGCGTAGGCCCCATGGCGCACTACCCCGCGACGTATCCGTCGCAGCTCTTCTTCCTCAAGGAGAACACAGGCTACGAGATAGTCGTGCTCTACGAGGGCGAGGCGCATCTCGCTCGGCTGCTCCAGCCGCAGGAGGACATGAAGTACATAATTGTCGTGCCGAATATACGCATGGTTTTACAGCTGCGGCTGCCGAGGGCGCCGTGCCTGTTTGCAACCGTGGAGTTCAGTGGCGAGGAGGAGCCGGAGGTGAGATTCTATGCCGAGAACGAATGAACTGTCCGGCGCGTTTTCCACGGCGCTGTGCAAGCTGGAAAGCGCGGTGAAAAAGCTCGACGTCGCCGTCGCCAACACGCGGCGCATGTACGTTCTTAGCGCGGCAGAGCTGGCATACGCAGCCGCGCTGCGCTGTGCCGCAGCGGCTGAGCAGGCAACGCTGCTCGCGCGGGCGCTCCCGGCCTACACCGGCTCGCCCTTTGCGGCGATGGACGTCGAGACCATAACCGCCGCCAACGTGCCGGTGGAAATAGGGTTCACGGCCGATGGGAATATTCAGGCTGGAGACGCAAATTCAGTCAAAGATATAAATTTGCTTACAGCGCAACGTCAGGTTGACCGGTCGCAAACAGATGGTTATAATCAAAGTGTCAGAGGGGGGAATGATGTGAAAAACAATCTCTTTTACTATGCCACAAGCGAGCTGTCTCAAGATGCATTTTTGTGCTATATGCTCTCTTTCGCATTGAAAGGATATGAGGACATAGACAGCAATGTGCGGGATTGTGCCAGACATTTCGTTTGGGAAATGCTTCCTGATACGAAAGGAAAACACATAATTCTCACGGATATAGAGAGGCAAACAAGGCACATCGACGTACTGCTGACAGTCGTCTGCGAGGGGAAAACATATAAAGTGGCTGTGGAAGACAAAACCCACACAAGCGAGCATGACAACCAGCTTAAAAACTACCTAGCATTTCTCCGCAGCGCATATCCAGAATGCGTTTCGTGCGGTGTGTACTACAAGACCGGGTTCCAGAGTAATTTGTCTGCTGCCACTCAGGCCGGGTACCGAATAATTACGCGTAGCCGCATGCTGGAAATATTAGCTCCATTTGTGATGAAAACCTGCAATCAAATTGTCAGAGATTATTACGAATACTGGTACGCTTTTGAGCGGGACGCCCAAGCATATGTCTCACTTCCGCTTGCCAAATGGAACCGGCGACAGGTTTACGGCTACTACGATGCCCTGAAGAACAGTCAATACCCGAGTGAGTGGCAAGTTGAGGCTGAGTATTTCAATGTATCAAACAAAGCGGGCGGATTTGAGAATTTCTGTATATGGGGCTGCAATGACCTAGTTGCCGTATGCGAAGTCAAGTGTGAGTTGTATTTGCAGCTCGAAGCGTCTTGTGCTAATGAGGGATATCGTTTCCCTATATGTCTGAAGTTGAAGCCGATAAGTGCAGATGTTCCGGCAAAAGACGTACGAAATGCGCTGATTTATGACGAATCCGGACATTACTGCCTGTCAGCATATCACTTCCTACGGCCAGCACGGCTCTCCGCCGGCAGGCACATGACGGTAGGTGTTTACGATGCTACTTATGAAACTGCGGACGAACTCACGGATGCGCTTGCGGCTGCCATTCGTGACTACCGCCGGCTTGTAGACCGGCTGCAAGCCTGACGCAAGGGGGATGCACTTATGTGTTTTGTGTACCAGCCGGTTTTTGATGAAATGACCGACCGAGAAATAACAGCACAGCTGAAGAACAGCATAAAAGCTGCCGTATATTCTAAATATGGCCCCTCGCTCGACCCTAATATTGAAAAAAGAATTCGAGATGAATGGGCGGTTATCGAGGCAAGTGACGGAGTTTTGGATCTCGCCATAGCGTTCGAGATCGTTACAAGTTTGAGGAATTGCAGTCTTCCGTTTTGGATGCGGGCAACCTCGGGGTCCGGCTTTATCCCCTGCCTTTTGGGAATGACATTCAGTAATCCATTGCCACCGCACTACTATTGTCCACGATGCCGCCGCGTGGAGTGGGTGAACGGATATGCTGACGGATTTGATCTTCCATCAAACGCTGTGTGTGAGAAAGACGGCGCAATTATGCGTGGAGACGGGCATAATATCCCATGGCAGTCACACTGGGGCATGGACAATCGTGCCGCATATTATGATATTGACGTACCCTCTTCTGTGTTCATTAACCTATACACCGCGCTTCAGCGGCATTGGTCTAAAAAACTGAGCGCGGAAAAAGAGCCGTTCTGCGTCAGAGACGGTATGGGTCAGTTTATTATCAAATTATCACACATCAGCGCTGCATGCATTTTGAGTAACAAGACGGTTGATTATGGAAGCCTGCCTGAAGTCAATATCTCGGACGCTTCAGAAATCCTCAACGATGACAGTCAAGCAGATGAGGTTTTGCTATCATGCCGTGCAGATTCATTTGCAGACGTTGTTGCGAAGCTTGGACTCCATCACTCTGCCGGCGGCTGGGATAATGATGTGTTTGAGCTTTTAAAGAGTCGAAATCTTCACCTTTTCAATTTGATCGCGCATCGTGACGACGTATTTTTCTATCTTCGCTCGCATGGATTCAGCGATAAAGAGGCGTGGGAGGGCATGGAAAGAGTTCGCCTGGGCAAAGGACTGCCCAAGATAACAGTTGAAATGTCGCAATCTGCAGATAACTGGGTGATTGATTGCTGCAGCAAAATAGAGTATCTGTTCCCGAAGGCTCACGATTTGGAGTATGTTTTCTTCCGTGCTCGCATGAAATGACATTCACTGCCCAATATTTCCTTAATTAACATGCTGAGGGCAAGGGCGACCACTTCTGGGATAACGGCGAGGCCAACTTACTCAAGGCGCTCGTACTCTACGTCGGCCTCGATCCGAGCAGGACGACGGACGAGAAGAACCTCGCCTCGGTCTACCAGATGCTTATTCGCAACAGTGAGCGCCAGCTCACGGCGCTCTTTGAGAAGCTGCCGCTCGACCATCCGGCCCGCGCGCCGTACAACCTGTTTGCTCAGGCCAGCGACACGGTGCGCTCCGGCATTGTGCTCGGCCTCGGCACGCGGCTGCAGGTACTGCAAAACGAGGCCGTGCGGAGCCTCGGCCAGCTCCAGAACCGCTACCCGAACAACCTCTGGGCCGAGATCATCGGCAACACCGACGTGCAGCTCATGCTCGGCTGCACAGACGACGTCACCGCCGAGTACTTCTCCGAGCGCAGCGGCGACATTAGTATCAGGATAAGCTCCACCATGACCGTGCGCAAAACGATGGCAGTCGCCCAGGTCATACCCGAATACCGCCAAACCCAGGGTCAGGGCAAGCGCCGCCTGCTCACGCCGGACGAAGTACTGCGTCTCCCAAATGACGAGCTGCTTGTCGTAATACGGGGTCACAACATACTCCGACTGAGGAAGCTGGACTACACCCGTCTGCCCATGTCCGGAGAGATAGTGAAAACCAGCCTGATGGACTACGCGCCAGAACACGTCTCCGCGCCGACCGAGACCAAAGCACCTGTCGCAGAAGAAGCTGCACCCCGCAAACGCCGCGGCCTCTACAGCAGCGCCAAGCCACCGGAGAGCTTCTGATTTTATGTAATTCCAAAATAATTTAGTGTTTTTCAGAAGTTTTTACTGATTATCCGTAAAAACTTCTTGAATACTCCGGCTTTTTTGGTTATACTATGAATCATAGAGGCTGAGGAGGTAAAAGCATGGTTCTGCGTCCGCAATATATGAACACGCTCAGGCAATACCGCGACGTGCCGCTGGTGAAGATTCTGGCCGGCATAAGGCGCTGCGGCAAGTCCACCATACTGGAGATGCTGCGCGACGACCTCATGGCGGGCGGCGTCGCGGCCGACCACGTCATTTTCCTGCGTTATACCTCCGAGGATTTCGACGAGGGCATGACGGACAGGGATATGTACAAGGACATCTGCTCCCGCATGACCGGCGAAGGGCGTTACTACCTGCTGCTGGACGAGGTGCAGGAGATTGAGGGCTGGGAAAAGGCCGTAAACAGCCTGCTTGAAAACGCCGACACGGACATATATGTCACTGGTTCCAACTCCAAGCTGATGTCCGGCGAGATTTCCACCTATCTCACCGGGCGCTACGTCTCCATACCCGTTTACACTCTGTCTTTTGCCGAGTTCCTGGATTTCAAGCATGGCGACCGGCGCTCAGTAAAGGAACTGCTGAATGAATACATCCGCATGGGCGGTTTCCCGATTGTGGCGCTGGGGAATTTCGACGAGCGCTCTGCTTACCAGATTGTCGAGGGCATATACACCTCCGTTGTCACCAACGACATAACCCGCCGTCACAACATCACAAACTACGACCTCTTCAACCGCGTGGTGAAGTACGTCGTTGAAAACGTCGGCAAGACCTTTTCTGCCAACGCGATTGTCAAGTTCCTCAAGAGAGAGGGGCGTTCGCTGTCCGTCGAGGCCGTCTACAACTATCTGAGCTGGCTGGAGAAGGCCTTTGTCATATACCGCTGCCAGCGCTACGATTTGCAGGGCAAGTCCGTACTGAAAACCCAGGAGAAGTTCTACCTGGCAGACCCGTCATTGAAATACTGTATCCTGGGCTTCAACCCCAAATCCATAGCGTCAATGCTGGAAAACGTCGTGTACTTCGAGCTGAGGCGGCGCGGCTATGAGGTGTATATAGGCAAGAATGAGAGCCGGGAGATAGACTTCGTAGCCGTGCGGCGTGACGAGCGCATATATGTCCAGGTCTGCCGCCAACTGCCTGAGGAGTCCGACCGTGAGGTAGCAAATCTCCTGGAGATAAAAGATCATTACCCCAAATACGTCGTGACACTCGACGAGCTCGCCGCCGGAAACATAAACGGCGTCAGGATAGTGCATCTGGCAGACTTCCTGCTGAGCGACTGGTATTGATGAATACGAACGCTGTACGTCCATGAAGGTCAAACCACTCCTACTGCGGACATGCGGACATTCTGAAATCACAGGACAACAAACCCTAATATATACAACTTACGCTTACAAGCACCCCGAACGGGGTGCTTTTTTCATACCCAAGCCAAAGGAGGAACGTGAAATGGATGAACTCTATATGGGCACAGAAGAGCCTCAGACCGAGTTGGAGACTGAACCTGGTGAGCTCCGCGATGAGCCCGTCGGTCAGACTGAAGCGGTAAATAACGCCCCTTCGGCAGAAGACGGCATGGATCCGGAAGGCGGCGATGGTGTGCCGAGCCAGTCTGGTACGCAGCGGCGGAGGGAGCGCAGAGTCCGGCCGGCTCCGGTCGTTTCCATCGACGACCGGCTCGGTGTGGAGACGGACGCGGACAAGGCTCGGGACGCAATGCTTGACCTCGTCGAGTCGCTCAAGACCCGGCGCATACTCTCCGGCACCGTGCAGGGCATCGAGCGCCCCGGCGACGGGGCAAATTCCGTCGCAGTCATATACCACGGCGATTTCAAGGTGCTCATTCCCGCGGAGGAGATGGTCGAGAGGTCGGAGGAAACCCAAGGCCGCTCGGTGAGCGACGCGCTGCACTATATGCTCAACAAGCGGCTCGGGGCCGAGGTGGACTACATCGTCAAGGGCATCGACGGCGAAGCGGGCGTCGCGGTGGCGAGCAGGCTCGAGGCCATGGCGGCGAAGCGGCGCGAGTACTACTTCGGCACGGACCGGGACGGGAACAACCTGCTGTATAACGGCGTGTGCGCTGAAGCACGCGTCGTTTCTGTTATCCGTGCCGGCATCTTCGCGGACGTGTTCGGTGTTGAGACGTACATCCCGCTGCGCGAGCTGAGCTACCAGCGGATGCTGGACGCCTCGGCGAGCTACCAGCCGGGGCAGCGCATACTCGTGAAGCTCATGGACATAGACCGCAGCGACCGCAGCCATATCCGTGTCAGCGCATCCATCAAGCGCGCGGGCGAGAACCCATATGAGAAAGCGCTCAAGCGCTACTCGGTGGGCAACCGCTACGTCGGCACGGTGAGCATGGTGGATACGACCGGCGTGTTTGTCGCGCTCGACGGCGGCATCGACTGCCTGTGCAGCTATCCCAAGCGCGGTCGCCCGCCGCGCGGCTCGCGCGTGACCGTGCGCATACTCGGGATAAACAACGAGAGCAACCGCATCTGGGGCGCAATCACCCACATAGCTTCGCCCGGATAGAAGATAGGAGGACAAAATGAAAGCAAAAACGAAGAGATACATTTCACTTTTCCTGGCCATTGTGTTCTGCTTCAGCCTGCTGGGGACGCTCCCGGCGTTCGCAGCGACGACTGTGCAGGCCTACATGGTAAACTACCCGCGTCAGAACGACCCCAACTACGGCGACAGCCGCTTCGGGCACTCGGCGAACTACCTCATGAGCGGCTGGGCGTATGTGGCCTACGAGCGCATGACGCTGCACGCCATCGGCTCGTATAACGGGCAGATAGCGTACTGCATCGAGCCGGGCGTCGACCAGGATTCCGGCGACACGCTCACCTCGACGGACGAGAGCTACTGGGACAACTATCCCGCGAGCAGCAACGTGACCATCCCGCCGGAGACCATAAAGACGCACAACGTCATGCCCAGCTTCTGCGCACCCTCGCGCGACTACGCCCGAGCCTACGAGCTGGAGCAAGATGGCAGCGAGTACACGCTTACACTCACGGACAGCAACGGCGTGCTGGACAACTACGCCTTCAGCACCGATGTGCCGGGCATCAGCTTCTCCAAGAGCGGCAACCGCCTGACCATAACCTGCGACACTCCCACCGAGGAGACCATACTCGTCACCGCCGAGAAGCAGAACGCCTACAGCTCCTCTCTGGTAATCTGGTCTGACGGCACCTGGAGCAAGGCGGGCGTCCAGGACACCATTACCTACGGCGAGAACGTTTCCGACCCTGTGAACGGCTACTTTGAGCTGGAGATGGATGCCGCCGGCGGGCTGCGTATAGTCAAGACCTCCGAGGACGGCAATGTCTCCGGCATCGAGTTCACCATCACCGGCGAGGGCTACTCCGAGCGCGTGCGCACCGGCAGCGACGGAACTGTAGACGTCACCGGCCTAATGCCCGGCAGGTACACTGTCACCGAGATAAACTCGGATGCGTACACACCGCAGGACTCCCAGACCGTCACCATAGCCGGAGGCGAGAGCGCGGTCGTGACCTTTGACAACACGCTCAAGCGCGGCGCGCTGCAGGTGCGCAAGAGCGCCGAGGACAATTTCATCGAGGGCGTCACATTCCACCTCTACGGCACTTCGGCCTCGGGGCTTGAAGTGGACGAGTACGCCGTGACCGGCGCGGACGGCGTGGCTCACTTTGAAAACGTCCTCATAAGCGGCAATACGCCGTACACCATCGAGGAAGTGGACACAGCAGATCGCTATGTCGTGCCGGAGAGCCAGTCCGTGAGCATACTCTGGGACGACGTGGCTGAGCGCAGCTTCCACAACGTGCTTAAGAAGTTCTCCGTCACCGTCGCTAAGACCGACGCCGAGAACGGGTTCCCTCGCGGCGACGCCACGCTCGCCGGGGCGGCGTACGGCCTCTACCGCGGCGGCGAGCTTGTGGACACCTATTACACCGACGAAAACGGACAGTTCACAACTGCGGAATATCCATGCGGCGACGACTGGACTATACGCGAGATAAGCCCGTCCGAGGGTTATCTGCTCGACGAGAGCGTACACAGCGTAGGCGCCGAGCCGGGGCAGTACACCGTGGAGCACAACGCGACGGCTATCGGTGTCACCGAGGAGCTCATAGAGGGCAGCATCCGAATCATAAAACACATCGACGCGGCAGACGAGGACGTGGAAATAGTACCTAGTGAGCCCACGCCGGAACCCTCTGCTGAGCCTTCACCAGAGCCGACTCCGGAGCCTTCACAGGAGCCCATACCCGAAACCACTCCTGAGCCGTCTGAGGAACCGAACAAGGAGAGCGTCGCATCCGGGAATGAGGAAAATCCTGTCCCGGACGCCCCCGAGGCTCTCCCTTCGCCGTCCGAGGAACCGGAAGCAAGCGAGCCGCCCGTTGAAGAGCCTGAAGAAAGCGAACCGCCGGTGGAAGAATCCCCGGAGCCGAGCGAGCCTCCTGTTGAGGAAGACCCCACGCTCAGCCCTGAGCCTATAGCTCCCGGCGACGTGGAGCTCGGCAGCAGCGGCGAGGCCATAGAGCAGCCTGAGGAGGGCGCGGTGTTCCAGATATACCTCGCCAGCGCCGGGAGCTATGAGGCCGCAGCCGAGGACGAGCGCGACATACTGACCACGGACTCCGACGGCATAGCGGTGTCCAAGTCCCTACCATACGGTCAGTACCGGGTACACCAGACAGACGGAATGCCCGGGCTGGAGTTTGCCCCGGACTTCACCGTGTTTATCTCCGAGGACGGCAAGCTGTACTCATACATACTCAACGATGCACGCATCACGAGCCTCATACGCATTGAGAAGCGCGACGCGGAGACCGGGGATATAATAACCGCCGCAGGTTCGGGTTTTCAGATACGCGATCTCGCCACCGGAGAGTTGGTCACACAGACCGTGAACTACCCCTCGCCAGCTCGCATCACCACCTTCTACACCGACGACACCGGCACGCTCATGCTGCCGGAGGAGCTGCCCTACGGCGAGTACGAGCTGATTGAGGTAGCCGCCTGCCACGGCTACATACTCGACTCCACGCCGGTGCCTTTCACAGTGGACGGCAGCGTGCGCATAGCGGCCGGCACGGTAGTCGACACCATAACTACCGGGTCTGACGGAACAGCTTCGAGCAAGGAGCTGTACCTCGGCAAGTATATCATTACCGAGACATCGGCGCCCAACGGCATGGTGCTGAACACCGAGCCGCGGTCAGCTTCGGACTCTACCCGGCAGTCGACATCACTGCGGCAGACGGCAGCGTTATCCCGGCAGACGGGCTCATAGAAATAGCGGCGGTAAATGCCGACGGGACGGCGGCTTTCACCAGCGATCTCCCGCTGGGCAGCTACTATGTGCAGGAGTACGCCACGGACAGCCACTACATACTCAGCGACGAGCGCTACCCCGTCGAGTTTACATACGCCGGTCAGGACACGCCGCTTGTAAACGTGTCGGTCAACGACGGCGAGGCCATAGTAAACGAGCTCAAGTATGGCTCCGTTTCGGGCATGAAGCTCGACGAAAACGGCAAAGCCCTGCCCGGTGCGTTGTTCGGCCTGTTCCGCAGCGACGCCGCAGAGTTCACCGAGGAGGGCGCGCTCATGACGGCGACCTCCGGCGAGGACGGAATTTTCGTGTTTGAGAATCTGCCCGTAGGCGACTATATCGTGCGCGAGCTGACGGCGCCCGCGGGCTATGTGCTTGACGAGACCGCCTACTATGTCGAGATAACCACCGACGGCGAGGTCTGCGTCGTAGAAAACGAGGCCGGCGTCGGGTTCGTGAATCAGCCTCTGCGCGGGGCGCTGAAGATAGTAAAGACCACTGACGACGGCAAAGTCGAGGGCTTCGCCTTCCGCGTCTCCGGTGTGAACGGCTACGACATGACTTTTACCACGGACGCCAACGGCGAGATTCTCATTGAAGGCCTGCGCATCGGCGAGTATGTGGTCACGGAGCTTGAAAACGGGGTCAGCGAGGGCTACGAGATAGCCGAGCCGGTCACCGTGACGCTGGTGGCGAACGAGACGCTCACCGTAAACGTCCACAACAACAAGATAACCGTGGACGTGCCCAAGACCGGCGACGACAGCCTGACGCCGTGGATCATTCTAATCGCGGCGGGTCTGGCGGGCATCGCAGGCGTGGGCGCGTACTGCTATTTCGGCGTCTACCGCAAGGGCAAAGGGGGCAAGCGCAATGAGAAAGCGTAAAGCCCTTGCCGCCATGCTCGCCGCCATGGCCATGTCGCTCATGGCTCTCAACGCCCACGCCGACACCGACGGCACCGAGCTTCAGGTTGCCGAGCCGTCGCAGCTCACAATCCAACTCGGCTCCGATTGGGCCGGGGTCGAGTTCCAGCTGCGCACGGATAGCGGGGTTTACCCAGGTGCGGTTGTGGTGGACGAGTCCGGTGTGCTGAACCTTGAGATTGGCGGCAGCAGTACATACGAGCTGTCCTGTCTCGGTTCCCCGCAGACTGTGCCCACTCCGGAGCCGGAACCCAGCGAAGCGCCTGAGAGCGAACAAGCCGAAACTGAACCAGCTACGACATCGGCAGACACAGTTACACCGACGCCGGATGAGGGCGGTGACGAGCTGACCGTCTACGGAATACCTGTCGTACACCTTGCCGTATTCGGTGGCGGGCTGCTGGTCGCAATCGTGCTGCTGATAGCGCTCAGGTTCTCACGCAGACGCCGGCGCCGTTGGGATGAGTACGACGAGGATGATGATGAGCTGTCAGACTGATTTTCCAACTGTCAGACTGAAATTGAGGCTGCAATTCTCACAATTTCGAGATATTTTGTAACTTTTATGTTAAATTCAACTCACGTGACTTGACCTGAAATTGGAGCTGTGTTATGCTGAAACCGTGGCAGGGGCTTGCGCTCAGGCTTTCAGGTACGGAGGATGGTATCCCTCGGCCAAAGACCACACCACGCGGGTGTGGAACCCTGTTACGGATTCGCGCAATGAGCAATCCACACGGCGCAAGCCACATCTGATTAAAAGAGCCGGAAGGCTGCTTTGACATCAGCAAGATGCGGAGACGATTTAGAACGTCTACCTTAGCCTCTTGCTTTGTCATGCAGTTTTCCGGCTCTTTTTGCATATCTGGAGGTACTTTACATGAGAAAGAAAAGGAATAACCCCGCCGCCATGCGCTGCCCTTACTGCGGCTCGCCCGTCATTCTCCGCAGCGCCAACGGGATATACCGAGAAAACGCCAACGGCACCATGCTCTATGTCTGCAAGCGCTACCCGGTGTGCGACGCATACGTCCGCACGCACCCGGGCACGAACCGGCCCGTCGGCACGCTCGCCAACCGAGAGCTGCGCTCGCTCAGGCGCGAGGCGCACCGCTACTTTGACCGGTTCTACCTCAGCGGCATGATGAGGAAGGAGCAGGCCTACGAGTGGCTCGCCCACCTGATACAAGCGCCCATGTCCGAGGCGCACATCGGCTGCCTCGGCGAATACTACTGCCGCCAGGTCATTGACGCGAGCAGGACGATGCTCGCAAGCTACAAGGGGCGTGAGGCCTCATGACGCTCAACGATGCGCAGAGAAAACAGGTGGAGGAGAACATGGGCCTGGTGGGCAAGGTCATAAAGGACAAGGTCCACGGCGCGAACGGGCTCGGTATCTACACCTACGACGACCTGTTCCAGATAGGCTGCATGGGCCTTTGCAAGGCCGCAGCGACGGACAAGGGCGGCTGCTTTTCGACCTACGCCTACCGGCTTATCCGGAATGAGATCTGCTCCGCACTCATATATGCCAACCGCCGCGCGGGCAAGGAGATTCCAACGGAGCCGGAGATACTGAGCACATACGAAGCGGAGATCGTGCCTGAGCAGTCGGATAACACGCTCACCGCCCTGCTCGACGAGGCCGAGCGCAGCGCCGCCGGCGTGACCGCGAAGGGCATCCGCGCCCTGCGCCTCATGGCCGACGGCTACACCGCGCGCGAGATAGGCGAGCAGATGGGAGCGAGCGCGAACAACGTGACCGCCTGGGTGTCACGCGCTAGGAGGTATTTGCGGGAGATAGGACGTTGTTGCATCTGAAGCTAAATCCTTTGACAAGTTGTGAAAGTGAACGTATTGTTTTGAACCACAAACCGCTCTTCGCCACTGCTCGCGCCCACGTCCAGCAGACAGCCTGTCCATGCATTGAGCATACAAGTCTCGGCGTAGTTGTCAACAACCATGTCACTTGGGCGTAAGGGCGCCCCGACAGCGAGCCAGCTCGCACTTACATGCCCATAGAGGTGCGTTTCGTTTTGGAACGCACCTTGATTTTTAACTTTCAACTTTTGCCACACCGACTGGCTTTGAGGTTCGGAGTGACAAAGCTGAGGGCGTTGTGTTATAATGCTTAAGTATACAAGGCGGGCGCGGTGCGTCTGCGCAAGGAGGCGGCACAGGGCAATGTCCAGAAGCAGACAGATAGACCCCTCAGTTAAATACTATCCACCCCGTTTAATGGAACGGCTTGAATACATGAAACGATATCCCTTGACGCTGGTAGAGGCTCCCTCCGGCTTCGGGAAGACGACTATCCTTGAGCATTTTCTTGGTACGCGCCTTCCCCGGAGCGTGCTGCGGGAGCGGTATGAGTTCGTCAGCGGGCGACCCAGGGAGGGGTGGCGCCAGCTCTGTGCCATGCTAGAACGCATAGATCCGGACTGCGCCCGCCAACTCGCGTCCATCGGAGAGCCGGACGAGGATAACATTACCGACATTGCCGCTGCTCTCTCGGAACTGGAATGCCCGGAGGACACCTGGATCTGGCTGGATGACTTCATGAACTGGGGCGTAAAGTGTCCCGGTGCGCTGCTGGAGGCGTTGTCCCGTCACGGTGGCGAAAGGCTGCACATAATCGTGTCCACACAGCCCATGCCCAGAGGGTGTTTGGGAAGCAGAGTGCGCGGCGGGCATATATGGCATCTTCGGGAGGACAGCTTCGTCTTCAGGAACGAAGACATAGAGGGTTATTTCCGAGCCGCAGGAGTGGTGCTCAGACGCGGGCAGGTTGAGGAGTTGGGGCGGCTCTCCGAAGGCTGGATCATGGCGCTGAGCCTCCAGCTCGCGAGCTTCATCGTCAGCGGCAGCTTCCGCCACGGCGGCATGGACGAGCTGATGGAGAACGTGTTCTGGCGGCGGCTATCCCCATCCGAGCAGAGCTTTCTGCTGGAGGTGTCCTTCTTCCCCCCGCTTCACGCTGGCTCAGGCCGTCAGCTTTTCCGGCCTTGGTGCGGAGGAGACGGAGCGCATGCTGCTCGACAGGCGTTACTTCGTAAACTACGACCCGGACAACCGCTGCTTTTATCTGCACGCCCAGCTTCGCCGCCTCCTTGAGCGCCACTTCGCGCATCTGGACGCGGCACGGCAGAGGGAGATCTACCTGCGTGGTGGCGAGCTTGCGGAGAGGGCTAAGGACAGGCTGCTCACGCTTCGCTTCTACTACGCCTCCGGAGCCTGGGAGCGGCTCTGCTCCATGCCACTGACCAGCTATGACATTGCTGATATAACGGACGAGGATACCCGTCCCATGATACTCGACCTGCTCGAGAACGCCCCACCGGAGCTGAAGCGCCGCTATCCCAGGGCGTTGATTCCTCTGGCATTCGCGCTGTTCTTCCTGGGTGAGAACGAGAAACTGCTGTCCATGCAGGCTGAGATAGCCGACTGTATAAGCGAAAGCCAGCTCCCGCAGACCGACAAAGACGCGCTGCGCGGCGACGCGGCGCTGTTGGAGGAGGCGCGTCAGTCGCTGCGCGACCGCGCGGCAGAGAACACCGAGGATCTGTGCCGTTATACGCTCGACCTGGCAGAAGGCTCCCTCTCAGTGCTGCTGGGCAGACCGGCAGATGTTCCGGCTTGGCTGGCTGAGGGGCGCATCGACCAGCGGCTCGTAATAATGACACAGCCCTATGCCTATATCGTCTACGGGCGTGTGCTGCTCGAACAGCGCGCCTACAGAAAACTGCTGGGTACGAGCGAATACTTCCTGGGGTTGAGCTCAATCTTCCCAAACCTGCTGCCACAGGTCTACGCTCGGCTGTACATGGCGCAGGCACTAAACGCGCTTGGCAGGCGCGAGGAGGCTTGCAGGGAGGTCGCGACTGCACTGGATATTGCCGCGCCGGACAGGGTATACATGCCCTTCGCAGAGAACTATCCGGGCATACGCCCGCTGCTTCCCCTGTCCGCTGAGCTGGAGCCCCACAGGGGCGAGATCGCCCGCCTGTACCGAGAGTGGGAAAGTCACGGCTCCGGCGCGCCCGCGCCCTTCACGCCCAGGGAGCGGGACATCCTGCATTACCTGCGCCAGGGACTCACCAACAAGGAGATTGCCCAGAGGCTCTACCTCTCCCCACATACCGTGCGCAACACCGTCAGTGTCATGTTGAAGAAACGATCGCTGGCTTCACGGGAGCAGCTCCGGGAACTTCCGGAGGACTAGACGCCGTCTAAATAAAAAAGTACACTGTACCATATGAAAGGCAAAGGCCGCACTCTATGATTTGTGTTATAGAGTGCGGCCTTTGCCGCTTTAAGGAGGTGGAGACATGACGAAGGGATGGGCCTGGGAAGATGAAGCTGTCATAACCGGCGTCACTGCCCTGCCAGGGCACCGTCTGCGCATCGAGCTGCGCACAGGCAGCGTGCTGGAGCTGAATATGGCGAACCGTCTGGACTCCACTCGGTTTTATCCTCTGCGGGACGAGGCGCTGATGCGCACTGTCACCACCGACGGCGGCTATCTGCTGTTTGGCAGCGCACCCGACTTCGAACTGAAGCTCAGCGTCCGCATGGCGGTACTGATGGCGCTCAACCAGCCAGGACACACGGTCAGCGGAGTAGACGACCCATTCCCGCCTGGAGAGATATACACAACTTAATCATATTACCGGGGAGGGAAAGAAAATGAAAAAGGCAAGGCTCGCGACCCTCGTGATATGCCTGCTGGCGCTCGCGCTGCTGCTGTCTGCCTGCGGTGGGGACGCAGGGGATGGGCGCGGCGACGTTGTCGAGGAGCCCCAGGTCACGGCCGGCGCCTTCTACGGCTGCTGGGAGTACGAGGAGTACGACAACTGGCTGTGCATCAACAAAGACGGAACCTACGAGTGGTACAATCCCGACGGCACCTGCACCAGTGGTGAATACACGATCGACGGCGTTGAGCTGCTCATGAATGACGGCGAGCTCTTCTTCGCGCTCGACGGGGAGGGCGGCATGATAGACAGCGAGGGAGACAGGCTGTTCAAGTCCTCTCTTCCGGAGGTCTGGCCCGACGCCGAGCCGGAAGCTACACTGGCGTCGGTGATTGCCGCAGATTTCAGCGGCTGCTGGAAGTATGACGACTACGACGTCTGGCTGTATATATACGGCGACGGCCACTACGACTGGATGTACGAGAACGGCGACGGCTATATCGGGAGCTGGACATTTTCCGGCGGCGAGATGCACCTCGACAACGACACCATACTATACTTTGACGAGGACGGCATCCTGACGGACGACGATGGGGACACATTTGCCCGTTCCACGCTGCCCAACGAGGGCTCCGACCCGGGCGATAGCTGGAACGGGCTGGACTGGAACTCCAACGCCGAGGATTTCTACGGCTGCTGGGAGGCCTACGGCGAATATATCTGGCTCTACATCTACGGCGACGGGACCTATGAGTGGTTCGGCGACTACGACGGAAGCGACTGGATCGGCACCTACTACATGCTGGGCAACGCGCTGGTCCTGGATACGAGCGTGGTATTCGTGTTCAACGAATACGGCGACATCGTGGACCAGGACGGCAACGACATGTACGCCTCCGAGCTGCCCGACGAATATCTGTAAGGCCCGGTGTGCACCGGAACGGGACATACGATACGCGTTGCGGTGCGGAGACCCGGGGCAAAACAAACATTGGAAAGGGGAAAAACTATGAAAAGAGTACTGTCTTTGCTGCTTGCGGCGGTGATGCTGTTCTCGCTGGCGGCCTGCGGGGGCGAAAGCGACGAAGGCGGCGAGGCCGGGGTAAGAATAACGAACGACCTCGGCTATGAGCTTGTCGAGCTGTACGTCACTCTGTCCTCCAAGGATTTCTGGGGCGACGACCTGCTGCCGGCCGCGGCAGAGGACGGCAGCGTCACCATTTTCCTCAGCGGCTACGAGCCGGCAGAGGGTGATACCTTTGACCTGCGCGCGGTGGACGTCGACGGCTTCGCCTATGAGTTCTACGGCCTTGATCTCATCGACGGCGACGCCGTCGAGATGGCCTGGTCGGAGGAGTCGGCGATGGTCATCATCACCCCCGTCGAGGGAGACGCCTTCACCGTGGGCGGCACGGTCATTGAGCCGGAGGACGCCGGCATAGACGAGGACTTCCTCGGCTGCTGGAAGTATGACGACTACGACATGTACATCGTCCTCTACGAGGACATGACCTGGCAGCTTCTGGACAGCACGGGCTTCAGCTACATAAACCACGCCTTCGAGTACGAGGAGAACCTGGTCTACCTGCTCGAGGAAAGCGGCAGCGTCTACCTCACGCTGACCTTTGAGGAAGGTGTGTTGACTGATTCCGACGGCGACACGCTCTATCCCGCTCCCTGGCCCACCGGTGAGGAGGAGACCAATTACGCCCTGCCCTCCGTGGATGACGAGCTGACCCAGTCCATCGAGCTGCCTGGATCCGACGGTGACATGGTGTGGTACCCAGAGCTTATGACAGTCTCCGGCGACTCCTCTGTGCTCAGCTTCACTGCCGCAAACAGGGAGGATACAAACGACTTTTACTCCAGCATAGTAATACAGCGTGTCGCCGTGAACGGCTATGACGACGCCATGAGCCAGGGTTATGACAGTGCCAAGGCCAAGCTCGCGCAGATGATGGACCAGGTGCTGGAGGCTATGTACGGCGACAAGCTTATCCAGAGCATAGGTTCCGACTTCCAGGACCACGGCAACTACTTCACCTATGACGAGTATGTCTGGGTCGACAGTTCCATCTACACACCCTCCCCCGACACGCCAGTGCGCGGCGCGCTGCAGATACGCTATGTGGGACCCACGGGATACGTGGTAGTCATGAGCAGTCTGGCGCTGCAAGACCGCATAGCGACTTATTATGCCATCGGCAAGAACATGATGGACAGCATAGGCCTCGAGGGCGACTGGTCCACGGCTCCCAAGCCCAAGCCGACTACCGGCGGCTCCGGCGGCGCGTGGAGTGACACCGGGGACTACGGCACGGCCTACTACTGGTATGACGAGGACGGGGATATCTGGTACTGGAACGGCTATGAGGACATCTTCATCGGCTTCGGCGATGACTACTACATAGAAGACGGCCAGTACTACGAGTCCAACGACGCCGGGTGGGCCGACGACTACTATTACGACGACTACGACGGCTGGGGCGACGACTTCTACTACGATGATTACTACGACGACTACTACTGGTCCGGCGACTACGGCGACACCTACGACGACTATTACTGGTCCGGAGACTACGGCGATACCTACGATTACTACTACTACTACTATTGATGACTTTGGGGCGGGCGAGAGCGGCCGCCCCTGAAAAACCAGACCGAAAAAACATTAAACAAGGAGGAACCTGAATGAAAAAGAAACTTCGTCTGCTCTGCATACTGATGGTCCTGGTGTTATCCCTCGGCCTTCTCTCTGCCTGCGGAGGCGAGGAGCCCGTCAGCCTGGTGGGCAACTGGGACTGTGACGACTATGAGACGAGCCTTGTGTTCTATGACGACGGCACAGCCGATATGTCCGACTACTACGACTACGCCGTGGTTGATTACGAGTGGGACGGCGAGACCCTTACCCTCAGCTACGACGGCGATACCCTCCAGGGCGTCCTGGGCGAGGACGGCAGCCTGGTTGTGGACGGCGACATCGTTTTTGTGCGGGTCGAGGCCATCACCTACTACCCCGCTGATCCCGGTGATGAAGGCGATGAGCCCGTTCGATATGACATGACCGACAGCGCTTGGGATGTGGAGGGCGTTATCTATGACTTCTACGCCGACGGAACCCTGATTATCGCCGGTGAGTACCTGGGCAGCTACGACTGGAACGGCTATTCCGGCACGCTCTATGTCGACGGCAGCTCCACCTCAATCTATTACGACGGCGAGGACCTCTACATGGAGGGCGAGGACGGCGAGCTCTACCTGATGGAGTATTACAGTATTGCCGACTATGACCTGTATGACGATATGGTCGGCGACGGGGATGATGACAGCGACGACGAGGGCGGCTACTCCCTGGGCGGCGCCTACGACAACGACGACGAGGAGATGAGCTGCGTCTTCTACGCCGACGGCACTGTCGTCATGTCCGATTTCGAGTTCTCGGATGAGGGTACCTACACGGTGGACGGCGACTATATCCTGATGGAGTTTGAGGGTCAGTTACCCTATGAGGCCTACTACGACTCCAGCGACGACAGCTTCCAGGTAGACGGCCTGGACGGATGGTTCTACTACGTCGACGAAGCCTGGTACACTCCCTGAACTATGAACCTCACCGTGGGCGGCTTTTGCCGCCCACGACAAACATGACGGATCGCGGCGCTTTATGTGCTCTCGTTTTAAGAAGGAGGAGAAATGAGATGAAAGGCAAACTGAGAATAACGCTGAGCCTGGCTCTGGCTCTGCTGCTGGCTCTGTGCCTTCTCACCGCCTGCGGAGACACCGGCAGCGACAAAGCAAGCGACAGCGGTGGAGACCTCGCCGACGACGACGGCGTAGTGGGTCTGTGGGAGAGCGAGGGCTGGGGCGGCATCTGCCTGGAACTGCTCGATGACGGCACCGGCACGATCTATACCTACAGTGACATGGGCGACATCACCTATAGCTGGGACGGCGAGGTCCTGACCCTCATGAATGAGAATGAGGACGGCGAACTCGAGGAGGTCACCGGCGAGCTGCAGAAGGACGGCTCCATCGGCATCATGGGTCTGGGCTACTTCTTCCCGGTGGAGGAGCGGTCCTACGGCCCCGACATGGACGGCAGCAGTTTCATGGAGGCTGGCGGCATGGAGAGCGAGCTGGAGGGCGACTGGATCCACACCAGCGGCAACCGCATGCTGACCTTTGACGGCAGCGGCTCCCTGACCTTCCAGGAGATGTATGAGGGCGGCAGCTCCTCCAGTTCCTCCGGCTGGTACAGCTATGACGGCGAGACCGTGACCGTCGATACGTCGGCGGGGATCTCCGAGGGCTATATCGACGATGAGGGAGACCTGATCATCGAGATCGATGGCGAGGGCGGCTGGTACAGCCGGGGCGACAGCTCCCAGCTGACCTATCCCGACATCACCGGCCCGGAGGCGGAGATGGTGGGCCAGTGGGTGAACAGCTACACTGGCGACTCCGTGGAGTTTACCAGAGACGGTTCCGTGGTCTACTCTATCGGTGGCGGCTTTGGTGTTGCCTCCCCCTTCACCTTTGACGGGGAGACGGTGACCTTCAGCGACTACACGGGCTATATCGACGGCGACGGCGACTTGATCGTGGAGGGCCTGGACGGCTGGTTCAGCCGCTCCGAATCCTCCGGCGGCGACTCCGGCTCCGGCGATTCCGGTTACGCCCTGGGCGGCGCCTACGACAACGACGACGCGGAGATGAGCATAGTCTTCCACTCCGACGGCACCGCGACAGTCTCCGACTTCTACAGCTCCGAGGACGCCACTTACACGATGGACGGGGACTACCTGGTTGTGGAGTTCGATAGTGGCGGCTACTACGAGGCCTACTACGATTCCAGCGACGACACTTTCCAGGTGGACGGCCTGGACGGATGGTTCTACTACGTGGGCGAGGCCTGGTACACTCCGGACTGAACACAGGACATAAAGACAGGAGGCTGAATATGTTTACAATTCTGATAATACTGGCGGTGCTTGCCGTCGTATGGGTCATAAGCACCACCAACGGCTTCAAGCGTAAGGAGATAAAGATAGACGAGGCGCTGTCCGGCATAGAGGTCGCACTCACAAAGCGCTATGACACACTCACCAAGCTGCTGGACACTTCCAAGGGATTCATGGAGCACGAGTCGGATCTCTTCGCTGATGTCATATCCCTGCGGAGCGGTATGAGTGTGAACGAGATGGGCAAGGCCGACCGGGAAATGGGCGAGCTGACCGGGCGCCTCTTCGCCGTGGCAGAAAACTATCCGGAACTTCGTTCGAGCGAGGTGTTCATGGAGCTGCAGCGCGGCATAAGGGACGCAGAGGAGCACCTCCAGGCGGCACGCAGGCTGTATAACGCCAACGTCAGCCGCTACAACACGGCCATCGCTATTTTCCCCGCAAGCCTGCTGGCGAAGGGACGCAGTCCGAAGGAGTTCTATGACGCGGACGACGCCAAGCTCGGCGACATAAAGATGCAGTTTTAAGGAGGGCATAGCGCCATGACAGGAAAGGGAAAGGATCTGGACAGCAGTCTGGCGCTGTACGCCCGATGGAAACGTTTTTTCGACAAATTAGAGACGGCGGGGCTTATTCTCCTGGTGCCGATGACGATCGTAGCATTGCTTGTCATCGCGTTCCATGTGGAAGTACTCAAAACGCCGCTGATCGAGATCGTATGCATCATGTTCCCGCTCCTCTGCATCGGCGCCTTAGGCAACACGATAGTAGGTGGAAAGTCCAAGAAGCTGGCGGCGGGGTATACTCCCACCGTGCTGGCCAGGGTAATGGACCGCCTGGACAAATACGACCATGAATCGAGCGTAAGCGACGACTATATACGGCAGGAGCTGGGCTACCCCTTTTACGACCGTATAGGCGAGCGCAGAGACTATGTCAAGGGCGTTCTTCGCGGCATCTCCCTGGAGATGGGCGAGTTCAGCCTTGAGAAGAGGACCTCGGAGAGGGACGAAGACGGCAATGTCAGCTACAGCTGGGACACCGTCTTTGAGGGGCTGATGGTGGTCTGCCGCCACGGCATGGAGCTGAGCAACGACTTCACCATCACTCAGTACATGGCCGTTTTGGGCGGCCTGGAGACCGAGAGTGTGGACTTCAACCGGGCCTTCTCCATAACCACCAGAGCCCAGCACGAGACTTTTTATCTGCTCACCCCGCATTATATGGAGACGCTGCTGCGCCTGACGGCAGAGAAGGGCAGAATCTTCGGGATGCGCTTCCTCAGTGACGGCACGCTGCTGCTTACGCTGCGGGGCTGGGATCTCTTTGAGGTGGGGGACAGTACAAATACCGCAGAGCTCTCTGAGAAGCTCGAGCGCGAGGTAATGGAGCTTGGCGACCTGCTGGAGGCTCTGGAAATACCCAGGGAGGGCGAGAATATCCCTATGGGAAAACGCGGGGAGGACAGAAACGATGAAGCAGGATAAAGACCTCCAGGCAGAGATTGCCGAAGGCGGGAAAACAAACATAAAGGAAACTCTGCTGATGGTCGGCGGCTTTGCGGTCGCGGCCTTCGGCTGGCACCTCATGACCAATTACTCAACCCTCCTGTGCATTACCGGCATCGTCCTGCTGGTCATAGGGCTCGGCTTCGGGGCGCAGGCCATGTTAAGGCGTAAGAAGGCACGGGAGAGCATGAAGCAGCGGCTCAGCGAGACTGTCATCCCGGAGCTGCTCTCCGAGGTGTTTGACGAGGTGGAGTACGACCACACCGGCTACATAGACGGCACGCTGATAGAGAGCATCGACATGCACTTCCCCTTCAAGTTCGACGCGGTCATAGGCAGCGACCACATCAGGGCTCGCTACAGGGGCGTAGACATTGAGATGAGCGATATTTTACTCGACAGCGTAACCATCCTCACTTCTGAGGATGACAACGGCAATACAGAGACACATGAGGTGCACAGAAACCGCTTCCGTGGCCAATGGATTATACTTGACCTGCACAGGGAGCTGACCTCCGACCTGTGCATATTCGAGGACGGGCGCAAGAAAAAAGGCCAGGTCGAGACGGAAAACGAGGCCTTCAACAAAAAATTCGGCGTCACCTGCGAGAACGAGCACGACGCCTTCTACATACTCACCCCGCACCTCATGGATCATATCATGACGCTGGACGAGCGCGCCGGCGGCAATACCTATATGAGTTTCCTCAAGGAGGGCAAGGTACACGTGGCGGTGAACTCCGGCCGCGACCACTTTGAACTTGAGAGGCTGAACGTATCGGACGTTGGTGCACTGCGCCGCCGTTTCCGGGGCGAGGTTGAGTACGTCACAGCCCTGGTGGACGAGCTGCTGGCAGTGAACACCATGTTCCGGAAATAGGAGGCGCGCCATGTGGATCATCCTTGCGGTCCTCGGCATCGTCGCCATGCTGGCGGGGCTGCTAATAAAGGCTCCTCATACGCGCCGCACGCTGCTGTTCCTGGGAACCCTGCTCCTGGCAGCGGGGCTCGTCTACGGTGGACTGACGGCGCTGCTGCTGGGCGGCATCGACTGAGGGCAGCGTTTGGACAAACAGCATACAGGAGGACGGAAATTTGAAAACAGGCTCCGCTCCGCTGCGATGGATGCAGTGGATAATCAACATAATCATACTGGCGGCGCTCGCGGCGTCCGTCGTTATGATTTTCGGTCTGCGCAGCGAACTGCAAAGTCTACGACTCACTGACATGGATGGCGTAGACTTTTACGAGGAGCAGGAGAACCTGCTTGATCCCGCACTCTGCGAGGATTTTTTCTACGACTATGATGGCAGCATCGTGGCCGCCCAGAACGGGAGCCTCATGAGCAACTGGATACCCTGCTCGGCGGGGCAGCAGCTCACGAGAAACGGCACCGCGACCAACGTGGTTTGCTATTTCGACGCAGACAAAAACTTCCTCCAGCGCGTTGACAGCTTCGGCCTGGCCACCATCACCGTTCCTGACGACGAAAGAATTGCCTATGTGCGCATGGCAGTGCAGCCCACGGAGGGCAGGCTGATAGTTTACGGCGACAAGCTCTCCGACCCGGAGATCAAGCGGGACTATCTCACGATAGACGAGCTCATAGTCTATGACCGGAACCTGGCCGATGATCCGACGATACTCGAGGCTCCTAACGGCACCCAGTGGCGTATACACGTGGAGGACGACGGCAGCCTCCGCGCAGTGGACGTGAGCGGCACCATACGCGCTTCGGAGCTGCCGGAGGACTTCCCGAACTATACGCTCACCGGCCGCAGCGTTTCGGACGAGGACTTTCTCGTCACCATGAGCGGGGAAACGAGCGTGGGCTACAACTATATCTTCGTCATGACGGCAGAGGGCTATATACGCTGGTACGACCAGGTGCCGGGATACGCCTATAACTTCCGACGGATAGAGTACGCTGACGGCACGGTGCGCTACGCCTATCAACAGTGCTACGCAAAGGTCGAGAACACCAACGGCGACATATCCTACTCCCGCATCGTGCTGCTCGACGAGGACTTCAACGTGATAAACGGTGACATACGCCCACTCGTCTCCGGCTCGATCACCGACCCGGAGCACGGCTGCGAGAACCACGACTACAAGATACTCGCCGACGACCACTATATCCTAACCTCCGTCACGCTCGAATACGCGGAGAACGTCCCCGGCCTTGAGGGGCGGCGCGTCCCCGTGGTAAACAACATCATCCAGGAACAGAAGGCCGGTGAGGTGCTGCTGCACTGGGAGTCCATCAACCACCCGGAGCTATACGAGGCCTCTATCTATAATAACGACTACGAGGCTCTTGCCGCCGACCCGGAGGCGCTTCACACCGACTATCTGCACATCAACTCCATCGCCGTGGACGCAGAGAACTACGATTTGCTGGTGAGCTTCCGCACCACGGGCCTGGTCAAGCTGGACCGCGATAGCGGCGATATACTCTGGATCATGGGCCGCGGCGCCAGCAATATCGAGGGTGCGCGCATCGAGCAGATCGGCCTCTTCCAGCACGATGTCCGCTATCTGGACGACGGCTCCATCACCGTCTTCGACAACGCCGGCGGGCCCGACGGCACCTCGCGCGTCTGCCGGTACTGGATAGACGAGGAGGCGCTGACACTGTCGGACTTCGAGGAGTTCCGTACCGAATACAGCTCAAGTTCCATGGGTGGAGCGGAGCTGATGGACGAAGAAACAGACACATACCTCATCTGCTACGGCGGCAGCGCCGTAGACTTTGCCTTTGAGGAACGCGACTTCAGCACCGGCGAGGTCAACATGCAGTTGGTCATTGAAAACGGCACCAACCTCTACCGCATTTTCCGCGGCACGGAGCAAACGCCCACGGAAATCTAGCGGAGCAGTATGGGCATGAACACGCCGTTTTTTCTGTTGCTCCTGCGATGAGGACAGCGGCTTCCGCGCTTGAACTTTGCCTACCCGGAGCGGCCAGATTGCCCTTGAGATTAAAAGCTCCATCCGCTCTGCCTACATAACCGGCCTCTTCAGCTTAGACCGCCGCGCTCTACGCCGTGGTTTTAAGCCGCCAAGGCATCCCAACCTTTACACTCCGCGCCGACTTCTGGCGCAAGTAGTCCGCTCCCGTCGATACGGAGACAGCGAGCATGTGTGAGGAAAAATACTAGGCAAAATGAGAAGGATAGGAGCGCAGAAATGTGGCGATATACGGCATCTGCCGATAAAGAAAAGTAATCATCCGACAAAATATAGCCGCCCGGGTCGGTAACCCGTGCGGCTCAGCTTGTCGAAAAAGGTCACCAACCGGCGGCCTTTTTCTCGTATTGAGAGAGGAAATGTGGTACAATGAGTGTGGGGTGAAAA